>NZ_JADCLR010000001.1:506933-893182 GCF_015233815.1 Dysgonomonas sp. GY617
AGAGAGAGAGAGAGAGAGAGAGAGAGAGAGAGAGAGAGAGAGAGAGAGCTAAATAACGCATCTACATGCTTAACACTTCTTACCTCTAAAATTTTAAGGAGAAATATCTGTTTTTCACACTTATTGCGTTTTCGTGACTCATTAGTGTGTCTTTTTTTGTATCCTTTAATAAAAGTTAATAAAAGTTATAGCTCTGCCGATAATACTAGTCGTATAGAACATTCCCTATGTTGTTGTCGTTTAGAATTTGTACGACTTAGATTTTCATCTAAATCGGAGCTATACATAGTGTTAATGTGTAGTGATTACACGTTGACACTTTTTTCGTATATTTGCATTTTTGCATTAACTAATATATTTTATTTTTTAAATTTTTAAAAACGATGAACAAAAAGACTTTTTTATTAATTCTGTTTTCGGTTTTATTCAGTATGCTCTCTGCTCAGGTCGGGATCAACACTGAAAACCCTAACATATTGACCGAGCTCGATGTGCGCAACCTTTTGGCCAACGGCACCGACACCATTCCCAAAGGCATAATGATCCCTCGCATGAGCGAACTTCAGCGAGACCAGATCGACGTCTCCAATATCACCACCGCCAACAGTCTCATGATCTATAACATAGACGAAGACTGTTACAACTATTACTCCAAAACCAACCAAGAATGGCAAAGCCTCTGCGGTAAGATGGGCAAAGCCCACTTCGACATGATCTGCGACTCCGTCAAAGTCATGGGACAATACGGCGATGGCGTAGCCCTCACCCCCTCCAACTATTTGCGAGTAACCCTCAATATCACCCGTATCGGCTCCTACAGCATCTCCGCCACCTCCGATCCCGACAACGGCTATTTTTACGAAACCACCGGCACCTTCTTTACCACCGGCACCATCACCCTAACCGTTCCCGGCATAGGCCAACCCATACGTCACACCCAAGGCACCGACCTAATCAGCCCCAGTGATGACACCCCCGACCAATTCACCCTAACCTCCAATGGAGGCGGAGGCGATTGTAGCTTCAAAGTAAACGTCCGTTCCACCGCCGCCCGTCCCAAATTTACAATGAGCTGCGCAGCCACAATCGTCGAAGGCATGTATTTCGAAGACCAAGCCCTCAGTAACATCCCCAACCCCTATAACGGCCAATCACACCGCTTAGCAGTCACCATCACCAATATCCCCTCCAGCTCCTATGGCGCCATAGCCATGTTGGAAACCAACACCATAGACGGCATCAGCTTCAAAGGCGAAGCCGTCCTTAGCGCCTCCACCCAAGTCGTATACCTAGAAGGAACCGGCGTCCCCCGAGGTTTAGCCGATAAAATCGTAACAATAACCTCCAACAGCGAAAGCTCCACAGCCTCCTGTACCGCCACCATCCGCATCCTCATCCCCCGTAAACGGCTGATGACATTAGGCAATACCACAGGCCCCCTTTACTCATACAATGCCGGAATCGTAGACAACCGTACCCCCCCCCAACAACATAAATACCCTGCTGACCGACAAAAATAACTTCGGTTACAACCAGTGGTCCATCATGAAATTCCAAGGCTTCAATAACGTCTCCACCTCCCCCTTCTCCAACTTCATCCCCACCAGCCCCAATAGCTGGACAGACGATGACCGAGACATCATAGCCCTAGAAACCGTCACCTGGCAGAATATGTCAGACACCAAATTAGAATCCCTGCTCAAAGGCACCAACGGCGTCTCCAAAGTCGACATCTTTATGATCGGATATAACACCGAATTCTATCGAACCGGCAACGCCTCAGACGCCGCCAAATGCGCCAAGCTCGTAGAATTTGTAAAATCCGGAGGCATCCTTATGATCTGCTCAGAACAAGTCACCTCCAATGCCAACTTCATGAACCTATTGTTTGACTATCCCTCCCCCGCAATAGCCTCAGCAGGAGGAGCAGGACCAGGCTCAAACTATACCCTAGGCTTCAATAGCACCAATATGCCCGCCAATATGCGTCCCTATTATTGTCGAGACGACGACCCCATCCTAAGAGGCCCCTTCAATGATATCCTAGGAAGAAATTGGGGCGAAGACGCCTCCACCACCCAATATGTCACCAATCTCCCCCTAGACGAAGTCGTCATCTATTCCGGCGCCAGAGAAATCGGTAACACCACCCGTCCCGCCGAAGGAGTCACCATCTTCCGACACAAAAACCTACCCTTCGTATTTATCGGCGACGGCGGATTTAACTCCTCCGAAGCCCGAACCTACGCCAATGTACTAAGCAATGTCTGTCCCTTCGTCCTAACCAATAGAACCATAAATGGCCGAACCTTTACCAATTACCCCGGCTTCCGTCTGAACTTTGGCGGCACAGGCAACAGAGTTGACAATACCACCTTTACCGCCAATGCCTTTGCCTGGTGTATATTACAAGCAGAAGAGTTTAGACGACAAAATCAATAACTATAAACCAATAAAGATCCTACCTTATACCCAACAAAAACCACGCAATACACCTTGCGTGGTTTTTTATACAATCAAAGATATATACATTAAAATTTTTCTTGTATTATAAAAAGTACTATCTTCGCCCCTGTAAAATAACTCATTACAATAATGGCTCAAGTAAAATTAACAAATATATCACTAGATAATAATCTAAACTTTAACTGTTTAGGTTTGGTTAATTGTGCTGAAATATTAGAGAGAGAGAGAGAGAGAGAGAGAGAGAGAGAGAGAGAGACTATACACAGCTAACTAATCATTTTCATTTTAAACAAATAAATCTCGGAAAATATTTTTTGAGATGCGTTCTCACGTCTTTACATTTCCTAAACACAATTTTTTCATGTAATTGGTGTCGATTACATAGTGATGTTGTGCCCCGAAAAATCCAATCAATAAAATATAAAGTACCCCAAAAGACAATAGTAATGAAAACATTCAAGACAATATTGGTTTGCCTATTATTTGTGAACACTCTTAATGCTCAACAAAAGGTAGGTATTGGTACAACCAATCCGCAAGCTACACTTCATGTTGAAGGAGATCTGAGAGTGACAAATACGCCTATTCTTTCTAACCCCACTGCGTTGGGGATAGATAATAAGGGGCGTGTATACACCACTCAGAAAACAGCAAAAGCAATGATTGTACAGTCGTCAAACGATCAGTTATATGCGACCACCGACCCGATTATTGCTAGTTTCAATAATGCTACCCCCATAATTGTAGAATGGAGTAATAGCGATATTATAAGTAATAATATAATGACATTTAATAGTGCGGATAATTCGTTTACATTCGATAAAATAGGCACCTACGAAGTGAGTGGTTATATCAATTATAGGGCAGGAGCTAAAGTGGCAACTACTTTGGCTCAAGTGTCTTCTATTGCTGTTAATCTTATTGCGCTCAATGTCACTATACAGTTGTACGAGGTAGCCACAAACAGTTGGCGTAATATAGCAGGTGTTAGATACTTAACATCGGGTCCTGGTATTGATAAATATCCCGAAACGATTATGATTCCCTCTGTAGCTTATAATTTTAAAGCGGGCGATAAAATACGTGTAGTTTTTTACCGACCTCTAGCCAACTTTGCTTCCCCACACGCTACATCTTCCGAATTGGGTATCCAAAAGCCCGAAGGATTACTATTTACCAAAGGTCTGAAGGTTATCAATAGTAGTAATTGATTCATAAAACACTAACTAAAAGAATATAAAGTATATCACTACAAAATATTTCATCAAATGAAAAAAATAAAATTACTTATTACTTGTCTTTTGTTTACAAGTATAATTAATGCTCAGGTGGGTATTAATACCGAGAATCCGCAGTCCACACTTCATGTCCAAGGAGATATGATAATAACCGATACTCCTCCATTAACTAATGCTACAATACTTGTTGTAGATAATGAGGGACACGTGGGTACAGCGGCTTATGTGCCGGCTAAATTGTTTCTTATACAGTCGGGTACAAATCAGTTATATGCACCTAACGGAAGCGTGGCTGATAGCTTTAATCAAGCCGAACCTATTATAGTGGCATGGGCTCAGAGTGATATTAAGTCCAACAATATTATGGTATTGAATAGCGACAATACTTTTACTTTTGAAGAAGCAGGCACTTACGAATTGAGTGGCTATATCAATTATAGGGTGGGTAGCGCTATTGCTACAACTCTGGCTGATATAACCAGTATAGCTAAAAATTTGGCTACCCTTAATGTTGTAATACAACTTTATAATGCTAATACAAGTAGTTGGACAAGTCTGGCAGGTTCAAGATATTTGATTTCGGGTCCGGGTATCGATAGATACGTTGAAACTGTTCATGTACCTCCTGTTTTGTATAAATTTGCAGCCGGGGATAAAATTAGAATGATATTTTTCAGACCCACTGCTTCGTCAGGGATGTTGCATGGAACAACTTCCGAATTTGGCATAATTAAGCCCGATGGGATGGAATTTACTAAAGGCATGAAAGTTATTGCTTATTAAGCTAGAAGTCCTTATTGTATTGGTATATTGTATAAAATAACAAACCTATCAAAAGTATTGATAGGTTGTTGTTTCTTTTGTTGTCGTTCAATTTTCTTTTGTAACCGAGGCGTTACCTATGGCATAACTATGTCCGTAGTGCAATTTTTCGTTTCGATATTATTGCGTGTGTGCAAAAGTATTAAAATCTAGTTGGTTTTACAACATAATTGTGTAAAAAAAGAGCAGTTAATTAGATTTTAATTGTTTTAATTGTTAAAATGGAAGGTGTTTTTTCATTAATTGAGAGTAATAATCCTTTTTTGTCAGAATTTTAAATAAAAGGATTATCTTTGCATTTGTTAAACGGGAAATTAACATTTTTTTTATCACTGAAAATGACAACACTATTCACTGACGCTTTTGTTTGTAAAAATCTGAATTTTAACTATCGCAAATTAAGTTGCTGTATCCAATCGTGTGAGACAGTGTACGAGTATTGTTATATATCATAATCATATTCTATTGTGACATTAAAAAATGAGGTCACATAAAATTGTGTGTTTATTATTGTAGTTATATCTGTATCTGCACTAAATATACATTTTATAGTACCTCTGTTGTACCATTGGTTGGGGAACTATTGGGCTTAATGTTTTTTGATTATGGGTAAACTGTGTTCAGTTGCGAAGTTTAGTGATTGTCCTTCTCTGTTTTATTTAGAGAGAGAACGTATTTAATGAATGAGAACGACAAAATGAGGAAAACAATTCTATTAGGGTATGTACTGATTATTTCAGTCTCACTGTTTGGTCAAGTAGGAATAAATACTCGAATCCCCTATGCCGGTAGTGTATTGCACATTGATGGTAAAGGAAACAATACATCGTCTACGGGGGCAATAGTTGCCGAAGCAGCAGATGATGTGGTGATTGATAAACAGGGCAATGTTGGTGTTGGTGTACTACAACCGAAGGCAAAGCTACATATAGATACATCCAATGGCACACTTAAGCCACTTCGTTTGGCAGACGGATCGCAGGGTGTTAACAAATACTTTTTCTCAGATACCGAGGGTAGGGGTACATGGAAAGATAAACCCATAGCCAATGGTATTGTTTATTATAGTGCCACACCCAGAACATTCACCAAAAATGTATTTACGGAACTTCCCGTAGAAGTTAATTCTGCTGGATATAGCCGTATCACAATACCCCGAGCAGGTAACTATGTATTTACCTTGCGATGGTGGGGAGCTTTAGATGCTTTGCCTATCGGCACGAAGCTAATGTCGGCAGCCACTATTCAGCTATGTAGGTATGTAAATGCAACTACGGCTACTGTTCTCGATCAGACTACTTATTATACTGCAGTTACGGGAGTGGGAGGGAGTACCACCCGTTTTTCGTTTACCGTAAGTTTTTTTGCCTCTAACCTTCCCGCAGGTTATGTTATGTTTTTAAGACTCCGACCCGATGATGGCTACAATTGGGCAACAGGTGCAGGGTTGAGTGCAGGGCAAACAACAGCAACTATTTATTATCCGAGTATAATGGTCTATAATATTTGAAAACAAGAAAAACGAATGAAAAAATATATAACTCTATTAGGTTTGTCGCTTTTGATGTCTTCTATCACTATAGCTCAGGTTTCAATAAATACTAAAAATCCGCAAGGCATATTTTACATTGACGGAGGGGCTGATAATGCAACCACTTCGGCAAATCGTTTCAAGAACGATGTGATGGTAGATGCCAACGGTTCGCTGGTATTGGGTAAAGCTACACAGCCATCAGTTGGATTGGCAAAGGTAGATATTACTTCCGATGCGGCTTATGGCACTCTAAAAATGGTAGACGGTGGCGAAGGTGATGGTATGGTTTTGTTGGGCGATGCCAATGGGTATGCCCGATGGGGTATGTTAAAAGGTAGTGGAGGGTATAAGCTCTCCCTTACAGCTCCTACGGGTGCTATGGCAACAGGCTCTTTTTATACAATGACTTTTAGCAACAAGTTGAATTATATTCCGATAACCGAGCAGGGAAGCTATATTGTTATGGTGAGAATGTCTGCTACATATACCGGTGCATTGGGACGTACGGGCGGATATTTCTATCTGCATAAGAATACTGTAAATACCGCTACTATGGGTATTGACTCGATAGAAATGTATATGGAATGTTTGAGTGGTAAAAAATTCTCTACATATACCGTACTTCGGGCACTCGATCTGGCGGTAGGCGATAAGATATATTTGGTGATGAAACCGCAAACGGCTGGTACATGGACTCTGGATCTTAGTTTGACTACCGTATTCTTTTATCGCGTATAAATATTCTTCCATTAAGTTAAGTAAATTATGAAACAAGTAGGATTAACTTTTTTATTGCTTATATCATTCGGTCTTGCTTATGCACAGATCGGGATAAATACAGAACGTCCTTTATCGATATTTCACGTGGATGCAGCGAGTGATAATGCGGCAACACCTACGGCTGACCAGATATTGAATGATGTAGTGATAACTTCCGCAGGCAATATGGGGGTGGGAACACTTACTCCGTCGGTGAAACTGGAAATCGTAAAGGGTGCAAATGATGCTTTACGGATTAACGATGGTTCTACCATGTCGGCAAAGGTATTAGAGTCGGATGCTAATGGTATAGCGACTTGGACAGAGCAACCTGCATCATACGCCAAATCGTATAGAGCTACTACGGCTGGGCAGAAGTTCTATTATAATACTATAACGGTATTGGCTACGAATCAGCCAATTGTTATCCCTCAAAAAGGAAAATATTTACTTACTCTCCGTTGGTGGGGATATAATAGGCTCGATGTTTCGTTACGTCATATTCTTAGTGGTTATATTTATGTAAGAAAGAAGGGTACTACTGCTTATCTTGATCAGATCGAATATTATATGACAGGTACGGTAAACGATGTTCTTACTTTTACCACTTCTTTATATTTAGGTGACAGAGCGGCAAATGAAGAGATTGAGGTCTTGATCCGTCCTGTGATCGGAACAGATGGTACGGTAGGGGCTCTTCAATGGGAGCTTATAAATAATGCAGCACGTCCCGATCTTATGCCTCAGGTTATTTTGTATTCAATTTAGAGATATAAGTATATTTTAAAGCAGGTGTATATTCTATTTTAGAGTATATACCTGCTTTGTTTTTTAGGGTTTTAAATTTTTACTTTAACTGTTAAATGAACTCTAGGGATATTTTAATGAGATATTGTTTCTCTAAATTATTCTTACTGTTTATCGTTTCTTGTTATTGCTCCTTTATTGTCTTATTATTCTATATATGTGATTATAAGCTTTTGTTTTTTGTTATCTTATCTGAAAAATATGCAAATAGATTCTATTTATATCGTGATTTGTTTTATGTATAACTATTGCAATTCAATTACTTGCGTGTGTTAAATTTGAAAAGAAGATGAAAGGCAAATATCTTAAGCTATTTTCCAAATAAGAATTAGATTTACCATATTTGAAATATGATTTTAATACATATCTTTGTGCCAGTAAATAAATGTTTATAAACGATTTATGCAGACTCTTACGGCACACTTAACTATCAAATCAGCATCATTATTTGTTGATAATAAGCTTAATTTTAACGATTTAAGTTTGGATAAGTGCGTTGAAATATTAGAGAGAGAGAGAGAGAGAGAGAGAGAGAGAGAGAGAGAGTAATACAACTTCACGCTCATTAAAATATTCTCCTTTTCTAGTTTTTTATAGGGTTTGTCGACCCTTTTTTAATAAGTGTTTAAAAATCACTTATTCTTTAAGTGCAATATATTCCCCTTATAAATATATTCTTAGTTTGATTGGTAAGAACTATTGTTGTGCAATAGATCCTTTTTGTTGTCGTTTGGATCGTGCACAAATACACAACTTACCTAGAGGCAAACTATGTCCAGCAGTGGGGTGTAGTGATTATACTCCGCTGTTTTTTCACACTAATAAATGAACAATTAACTAATAAGACCTAGAGAATGAGAAAAATGATTTTATCACTTCTGATACTTGCTATATCTATTTCGCTGTATAGTCAGGTAGGTATCAATACTCGGACACCTTTTTCCAAAAGTGTGTTTCATATAGATGCAAAAGGAAATAATACTTCCGAATACACCGTTACTACAGCCCAACAGCTTGATGATGTTCTGATTGATATGTCAGGAGCTTTGGGCTTGGGGGTAGTTTCTCCCACGGCAAAACTGCATATTTTTACCACAGGTTCAACAACAAAACCTATTCGTATTGCCGATGGATCGGAAGGTGTGAACAAATATCTTTTTTCGGATGTTGACGGGCGAGCTACATGGAAGGATAAGCCTGTACCCAATGGGGTAGTTTATTACAGCAGATCGCCAAAAACATACGCCAAAAATGTATATACCGAATTGCCTGCTGAGGTGAATGCTCCCGGCTATAAACGTATTACTATTCCAAGAGCAGGTAACTATGTTTTTACATTGCGTTGGTGGGGTTCTATAAGTGGCTTGCCGATTGGTACCAAACTTATGTCGGCAGCAACCATACAATTGCGAAAAGTAACCGGTACGTTTGAATCTGTAGTCGACGAAACTACTAATTATGTTGCAGCAACAGGAACAAATTATTCACGTTTTTCATTCACCATGAGTCTCTTTGCTTCCAATTTAGCCGCGGGAGATGTATTGTATCTCGCTATCAAGCCTATTGACGGATATGCATGGGCTACAGGCTTAGGCTTATCGGGGAGTCAATTAACCAATACAATCTATTATCCGAGTATAATGGTTTATAATATCTGAAAAAATTATAGGAATGAAGAAATATATAGTTCTATGGGGATTACTTTTCCCTTCGTTATTCGTTTGTTTTGCACAAGTGTCTATCAATACGCAAAACTCTCAAGGTATATTTTACATTGATGCAGCGGCAGATAATACAACCACCTCGGTCAATCGTTTTAAGAATGATGTAGTGGTAGACGAGGCAGGCTCACTTATATTGGGACAGTCTACACAGCCCACAGTAGGAAAGGCTAAACTCGATATAACTTCCGATACGCCATATGGAGCTTTTAAGATGGTAGATGGAGGCGAAGGCGATGGTATGGTACTATTGGGTGATGCCTCGGGATATGCAAAATGGGGTATGCTAAAAGGTAGTGGGGGATACAAACTCAGGGTTACAGCCCCTACAGGTGCTATGGCATCTCAAACGGCTTATACTCTTTCTCTTAGTAGTGGACTCAATTATATTCCGATAAGTGTAGCAGGAAGTTATATTATAATGATTCGTATGACGGCAACTTACAGAGTTACAAGTGGAACCGGGGGGAGAGCATCGGGTTATTTTATAGTTTATAAGAACACAATTAATGCTTCAACTTTAGGAGAGGATTCTACCGAAAATTATTTTGCAGGTATCAGTGGTCAGAAATTCACAGTCTATACCTTCCTTAAGGTTCTGAATGCTTCGGCGGGAGACAAACTTTATCTGGTAATAAAGCCTCAGACAGCTAATAATCAATGGACTCTCGATACTGCTCTGACTACAGTATTCTTTTATCGTGTCTGAATATGTGTTTATTAATTCGTGAAATAATATGAAACGTATACTATTTTTATTTTTATTAATTTCATCCGTAGCCTTTGTATCTGCACAAATAGGCATAAATACCGAAACTCCATTGGGGATATTTCATGTAGATGCATTGCGTAATAATAGTGCAAGCCCTACTGCGGCTCAGATAGCAGACGATGTGGTGATAACAACAGCCGGTAATATTGGCTTAGGAACTCTTACACCTTCCGTTAAAGTAGAGATTGGAGATATTTCTAATATTTATAGTCCTTTACGTATAGAAGATAATTCGACGTTTGCAGCTAAGGTATTAGAATCTGTAACGGCTGATGGCACAGCTATGTGGACGGAGCAACCGGCGTCTTATGCAAAAGCTTATAGAGCCAGTACATTTGGGCAGGTATTTCCTTTTGATGGTTTTACTGTGCTCGCACTGAATGAGAATATGGTTATACCTCAAAATGGAAAATATTTGGTTACCCTCCGATGGTGGGGATATAATAGAGTTGATGCGATAGGCGATAATATTTTGAGTGGCTATATATATGTAAGAAAGAAGGGTACTACTGCTTATCTTGACCAAATAGAATATTATTTGGTAGGAACCAAAGGAGATGTAATTACTTTTACCACCTCTTTGTATTTAGGTGATAGAGTGGCGGGCGAGATTATGGAGATATTGGTAAGACCCGTAATTGGAGCCGGAGGTGCTGCTACACCAATTCAATGGCAGCTTATGTCTACCACCTCTAATGCGCATCTTATGCCACAGGTTATTTTGTATTCAATCTGATACACTGAGAAATATAAGCATTATTAAGCCTTGACTTTTAGAAGATAAAAGTCAAGGCTTAAATTTTATTTTTAGAGCTTAGAAGAGATCATATTTCTTCAAAAGCAAAATTTGCAGCACGATTCAATATTTGATTAAATTCTAAGTTTTTTTTGAATTCTGTTAAACAATTCTCCAGAAGATTTTCGCTCAAAAGGAAATCATTTGACACAAATTTCATAAGAGAGTAGTTTTTAAGCTTTAAATATTCAGCATGTTTATAATCCTGAGGGAAATCTTTAGGAACTTTCTTTAGTTTCGAGTTTTCGTCTAATTCAAAACCTTTAGCATGTTTAATGGCTTTTATAAAAGCGTCTCCATTATCTAAAATCTCTTCCCTTATACTTTGTAATACCTTTGGCTCGGGATTGTGTATACCGGTAGCCAAAAGATGTCCTCCAATGTAATTAGATTCGGGAGCTTCCACATGAAAATAATATCCAGCCAATCCCGATTTTTTACCGTTCGGGCAAATATAAGCAGCCATATGTGTTTTGTAAGGCTCTTTATTCGGCGAAAAACGTACATCCCTATATATACGGAAGGTGCAATCTTTAGCAGTCAGATTTTTGATTGAAGAATCAAATTTCGAAATACCTTCAATCAGTTTTTCGGCAAAGGCATTAAACTCCTTTTCCATGTCTTTATATAAAGCCTTGTTTGCTGTGAACCAGTCTCTGTTATTATTCTCTTTCAGTTGAGAGAGAAATTCTATTATATTTTTCATGCAGCTAAATTAATTGTTAAGTCTCAATTTTCTAATACTCCGAATTTATATGTTCTGATCGCAGATGTAAAACAGAACGAAGTCTCCCACTGTTTCGCTATCTACTAATAACCAAGGCGATTTTTCTTCTTTCGATTTAGTTGCTATAATGAGTTTGTTATCTGCCGTGTAATCTTTCACCTCTAATATTTTGAATCGTTTGTGCGTACAATCATATAAACCATAGGTAATGGAGTAGCTAAAATTTTCCCACTTTTTGATTTTTTTGTCAGCATTCTTTTTGAAGACCCTTTTTATTTTGTCAACATAAGCTTTTTTGCTTTCAGACGTCATATATACCGTTTTGATGGTTGCATAGATACTCCCGTCTACCATTTTTACATTGGTAGAATCTATATAATATTCCAAATTTTCGGTAACTGCCAGATCTTTCCATCCATTTTGTCCCCATGCCAATATCGGAGCCAATACAGCAACGATTAAAATAAATACTTGTTTCATATGCGAAGTTTCTTTAATTCAGATTTTAAATACTCTTAATAAATTTGTAACAGATATGTCTTCTCTTTGTAACTATAAACGGCAAAAAACGTTTTATATTTGTAGTAACAAATTAAACAAAAAAAATGAAAAGAATAGCAGTTTATTGTGGTTCGAGTTCAGGTTCGAACGATATTTTTAAGATAAAAGCCGAAACTTTAGGAAAAGCCCTAGCCAAAAACAACGTAGAATTGGTATATGGTGGAGCTAAAGTAGGGTTGATGGGTGCAGTTGCCGATGGAGCACTCAACAATGGTGGTAAAGCTATTGGTGTACTACCACACTTTCTGGCAGAAAAAGAATTGGAACACAAATCGCTCACCGAAATTCACTTAGTGGATACGATGCACGAACGTAAATTCAAGATGGCAGATTTGTCGGATGGTTTTATCGCACTTCCCGGTGGTTTTGGAACAATGGAAGAGCTGTTTGAAGTATTAACATGGGCTCAACTATCGTTACATAAAAAACCGGTAGCACTGCTCAATGTAAATGGATATTACGATGCCTTGTTAGAATTTATTAAGGTAATGAGTCGTGATGGTTTCTTGAAAGAAGAATATCTCGATCTATTGATTGTAAGTAATGATATTGATGATTTGTTGCTTCAAATGAAAACTTATGTTCCTTTGAAGAACGAAAAATGGTTTGTTTCTAAATAAAATCAATCTGATTCATTATTAGGTAATTGTTTAGTCTGTCCCTTAGGATAGGCTTTTTTTATTGCACAAATTTTTTGATAAATGAGTTTTATCTTTTTTTGTTAAAATGAAGTTTTTCCTTACCTTGCATCCTCAAACTTTATAAAAACGACACATAGAATGAAAAAATCAATTTTCTGATTTTAGAACAAAGTATAATGCAACTATCTTTTATGTGGTAGCTGCTGTTAAAAATAGCTATACATCGAATCTATATAAAATTACACTCAATTAATATCAGCTTTCTAATCTACACCTAGTTAACAGTCAAGGCTATCCTTTAGGGGGTAGCCTTTCTTTTTTTACACTTAATTAAGAAGATTCAGTCGGGGGAATAACTTCTTTGTACCTATTAAAATGGGCTTTTTTTATCTATACAATAGGAGAAGAGAAGATGACTAGTCGTAATAATCTGAATAAGATTTCTTCTTCTGAGATAGCCACGCTGTATTAATAACTAAATTTTTACAATTATGTTAGGAGTGAATTTTCAAAATGTACTTTTTAATGTTAGAGACGCCGATACTTTCGAAATTATCGATGAGGATTTTACCATAATGTTATATCCCATAGATGAATCTACCTATCGAACAATAAAATGTGGAACATCTATTTTGTCTAATATCCCCGTGAAAGATGGTTTTGTTACTATTATTTTCCCGAATGAAGAACAAGTTTCTGCCTTAGGATATGATCCTGGAAGTCTTACCGGAAATTATATTGTATTTGAGGGATATTATGATGAAGCATCGGGTATTACTACAAAGTATATGCCTTGGGAAGTAAATCTTTTTATAAAGAAGTTGTCTTAAACTAATAATTAGATTTCTCATTATAAATCAATCAGCAAGCTTGCCTCACTTTGTGGTAGGCTTGCTTTGTTTGTCACTGGTTATACTTTGTTTATTAATAATATTTATAGTCTTCTAGGATATGGAAAAGTACCAGTATTTATCTATAAGTCTGAATTACATAACAAGAGGTCTAAGACCTTTCTAAAATTGATATATGGATAAAGGATTTATTAAACTTAACCGGAAGTTTTTCTCTCATAAAATGTGGGAAGCAGCCCGTACGTTTTCAGAGTGCGAAGCGTGGATCGACTTGATACAGTCGGCACGATTTGAGGCAACTGAGCAAATTGAGCGTATCGGAGGTAGAGAAATTTGTTTTGGAAGAGGGCAGTATCCCGCATCAAATCGCTATCTGGCTCGAAAATGGGGTTGGGGTGAGCAGAAAGTAAAAACATTCTTAGGCAAACTGAAAATAGAACGAATGATTAAAGTAGATACCTCTCAAGGTATGAATGTTATAACACTCTGTAAATACAATAGTTATAATGGTACAACCCAACCCGATAACTCCGATGATAACTCATCTATCGATTTGTTATTTAAAGAGTTGAGAGACTTGAAAACCCAGCTTGAAGCCCAGCAAATGACTCAGGCACAACTCACGGATAACCCAAACTTAAAGAAAGAAAAGAAAGAGGAAGAAAGAAATACTAATTCCCCCTATAATCCCCCAAAGGGATATGAGAAGTTTAATTTCGATTTTCTGGATTTGGGGTTCAAGGAAAGTTTCTTTGTCTGGCTCAGTTACAAGACAAGCAAAGGGCAGAAGTACAAAAGCCAAAGATCGATAGAGTTGTGCTATAAGCAGTTGAAAGTAAAAGCGAGAGAGAACCCCAGGATGGCAACTCTCATTATTGAGCAGTCTATGGCTAGTAATTGGAATGGTTTATTTGAATTAAAAGAACACAAAAATGCAGAGAGTAATCAAACTAAAGGCACTGATGGGAAGAGAGCGGATTATTCAATCGGCATGTAAATTGTCTGATTATGAGATTATACAACGGAAGAAGAAGTTCTTGCGGATAGCAAGAACTGTCATTCCCGAATTTGTGATTGATAGTTCGAATAGGGGAGTCGTAACCAATCTATTCAACTACTTCAATGGTATTGAAGGGAAGTATAGCCTCGACAAAGGTCTGTGGATTTATGGGGATATAGGTACTGGAAAAAGTTCTCTGATGCAGATATTTTCGGAATATATGAAACTCGAGTTTAATGGTTTTAAGCTGCATATATGCAATGGTATAGCTAATGCTTATAGCGTATCGGGCGATTTGGATTTATATACCTACAATCAGCATGGATACATTGGTAAACCTGTTTGGATGTGTTTTGATGAATTGGGGAGAGAAGCCATCCCAGCCAATCATTTTGGGACTAAGTTGAATGTAATGCAGCACATTCTACATATCCGATATTCGTTGTGGCAGTCTTCACGATTAAAGACTTTTGTAACAACTAATTGTGATCCTTTTCAGATTGAATCGTTGTACGGTGATTTTATTCGTGATCGTATTCGCGAGATGTTCAATGTTATTTTAGTAGAAGGTAATTCGAGAAGGCAATGAGAGAAAAAAAGCAGAAAAACCGAAGTTTTTCTGCTTTGTATTATAATTTACACGATGTGCTTAATATAAATCGTCTCTGTATGGTTCTGGATCCACCTCAGGTAAATCAGGTCTAGGGAAATTTCTATCTCGTGGCAGTGATGCTGATTTAGCTAAAAGCTCTTCTGGTGACATTAACTTCGATTTAGAAATGAAATATTCGATTCTATTATTTATGTATTTCCTGAATTCATAACTAAAATAATCAAGCATTTCGGGAGTTAAGTCTTTGGGGTTTTTGGGGAATTTTACATCTTTAAGGTGATATAGGAAATCTCCACCTTCGTTATTATATCCCATCAGCTTGGCTTCTGAGGTATTATAAGCATAATACGAAATAGTACTGTATAAGTAAAGCGTTTTTAGTTTCTTACATACACCGCGGGCTTTGGCCGATACTGCAGAGTTATATCCGAAGGCGGCATTCATATTTTTCACAAAAATGATAATGTCATATTCATCAGTTTTGGTATCAGCCCATCTACTGAGTTTTTTACCTACGCCACTCTCAAAAATGCCTTTTTTGCTGTTTTCAACGAATCGGGTAATTCGCATATACTTACCTCATATTCGGGTGTAAGGTAGGCTTTCAGACTCTTTTCTATATATTGTGAAAGAGCAATATCAAGCGGTAGTGGCTTTGTGTTGTTTTCGAAGATTGTGACACCTATATATTGATATATGGTGGAAGTATCTGCCATGAGAACTACTCCGATTTTTTTAGTCTGAGCTGTTGAATGGAATGTACAAACGGATAACAAAGCTATTACTAAAAAGTAATTAAAAAAGCCTTTATGTTTCATCAGATTTGCAGAGATGTTATTATTTAAGTGCCAAAAATAATAATAAAAATCAGTCTCTTTTCTTAGATATAGTTAAACTATTGTCTATGCTGTATAATAAATTTAGCGTGGCTTGATCTTTCAAATGGCGTTTGATTCTCTTTTTAATAGAATTTTGTGTGCTTGGAGATACTTATTTCTTTTTAATAAGTAGAATATCTTTTGCCATATTATCTATTTATAAATAAGTACACAGATGGCTCCTTTCTGTTGAATGTCTATTTTAGTCTTTCATTTTCTGATATAGGATGGAAATGCGGTCATCTATTTCTTTTTCAATACGTAGAGCCTCGTTTCTGAAATCTTCATCACTGAGCGATTCAACATTATTGATGAGGTCTTCCGACTGCATTCGTAATTCGATAATTTCTTTGTCTTTGTTTATATTTTCTAGGTCTTTTCTGGTCACGATCTTTTTATTTAAATAAGTCAATTAGATGGAAACAAGTCCAAACATAAGTAATAATCCAAAATTAGTGAATTTTGATTGTATTACCCTTACATAATGATATTAAAAAAAGCAGCCACAAAGTTTCTTATCTTCTATTGTGTATTACAGTGAATTTATAATTGAAAGCTCTCCGATAAATATTTTATTTTCGCTGAGATTTATTTTTATCTTTGAAAATCGGGCATAGAATGTATAACTTCAAAAAAGATATTTCGCACATGAAAGTTTTAGGTAAAGAACAATATAATAAGTTATCAGAACCATTAAAGTCAGTTACTACAAATAATCTCTTTGCTCGCTCTGTGGTGGAGAAGATGGTTGACGGAGAAGTTTATGTTGATGATATAGACAGTCCTACGACCTTCTTTATATTGCATCCATACGGAATGTCGTTGCTCTTTGGTGATCCAACTAATACCGAATTTAATAAGGTGTTTAAGAAGTATGCTTTAAATGAAAATGGCAATAGGCATCGTGTGGAATGGATGCAGGTATTTCCTTCGGATTGGGATGCTGTTCTGGGTGATTTGTTGCACGATAATCTAGTCGAAGCGGCTTATAGGCATACTTCCTCAGATACGATAGAGTTAAATGTGAGAGTGAATTTTAAATTCAATAAAGAGAAATATTTAAGTGCTAAACGTGAAAATAATTTGCTTGATCCTAAGATTAGTATTGTGAGAACTGATCAGGATATTTTTGAAGCCATGAAGGGAACGGTTGTACCTCTTCATTTTTGGAATAATGCGGATGAGTTCATAAATAAAGGAGTTGCCTTCAGCTTGTTTTATGATGGCAAACTAGTGTCTACCGCCTTCTCTTGTTATGTTCATGATGATAAATTAGAATTGGGTATAGAAACTTATGAAGAGTTTAAAGGAAAAGGATTGGCAAATAAAGTATGTTCGGCACTTATAGACTATTGTCTGGAAAATGGATATGAACCTGTTTGGGCTTGCCGAAAAGACAATGTTGGTTCGTATCAATTGGCTCAAAGATTAGGATTCGAAAATTCAAAAGAGATATCCTATTATAGAATGGGTTTTGTTTAACAGCACTTGTTGCAGAGCCGAAAAAAAGAGATGTAATTGATCTAAAATCAATAGTAAGAATATACTTGTTTCAGGAGACGAAAGCTTCGAAAGATTATTAAATCTCTCGAGGCTTTTTTGTAAGTTGTAAGATATCAGATTCTTTTGTCCGAAATGTTATAAAAAGTGAGGAAAGCCTAAAACTGAAACTTATTATAAAGTCTGATTGTTTATAGTTTATATCGATAAGTGAAACGTTGTAAGCTTAAAGGTGTAAAATGAATATGTGCAGATCGCCGAATAGGCATATTCATAAAATGATCGGCTTTACTTAATAATTACTTTATGAAGAAAATATTGTTTTTAAGTTTATTTATCGTTGCAGCAGCTGCTGTCGGATTCAGTTCTTGTAGCGACGACGATGACGATGATCCTAGCTTTTTAGGAGCTAATGTAACAGTAAAGGTGACCAATGCGTTAGGTATTGTTCAGTCTGGCAAAACGGTTTATATGTATAAGGATACTCCCGTAACGGAAGCAACCATACCTGGTGATGCTAAGAAAATGGCTATAACAGATGATAATGGAATTGCCAAGTTCAGTTTGAATCTTACGGAATTGAATGTTCTTGAATCTCAAACCAATCTTTATTTTGCTGTATTTTATACTCTTGGAGATAAAACAGCTGTTGCAGGTACTGAGGGTATTACAATAAAAAGAAATGAATCTAAGGAACTGGAAATCAAAATTCCTTTATAATAAAAATACTATTTTTGATATAAATGTAAGCCTCTCAGTAAATGGGGGGCTTTACTTATAGTAATAATCAATCTATTATTCATTTTAGATCTATTCCGTATAAAGATCAGAAGACGAGAGAGATGATAAAGAGAATAAAGTCATTGGAGAAACCAAGACCGTATATGCTTACAATCTCAGAGGTGGGTTGTATGTTTTTATTATCTTTGAAAATGATGATACTGATTGTATTTGGTACACGTAAATAATTAGATATGGAGAGAGAGATAAAACCGATAAAAGATATTGAGAATTTAGAGGACATAAAAAAAATGGTCAACACGTTTTATGCCAAAGTGCGTAAGGATGAATTGTTGGGACCTATATTTAATGAAAGAATAGGTGATCATTGGGATGAACATTTGGCGAAATTACATTCTTTCTGGCAAAGTATTTTGTTGAATGAAAGAACATATACGGGTCACCCTTTTCCGCCACATGCGCAGCTACCAATCGATAAGGAACATTTCGATCGTTGGTTGTCTCTTTTTACGGAGACGGTTGACAGACTTTTTGCGGGAGATATTGCTGACGAAGCCAAATCGAGAGCTTATAAGATTGCAGATGTGTTTCAAGGCAAGTTGGAATATATTCATAGAAGATCGGGTAATGATCCTCATAAATAAAAGTAGATTATAAATAAGTATATATAATAAAAGCCTTTTCATACGAAAAGGCTTTTATGTTTTATTAGAATAGTGTAGTTTTAAATCTTTTAATCAATCTCTCCGTTGAATTTCCATTTCTTCTCGCTTTGGTCAAAGGCAATAGAAAAAATGGTGGCAGATGGTAAGCGTAGGTACGGAAATTGAGCATTCAAAGCCAGTCGCGCACCTTCAATATTTGCGACATAAAAATTCCAGTCAAGTATTTTGCAATAATCATCATTCACTCTATCCATATTAAGCCCACGGATGGCTTCGTTGATATCATCAATAGTTGTTCTAATACCCGATTTATCTCGCTTCTCAGTTAATTCATTATACTTTTCCATATAATGCTTAGAAAGTTCTTCAAAGTCCATATGTGATAATTTTAGAGATTATTATGCACTAAATGTACAAATTAATTTTTTTATTACTGGTATAATATTTCGTGTATTTAAAGCTTATTTACTCTAATAATGAATGGGGTAGGGTGGTATATTGATACTGTTTTCTTGTTTGCGAGAAACTGCTCTGGCATCGCTGATGTTTTTGTTTTATTAAATGGATTAGCATTTCGAATATATTTTTTTATCTTTGATACATTCATATCGTAAGCTTAATAAATAACACAACGGAGACTAAAACAAAACAATTTTTAGCAAAAAAACCGATAATCAATTTCTAATTAGTAAGGTTTATGCGTAGCTTAAATCTATCTTAAATAACCTAATATTAATGAAAAATGCTATCCGAGTAAACCTCGATCAGATTGCTGATTGTATTTATAATAAAATCCAAAATGGAAGTCTTGAAGATGGAAATGGACTTTACAGTGGAAATTTCGGAATTTTATTATTCTTGTTCTATTACTCTCGCTATTCTCAAAGCCCTAAATATATTTTATTGGTAGACTCTTTTTCAGAAAGTCTAATGAGTGAATTAGGTTCTAAAATAAATCTTCATACTTATTGTTCTGGATTATCAGGAATTTTATATCTATTCGAATTTTTAAGGGAAAACGAGTTTATTGATATTGACGTTGACGAAGTGGAATCAGACTTGGAAAATTATCTTATTAATGAAATGCGGAAGGATATACAAAATCATAATTATGATTTTATGCATGGAGCATTAGGGGTAGGGTTGTATTTTCTAAAGAAAAAAACGAATGAGTTGATAATACATGAACTTATTGAATTTCTTTATTTTACCGCAGAAATAGATAGGAGTAACAAGATTGCTAAATGGAAGTCGGTTATAGATATAAAGACCCATAAAATAGGTTATAATATTGCTCTTTCTCATGGAATTTCTAGTATAGTTATTTTTCTATCTCGTGTAGTTGCAGGTGGTAGTAAAGATATTAGAGTGAAAGAATTACTTGAGTATTCTGTTAACTATCTGCTTTCACAGGAGATAGATTTCCAATTATATGGTTCACATTTCCCTATTCAATCCAAAGAAAATATTAACAAAAGCAGGCTAGCTTGGTGTTATGGTGATTTAGGTATAGCATTATCACTATGGCAGGCAGGTAAAGCGATGAATAAGGATGAGTGGAAGAATAAAGCGCTGGAGATTTTTGTAGATTCTACCAAGAGGTTATCCCTAAGTGAAAATAATGTATTTGATGCAGGGCTTTGTCATGGAAGTGCAGGTATCGTAATGATATATCGTCGGATGTATATTGAAACTGGCAGATCTGAATTTTTATCAGCTACTAATTATTGGGTTAGACAGACATTGGATATTGCTCGATTTGAAGATGGTTTAGCTGGCTATAAAACTTATAGGAAGGATTCTTGGATATGTGATAATTCTCTCTTAGAGGGAATTTCGGGAGTTGGATTGATGTTTACATCTTATCTTTTAGATGATATGCAGGAATGGGATGATATGTTTTTACTAGTATAAAAAAAGAGGTTCCCGAAAATCTTAAGAGTAGGGTAATATAAATTTAAACACTTATGAAAAAGAAAGAAGTTAAAAAGTTAAAGTTGAAAAAAGAATCTGTGATTAATTTGAGTAATGCAGGAATGAATGATTTAAAGGGAGGGGTGTGGGCCTCTAATAAATGTGCAGACCCAGGGCAATCTGGTGATATGAATTATGATTGTTTAGCAACAGGTCCTTATTGCTAACAAGAAGTTTTACATCACATCTGGATCGTATAATTAAAGACTAGATATGACTGCTTTACATCGAAACAGTCATATCGTAAATCTAAATATGGGATCTATAATCCTATTAATTCAGAGACAGCCTTATTTTTTAAGGCTGTCTAAATTTAAAATAAATGAATTACAGTCCATTTCCCCAGTTTATTTTTCGCTCACCGTTTCTTCCTTTTAATCATTTAGAACCGATTCTTCATGATCACGATTTGTTCTGTCAAAAACTATCAGATCCAAAAATTCAGGAAGCTATATATATTGCATCTCCTGTTTTGTCTAAGGAATTGCAAAAATTATTAAAGGGAGAAATTAAAGCTGAAAATGAGAGGAGTAAATTAATTTTCTCATTAGAACGATATATCAGTCGAATGTCTACTCGTTGTACCCCTTTTGGTCTATTTGCGGGCTGTTCTTTAGGGAAAATAGTTGATAATGAGGAGACAAATGTTGAATTAGGGGATACTCTAAATAGAAAAACCCGATTAGATATGTATTATCTATGTGCACTTTACGATGCATTATCTGAAATGCCAGGTATTAGAGATAAAATAAAATATTATCCCAACACAAGTTTGTACTCTATCGGTAAAAAATACAGATATGTGGAATATAAATACATCAATACGAAAAAAAAATACCATATATCAGAAATTGAGAAGTCTATTTACTTGAATAAAATACTTAAAACTGCAAGAAAAGGTACAAATATAAGAGTTCTAATTGCATGTCTTGTGAACGATGAGATCACAGAGGAAGAAGCTATATCTTTTATTCAAGAATTGATTGACTCTCAGATAATAGTTAGCGAATTATACCAGTCTGTAACGGGTGATGATTTCTTCATTCGAATAATAAAATCATTGGAAACAACAGAGTGTGACGAGAATTTATTTTTTTTATTAAAAAATATAGAGAGTCTATTGAAAAATATTGATTCTCAAAGTAAAAAGATTGGATTATATGAAGAAATCATTTCTAAAATAAATGGAATAAAAATTCCTTATGAAGAGAAATTTCTGTTTCAAGTAGATATGGTAAGAGATGCATCTTCTGCATACTTAGGAACAAGAATTCTAGAGGAGTTAAAATCAACGATGACATTCCTAAACAAGATAACCTTGACAGAAAATAATACTTTGTTAAGTCAATTTCAGCAAGACTTTGCTAACAGATACGAAGAGAAAGAGGTTCCGCTTATGGAAGCTTTAGACCCTGAATTAGGTATTGGCTATCCATCAAGAGGTGACAATGGTGATATTTCTCCTCTTGCTGATAATTTTTACTTACCCCGTAAAATAGAGCAAAGAGGCATTCAGCCTACCTTCATTCAATCTCTTCTGCTAAAAAAGGTTATAGAATGTTTATCTCAAAAAGCACAGGAAATTATTCTAACTGATGAGGATGTAAAAGATTTAGCTCCTAATTGGGATAATTTGCCCCCAACTATATATACTATATTTGAAATTATACGTGCAAATAAGAATGATACATTAATAAGCTTGAAAGCTTTTAGTGGAAGTTGTGGTGCAAACTTATTAGCTCGTTTTGCTCATATTGATAGTGAAATAGAAAAACTAGTGAAAGATATTACAAAAAAAGATCAAGAACTAATGCCTAATGTAATTTTAGCAGAGATTGTGCATTCTCCGGAAGCTCGTACTGGTAATATTCTTTCTCGTCCGCATATTCGAGAATATGAGTTGTTGTATATGGCAAATTCAGACTTACCGCAAGATCAGCTAATTTATTTATCTGATTTGATGCTATCTGTCAAACAAGGGCGATTAATTATTCGATCTAAGAAACTGAATAAAGAGATTGTTCCTCGACTAACCACAGCTCATAATTATCAGAATAACTCAATGCCCGTTTATCATTTTTTGAGTGATATGCAAATGCAAATTGGAAGAAAAGGTTTGTTTTTCGATTGGGGATATTTAGCGAATGAGCTTTCATTTCGCCCAAGAGTACGATATAAAAATACGATTCTTTCACCTGCTACTTGGAGTGTGAAGAAAGAGGAGATACAGCATCTTTTTATTCTGAGAGAAGATGACGTATTAGTCTCAGAAGTGGAGCTTTGGAGGGAAAGATATTCTATACCTCGTTATGTCCTTATGCCGGATGGTGATAACGAGCTTTTTATTGATTGGAAAAGTGTTGTGAGCATTCAATCTCTTTTCTCTATAATAAAGAATAGGCAGATTATAAAATTCGAAGAGTTCATATTTGATTCGGAAGAGGCTGTTGTTAAGAATAGAGACGACGTGTACTTGAATGAATGTATTGCTGCTTTTCATAAAAATTCTAAAGAATGAAAATGATTCAAAGAACATTTGTTCCAGGAAGTAAATGGCTTTATATAAAATTATATACTGGAAATAGAACTGCAGACAAAATATTAATACGTAATATCTCTCGTATTATAAGCAAATTGGAAAAGAGAAGTATTATAGATAAATGGTTTTTTATTCGTTATTCAGATCCCGATTTTCATCTAAGAATTAGAGTATTACTCAAAGATGAATTATATTTTGGAGAAGCTGTAAGACTCTTCTATACACAATTGAATCACCATATAAAAGACAACTTTATCTGGAAAGTTCAGCTAGATACCTACAATCGAGAACTAGAACGTTATGACAACCTATTTATAGAAGATGCCGAAACCATTTTTAATCTAGATAGTGAGTGTATTTTATCGATTCTGAAAAAAATAAGTATAACTTCAAATGAGAATTATAGATGGATGATTGCATTGCAAGTGATAGATTCCTTTCTTTCAGACTTTGCTTTGGATATTTTAGAAAAACAGCAACTGATGGAGAAACTAAGCAACTCTTTTAAAACCGAATTTGGCTTTAATAAATATAATGCAAAGCAATTCAATACTAAATTCAGAGAAAATAAGAAAGCTGTAGAATCTGTTCTTAAAAATACTATAACAGATGAAAATTTTATAGCTTTACAATCGCCTATAAAAAGAAGGTCTAAGAGATTAATTCCTATAATTGAAGAATTAAAATCTAAAAAAGAAAAGCAACAAAATAATATTACGATCAATGCGTTATTAACCAGTTATATTCACATGAGCTTGAACCGATTATTTCGGTCAAATAACCGATTCCATGAACTTATTATATATGATTTTATGTATAGATATTATAATAGTGAGATTGCCAGAGCAAAGAACAATAGGTAATACTGTAGATGCACCTGTACTTATAATATTTGTTTCAGTCAAATCTCCATTAGCTAGCCATTGCCCTCCAACATCTATTCCAGCTTTCAAACCCCACATGCTAGTATTTAACTTTAAAGCAGTCCTAAGCCCTGCACTTAAAGCATACACTCCTCCTGCCTCTACAGCAAAAGGAGCACCAACCATACCATATGCCATTCCTTCAACTGCTTTTGACGCAAAAGGGTCGGCATTTTTCCAGTTATCAAGTGCCTTTTGGTAATTCCTTTGTCTTTGTTCTTCATCAGTCAGCCCCTGAGTAATGTAAGAGGTCGGTGTAAATGCTGTTATATTGAAGTGCTTTATATATGTGTTTGCTTGTTCTGTATTTCTCAAATCTATAGGAATGATATTGAGTTTGAATGGTGTTTTCTTTTCCAAACAACTTATGAGTCTTTCATATTGTGCTAACAGATTGTCGAGATCATTTTTTAGATTAGGGTCTTTTATAACCCTAATGGTATATTCTAATTTTATTTTCCGATTCAGTTCTTCTGCTTTAAGTCTAAAGGCTGTCTTTATACGCCCTTCCTGTATGCTTTGTGAATATTCCTTGTTTCTGATGTTTATATTTTGGTTATTAGGCTTAATAGCATCATTAACAGTGATAATCTGTTCATGATATTTATTAGCTGTTCTCATTTTATATTGGGTATAACGATTCAGGTCATTGTCTGAGGGAATAGTCTCAACAACTACTTCTGTTAGTACAAACGCAACAATACCATCGGGATATTCTACGAACCCATTGTATTTTTCGTTCTTATGTACTATCATCATATATTCCTTAAAGGAAATGACAGGATAGTTTTTTTCTTTGTTGCTCATTACACCCAAAAGTTTTCATGTTCTACATCATTAACAAGTAATCTTTCAGGGGATAAAATCAGATTGGTTTGAAGTCCACCAGATAAATTTACTTCACGGGTAAAATTAACACAAGCTGCATTAAAAAATTGTATCCTTAATGGGGAGCTGCTAACTTGATTCTTAAATACTACTTCTCCGTCTTTTCTCTGTGCCGGTTTGATAATCCAGTCATAAATACTTTCGGGTACAGTTTGTGTAAGACCTATCATTAACTGACCGCCTCTGGTTTCAGCTTGAGGTTCTCCTTTATGGTCTGTGGTTTGAGTGAAACCTATTTTAAACTGTTCTACCTCGTATTCTTTTTGATCTACAATTAAGTGCACAGTTACACCAGCTTCAACAAGTGGAAAAGTGAAAAATTTACTAACGGTATCTTTGATATTCATATCGTCTGTGTTTATTTATTAAGCCATCTACTTTCGAAAACAGTGTTTCCGATCATTATTTTCTTAGCACTTATTATTAAGGAGGTTTTAATATAGGCACTTCCTGTTTGCATATAAGTGATTTCCATTGATATACATGCGGCATCAGTAAACAGAATCTTTTCTAGAGGAGTGCCGGCATCATCACTAAACACGATCATTCCACTTTCGTATTTACGGGGATTGAGTGCCCATTGAATAATAGCTTTACTTGGTAGAGTAGAAAGCTCTAATTCGATAACACCGCCTTCAGCTTGCGATTGCACTTGCCCTTTTCCGTCTATTCCCTTTGCAAAGGTGTAGCTGCATTTTGCCAGTTCTGTTGAATTTTCGAAAAGCTTGCTTGCATCAATACTTTCAAGAGAGCCTATTCTTAGATGTGTCTTGTGTGTAAACATTGTGTGTGTTGTATTATTTAAGTATGAATTATGAAGTTTTAAATCTAGGTCTCTTATCCTGAGTAGTTAGTGGTCTTCCAGCATTGATTTTATTTCATCTTCTATCTGGGTGTGTTTTTCGCTCATTGAAAGTAACATGCCTTCAAGAATGTCGTATTTTTCTGTACAAGCTAGTATTTCGGCCTTGCCCTTTTTATGCTCTCTCCAAAGGAGCAAGACAAAAGCCAGCACAATACAAATAACAATAACTCCAAGTAGAATAAGAAAAAACACATCAGATTTAAGAATTTGAGCTTCTTTGTCTTTCTGTTTTATATAGAAACTTTTATCAGCCCCCAGCAATGCTGGAGTGTTTGCTTCGCTACTGATTTGCTCTTTAGTTGCTATCTCCAGATCCCTATATTTCAAGGCTGTTTTATAGTCTCCCGTTTGTCGGTAGTAATAAGCTAAAGCCCCGTACATTTCTTTAAGAGTATTAGATTTGGGAGCTACTTCAGTGAGGCTAGAGGTTACCAAAACTGTATATTGTTTGGCTGATTTCATGTCTCCTTTATTGTTGTAAATATTTAGTAAATAAAGATATATTTTGGGGGTTTCAGATTGGCTTATCTCATCCGGAACATCTATAGACAAAGCAGCCTTATAGTATTCAATCGCCTTGTCATATTCACCTTTGTCATTAAAAGTTACACCCAAGTTTTTTTAAGAATGAAATTCGTATATTTTGTTTTCAGTTTCTCTGGCAGATGATAAACACATGTCGAAATACAAATAAGCGCTATCTAACTGATTCGAAACTTCATATGCTCGACCTACATTTGTCAGTCTTTTTAGTTTTCGAACATCAGCCTTATCCATTTTATCATAATATGACAATGCCTTTCGGTAATTGACCGCAGCACTATCGTAAACTTCTTGTTGATAGTAAATATGTCCTATATTGTTAAAACTCTTACTTGTTAAAAGGCTGGTGTCATATTTGCCTGAAGTGGCGTTGGCAGCACTCATATAGGATTCTAAAGCTTTTGGGTAATCACCGCTATTATCATGTAATTGTGCTGCATAATAGTTGACAATAGAGGTGTAGTCTGATTTTCCTTTGGTATTAAAATATTGCTGAGCTTCGAAAATTACAGTGTCTTCATCACTACTTTGCTTGGTTTCATATTTAGCGCCTACATTAATTGCTATATATTGCATATAACTTTCTTTATCCATATTTTCTGGATCGTTAATGGTGCTGAGCAAATCTAGAGCATTGTTGGGTTCTCCTTCAATTAGAAGACTACAAGCTTTATCCAAGACCCCATTGTCCTTGTGACAAGAATAAATTAACAATATTGAAATAATGAAGAGTAGTAATGGGTACTTAGATCGTTTGAATAGTTTCATAAGAAAATGTTTAATGTGTCAAGAAAGAGAGTATGGAGTGGAGATATCTACCCAGAAGCCTATCTAGATTATAGAGCAGAAAAAGTTAATGTTATAACTGTCACTATGAGTTGTTCCTCTCTTGATAGGTTGACAATGGTTCGCTTCTCGAACTCATTTTCGACTGTATAGTGTCGTCTTTGCCTCCACCACCAAGTCCTCCGTCTCCCATTTCATCCTTCTCACAGGAAGTAAATAATAATGCAATAATACCAATGGCGATCAATAAAAATCCAGTTCTCATTATTCTTATATTGTTAGTTAAAAATATTCTAAGCAATGTAAATTAAGCCCTTTTGGGGTTTTACTTATAAAGAAAAGGAATTGTAATTGAATCTTTACAATGGTATACCTGTTTTAATGTTAAAAATTATAATAATTAGAAAAAGGTTAGAAAAGCAAACTGAAAGGTTTATATTAGTAAAATCTGCAATTAATGTATTTAGGTTGTTTAGAGCTGAAAAAAATAGATTCAGTTCTGTTTGTTTTTTGGTGATTAATTTATTACAAATCATCCTAAAAATGCTAAGTATTTGAAGCGCTAAAATATTGATAGAAAGATTGATAATACCACGTCTGGTGAACATCATCTAAAAAACATTTTTCTAAAGATATTCTAAAGATTTGAAAACCACAATCGACCCATATAGACCAAATTTGCAATGAATTTGCACAAAAAACGACGTGTAACCGCATGAAAAAAACCTGTGAAAACTTGCTTAATGCTTGTTCTACAGGGTCTTGATTTCAGTCGGGATGACACGATTCGAACGTGCGACCACACGCCCCCCAGACGTTAGATGTGTCCTGATTATAAGCTGTTTACGTGTTAAAATTAACTTAATAAAATAAAATGCAATGTTTTTGCAATGTCAGTTTTTGCTTTTTAGAAGCCCTTTTTATGTCGATTTGTCTTCTCCGAATATGACTCATTGATATTAGAAATTATGCGAAGCTAGGTGCTTTTAGTTGTGAGTTTAAGTGAGAAAAGTTTAAAACAGAGATTGCGGAATTCCTTTTTCCCTTTTTTGAATTAGAATTTAGAGAAAGTAGAATTAGTGTATCAACGTCGTAGAGTGTCTAAATTCAATTCAGAATATTTAGTGCTTTCTTATATGAGAAATGTGCTATATGTTAACACCCTTTAATTAAAAGAATCCAAGTATCCACAATTTTTAATTTGAAATAAGCTTATCAATCTACTCATTTTTATTTCTAGGTTAATTGTTTTCAATCTGAAATTATTCATAAATTAGCACAAAAAGCAAACTTTATTCTTTTATTATGATTAAGAAAATTGATATACAAAAATTTGGCCTCTTTTCCGATTACAATTGGGATTCTGAGATAGGAAATGATACTACCAAAGACATTTTTAAGAAAGTAAATATCATTTATGGTAGAAACTATTCTGGCAAAACTACATTATCAAGAATATTTAGATGCGTAGAAAAACAAGAACTACATAAAGATTACCTTGATGCTCAGTTTATAATGTCAACACAGGAGAATACTGTTATAGACCAAAATAATTTGAATTATCCTAAAACCATAAGAGTATATAATACCGATTTTGTTAAAGAGAATCTTAGTTGGATCTATCATGAAAATGGAGATATAAAGTCTTTTGCTTTATTGGGGGCTGATAACAATAATATTGTTAAGGAGATCCAGAATATAGAGAAAGACATAGAGGATATTGACCTAAAACTAGGAGTAAAAAATGAAGATACTAGCTCATATGAAGAAGGAACATTGAATTTTGAACAAAACAAGAAAAAAGCCGAGGTTGATATTGCCAATAAAAACTTAGATGGTCTCAAATCTAATTTGGCAATAAGAATTGGCAATAAGGCGAATCAGGAAATAAAAAAGAATTCCAACTTCATAAATCAAAAATTCTCCTCTAGTTATAATATTAATAGTTTATATTCCGATATAGATGATATTAGAAATAATAACCTAGCCTGCTTATTATCTGAAGATGAAGAAAATCAACTAAAAGCAATAATAAAAGAAGAAGCTAAAGAGACTATATCTCAAGTATCTCCTCTTAACTTTAATTTTTCTGATTATATAAATAATACTAAGGCTTTACTATCTAAAGAAATCACACTTTCAACAGTATTAAAAGAATTGATTGAGAATGATTTATTACAAAATTGGGTTAAAACTGGGCGTAATTTACATAAGGAGACTGATATCTGTGCATTTTGTGAAAATCCAATTACTGAAGCTAGACGTAAGGAACTAGATGGGCATTTCAGCAAAGAATCAGAAGAGTTAGAGCAAAACATTCAAGCAATGCTCGACCGACTGGGATCACTACGTATTATAATAGAAAATTACTTATCAAAAAATAAGATTACAAAGGGGCGGTTTTATGTTGCTCTTCATTCTAAATATGAAGAAGTTGATTGGAAATGGAATAAAGCTATTGAAATACAAAATCAGCAAATAAATTGGTTAGAAGAGAAACTTATAAATCGTTCGAAAAATTTATTTACCCCGATAAAGGATCTTGATTTTTCGGAGTTGGAAATAATTAGCACTGAATTTAACTCAATAATAGATGACTTTAATTCTCTGATAAAAGAAAATAATAGCAAGAGCATATCAATAGAGGTAGACAAAGATTCCGCTCGAAAAACATTAAGATACCATACTATTAAAAACTTTTTAACAGATATTGAACATGATGCTTTATTGCAGGCGATTGCCAAAAATAAAGAAGAAGCTCTAAGCATTTATGACGATTATACTCAACTAACAACAACAATATCAAATTGGACGAAAGAAAAATCTAAATTGGTAAGCGACATAAAAGAATTAGAAAAAGAGTTGAAGAATGAAAGTCAGGCTGCTGAAAAGATAAACGAGCATCTACAAAACTTTTTTGGACATGATAGTATACAACTTAAACCTAAAGAATTTCAGGAAGAAGGAAAACCTCAAATTCGTTTTGTTGTAAAGAGAGGAAATGAGGATGCTAGAAATTTAAGCGAAGGAGAATGTAGTTTAATTGCATTCTGTTATTTCGTAGCTACAATTGAAGATGAGTTGCAAAAAGAAGATGCTAAAAATAATCTAATTATATATATTGATGATCCAATATCAAGCTTAGATAATAACCATATCTTTTTTATTTTTGGAATAATAAACACAATTATCATTTCTGCTAATAAAATAGAAAATGTGAAATTTAATCAATTATTTATATCTACTCATAATCTTGAATTCCTTAAATATTTGCATAGATTATTTCCTATCTCAGGATTATATCTAAGCGATAATAATCCTAGCATGATTCATTTGCTAATTGAGAAAAAGAAAATGCAAGATGCATCCAAAAGTGTCCTTAGGATAATGCCCAGACATTTAAGACTAAATACAACAGAATATATATACCTATTTAAGCAAATATATGACATAGCAAAACCTTATGATAATATAGATAATAAGATTAAAGATTATGAAGAAAACTATACTTTACTATATAATATAGGTAATAATATGAGGCGATTTATGGAAAGTTATCTTTCATTCAAGTATGCCGGAGAAAATAATCCTCTCTATTTGCTTAATGATTTTTTTAGTGAAATTGTTGGTAGCCAACTAAACAGATCATCGAATGAATATTCACATCTATCATGGCTGGAAAAGGGAAACACATTACTCGATATTCCTGAAGCAGAAAGATTAGCTATTCTAATTTTAAAAGGATTAAAGAATAATGATGAAATTCATTACAATGCTTTATGTAAAAAACTTGAGGTAGATCCCAGTATCATATGAGCATTTAATGAGTTGTGTTATCAAAATGATAGAGAGGTTTGCTTAAGCACACTCTCTACAAATAAAAGAATCACTTATTCGATGATTATTAATCTCAATATAATTATAGAATAAAGAAAAATTTAATGTCAATAATACATTTTAAGTGCAATATTTATGCAATGTTTCATTGGAAAATATGTCCAAATATGTGCAAACATGTCACATACAGTCTGTAAAATTAACAAAAAAGACGTGTGTTTCCAGAAAAAAAGCCCTGTAAAACCATGCTTAATCGCTTGTTTATCAGGGCTTTGATCTCGGTCGGGATGACAAGATTCGAACTTGCGACTTCACGCCCCCCAGACGTGTACTCTAACCGGGCTGAGCTACATCCCGAAATCGGATGCGAAAATACTACAATAATATATTATTTCCAAGTTTTATTTTATCTTAGTAGAAAATTAATGAGCACATACCTTTTCAATGGGGAAGAACGATCCCTGCCGAAGCACATTGAGTATGGCTTACTACTATCTTCTAGCCTTTCTATGTTTCTGTATAAGATTAGGTTAAATAAAATATAAGGAAATGACAACAAATGTAATCTTCAAATATATGCGATTAAATTTTTTATTTTTAATCTGTATTATTTTTTCAATAAGCAGTATCGATGCAAAAGGATTTCTAAGGACCAATGGTACAAAGATTGTGAATGATAATGGAGAAGTACTTTTGCGTGGTATCGGTCTTGGTGGATGGGTATTGCAAGAACCATATATGCTGCAATTGTCGGGAGATGCTAAAAATCAAACAGATATAAGACGACGAATATATGATTTGATAGGAGAGGAGAAAACCTCTGAATTTTATGCAGCATGGATAAAAAATGGTGTACGGAAAGCAGATATAGATTCACTTGCTAAGTGGGGCTTTAATAGTATCCGTTTACCGATGCACTATAATTTATACACTCTTCCAATTGAAAAAGAGCCTAAAAAGGGTGAGGATACATGGCTAGAAAGTGGATTTTTGCTTACCGACTCTATTCTTAGTTGGTGTAAGGCTAATGAAATGTACCTGATACTCGATCTGCATGCTGCTCCGGGCGGACAGGGCAATGATCTTGCGATATCTGATGCTTCGGACGTGAAACTATGGAATAGTGCCCAAAACAAAGCGAAAACAGTTGCTCTATGGAAAAAACTTGCCGAACGTTATAAAAACGAAGAATGGATAGGAGGCTACGATATTTTGAATGAACCTAATTGGGGATTTCAGGATTCAGAAGATCTTAATGGTAATCGCGAAGAATTAAACGCGCCTTTACGTCAACTATATATTGATATTACAAAAGCTATTCGCGAAGTAGATCGGAAGCATTTTATTGTGATTTCGGGTAATGCTTGGGGGAATAATTACAAAGGTATATTTCCTCTGTGGGACGATAATATGGTAATCAGCTTCCATAAGTATTGGACGTATAACAATGATCAATCAATAGCCAACTTTCTCGAATACCGTAAGCAATATAATGCACCTTTGTGGATGAGCGAGTCGGGCGAGAACTCTAATACATGGCATACCAATGCAATTAAACTCTTTGAACATAATGACATTGGTTGGTGTTGGTGGACTTACAAAAAGATGGGATTCAATTGTGTGATGGAAATACCTACGAACCCTGAATACGAAAAAATGAAAGCATTTTGGAAAGGAGAGGGAGCGAGACCTACTCCCGAAGAAGCATATAAAGGATTGATGCAATTGGCAGACGACTACAAGGTTGAGAATACTCATTTTAAGAGAGATTATGTGGATGCCTTATTCAGACAAGTAAAAACAACTGCCACTAAACCATTTCATAACTTTTTTCTGAAAGAAAAAATGCCTTTGGTAATTAATGCTACTGATTTCGATTTAGGACGTAATGGTTATGCCTATTTCGATAAAGATACTGCCGACTATTGGGTGTCAAGTGGTGTAAAAGGTTTTGGAAATAAAGGACGTGTTTATAGGAATGATGGTGTAGATATTATGCCCTCAGATGATAGTTCGTCGAATGGTTATTGTATATTTAGTATAGAAGCCGATGAGTGGTTGCAATACACTTTCAGTGCAAGAAAGCAAGGCAGTTATAAGATTAATATATCAACTAAAGCTGTTGATGGAGAAGGTTCTCTTTATCTAATAATTAATGGACGGAAAACTCCAATATTTAAGACCTCGGGAAGTACTACTGATTGGAGTGTTTTGGAGGTGAGGTATATTAATCTTAAAAAGGGAATTAATACCATTAAAGTTCATTTTGTAAAAGGAGGCTTCAAAATGAGTAAAATAGAAATTAAACGATAAGGTTACTCAATATCAAGTACCATCATAATATTGCATCTCTCATAAGCTGAGTCTTTTATGGGAACCTCTATGAATCCCAGTTTTCGATACAAAATAATAGATGATTCCAATAAAGTATTTCCTTCAAGAAAAACCTGTTTTATACTTTTTTCTTTAGCATATGCAATGAGGGCTTCTCCAAGCTTGCGTCCTAATCCTAATCCTTGTGCTTGTGGGCTTACTGCCATCTTAGCCATTTCGAATGTTTGCGTCTCGGGATGTGCCACTAGGGCGCAACATCCTTCCACTTTATTGTTGACTAATGCTACGAAAATTTGACCTCCTTCGTTTATAATATACTCTTCTACATGATTTAGTGTATGTAAATCAGATTCTTCAAGTCGAAAGTATGTAGTAATCCATTCAGTGTTGAGGCGTACAAAATCTTCTTTGTATTTGGGGCGATATAATTCGATTCTAGTAGTATTCATGAGATATAGAGAAATTGTGAATTTCTGACTAAGAGATGCGAAGTTAGTATTTTTTTATTTTAATTCCATATCAATAAAGCCCAAATGGAACTTCTTCCTATTCGGGCTTTATCTCTCTACTACTAATAATTGAACAACGTATTCTTTATTTTTTATCTTCCTCGTTATCCTCCAACATCGATTTTATTTCGGCTTCTATATGTGGGTATCTTTGATTCATTGAATGAAGCATTCCTTTAATGATCTCATACTTTTCGGTATGTAATTTTATTTCTTCTTTGTTTTTCTTATGCTCTTTCCAAAGAAACAGTAGAAATAGTAGTACAATAAAAATAACGATTGCTACAATAGACAAGTACAAATAAAGATGTGTACGTAATTGAGCAGCCTCCCTATCTTTTTGTGCTAAGTGGAAATTTTTATCTGCTTGCAATAAGGCTGCGGCATTTGCTTCTTTCTCAATTTGATCTTTAGTTGCTCTCTCTAATTCACTATAATCTAGAGCTTGTTTGTAGTCACCCAATTGCTTGTAATATTCGGCTAGAGCGGCATACATTTCTTTAAGAGTATAATTGTATGTTACTTCCGGTAGACTTGCTATTACGAGGTCAACATATTCTTTAGCCGATTTTGGGTCTTGCTTTTTATTGTAGATATTTAGTAAGGTTAGATGTATTTTCTGTATTTGTGTTTTATTGGTAATGCCTATATTTAAGGCAGACTGAAAATACTCTAAAGCTTGTTCATTCTCGCCCTTACCATAGCATACTGCTCCTAAATTTTGATAGAGTTGGCTCTCCTCTAATTTACTATCAGTTTTTTTAGCTAAGCTCAAGCCTTCTTGGAAATAGAGGTAGGCACTGTCTAATTTATTATCAGCTTCATAAGTACGACCTAAATTAATTAGTACTCTTAATTTATTTTTATCTATATTTTCTACTCTATCATAATGACTCAAGGCTTTTTGATAATTGATTACAGCACTATCAAAAAGATCTTTCTCAAAATAAATATATCCAATATTATTTAAACTCTTGGCAGCTAATAAATGATTCTGAGATTTACTGGCTTCGTAAAGGGTGAGTAGATAAGATTCTAAGGCCTTTGGGTAATTACTACTTTCATCATATACTTGTGCAGCATAATAATTAGCAAGGGCTGATTCTTCTGGATTTCCTTTCTCTATGAAATATCTTTGTGCTTCAAAAATTAGAGTGTCGTTAATGATATCTGCTTTAATTTCATATTTCGCACCAACATGAGTAACTATATATTGCATATAACTGTCTTTATCCATCCTTTCAGGATGCAGGATAGAGCTAAGCAAATTTAGAGCTATATCAGGTTTGCCTATAATTAAGCTGTCTTGAGCTTTTTTTAATAGTTTTTTTTGAGAGTTGTCTTTTTCACAAGAAAAAGATGCTGTTATAAGTAGTAAGTACAGTAGGTACTTTAGAGTTAAAGATAGTTTCATAGAATGTAAAGTTTTGTGTCTATAAAGAGAATATCAAGGTGGATTATTCAATGTCAAAACCCAAAAGGTTGTTTGACTTGTATGATAAGCTATCAGTATCATTTTCTTTAGCATTATTATCTATAGTCTTATTGCCCGAATTTAGAGAACTAATAGAGTCTGCTTTTCCACCGCCATCAGTAATTCCTTTACCCATTTCATCTTTTTCACACGAGGTAAATAAGAATATTGTACAACTAATCGCAATCAATAATGTTTTAATTTTCATGTTAGTTTTATATTTTCGTTTGTATAAATATTAGATTTACTTGCTTGGGTATATTTATCATTTTCTTTATTAATATCAAGTTAATTCTTTTATCTAATTTTATAATTAAAATAATTCTTCAATATAGCGTGTGTATTGCTTGTATTTGAGAAGTTGGTTTATTTCTTCATCTTTTTTAGCCACGTAAATTTCCTTGTCAATAGCTAATAATTTAGAAACCTTTTTTTCTTTCTCAATTTGTTCTATGGTTTTCTTCTCTAGATCATTATATTGCAAAGCTTGTTGAAAGTCGCCAGATTGTTTATAGTATTCGGAAAGAGCCGTATACATACCTTTTATCGTGTAAATAAAAGTTACTTCGGGAAGATTTTTTATTACTAAATTTGCGTATCGTTTGGCTGAATCAGAATCTTGCTTTTTATTATAGGTATTTAGTAAGAATAAATACATTTGTCTTGTTTGTATGTTATTAGTAACATCCATAGCCAATGCGGACTGAAAATACTTAACAGTTTTGTCATATTCTCCCATAGTATATGAAACTACTCCTAGATTCTGTAATGAAAAGCTCTGATACGCTTCATTATTTATCTCAATAGCTTTATCTAAGGCTTTATTATAATAAAAACAAGCACTATCTAGTTGATTAATTTCCTCGAATGACTGCCCTAGGTTGGTACATGTTTTTATCTTTTTGTGATCTGTATTCTTCACCTTGTCATAATAAATCAAGGCTTTTCGATAGTTAATTATAGCTTTATCAAAAAGATCTTGATCGTAATAGATATATCCTATATTATTAAAACTTGTACCAGCCGCTAAGTGGTTATTCGATTTGTCAGCTTGATAAGTCGTGTACATATAATATTCCAAAGCTTTAGGATAGTCGTCATTCATACTATAAAATTGGGCAGCATAGAGATTAGCTAATATCTGATCGTGAGCATTTCCCTTTTCACTAAAATATTTTTGAGCTTTAAGAATTAAAGTATCTGCTTTAATATCCTCTTTCGCTTCGTATTTTGCGCCTATATGAGTTACAACATACTTCATGTAATTGTATTCATCTAGACTTTCGAGATTCTGTATAGAAGCAAGTAGATTGAGAGCGACATCGGGTTGACCCATCATCAAGCTATTTTGTGCCTCACGTATCAATTCTTGCGACTTGTCTTTTTGACAAGAAAACAAGGATGTACCAATGAATAGGCAAAATAGATATTTGATTAATGTTATTTTCATAAAGAAAATAGGTTGATGTGTCAAAATAATAACGCTTGTGTATTAAGTTATGCAATAGTAATGTATAAACTGTTAAACTAAACTTGTCCTTATTGTCTGAATTAATTTTCGATTTAGTTTGTGAAGATATATTAAAGTATCCGTCATTGTAGACTTCACGACCTTGTTTAACTGCGAACATAGAAAATATTATAAAAAAAGGAACATCCTTATCGAATGCTCCTTTTTTTATAATATTTATATATTTCAGCTCAGTAGGTATGTCCAAGATGGCTGCATATTCAGTTTTTGAGGTTTGAAGTCCGTGGCTTATTTAGTGTAGTCTTGTTGAGGATTTCTATTCCAAAGACGAGTTTTAGCCATTTGTTCGTATTCTGTGCCCGGACGACCATAATTTGCGTATGGGTAGATGCTTATGCCTCCTCGTGGAGTAAATACACCAATGACTTCAATGTATCGAGGATCCATCAATTTAATAAGGTCTTTCATGATTATATTCATACAATCTTCATGGAATGCGCCATGATTACGAAAGCTGAAAAGATATAATTTTAAGCTTTTGCTTTCTACCATATTTATTTCAGGGATATAATTGATATGGATAGTTGCAAAATCGGGCTGTCCTGTAATAGGACAAAGACTTGTAAATTCGGGGCAATTGAATGCTACCCAATAGTCGTTGTCGGGGTGTTTATTGGTGAATGCTTCCAATACTTCGGGAGCATAATTGTCTTTATATTCTGTTTTACCTCCCAGTAGTGAAAGGTTTTCCAATTGTTTATCTTGTTGCATAATTTTTCTTTGATAGTTTTTTCTTTGTTGGAGTGCTTAAAAAGTTGCGGAACTTCTCAATCTGTAAAGCATTGAGGACCTGCCATTCCTCCTGTATATTTAAGAACCACGTTCTTCTTATAGTATACATATTGGCATCCGTCGTTGAATTCCTTTATTTGCGGTACAGTTAGCAATGGAGTGGGAAAGATGAGGTACGAATATTTACCTAATCCGCTTCGAGCAAAGCCTATTTCAGTTTGATCGCCATTTTGAAGTGATATGCAGTTTGCCATTTGCATCATATTCTTGATACCGCTAAAGGTCATCGGATCCCAGCCTATGATTTTGAGTAGGGTGTACAATTCGTCCGAATCGTATTGAATATCCCAATCACCATCAACCAGCTTTAATTCACCCTTGCTATCTTTCTTGAAGATCTGGAGGTCTATACCTTCCACTGTATGAAGAAGGTCTCCCTTGGTTCTAATCTCCAGAGATACTACAAAGTCTTTAGGGATTGATTTCGTGAATTCGTCCTTTAAGTTTTCTATTTCAACAGACCTTTCCTCATAATTTTGTATGAGTTCTGCTTTACTGCTCATGGGCATCGAGTAAACTTTCAGCATGATCGCTTTGATGGTGTCATTTGCCAAGTCGTAGTCACGCTTAGCATCAGCGAGAGCTTCAGGTGAAAATTTGAGATTCAGAGCATCGAATATCAAGTCTGTTTTAGTATTTTGTGCCATACCAGTAATACTGAAGCAGATTATACCGAATGCGAGCAGAATTTTTTTCATTTAATATGAGGGTTTTAATAAAAAGATCAGTGATCTTAAAGAAACGTAAAAATCAGATATTTTGTTTCCGTATTTTTAAATAATTTTCTAATCCTTGGTTTCGTAATTGGCACGATGGACATTCGCCACACCCCTCGGCAGGTATTCCGTTGTAGCAGGTAAGGGTCTCGTTTCTGATAAGGTCAAAAACTCCAAGTTGGTCAGATAACTGCCATACTGCTGTTTTGTCTCTCCACATCAATGGTGTATGTATCTGGAAGTGTTCGTCCATAGCCAGATTGATACTTGTATTTGCCGACATGATAAAGGTATCTCTACAATCAGGATAGCCGCTGTAATCGGCTTCCGAAACGCCCGTTACTATATGGCGGATACCATGACTGCGGGCAATAACAGCCGCAAAGGTTAGAAACAAGAGATTGCGTCCCGGCACAAAAGTGTTTGGATATGCATCGGCAGGCTTTTCTCTATCCATTACCACACTGTTGTCGGTTAATGAATTGGTAGATAAGTGACTGATGATTGATGCATCGAGCTTTTGAAAAGGTACTCCTGCACGTTGGGCAATGCCTTCGGCAATTTCTACTTCTTGTGAATGACGTTGTCCGTAAGTGAAGCACAATGTGCGTACGGAAGAAAAATGTTTCAATGCCCAAAAGAGGCATGTGGTGGAGTCTTGGCCACCCGAAAATAAGACTAGGGCAGATTCTGTTGATTTCATTTTAATTACTTTGTTTTTTACGTGGTTTATCCTAAGCTACACGGAAAAGGCTGCTCCTTTTCGTCCGACAAAGATAATTATAAGCACGTGATAAAACAAAAAGTACCGATTACATTCTAATTGTCGGGCTGAAAAAGTATCTGATCTAAGAATAAAGAGCTTTTTAATTTCCTTAAAATCCCTCTATCTTGCCTGCATCCCACAAATTACCCCAAATGATAAAAACAACAACAAACAGAGCGAATGAGATTATATAAAAAACTGGAATAGCTATATTTAATTATTCGATTTCTGATTTTGGAATACTCTGCAAATTCTTGATCGTATTTATACCATCTTTTCTTATAGATAAGAGTAAAGTAATTAAAAATAGAAATTAGAACAACAAGTAGCGTAGCGTCCATTAATTGGTCGTCAAAGAAATAGGGTATTTCTTTGCCTATAATTATTTCGATTACTTTTAATAAAGTAAAAAACCAAATCATTTGGATGAAGGATAATGCTATAAGAGCTTTGTTTATAATCCATTCCATATCAGGATTTTCAAGGAATTGTTGATCTAAACGGTATACAAAACGCACTAGCTTATAAAAAAATAGAATGTACATTCTATTTAATAATTTAAATATTTTCATAAATTACCATTTAGGTCCATAAGGAACTTCTTTATATCCAGCGATTATTTTTTGTACTTCCTTTTCTCGTTTGTCGCGATCTTCGAGTGCCTGTACCCAGCCTCCCTGGTAAAAAGTGTCTATACCGAATGAAAAGTGCTGACTATTGTTTTTATTTGCTCTAAAACCCTTCAATCTTTCCATCATGACCTAAATCAGCCCAAATCTCTACAACAACAAAATATAACGTAACTGAAAGAATATAGAATAAGAGAATAGAGATATTTATTATTCTATTCTTGGTTTTAGAATATGCCGCAAATTCTTCATCGTACTTAAACCATCTTTTTTTATAAATAAGCGTGATATAATTAAAGGGAAAAACTATTCCAATAAATAATAAAGCAGATACATACCCATCTTCAAAGAAATCTGGGATTGTCTTTTTAATAATTATTTCTAGAGTTGTCATTAATACGAAGAACCAATTTACTTGTATAAAGCATAGGGCTATAAAAGCTCTCCACATCACCCATTCCATACTGAAAGTAATCAAATCTTTATTACAGACTTCGTCCAAACGCAAAACAGTCTTAACCAATTTATAGAATAAGAGGCAATAATATTTATATACTTGTTTGATAAAATACATTATTAGTTGGTTATATTATCTTAGTTGCCCCCACGGATGGCTAGGTGCACAATATTTATTATAATCTTCAATATACCTTTCCCAATCTCCGGGGTAAAATCTATTGATACGAAATAAAATGGACAATACTGTTTTTACTTCCTTAAAAATCAATTGTTTTTGCTGCAAGCTTTATATTAGCAGAAATCTCAATAGCTAGACAATAGAGAGCAAATGAAATGATATAAAAAACAGGAATAGCTATATTGATTACCTTATTTCTTGTCTTGGAATAACCTGCAAATTCCTTATCGTATTTAAACCATTTTTTTTTATAGATAAGTGTGAAATAATTAAAAATAGAGAGCCCTCCTAGAAATAATAAGTTTGATATTAATTGATCTTCAAAAAAATCAGGAATTGCTTTTTTTAGAATTATTTCTAGAACTTTCCATAAAATAAGAATCCAAATTGCTTGGATGCAGAATAAGGCGAAAAAAGCTTTATACATTACCCATTCCATATCAGGCATATTAATAAACATCTTGTCTAAACGTAGTACAAATCGAACTAGCTTATAAAAAAGCAAGCTGTGTATCTTATGTAAACAATTTAATATTTTCATAAATTACCATTTAGGTCCATAAGGGACTTCCCTATATTTGGGAATTATTTTTTGTACTTCTTTTTCTCTTCTGTCGCGATCTTCAAGAGCCTGAGCCCAACCGCCTGGATAAAATCCATCGATACCGAAATAAAAAGCACTGACTATTGCCCCTGCAGGACCAGCAAAACCGATTCCTATAAAAATCATATCTATACCTCCTTTTGCAGGGTGTACAGCATTTTTATCGTTCGGTGAATTTCTCCAGATATCAATACCTTTAGCATCATAAAGAAAAGTTATAACTGCTCCAACTCCAGCTACAGGCTTCGCGAATCTTGCTATTTTACTTGCTATATTACCGGGTATAATTGAATACCTCCATTTACTACTTGCTTGGTAGACAGTTTTCCAGCCATCACGAATGGGGCGGAAGTATGATACTTTTCCCATGTGTCTGTTGATTTCGGAGGTAATTATTCCTGCAATATAGGCAGTTTTACCTGCTTGGCTCAGTACTTCCTGTGTGTTGATAGAACTTTTTTGCTCCGTAGAAAAAGTTATATTCTTGTTGAAAAAAGGATATTCGTTTTTAAATTGGCTAAAAGTGTAAGTGAGAGAGCGTGTTGTTGTCTGCATGTTTTCTATATCACCGTTGACGTTGTGCGTAGTTATTTTTATACGTTGATTTACGGTGTCTATTTTGACATCAATTTTACCTAATCGTGATAGTTCCTCGGGCTTTTCCGATTTTCCCATATTGACAAGTCTACTACCGTCGGGATTGATTTGGACGATTGACTTCAATACATCCTTTTCATTCAGGGTTTGCTCAACAGGTGTTATAAGCAGGGCGTAATCGTTGGATACGAAGTTAGAACCTTGTGAAAACATCCTACCATCGTGAGGATAATCGGGCGTACTTGATATATGAGGCACAGGAAGCCATTCAGCATAACCCACGCCTTCTACATAGCCTGTATATTTGATTGCATGCCGTAGCTTGATTTCAAAATCTTCTTCTGATATTGTATTGTGATTGGGCATAGGTTAACTCCTCCATTGGTTATCGTGAGTCAATCCGTTTAAGCTCAGTTTTTCGGGAGCTAAGATTAGTTCAGTTCTTAGTCCTTCTGTTGAGCTTACTCTTGTTTTTAAGCCTATACAACTTGCTCTAAAGAATTTGATGTCGAGTACGGTTCCCGAAGATTCGGTTTTAAAACAGATTCTCCCGTCTTTGTGTCTGCCTGTGCGTTTAGCCCAATCAATGATACTGAATTCTACGGACTGAGTGAGAGTTATGAGTAGTTGCCCTCCTTTGGTTTCGTGTTGTGGCTGTCCTTTATGATCTACTTCTTGTGAAAAACCAATGTGAAAATGCTCTATTTCGTAATGTCTGCCATCTATTTCGAGGGTGGCTGATACATGGCTGTCTACTAGTGGAAAGAGACTGCCTAAACTGGGTATGTTTAGTTTCATAAATCTTTGTGTTTATTTTGTCCAGAAATTGTCGAAGTCAAAACCGTTGTCAAAAATTAATCTTTCAGCTTGCAATACAACTTTGGTGGTGATGTATGCTCTTCCTTTTTGGGTATAATCGAGCGACATGTTAACGCATGCTGCATTTTCGAACAATAGTTTTTCGAGAGGCTCATTCTGCTCGTTTAGCATAATAACTGCTCCGCTTTTGTACTTACGTGAGTTTAATACCCATTCGACTATGGCATCGGGTGGTAATGTGGGGATGGTAAGGCTCAGTGTGCCGCCATATACTTCGGTTACAGCCTTTCCTGTGCTGTCTATTCCTTGTTGGAAACCGTATTCAAAATCGTCTAGTTCGTAACCGCTTTTGATTAATGATGTAAAGTCTGTTCCCGTGACTTCACCTAGTTTTAGGTAACTTTTGTGTGAAAACATAATGTGTTGAATGTTTGTGATGTATATTTTGTGTCGTACGTAATTTTGTGTTGTTTGCTACACCAAATACATGTGTTGATATATTTGATGTGTATAAATATAGGAAAAAGAATATAAAAACAAAAATGTTAACACACGTCTTCTTTTGGCGTAAGGGACATGGTAATGTAAAAGTGGATAATAATGAGTGGTTTAAACTTCTTATTTCATGCTTGAATTTTAGATGTTAAGGATAGTCTGTTTTATGTGTGGTTATTTTCTGATCTAAGCAGAGGATAATACAAAATAATGAATGACGCGCGATAACCTCTTTTATAAAATAGGACAAGTGTTGTCTCAAGAAAATGCACTATTATTGTACTCTGTTTCTACTAATTTGAATATGGTGTTTATTGTTTCTTCAAATATGACTAAAATACAAATTTGTCTCCTGCTATTTCTTATTCCTCTGATGGGATATTCTCAAAAGAATATTCTGAGCGATATGCAAGGGTTATCTCTGAATGGCGATATGATTTTTGAATTGGATGGGTATATTATGACCATCCAGAAAGAGAAAGCCGCTTTTAATGAAAAGGGTTTTCAAAAGATTAAAAAGAAGTATCACCTAAACGATATTGAAAGAGAATATTCGGATAAGAATGTAAAATGGGAAAATTGGGTGATTGAGGCTAATACAACGGTAAAGGGTGTACCCGAGGCAAAGGGTTTTCAGTTGTGTTATCTCTTGCCTGAAACAGACAATCGGATGATGGTTGTGCTTCTGCAATCGGCTAATGGAAGAGATTCTTTGGTAGAGAAAGCTTTTATGAATGCTGTTTTTTCGAGACAATTATCTCAATACACGATGGATAGCTGGGTTGCGGAAAAGATAGACTTTGCGGGGCGAGAAATAATGTTGGGAGATGTTTGTCAGTGGGTATCGCCACATAATGTGCATTGTGCGAGTTTTGGTCAGATGGGGTGGTCAATTTTCAAGACTGAGAAAGAAGCCGAATTGAATACGTTGATTCAGATTGCTAACAATAATAATTCGGGCAGATATAAAATAATGCATGAAGAGGAACTCAATGTTATTTTCGAGGGTATTCCCACTCTTGCCAAACGGATAACATATAAAATAAATACATCGAAACTAATGTCGGGAGGTCGTAATGTGTTGGCTGTGTACTATATTACGCAAAAGGTGAGAGGCAAGTATTTGAGCTGTGTGTTGACGCATTATGTTGAGGTAAAGGATAATTATTCGCTGCCTATATTGTTGAAGGAGGTGATGAGTATACCAACATAAGTAGCCTTTTCTTGAAGGTATAAGAAGGTCTGGGACCTTAATCGTAAATCTCTGTGATTTCTTTTATGCCTCCTCTGTTGAAAAGAAGTCTAAATTTGCGGAAGTACAGGTTCTCGTGTCCTTGACAGCGGAGTATAAAATGGAGTGCATATACTTTCTCGCTGGTCATTTTTATATAACCATCCTGTTCGTCAGTAACGTAAATGGGTACATATTCGTTATCCATTTTCTGAATAAAGTGCGTAAGATTGAAGCGTGTAACATCGTTTATACCTACAAACTGATAGCCTTTGTATTTCTTGATGGCTGATGACGAAAGGTTCACAAGCTTTTTGTAGAGTATAATTTGCTCGTTGTAGATTCTATTTTCGGCTTCTACAAGAGGTGTTCTTTTACGGATATTCATTATCTCGGCAGGAACTTTTGATTCGGGAGCGAAGTCGAATGCTTCCTTTGTCCATCCTATTTTTTTGTCTTGTATTTCGAGTTCACGTTTCGTGTCGTAGTATTTTTTACCCAATTGAGTACTGAAATAGTATCTCATGAGGTCTTTGATTCGATCTTTGAAAACATAGCTGATTACAAGGGCAAAAAACAAGGGTGTTGTAAAATTGCCATAATGCAATTGTGCCGAAAAAGATACTACGGTTGCAAAGATCATAGATACTGCGGCTGCAATGCCATAGTAAAACTGCTCGGCTAATGCTCCGTCTTTGGTCTTTTTTGTATAAAGAAATAAATCGCTTTCGATGAACTTCTTAAGTATGCCTCTTCGCATTACTACGAGATAGTTGTTAGACGGATCGGTGGTATCAAGTAACGAATAGTTTTTCTTGCGTTTGTATTCGTTCTCCGAATTGATTAGCGCCAGAAGCAGAGGTTTTACTTTTTCGTATATCGATCGGTTTTCGATCCCCCTCATTATCCTGAAAGATTGTTGCTGAATTATATTGCCTATAAAATCGTCGCCGAACGAAAAATACTGTTGCAAGTCTTCACTAATGGAAGGTATCTGCTTTATGTGTTCAAGTTTTCGGTAATGACGGGCAATTTCGGATACGTCGTGAATATAATCGCGAACTAATTCGGCTACTTTATTATCGTCTTTTTCTTCTACAATATGATAGGCTTTGTCGCGAGATGCACTCTTGAATATAGCCGAAAACATTTTGATCTGAAAGGTATAGTCTGATATGTTTTCAGGCGAATCGGGGTTGTTTATTTCGTTTTCGAAAGCTTTTTGAAGTCGGCTCAACGGACTGTTTTCCGAAGCATATATGTCTTTTAACCCATAAATAGGGGTAATAAGTCGTACGTTAGATTGTGTGTCTTTATAAAACTGTTCTTTTGAATAGGTCGATCGGTTTATATCCAGATTATTGGGTACAAACATCCATGTATTGATACTGAATTCATTTACATCGTCATCTACTGTTTTACGAGTGGCGATGAATGATATTTTGAATTCGAAAGAAAACTTATCGTGTATCTTTACCTTTATATCAATCATTCAGATTTCCACATTTTATAAGGACTTTTTACTAAGTGCGAATTGTAGTAACGTTTGTCTCCTGTTACTTCTTCTCCCAACCACGATGGCTTTTCGAAGGGTTCGTCCTCCGATTCAAGTTCAATTTCGGCAACCACCAAGCCTTCGTTGTCTCCATGAAACACGTCTACCTCGTAAGTATGTTTTCCTGCTTTGATGAGGTAGCGTACCTTGTCGATAACACCCGGATCGCACAGTTGTAACAATTCTTCTGCGTCTTGTAAAGAAATTTCTTTCTCCCATTCGAAACGGCTAAGTCCCGAGTCGCTGCTTCCTCCTTTTATGGTAATGAAGCCTTTATCGCCTTTTATGCGGATGCGTACACTTCGTCCTCCTGTACTGGAAGCCATATAGCCTTGTACTACTCTGTCTGATTTATAAGCATGTGATTTAAAATCTCCCGCAATGAGAAATTTACGCTCTATCTCGATATTTTCTGAACCCAAGTGTCTAAATTTTATGTTTTTTTGAAAGCTATAAAGGGGGTTTGTAATCCCTTACTGTATAATTTGCTTGATAGCTCCCATTTCGGGGAAGAATATCACTTTTACAGGTTGTTTGTTATTTTCGAACATTTTAGGAATAAGCACTTCTTGCTTGCCATATTGCACAACATCTACTTCTTTGTTTACCCATGCTTTATTGTCAAACTCTACTTTCATAGATGCTTTGGCGGGTATGTTGTAGATGATGCCTTTTGCAAACTTGTCGTCCCAAGCCTTTTGTTCTTTCGGACTAAGTACGGGAGGTTCGCCCGCAGGTTCTTTGTTGATAAGGGTTAGTGTGACGGGTGCACCTGCCATATTTTCGCTATCTACAAAGCCCAATTTCTTAGAGAATCGGAATACTATCTGATTGTTAATGTCTTTTGTTGTAGGTACAATTGTATATGTTTTGCTTAGGCTTTCTACTGTTTCGCTTCCTGCAAACATAGAAGTCAGCGCTTTTTCTTGCGAATCTAAACGCTCCATTACCAGTTTGTAAGCATTGCCATCGGGGGGCATATTGTCAGCCTCGCCGGTTAGAATATTGTTTCGGGTTTCGCGAAGCAGAAATATTTGTTTCGAAACCATTTCGGCTTGTCTCGATTTAGAGCCTGCACGCAATGTCTCTTCTGATAGAAACGAATTAGGATTGGGTAATGCTTTTACTGTCTCTTCTGTGACAGTGTTTGCAGCTCCCTCTACGGGCGAAAACTGAGCATCGGCATTTATTGCACAGATGAGTCCGTCTTTAGTGAGGGTTACAAAAGGTACAGTTGTGCCGCTTCTGAATTCAACCAGATAGCTTTTATCCTTATCGGGTATTGCTCCTGTGGTTGCTGTTAGAGCATTTATGGTATATATTGTTTCGTCCTGAGTTATAGGGTTCGAAATGTTGAGGTAGCGTTCGGCATACTCATAAAATTCACCAGCCTTGCGTGTTGTTTTGGTTGCATCGGCTTTTATAACTATCGTAGTTTTTGGTAAATTGTATGCTACACCAAAGTCATTACTTTTTACAGCACTCATTTTTACAGTGTTCTGAGCAGGTAAAGCACTCGCTAGTAGCAGTGATAATAGTCCTATGTAATATCGTTTCATATTTGTATTTTCTGATTTCGTACCAAATACAAATCTAATAAAATTATTTTAGGCTTCGATATGTTTGGTATTGATATGTATATAAGTAAAAGAAAGTATTTGCATGATATACTTTCGAATGATAACGGGTTACTACTCTTGTAGAGCTCAAGCAATAAAAAAAGATTAGACCTGTGATAAAGAAAAAAGACCGACACGTATTATTTAGTGTCGGTCCTTTTATCATCCGAATTTTAGAATTCGGTACTTTGTTATCTTTTGATAAGATTGCCTTTGCTATCAAATACAATATTACGGTGACGATCGTGACCTCTGTCATTTACAAATTTTACACCTACCGAGTAGGTTGTCGATCCGTTTTCGTACTTTTTATTAGCACCTAAGATTTGTGCGTCTTTGTAATTTTTCTTGATGTAATCGGTGGCAAAAGAAGGAATGTCTTTTATTAGAATATCCTCTTTCGAAGCTATCAGAGTTCCATTATCGGCAATCTTCAATTCAACTTCTCTGCCTTGGTATCTGAATTCGGCTTCGTAATACCCTTTTTTAGATTTATCGTCCCATTCGATGTTATTTACTTTAGAGTAATGTTTCGAAACGTACGACTTCACTTTTGCTGGTACGTTTTCTGGTAAAATGTCTTTTGCTTGTATCGAAAATGAGGCTACTGCCATCATTAACAAAATAAAAACTTTTCTCATGTTAGTAAAATATTTAATTAGTGATTTTATTGTCTTTTGGACTTTGTTCTATTTTTACGTCATAACCATCCGTTCCGGCAGTTACTTCAAATACAGTTAGTCCGAATATGCTTACGCTTGAAATAAGATGATTAAATACTTCGCTCATAATTCGTTCGTATTCCGACCATGCGGTTGTATTGGTAAAAGCATACACCTCAATAGGCAATCCTTGTGTAGAAGGTGCTAGCTGACGAACGATGAGTGTCATCTCCTGATGTATCTCGGGGTTGTTGCGCAGATACCATGTTGCATAACGCATAAATAAGTCGCAATTGGTTATCTGGAACCCTTTAATGATTGAACTTGAATCGATCTTGAGAGCTTCGTTCTGATTAGCATATTGTTTACGCTTGCTTTTTATGTAGGAGCTCAATGGAATAACTTTTTCAAATTCGTCCAGTTCCTTATCCGTTAAAGGTTTTATGTCGGTTTGTTTAATGGTAAATGCTCGTTTTATACGACGTCCTCCACTGTCTTGCATCCCTCTCCAGTTCTGAAACGAATCGGATATAAGTGCGTATGTAGGTATGGTGGTGATTGTTTTATCAAAGTTGCGGACTTTTACCGTTGTCAAATTTATTTCCATTACATCACCATCTGCACCATACTTGTTCATGGTAATCCAATCGCCAATCATTACCATCTGATTGGTTGATATCTGAATGCTACTCACAAAGCCCATGATGGTATCTTTGAACATCAACATCAATACAGCCGATGCTGCTCCCATTGCTGTGAAAAAGGCGGTTGCCGATTTTCCTGTGAGTATCGAATAGATGGCTACTGCCCCAAAAATATAAAAGATGATCTGAATTACTTGCAGATAACTTTTCATTGGTTTATTATGGAATGCTGGTTTCTCTTGCAGAACATTTGCCATCGATTTAATAATCGACATGATAGTCCAAATAACCATAAATACCATATATATTTCCGCTATTTTAAGCGTGGGCTTTATAAGCGTAGGGTAGTTGGCAAATATTATGGGTATAGTATTTATAATAAAAGTATAAGGTATAACTAATGCCAGAAAGTGAGGCAATCTGTTTTTCTCGGCATGTTTAAAAATAGAGAGGCTCGTTACTTTTTCTATTTTCTTGAAAACATATGTAAGACCTATACGTACTACTTTTTGAAGCACATATACTATAATAATAGCTGCTACCAGCATAATTATCAGATTAAGGATATCAATCCATCTTTCAGATATTCCTGTTTTCTCAAGCAAATCGTGAATGAGGTCTGTTACAAAGTTTGCTGAGGTTTTTATGTCCGAATCTTCTACGATGTTATCCATAATAGGGCGATTTTTATTTGTTATTAGACCAAAGTTAAGTCTAAAACATTCCTATTTGCTACTTTTTTAGTGATTTTTAACGATGGGTTTTGACGAATTGTCGTATTTGAAGGATGAAATTAACGTTTTCTATGATAAAAAGATTTTCTCAGAATAAGTAGTAAAGATTCTATTGCAAATGACTTTTATTAAGGTGACTAATTGCTGGTAATTTTAGTTGGAAAAAAGTTCTTTAATCTTTTCTTTTTATTAATTTAGTGGCTACAAACTTGTTTGACTAAAACACTGTTAGAATGAGAACACAACTGATTGCAATATTTACTTTGCTCACTACTATTTGTTATGGGCAAGCTATGTCAGAAAAAGATAGTATAAGTCTCATTAAAGAGAGGAACGAGCAACTGCTAAACTACAAATTACAACCGGGTACGGGTGGTTTCGAGAAGAGGCCCTCTCTTGATAGCAATTCGTCGTCTGATTATAGGATCGATAATAACTCGGATGTGCAAGAGAAGACATTAGATATGCATCTTTTTGTCCGTAAATTTTATCAAGGTCCAATGCATGAATATTTGTCAAATCCTGTTGGTAACCCATTTGCGGATGATTACAAATCCTATGGGCATTTTAAAATAACGGGCAGAGATTGGATATCTACTACAAGTTCAAATACAACTTATCCAACATTGGGTTCTCTTAATCTTATTAATGTTAATTATAATTATCAGTTTTCCGATCGTGTGAGAGGAACGGTAGGTACATACGGTGGTCGTTATTTTTATCAAATGAATCCCAATTACGATTTTGGTGTAAATGGCTCTCTTCGATTCGAACTCACCGATAATGTTTCTGTTATAACCTTTGGGCAGTATTCAGCCAGAGGTAATATGAATAAAGTTGGAGGCGATAATGGATGGATGTTTCCTCAAACTAATTACGGAGGTGTTGCCGAATTTAAAATTACTGATGGCTTTGGTATTCAATCGGGGGTAATGAGGGAGCTTAATCCAATGACTGGTAGTTGGAGAACTATTCCCATTTTTGCTCCAGTCTTCTTCAAGAAGAAATGATAGCGTGTATTTATTGCAAATAGAGCAATCTCGAAAAGGTTGCAGGCCGTAATATTTATTTGATAGAGCGTAAATTAGGTATTCCCGAAAAAAAAGGGAACAGTTATTGCTATCATTCATCTAATTATAGTACTTTTGTAAGCTTAAAAGTTTTAAGCATTCAAGTATGAAAAGCGTAACGGTAAGAGATAAAGAATTTGAGCTGTTTATCTCAGAAACAGAAATATTACAGGCTGTAGATAGAATTGCAGGAGAAATGAATAAAGACCTTGATGGTAAAGATCCTCTGTTTGTATGCATATTAAACGGCTCTTTTATGTTTGCTTCCGAATTGATGAAACGTGTAAACGTACCAAGCGAGATTTCGTTTGTGCGCATGGCATCGTATCAAGGAACCAAATCGTCGGGTAAAATAAAAGAGATCTACGGACTTGAAGAAGATATAAAAGGTCGTACGATCGTTATTATCGAAGATATCGTAGATACAGGGTATACCATGTCGCTGATATTAGATCAGTTGGCTTGCGGAGAACCTAAGGAGGTAAAAGTAGCTACTTTGTTGTTTAAACCCGAAGCTTTGAAGTGCGATGTTAAAATTGACTATGTTGCTTTGGAAATACCTAGCGACTTTATTGTTGGTTTTGGTTTAGATTATGACGGATATGGTCGTAACTTACCTGATATTTACAAGATTAAGTAAATGTAAGAGTTCTCGGTATAAAAGCTGATTGTGGTTCTTATGCTGATTAAAGCAATAAAATAGGTCTTATATGATCTTTTGGTTGTTTACTTTTCGAAATATAAAACAGGTCTGAGACCTTAAAACTATAAACAAAGAGTAATGTTGAATATTGTAATTTTTGGAGCTCCCGGCTCAGGAAAAGGCACACAAAGCACAAATCTTATTGAGAAGTATAAATTGGCACACATTTCTACAGGTGATGTATTGCGTGCCGAAAAAGCTGCCGGAACCGAACTTGGTAAGCTAGCTGACAGCTATATGTCGAAAGGTCAATTGATACCTGACGAATTGATGATTGATATACTTGCAAGTGTATTTGATCAAAAAACAAAAAGCGGAGAATGTAAAGGTGTAATCTTTGACGGATTTCCACGTACAATTCCTCAAGGAGTCGCTTTGAATGAAATGTTAGAACAAAGAGGACAAAAAATATCAGCCGTTGTAAGTCTTGATGTTCCTGAAGAGGAACTGATCGAACGCCTTTTGAACAGAGGTAAAGAAACTGGTCGCAACGATGATAATTATGAAACTATAAAAGCTCGATTGGATGTGTATTACAATCAAACCACACCACTCAAAGAGCTTTATGAGAAAGACGGTAAATTGTATTCTGTAGAAGGAGTTGGTTCTGTGGAAGATATATTTGCTCGTATTTCGACTGTGATTGATAAAGTAAATTAAGATATAAATTAAGTTTTTGAGGCCAGGAATTGAGTTTTGAATCTATTGTCAAAAACTCGGTTCTTGGTTTCAGGGTTTTAGGCAACAGTAAGTATTTAACATAATATTGTTTCGATATAAATGTTTGTTTTACTTATATTTGCCAAAGTAATAAATAGGTCTGAGACCTTAGAAGAAAGGATAATATGTCTGATACAAATTTCGTAGATTACGTAAAAATATACTGTCGCTCGGGGAAGGGTGGAAGAGGTTCTACTCACTTTCGACGTGAAAAATACATACCGATGGGAGGTCCCGACGGTGGCGACGGTGGCGATGGAGGACACATAATTCTTCGTGGTAATCGTAACTATTGGACGTTGCTGCACTTAAAATTTAAACGACATTTGCTTGCTGGACATGGTGGCGGTGGATCGGGTAAATTATGTTCCGGTAAAAAAGGTGAAACTGTAATTATAGATGTACCTTGTGGAACTGTTGCTTATGATGCAGAGACGGGTGACTATATGTGTGATATTACGGAAGACGGACAAGAGATAATCTTGTTGAAGGGTGGTAAGGGCGGACGTGGTAATAACCACTTCAAAACACCTACCAATCAGGCTCCTCGTTATGCACAACCTGGCGAACCTTTTCAGGAACGCCGTATTGTATTGGAGCTAAAAGTACTAGCCGATGTTGGGTTGGTTGGATTTCCTAATGCAGGAAAATCTACACTTTTGTCGGTAATGACAACTGCTAAACCTAAGATTGCTAATTATGCATTTACTACGCTTGAGCCTAATTTGGGTATTGTGAGTTATCGTGATCATCGCTCGTTTGTGATGGCAGATATTCCCGGTATTATAGAGGGTGCTAGTGATGGTAAAGGTTTAGGACTTCGCTTTTTACGCCATATTGAGCGTAACTCGTTATTGTTGTTCCTTATTGCAGCCGATGCGGATGATATTCATGAAGAATACCGTATTTTGTTGAATGAGTTAGCAAAATATAATCCGGAATTGTTAGATAAGCGCCGAGTGCTGGCTATCTCTAAAGCTGATATGCTGGATGAGGAGCTGACAGAAGCACTAAGTGCCGATCTTCCTGATATTCCTCATGTATTTATATCTTCATTCACTAGCTTGAATCTTCAGAAGCTAAAAGATTTACTTTGGTCTGAACTTAACAAGGATGGTGAATATATCAAGGCTGCGGACAATGTTATTGTTCATAGAAAACTGGATATTAAAGCAGTTGAATTGGATGATGACGATGATGACTTTGAATTCGAAGACGAAGAAGAGGATTATGAAGAAGAATGGGATGATGATGAAGATCCTAACTTTGACGCCGATTTCTATTACAGAGAAGGAGAAGAAGACGATACAGTTAAATAATTCTAGGATTCGCTGTTGATACAGCAATCTCAGTATATACAAAAACGAGATAATGGTTCAAAACTATTATCTCGTTTTTTTTTATCTTGCTAACATCTTTTTAATGTTTTGATTGTTATTAATTTGTAACTTTACTGCAAAGCTGGATAGAAATGCAATAATCAGTCAATTAGTCACAGAAATATGGCTACAAATAATAATATGGAAGATGAGAAAACCTGTCCTGCTGAGATGTTGGTGAAGATGCTTTCAGGTAAGTGGAAGTTGCAAATATTGCGTCTGGCATTCTTGGAACCTGTTCGTTTCAATTCATTGTTGCGGGAGCTCGAAGCTAACAAATAATCAATTGCTTTGGCACTAAAGGAGCTCGAAGATTAGGGTTTTCTGGAGAAGGTTACAATTAAGCAGAAGCCTTTGCATATAGAATATAATTTGTCTGAAAAAAGTAAGTCATTAGTTCCGGTCTTTCGTCAGCTCGAGATAATATCGTAGCTGGATTTTTTATAAATAAACAAGATGTGATATTTTATTTATCAAATGATAGATCATAAACGATATTCAAACTTATTGCAATTTGAGAGTCTTAATGCCTATGACTCTCTTTTGCATTTCTCTACCACTATTGATGGTGGGGTAAGTACTGGTAATTATGCATCCTTTAATTTAGGATTGTATTCAGGAGATGATGTTGACAATGTTATAGAAAACAGACGGCAATTGGCTTCTATGCTCAATCTCCCTTCAGAGAATCTAATATTTCCGTACCAGACGCACGGGGATGGTGTTTGTGTTATCGACAGAGAGTTCCTTTCTAAAAATAAGGATGAACAAGCGAAGTTATTACATGGTGTAGATGCTGTAATAACCGATCAGAAGAATATTTGCATTGGTGTTGGTACTGCCGATTGTGTACCTATTCTAATATACGATCCTGTACATAAAGTTTTGGCAGCTATACATGCCGGATGGAGAGGAACGGTTGCCAAGCTTGCCTCTAAAGTTGTCGCTATAATGAAGACTACTTATAATAGTGATCCTGCTAAATTGATAGCGGGAATAGCTCCTTCTATCTCTCCCGACCATTTTGAAGTGGGGAATGAGGTGGTTGATGAGTTTGCTAAAGCTGGTTTTTTGATTGATGATATTGGTTATTACGATTTTAATACAACAAAATTTCATGTTGATCTGTGGTTTGCAAATGAGCTGTTATTAACTCAATCTGGTATCCCTTTTGAGAGTATTGAGGTTGCCGGAATGTGTACTTATGCTCACGGAGATCAGTTTTTCTCGGCTCGTAGGCAGGGTATTCATTCGGGTCGTTTAATTACTGGTGGAGTTGTAATAGGTTGATATTGTGTTGGTAGTCAGGTTTGTTTTATTTATCTATAATCCTATATTATTTATTATTATTGATTGTTTTGTGTAATAGAATACTATATTATGTGCTGTTTGTATAGAGACACGAAATTTTGCAAAACGAGGTAGGTAACGGGGTGAAATAAATGAATTATTTAATATAGTGAGAGTTTATTTCTATTTAGGAAAATTTATTTTATCGCAAAACTACACTATCTTTGATACATCAAATATTAATCAAAATAAAGATTTAAAAGTATATGGGAAAAATTCTATCGTTGGCAATTATGATTTGTCTATCAGCAAATCTCCTTGCTCAAGTTCAGAATGAAGCAGAGCCTGTTGTCGGAACATGGGAAGGTGAAGATGTTTTTGTAGAACAAATTGATTCTACTGAGCATCATATTTCAGCGGCATATATACAACTAGAGCCTCAGGTTTTGGCTGATATAGATTGGTTGAATTATTCACCACTAGATCAGGATATACCTTTGCGTGATGATAAAAATCGTTTCGTTTTGATGTGGATGTCTGGATCGCCTACTGTAAAAATTGGTATGGACGATCGTATTGTTACCTTTCAAGGTGCACAACCTTGGTTGTTGATGGCATATATGATGGGATGGACTAAATACTCGTTAGAGCATAATTACTCTGCCGATCCGGTTGAATGTACAACTGCTGCTATAACTAATGTGGTGAATTTCTATGACAGGAATCGCAAATCGTTAGCTAAGAGCAAAGAGGTTGAAAAGTATGCAAAGATGATTAAAGAAGATTCTTTGAAAAAGTATATTAGTGGAGTTTTAGCTCAGCCTGTTGCAACAGCAGAGTAAGATTACATCTATTTAGATAAAATAAAGGCATTTAACTAATAGTTGAGTGCCTTTGTTTGTTATAGATTAAAATAACAAATAGGTTTAAAACCTTCATAAAAACAAATTACTATGACAACTATATCTCAATCTAAAATTCGCTTTGGTATCGTTGGAACCAATTTTATAGTAGATACCGTGTTGGAAGCTGCACGGCTCGATCCTCGTTTCGAATTGACGGCTATATATTCACGCACACAAGAATCGGCTAATGTATTTGCCCAAAAACATCAAATACCTCATACGTTTGTTTCGCTCGAAGATATGGCTCAAAGTCCATTGATTGATGCTGTATATATTGCTTCGCCTAACTTTTTGCATTCATCACAAAGTATTCAGTTTATGAAGCATGGTAAGCATGTATTGTGCGAAAAGCCATTTGCATCTAATGCTACAGAATGTAAGGCTATGATTGCAGCTGCTAAAGAGTATGATGTTGCTTTGATGGAGGCTATGAAATCGACTCTTACACCCAATTTTAAGGCTGTGATGGAGAATATAGATGCATTGGGTACAATCAGACGTTACTTTGCAAGCTATTGCCAGTATTCATCCAGATACGATAAATTGAAAGAGGGTATTGTTTTGAATGCTTTTAATCCGGCGTTTTCAAACGGATCGGTTATGGATTTGGGTGTATATACTATTTACCCGATGGTGGTACTCTTTGGACGCCCCAAGAAGATCAGTGCAACGGGATTTATTTTGTCTACGGGCGCTGATGGGCAGGGTGCTGTAAATTTCGAATATGAAGGTATGAATGCTACGGTACTTTATTCGAAGATTGCAGATTCACATTTACCTACCGAAATTCAAGGCGAAAAAGGATTAATCTCTCTCGATAAAATTAATACAATTGAGCAGGTAAAACTATGCTTCAGACAGAAAGACGAATTGGAGATAAGCCATCGTGATCAGAAGAACGAGTATTATTATGAGATTGCCGAGTTTATAGACCTTATACAATCGGGTAGGAGAGAGTCTGCTATAAATAGTCACGAAAATTCGTTGATAACTATCGAAATTGTTGACGAGATTAGAAAGCAATTAGGGATTGTATATCTGGCGGATAAAAATATAGGAAACTAAAAATCATATTTTTTACACCGTGCTTGCTTTTAGTAAGTAGTGGCGTTAGTTTATTTTTGCCAAAGCAGTAAAAAGTCTTTCATTTTACTGACTTCTGGTAAGGATTCTTTGTGATTAAGATTCCTTTGCTTCGGATTATTTTTGTTATTTTTGTAGGGATCAAAAAAGAACTAAGGTCACAGACCTTCTTATCGCTTTGGTAAGTACAATAGAAATATCTAATTATTGCTATGAAACCTGCCAATGCATATTCTAAGACTATTTATTCTTCTATTTTTTGTTGAAGATAAACGAACATAAGAGAACTAATTATAAACTGATTAATATGGCAACTCCATCATTTAAGTATCAGGAAACATTTCCAATGGGTAAAGATACTACCGAGTATTATCTGCTATCTAAAGATTATGTTTCTACCGCTACCTTTGAAGGTCAGGAAGTTTTGAAAGTCGCTCCCGAAGGTTTGACTCTCTTGGCTCAACACGCATTTCATGATGTTGAATTTTTGTTACGTCCCGAGCATCAGGCTCAGGTGGCAAAAATTTTATCAGACCCTCAGGCTAGTGATAATGATAAATTTGTAGCACTCACTTTTCTTCGTAATGCTGAAATTTCGGCACGTGGTATCCTACCTTTCTGTCAGGATACGGGAACGGCCATTATTGTAGGTAAAAAAGGACAAAATGTATGGACTGGCAGCAACGACGAAGAGGTGTTGTCTAAAGGTGTGTACAATACATTTGTAGAAGACAATTTGAGATATTCTCAAAATGCTCCTCTTAATATGTACGATGAGATAAATACAGGTTGTAATCTGCCAGCTCAGATCGATTTGTATGCTACTAAAGGTGATGAATATAAATTTTTATTCATAGCCAAAGGTGGAGGTTCTGCTAACAAAACATATTTGTATCAGGAAACTAAAGCTTTGCTTACTCCCGGGAAATTGGAGACTTTTCTGATCGAAAAAATGAAATCATTAGGTACTGCTGCTTGCCCTCCTTATCACATTGCATTTGCGATAGGTGGAACTTCGGCTGAAAGTAACCTAAAAACTGTAAAACTGGCTTCTACTAAATATTACGATAACTTGCCAACTGAGGGTAACGAGGGTGGACAGGCTTTCCGTGATTTGGAAATGGAAGCTAAATTGTTGAAAGCTGCTCAGGAACTTGGTTTAGGAGCACAATTCGGCGGTAAATATTTTGCTCATGATGTGCGTGTAATCCGTTTGCCACGTCACGGCGCTTCTTGCCCTGTGGGTATGGGAGTTTCTTGCTCGGCAGACCGTAATATCAAAGGCAAGATCAATAAAGAAGGTATCTGGTTAGAGAAGATGGAGGATAATCCTTCGCGTTTGATTCCTGCTGAATTTCAAAAAGAAGGCGAAGCAGGCGGTGTGAAAATCGACCTGAATCGTCCAATGCCTGAGATATTAGCTGAACTTAGTAAATATCCAGTATCTACACGTTTATCTCTTACGGGTACTATTATAGTAGGACGTGATATTGCTCACGCAAAACTTCAAGAGCGTTTAGATAAAGGCGAAGGTATGCCTCAATATATCAAAGATCATCCTATTTATTATGCAGGACCTGCTAAAACGCCTAAGGGATATGCAAGTGGTTCGATGGGACCAACTACTGCGGGTCGTATGGATTCGTATGTAGATGCTTTCCAAGCGGCTGGAGGTAGTCTTATAATGATTGCTAAGGGTAACCGTAGCAAACAGGTAACAGATGCTTGTCACAAACACGGAGGCTTCTATTTGGGAAGTATCGGTGGACCTGCTGCAATATTGGCTCAAACCAACATCAAGAGTCTGGAATGCGTTGAATATCCTGAATTGGGTATGGAGGCTATCTGGAAAATTGAAGTGGAAGATTTCCCTGCTTTCATTCTTGTGGATGATAAAGGAAATGACTTTTTCCAACAATTGAAACCTAATACAGGTTGTAGCTCAATGTAAGACCTATAACTAAGCATACTAAAAAATAATGGAGGCTACTATCGATAGTAGCCTCCATTATTTTATTTAAGGAAGAAATATGATTTTATAGTTTCCACCAAATATGAAGCGATGCTTGAAGTTATGTGTTACTGATTCGCACATGAACTAGTAAAACTCGGGAGGCTGCTTATTAGGCAAAGCGACAATTAAAACTTTTTTTATTGTCGCTTTTTACAGAGGAAAAGAGATTATTACAATGAAGATGCTGTAATAGAGCTTTCCAAACCATCTACCCTCACGCGTAATTCTACTACACTTTGAGCATAATTACTGGCAGTATCATAAGCACCTACAATATAATAGTACGTTTTATTGGCATTAGTAGAATTATTAATAACTATCAGACCATCCATCATTCCCCAACAAGCATTATTTTTTTTATTTATAGGCTTAGGTCCACTAACTCGCCCGCTAATTAAATAAGCACCTTCTATATCGACTGATTTAATCTGATTAATAGCCCCCGATACTGTAGGAGAATCCACAAAAGTGGAACGTACCCAAGCAAAATCGTTTGATGTCAGGTTTGTTTTAGCACTTACATCATATATTGATATTAATGTTTTAACGGCAACAGCCCATCTTCCGGGAGGTAAAGTTATGCTACTCCCTGATTGAAGAGCAATACCATCTCCAGTAGTCACTGTAGCATCATACTTCAATGGAAATGTCACTGCTTTAGTACTCTTTACACCTTCCACAATTCTAAGTCTGGCATATTCCCAATGAGCAATCCCATCAGCATCAGAGGTTAATACTTTACCAAAACCTTGTGATCCATCTGTTATTCTCACAGCAGGTACGGGTGCAACAGCAGTTCCGGCTGTCTTTACATATAATTTTTGTGTAGAAGGAGCTATACCAATTCCTACATTTCCGGTTAAAGTAGACGTTCCTGCAACGGTTTGTGCTCCCACAACGGTTGAACTTCCTACGCGTGAATTACCTGTCACATTACTGTCTCCGGTGACTTGCAATTTATAAGCTGTAGGAACGGCGGTACTTGCACCAATACCTACACTACCTGTTTGATAGATATTCTGAGCATTGGTAGTAGCAGCTACTGCTCCACCTTGTACTTGCCAAGGTTCGGTAGTAGCGGTAACAGGCAACGTTCCCCACGTAGCATTACCCGCGGCATCCGAAGCTAAGAATTTACCGGCAGCAGGAGTACCGCTACTGATACGAAGAGCTCCAGAAATAATCGAAGGTGCAGAGACTGTCAGCGTATTAGCTGCCGTTCCTGAAATGGTGGTAGCTTTGGATAAAGCTCCCCCTAATTCAGTCGTAGTGCCACTCATAGTCAGACCATTGTTAGCAGTGGTGACAGTAGCAGCTGGTAAAGCTGTCCATGTTCCTTTACCTGCAGCATCGGATGCCAAGTATTTGCCGGCTCCGGCTCCATTGCCAGCTAAGGTAAAATTTCCGGTAGAAGCAATGGTGGTGGCTCCAGCTACATTCAGAGTACTGGCTAAAGTAGTGGCTCCGGTTACTCCTAGTGTAGTGCCGACAGTCTGTGCTCCCACAACTGTAGAACTGCCAACTCGCGAATTTCCTGAAGTATTACTTGATCCATTTACATCCAGCTTATAACCACTTACTGCTGATGCTCCTGTACCGATGGCAACACTACCTGTTTGGTAAATATTCTGTGCATTGCTTGTGGCAGCGGTAGTTCCGCCTTGTACTTGCCAGGGTTCGGTAGGTACAATAGTTTCGGCTTGGCTAAACGGTTGCCAAACAGTTCCGTCAAAATAGTAATAACCGACGGTAGTGATTTTTGTTGTTTTTGGACTGATAGTACCATCAACTGCAGTCACATACACAATGGCTCCTTTTTGAGCAGTTGTATAACGAATATCTTTGCCAATTAATTGAGCACGTGTTAAGTTAGGTGCGATAATACCCTCGGCGGTGGTGCCGTCCGTTTTCTGAGGCGTGATATGAAGCGATGCTTTCGGATCGGTGTTGTTGACTCCCACCTGAGCTTGTAAGGCTCCGGAGGCTGCAGCGATGCAGAGCGAAAATAAAACCTTTTTTTTCATTGTCTTAATTGTTATTTATGTGTTTGGTTTGTTTAAATTTTTGCATAAAATCAAATAAAAAAGGCAGCAACATGTAATCACTACACGTTGCTGCCGGACATAGTTGTGCCATAGGTAAACGAGTTATTCGTGTCGATTGTGAACGACAACAAAAAAACAAATCAGTGACACGAAAACGCTTACCGACAGAACTATAAGTATATTTATTGGGGAAATATGCGGGAGTGAAAAACCGCGTGTAAAAAAGACGCAAAAACAAAAAAAGACGAGGAATCCCGCCTAAAATACTTTTATTACTAGCGTGGTTGCTAGTTAATCTCTCTCTCTCTCTCTCTCTCTCTCTCTCTCTCTCTCTCTCTCTCTCTCTCTCTCTCTCTCTAATATTTCAACGCACAAAAACAAACCTAAATTGTTAAAATTTAGAGTGTTATCTGTAAATATGTTTGTTAATCTTATGGACATTATTAGCGTAAAGAGTTATTTTACAGGAGCAAATGTAAGTAAAATTTCAGTGTTTACAAATTTAACCCGCTATTTTCTAAATAATGGTAGTTCACTTTATACAAAAAAGGTTGAGTATGATTTCTGGATGAGCGAAAATCCTGATTTTTCAAGATCGAAAATCAAAGATACAGCAATGATAGTTGCTATGGTAAAACATATCCGAAATATACTTACAACGCTGCAACCTCAAATAAAACTGGTAGCTGATAAAGATATACTTTTGGATTGTATGCAGGTAGAAATTGCTCCGGGACATACTCCGGGACATATTATATCTACTATTTATTCGGGCGATGAAAAATTAGTTGCAATGGCAGATATTGTACATGCTACAAGTATACTATTTACTAACCCACGTTGGGGGACTAGCTTTGACTACGATTTTGAATTGGGCATAAAAACTCGGGTGGCTGTCCTTAAAAAACTAAGCAAAGACAATGCTTTGATATTTGGTTATCATCAACCTTATCCGGGGATAGGACATATAAAAGAACTTAGTGTTGACAGTTATGAATGGGTTCCGGCTGATTTTGCTACACCTCAATTAAAGGATTAAGGTTTATCTATTTTTATTCAAATAGGTTCTTTCTAAAAAAAATATAAAGAGCAGTAAGGGTTATCCTTGCAGCTCTTTGTTTATATTAGAGTTGAGGATATTTATTATTCATTGATTCTGAATGCATAAAAGCTGTAATCTCCGGTGTTTTGCCAACATTGGGCATAGTAATGCCATTGATATTAGCAGTATTAATAACATTACCAGCCAAGAAATAATAATCTTTGGCAACTCCACTAGTGTTATTAATGATGTATCTACTTGTTAATACACCTTTAATATCAGCCCAAACGGTATTACTGTCTTCCGTTTTTCCCGATATATCTGGCGAGGGTGTACCATAAGTAGAAGTACCGTCTAGTGTCGTTTGATCTCCTATGGTCGAACGAACCGAGATTCTCTTTTACAGGGACAAAGGTAAATAAAAAAAAGTCCAAATTTGATGATAAGTTAAAGCCTGATTTTTAACTAAATAAACTCTTCTTTTTGTGAACGTTTTCTGTGCTTGTGTGTTTAAACTGTATAGATCTTTAAAAAGATGTTATTATGGAAGGCAAGAAAAAACGCAGAATTTATACCATTATTGGTATTTGTGTAGCTGTTTCCTCATTATTCTTTTTTTTACAGATTGGCACGAGCGAACAGCTGAATGTGGCACAAGCGAGTCTTTATAGGTTATTTGGAATATTGGCAATCGTGTTAGGCTCAGTATTCGTCCTGTTTGGATTGCTTAAAGGTCATCATGAATCTCATGAACAATAGTAAGAGTTGGTGTACCTTGATTTTAAAATCTAAGAAATTATTCGATATTTAGGGGGAATGATTTCTTAGATTTTTTTGTTTTATTTTCTGCTTCCAGAAATTTTTCTTGGAATTTCTATATCAAAAAATATAAGCTCAAATTGAGTCCTTTTTATTGTATTTGAAACAGATAGCCAAAAGTCATGCAAGAGTTGTAGTAATTTCCTCTTCTGTTGCTTTCTTCTTTCCACGCTTTTATGACACCAAACTGAAAAGAGTATCCAATATAAAGCCCGTAAACCATTGCGCTGAATCCTATTTGAGGACCAACATCAAATCTGTTTTTATAGTCAAATACATTAGGTCTGTCTCTTTCTTTGGTCTCAAGATTATCAACCCAATATCCTCCGTGTAAACCGTATTTAAGGAAAGGACCTACATCTAAGCCAAAACTAATATCTTCGTCTCCGAATCTGCGTGACATTATAAGTGGAACTTCCAGATTGTATGTGTATGCTGAATAGGCAGGTTTAAAACCTCTGACTGATTTACTTCCTTCGAGATTATATAAAAGAGCGGGTTGAAAATACCAATAATCCGATACTTGGGTACTGTACATTGCTCCTACACTGAAACCTGGTCTGCTCTTTGAACTTCCGGTACTCAATGACGATACGTTGAAACTTCCTCTCACTCCTAAAAAAGATTGGGAATTAGCACTTCCGTATGTTAAAACGGATAGGAGTATGATGATTATAGCCTTCTTCATTCTTTTCTTTTATTTACATAAGTTGCAAAAATAATCAAAATTGGATGATTGGAGTGCCAATTTCGATTAAATATTTTTTGTCTACTATTCATGTAACGAAAAAAGGAAACCATTGTTCAATGATTTCCTTTTATATAATGTTCTAAATATCTATTAGATAGATAGTATTTTTAGCGTATTAACCAGATTTTCGTTTACTGGTTTATTCTTCTTAATTGCTTTAGAGAATGGTACATATACTATTTGATCGTTTTGCATACCAATCATCACATTACGCTGATCGTCAAGCAATGCGTCGATAGCTGCTGCACCCATTCGGCTGGCAAGTATACGGTCTATTGCAGTTGGAGAACCTCCTCGCTGAACGTGTCCTAAAATAGTTACACGTACATCGTATTGTGGATATTCTGTTTTTACACGCTCGGCCATAGCCATAGCACCTCCTGTAATATCACCTTCGGTAACAAGTACGAGACTACTGTTTTTGCTTTTTCTGAATCCGTGTGAAATAAGTTCACCCAACTGGTCAGTAGCATACATTCTCTCGGGAATGATAGCTGCTTCAGCTCCGGTTGCAATAGCTCCGTTAAGTGCTAAGTAACCGCATTCGCGTCCCATAACTTCGATGAAGAACAGACGCTCGTGTGAGCTTGCTGTGTCTCTGATTTTATCGACAGCATCCATTATTGTATTCAAAGCAGTATCGTAACCGATGGTCATATCGGTACCGTTAAGGTCGTTGTCTATTGTACCGGGTAAACCTACGATCGGAATATTATGTTCCTGAGCAAGAATGCGAGCACCTGTCAAAGATCCATCTCCGCCGATTACAACCAAAGCATCAATGCCTTCGCGTTGCATTGCTTCGTATGCTATCTGACGTCCTTCCACTGTCATAAACTCTTTACAACGGGCAGTTTTGAGGATTGTACCACCTTGTTGTATAATATTACTAACACTGTTGGTTCTGAAAGGGATGATTTCATCAAAAATAAGACCTCTGTAGCCTCTCATGATGCCTTTTACTTCGATGTTGTTGTATATAGCAGCACGAGTGACAGCACGGATTGCTGCATTCATACCAGGGGCATCTCCTCCCGAGGTTAAAACACCAATACATTTAATATTTGCCATAATTCTTAAGACTATATTGTTTTAGTTATTCTACTAAACGCGATGAAATTTCGTCGATCCTCTTTTCAACTTCTTCCATTTGCCATTTAGGTGTCGAAGTGGCTCCGCATACACCAATGGAAAGTCCTTTTTTGATAATCGCCGGATCAATTTCGTCTGGCGAAGATACGAAATAAGAATTTGGATTGTATTTTTTACACTCAGAAAAAAGTACTTTTCCGTTAGAACTTTTTTGTCCCGCTACAAAAAGTATAATATCGTGCTTAGTAGCAAACTCCTTAATGTTGGGTATTCTGTTCGAAACTTGTCGGCATATGGTATCTACATACTCAAATTGAGCACCATTTTGCATTCTTGATTCGATAATATCAATAACTTCTCTAAATCCGTCAAGCGGTTTAGTGGTTTGAGAGAATAGACAAATATTTCTTGAAAAGTCAAGTTTATCTAATTCTTCTTTTTTCTCGATAACTATGGCACGGGCATCCGTTTGTCCCATTAGTCCGTTTACTTCGGCATGTCCTTTCTCTCCGTAGATCACAATTTGAGTCTCGCTATCTATCTCTGTCTTATGTTTATCTTTGATCCGTCTTTGAAGACGAAGTACTACAGGACATGAGGCATCGATAATTTCGATATTGTTCTCTTTTGCTATCTCATAAGTGCTAGGTGGTTCGCCGTGCGCACGAAGCAGTACTCTTGCATTTTTTAGTTGTGCAAACTGTTCGTGATTGATGGTTTTTAGTCCTAGTTTTTCTAAGCGTTCTACTTCCAGATTATTGTGTACAATATCGCCCAGACAGTATAGTATACCACCTTTGTCCAATTCTTCTTCCGCTTTTTTTATAGCATTTACTACACCAAAGCAGAAACCCGATTTTGCATCTATTTCTATTGTATTCATTGTGATGTGATATGATTGAATTTATCAAGGAGCCATTGCATTTGCTGCTCCTTGGTTAGTGTTGAATTGTCGAGCACCAGAGCGTCTTCGGCTTGCATCAGAGGACTTTCTTCGCGGTGCTGATCAATGTAATCTCTTTGTTTTATATTGTCTAAAACGTCATTAAACGTTGTTTTAGTATCTCCTTTAGCATGTAGCTCATCCAGACGGCGTTGCGCTCTGATATCGGGACTTGCTGTTACAAAAAATTTGAGTTCGGCATCGGGAAAAACAACAGTACCTATGTCTCTGCCATCCATAACGATACCTTTTAGTTTACCCATTTCCTGCTGTTGATGTACCATTGCTCTACGTACAAAACCTACTGCACTGACGTAGCTTACTTTGTTGGAAACTTCCATTGTACGGATTTCCTTTTCTACATTTACGTCATTGAGATATGTTTCGGGAGTAGCCGTGTCCTTATTCAGCTTGAAACTTATATGTATATCCTTTATATGTTGACTCAATTTTTCCTCATTTAATACATCTCCGTCAAACAGGTTGTTTTGTATACAATACAGAGTAATAGCCCTGTACATGGCTCCGCTGTCTATGTATATGTACCCTATTTGTTTAGCTAAATCCTTAGCCATAGTACTTTTTCCACATGACGAAAACCCGTCAATTGCAATTGTAATCGTTTTCATATATGCTATATTTACAACAATAGTGTGTCTAAAATGTTCGTTGAATTTTGATGCAGCACTTTTGTTAATGAGAATTTGGTTAGAATTTGGAGATATCGACAGCTAAGCTAAAATGATAAGTGGTAGCCGATGGGTGATATTTTGCCAGTGAAAAACCTATACTGAATTTTTGGATGCGTATACCTGCACCTCCGTTGAAGCCGCCAAATTTATTTCCGTCCTCCAAGGCCATGTCGTAATGTACTTTGGGGTTGAAACCTGCACTTATCCAGAAATTTTCGGAAGGAATGAGGTCTACACCTATAATGGTATGCTTGAATGCTGTTTTAAGAAACCCGTCGCTACTGGTGTCTATGCCGTTAGCTTCATTTACTCGGGCAAAATCCCATTGAGTAAGATATACGGCAGTGAGCGAAAGTCGGATAGGGGCGTTGTTGAGTTTTTTGCTTATACCCAATTGTATGTCCCAAGGCAAGCCCACACGTTTGTCGTCGTAGGACGATATTTGACTACCCATGTTTTTTAATACTAAGCCTGCTGAAAATTCGCGATCTTCATTATAATAACTCAGACCTACATCGAAGCCTATGGCTGTGGATGAATAATCCTGATAGTTTGACGATATAAATTTAGCAGTTACACCACCTCTTAACCTATTGGTTAGCATGTGACTATATACACCATTTACGGCTATGTCTTTGGCAGAGAAGCTTCCGATAACTTCTTCGGTGGTTGTTTCTTTAAAGTCTCCATAATCAATGTAATTTACTCCTACGGCAAACGAATTGTTTTCGCGGATGGATTTACCGAAAATGGCACTCCCTACCTTTATGTCCGATATATATGATAGGAAATTGACATTGGCATTCATATTCATTTCGGGACCCAATGCTGCGGGATTGAGGAAAACGAGTGAAATGTCGTTTTCTATAACCGAAATATTGGTTCCACCCAATGCGTTTGCACGTGTTGAAGTGGGTAATTCGAGAAAACGAAAGGCTCTTTCACCCTCTTGAGCGAAAGACTGAAATATTGTAATTGTACAAATAATACTTGTTATACAAGCGTTTATTCTGTTCATGAACGATTCTGCTAATTTTAAGGGCTAAGACCTTTCTTATGGCTTCGGTAAGTTTAGATGCAGCAATGGATTGTCATTAAATAATGTTGCTTTAAATACTTACAGTTGCTTTGTTGTACTTTGCAAAGATAATTTTATTCTTTTGATTACGTAATTCCTTTTCTCGTTTCTGGTCTTTTTTCCTTTATTAAAATTAAAAAAGCAGAATTAGACTTTAATGCCAATGTTCTGCTTTTTAGTTGTTTTTTATCCTGTTATATATCTTCAAACTCTGTTTCGTCTGTTTCATGAGTGAGATCGAGCATCGTGCGAACCAATCCTACTACGGTGAAGTAAAAGCCTTTTCTTATCCATTCCACATCTTCGAGCGAAGCCGTATATGTTCCATTAGATACGGTAGCAGATAACTCTTCGCTTTCTATCATCTGCTTGCATATCTCTTTTTCTATATCTAAAACAGGGATTAGCTGAGTGTTGATAAGAGCGTGCAAATCGTCTGTTGTAACTACTTCTGCAAGCAGCAGATCGTCATATAGCTCTTCGAAGCTATCGTCATCGTCAACTACTCTGCCGTCAAGAGGAAGAGTTTCTAATAGTATAGACTCTAATGAAACAGGATTTAATGATTCAGTTTCCTGCGAGAAAGAAAGCAGGGGTATTGTGCAAAGAATAATAAAGGTGAGGTATTTTAACTTCAACCTTTTGATAGTGTTACTTATTAGCATAATATGATAGTTAGTATAGTGTTTTATTATACAATTAAAAATGTGCGATTAAAATAACTTCATGGCTTCGGCAGAATGAACGGCTTCTAGCGAGTTATTTACATTTAATTTTTGGAGAATATTTTGTCTATGTCTGTTTACTGTATTTATGGTGATATTAAGATTTTTCGAGATTTCTTTACTCAAATAACCTTTCTTGATAAGTTGGAGTATCTCTTTCTCACGTGTGGAGAGTATAGATCGTTTTGCTTCTGATAATGATACAGCGATAACCTCGCCCGTTTCGTTATTTGTTATCTGGCTATCAATACTTGTCAGTGGGTTTTGATTGGGCGATAAGTCATACAAGCAGAGAGCCAACCACATATTGCCACAAGGTGAATTGCGTAATATATGAGTCTGATTAGTAATGTAGCAATATTCGCCCTTTTGATTCGTCATTCTTATGCGGCAATTGGAGCGGTACTTTAATCGTTCATTGATAGGTAATTTGCATAGGAACTGAAAGAAGTGAAGTTCGAGCATTCGTTTTTCGACCAGATCTTCGGGGTGGATATGCTGATAGATGCAATCTTCGTCCAGTGACTCTATTACTTCCTTCGATATATCTTCTTGCGACAGTCCGAGAAAGTCGCCAAATGTTCCGATAGAAAAATAACTTTTGTTGTCGGCCATATCGGTAAGCACAGCACATCCGTTGTTTATTTCGGTGAGCGACTGAATAAGCTTGCGGCAATCCATCAATGCTTGCTCGTTGAATAGGCTTTTGTCGAAATGTTGTATTGCAAAAGCTTCTTCGAGTTCCGTTTTAAGTACATCCATAAAATTGATTGTGGCGTATGGTTATAATTCAGTATTGTACTGTTAACTGGCAGCCGTTACCTTTGTTCAAAAATAATGAAATACTAATTACTATGCAAGTGAGAACATTAAATCTGAATGACCGTGTTGTTTTTCTGGATTACCTTCGGGTAATAGCCTGTTTTATGGTAATAATGGTTCACTCTTGTGAGTTTTTCTTTATCGATGGCGACTCTATTGGTATACGTAACATCTCGGATGCTTTTTGGGTGAGTGTTGTAGATAGTGCACTTCGGGCATCAGTACCTTTGTTTGTAATGGCATCGGCTTATTTGCTGTTACCTCTTAAGGGGAGTACAAAAGATTTTGCGAAACGTCGTTTTGTGCGAGTGGTAGTTCCATTTATTATATGGTCGGTGCTTTATGCGGTGTTACCTTATTTCTGGGGCGAATTTTCGCTAGCCGATATACAATCTAATCTGTTGCAATTGTTGTTCAATTTTACACCTGCTAGCGGTCATCTGTGGTTTGTGTATATGCTTATCGGGCTATATCTCTTTATGCCCGTGTTTTCGCCTTGGCTCAAAACGGTTTCGAAACGTGGCGAAGAGTGCTTCTTGCTGATTTGGTTTATTTCTACTTTTTGGCATTATGCAAAATTGTATGCGGGCGATTTGTATGGCGAATGTTATTGGAACGAGTTTCATATGTTTTGGTACTTCTCGGGCTTTATCGGTTATCTGGTCTTGGGACATTATATACGCACTTACGTAAACTGGTCGCTAAAGAAGAGCCTTGGTATTGGTATCCCATGTTTTGTTGCAGGATATCTTTTTACGGCTATCGTTTATTATAACAATACATTTACGGCAACTACTTTACAGGAGTTGGAGTTGAGCTGGCGTTTCTGCTCTTTTAATGTTGTGTTGATGACTTTTGGTTTGTTCGTCATTTTAAAGCATATATCATATCAAGGTAAATGGGTGTATGGTATAGTGAAAGAGATATCCCGATTGAGTTATGTTATTTACTTGATGCATATATTTTTACTCGGGTTTAGTTATCAATTGTTGGGAGGGTATTTTTCTACTCCGGTAACCATCTTGCTGGTGGGTAGCAGTACAATAACGGTGTGTTGCATATTGTCTAAGATATTGACTTGTTTGCCCGGAAGCAAATATATAACAGGAGCTTAGTTTCTTTTCTTTGTGGATTATCCATACAGTTAAATATTTTTTGAATAAGGCTTTATCTTACTCTGCGGAGTGAGATAAAGCCTTAAAGGTTTCTCTATTTTCTTGAAAGGAAATAGATTAGTTTAATCTGTTTTGTTGATTACTATCTGAAAGTATTATTAAGATTAAACTGATATTGAATAATTGAATACAAATACAGTGTTTTTCACGGCGATCTATGACGATGGTAGATTTGCAATTGTTTGTGCTCTTTGCTTCGTTTTCTTACGATGTTGCACGACCTTGCATTTCTATAATCTGTAATTTTGCCCAGATTTTTATGCCTGACGATTTAGTGTAGGGTAGTGGATCGAGATAGGGAATTGATTTGTTGACGTTACTCCTTACATCCATTGCCTGAAAAGAGAGGCTGATTTCGGCAGGACTATTCCCCGAAAATTTTACAAACCATATGCGTGCAGACAGATAATCGGAATACGTAAAGTAATCTTGACTGGCTATTTCGGGTCTTGTATGGTAACTGTTACTTGCCGTGCCACCTATATTGATAAGTAGTTTACCATATTCTCGTACATCCTCTACGTCGGCAGTAACTATGATAAAGTAACCTGCATATCCGAAGGTGTTGAAACGGGCAGGGAGAGTTAAAGTACCTCCGTTGGCAGTAAGTCCGATTTCATTAGATAAGAAAGACGAGCTTCCATTAATAGGTACAGCAGTTGTGGTTATATTATTGGTTTCAACTTGCACTAACCATTCGGAAACTCTGTAGCCTCCCATCGACAGGTATCTCCATTCGGCTAAGCCCTCTTCGTTTGTAGAGGCTAGGAATCTGTCTTCTTGAGGATTGCCTCCTCTTATTCTTATTTTACCATCTTGTATATGTAATTTTGCCTCGGGGGCATTTGTTCCTATTCCCATTCTACCCAAGTTGTCTATAACCACATCGTCCGTAGAGTTGGCAAAAGACGATGTAGTATCTCCTTTAGGGTCTATATGTATATTTAAACCGCTTTTGGGGTTGGAGGTATTTATACCAATCTGAGCGGTGAGGTTGAAAGACAAAATAAGCGATATAATTATATAGATATATTTTCTCATATACTGTTCTTTTTAGTCTTTTATGCGGATAAATGTGAGTGAATATTTATAAGCTTTCTGAAACGGAGGTGTTTCATAGAATATATTATGTGTATCAACGGCTTCCCATTGCAGGCTGATTGCAGACTGTTGCGGTAATTCTTGATAAAAGATACTTCCATTTACATAATCTGAATAATATACCTTGTTTGTTTCCGTACCATTTACCAATAGGCGGAGTATAGCATTTTCTTTAGAGGCTTCTATCTCTCCTGAGACGAGTATAAAATACCGTCCTTTGGGCATCGTTATAGATGAAGCGGTGGTACTGGTTCCACTTATTTCGCTGAAATCAATAGATGCTGTACCCGTAAGATTTTCACTTTTACCCAGTGAAGGAAAATTGAATGCCGAGTTCTGTAAAGTCCATATGCAATACTTATTGAAGGGGAAAGTTTTGAAGTTGACCCAATCTCCCACACCGTCTTTGTCGCTGTGTAATATATAACCGTTTGCCTGAGTACCATCTGCTATTTGGAGTACACCTTTAGCGCCGGATTCGCCCGTGACTGTTACTTTGGAGCCTGTTACGGCCGTTTTTGCACCAATTACAAGATTGCCATTGTAGTCTATCATAGCATCGTCAAAATACTTTGTGGCTGCAGTTGCAGTGGTATTATTTGCTTTGCTATCAAGATGAAACAATGCTTCCGGGTTTTCGAGGTTTACACCGATTTGCGCTGCTAAAGGGCATAAAGAAGTAATTAATAAAACAAGTACGCAAGATAAGTTTATATTCATGTTGTAATTAATTAAAATCACGTAAATAAAGATAGGATACGTCGAATTGCACATGAGCTGTGAGAGGTGCAGATGCAAACCAGTTTATACCTGGTGTGTTTTGCAGTGAAATATACCAACGGTATACCTTAGGAGCATTTTCGACCTTAAGCAAGAATGTTGTACCTGCCGTACCTTCTCTTAAGGGAATTTTGTATATAAACTCCTTATAGGTTGTATTGTCTAGCATCTCGGCAAACAAAAAGTCTCCGTAAGCAGCTATATCGTTATTAGCAGCATCGGAAGTCCGTTGCTTTACAGTTACCAGATATAGAGCATCTTTTAGTATAGTAAAGGTGGGCTGAGATAGAACGAATGTCGATTCTAAGTCTGCTATTCCTAAGCCATACGTAGTGCTTAGTGTGACGCCTATACCATTCCCCGATGTACGGGCATTGGGCACATTTTCTAGTAATTGCAAGGGGGTAGCCTTTGTTCTGTCCACACCTATACTTGTACGGTAAAGTGGGAATGAATAAGATTGAGCCCATGAGGCTAAACCCGTAGCGTCGGATTGTAGCATAAAATCTTTTATAGCTATACCGCTTGTAGGTTTGTAGGGAATGGCTATTTGCCCGTTGATGTCTAGTTTAGTTGTAGGCGAAATAGTTCCTACTCCTACATTTCCGTTTGTAGTGACTATGAAGTCATCCACTTCTTGAAGTGCATTAGGGATACCTGCCTCGGGATTGGTAGAATCCGGAGTTGAGCGAGCATCCACATGGAATACTCCTAGTGGATTTTTAGTATTGATGCCAACTTGAGCTGACAGAATTAGAATCGAAGTCAAATAAAGAGGTAATAGTATACTATACCTAATTGAATTGTTCTTATTCATAAATACTGTTTGTTATTTGTTGTCGTTGTTCAGTTTTAGTTTTGTGACCTATAATTTAGATACATCAAGTGCACTTAATTATGTAGTTATTAGCTTTTTTTAGGAACTAATAATCAGAGGCTATTTGTCGTCGTTGTTATTATTGCTTCATTACGACACAAAGATAGTGATGTTTTTCAATTAAAAATATCAGTTTTGTTTTTTTGTGTGCTTTGGCTCGAAATTTGTTATGGTATTTTATTTTTTTATCAAAGTTCTATTCTATAGTTGTTTATGTTTGTTTATTAACTATTGTGTTTCAGGTATATTATCGATATAAGTAAAATCAATGTATGTATAGATTGAGTATCTTTAATGATGATTTTGCTATAAATAAATGCAGTTATTTGAGAGGTCTTTTCATGAGGGAGATATGTTTATAGTTAGTTGAATATGGTAATTTTTAACAATTGATTCTGATCTGAAAATGTGTAGACCTTATATATTAAAAGGCTGAATGCAATGGCAATAGATTTGAGACTTTATCGTTGTATATTGTAAGGGATAATTTATACCTTTGTTTTCAGAAAAAAACATTCAATATTATATTTTGAATTTAGAATTATTTATAGCCCGAAAAATATATTTCGGAGGAGGTATCAAACAAAAGGTATCATCTCCGGCTATTAAAATAGCAGTTGCGGGTATTGCTTTGGGACTGGCGGCAATGGTATTGTCGGTATGCATTGTTGTTGGTTTCAAGAAAGAAATACGCGATAAGGTGGTTGGTTTTGGGTCGCATATCCAGCTAACCAATTTTGGGAATAATATGTCGTACGAGGTTCAACCTGTTCGTATGACCGATAGCTTGGCTGTGACGTTAGAAAATAATTCGGATATAAAGCATATCGAAGTATTTGCGAATATTCCTGGAATTATCAAAACCGACAGCGATTTTCAAGGAGTGGTACTTAAAGGGGTGGGCAACGATTATGACTGGACTTTCTTCAAACAGAATATGATTGAAGGAGATATTCTTCATAAATCGGATACGTCTACTGTCAATCAGACTATTATTTCGAAATATATTGCTGATAGATTACAACTAAAGCTGGGAGATAGTTTTATTACATACTTCATACAAGATCCGATAAAAGCCCGAAAATTTGTGATATCGGGGATATATAGTACCAATTTCGAAGATTACGATAAACTATTTATTATTACTGATATAGCTTTGGTGCAGCGGTTGAATGGTTGGGAAAAGAATCAGGTGAGCGGTATTGAATTGACTGTGAAGGATTATAGCAGGTTGGCTGAAATAAAGAACAACTTGTTTTATGAGATGGCGGGTTCTCACGATGGAGACGGACAATCTCTATATACCCGTTCGATAGAGGAATTGAATCCCATGATTTTCAGTTGGCTTAGTTTGCTTGATATGAACGTATGGGTAATTATTATATTGATGTTGGCTGTATCGGGTTTTACGATGATATCGGGCTTGCTCATTATTATTCTCGAACGTACTAATATGATTGGTATTCTTAAGGCATTAGGAGCACGTAATTTTAGAATACAGAAGGTGTTTCTATATATATCGTCTTTCCTTATTTTGAAAGGAATGCTTTGGGGCAACATTATTGCTTTGGGTATTTGTGTGTTACAAAAATTATTTGGTATAATAAAACTCGACCCTGCTACTTATTATGTATCAGAAATGCCTGTTTATCTTAATGTTTGGTATATAATCTTCATTAATGTAGGAGCATTGGCTATATCAATGGCAATGATGATAGGTCCATCATATCTTATTGCTCGAATATCTCCTGCAAAGTCTATTAAATTTGAATAAAGGAATATACAACCATAATTATTGACACAATATTCTAAATTATTTACGATATGAAAAAATTATTAAGAGCTAGTTTACTATTATTTGTTACATTGTTTGTATTCAATGCATGTACGGAAGATGACGATTCGGACGATTTCGTTATCGATTACACAAGTTTGCCAACTGAGTGTAAAACATTTGTAACTACTCACTTTGGAGCTGACCCTTTGGTTAGTCAAGTCAAAGAAAGATATGTAGCTGAAGCTGACGGTACTTACTATATGGTTTACCTAAATGGCGGTTACGAAATTGACTTTAAAAAGAATGGTGAGTGGGTAAGTGTTGAGCACGCTACTACTGCTTTGCCTCAATCTATTGTTAAACTGCTGCCAGCAATTACTCAGGAGTATTTGACTACTAATTATGCAGACTATAAAGTATTGGAAATCGAAAAACTGGTTTCTGGTGGATATGAGGTTGACTTAAATAATGATATTGATTTGCTTTTTGATTCAACAGGAAAATTCCTATCTAAAAAGTAAAAAAGAACTACTCATAAAGAGAATAGAAACTGTTTGTTGTTATATACGGACAGTTTCTTTTTCTTTTAAATATGATAAGGATGAAGTTTTATAGAAATACAGATGATATTCGTCTTAAAATGAATGAGGCAGGTTCTGCAAAGAAACCTTTTTTGTTTGGTATTAATTATGAAATGTCGGAAGGCTTTTTTATAGAGAATCCTTTATCGCAAACCGATATTCTGTTCCAGTTGAGGGGCATTGGTAATAAGCTGGTTAATGAGGTTGAGGATTTATCTGCCGATCTTAGTTATACCCCTATTTCTGAGAGCGAATATCAACATAAGTTTGATATAGTGCATAAGGGGTTGAGGCGAGGCGACTCGTTCTTAACTAATCTGACCATTAAGACACCCATTACAACTAATATCTCATTACAAGATATATTCGATAGAAGCAAAGCCCCTTATCAATTATATATGCCTGATAGATTTGTTTGCTTTTCGCCCGAAAGGTTTGTGAAGATAGCAAACGGGCACATATCATCCAACCCTATGAAAGGGACTATTGATGCAAGTATTGAAAACGCCGAACAAATCATTCTGAATGATTTTAAGGAAACAGCTGAGCATAATACAATAGTTGACCTTATTCGCAACGATTTGAGTATGGTTGCTAATCGTGTTCATGTAGAACGATTCAGATATATAGATCGTATTAAAAGCCGTAATAAAGAGATTCTTCAAGTCAGTTCCGAAATAGTAGGGGAGTTAGATGCAGATCACCATTCTCATCTAGGAGATATTATATTTAAGCTTTTACCTGCTGGTTCTATTTCGGGTGCGCCCAAACCGGCTACTGTCAATCTTATACGATCGGCAGAAGAAGAGGATAGGGGGTATTATACGGGCATTTTCGGATACTATGATGGTACGACGTTAGATTCTGCAGTATTGATCCGTTTTATAGAACAAGACAATAAGCAAATGTATTTTAGAAGTGGTGGAGGAATTACAGCTTATAGTAAATGCAGTGATGAGTATCAAGAGGTACTGAATAAGATATATTTTCCGTTTAAAGTCTAGGACTTTATCGTTAAGAGGGTAAAATAAAAAGAGCCTGCTGTATTTTAAAGAATAGAATAATAAATATACTTTTACGCAGATGAGTGAACCGTTATTTATAGAAACCATAAAAGTAAAGGATGGTATTTTTTATAATCTGCCTTTGCATATAGCCCGATTAAGCAGAACTGCGATTCAATTTTTCGGCTCGGCTCCTTTATTGGAGTTGTCGGAAGATATGATTCCTGAGGCTTTGAGGGAGGGGGTGGTTAAATGTCGTGTTGTATATGGTTCGCAAATTGTTTCTGTTGAATTTGAGCCGTATTCTTTCCGTAGAATATCAAGCTTAACTCTTGTTGAGGATAATACGATTGATTATGCATACAAATCGGTAGATAGAAGCTCTTTAAATGAGCTATACTCCAGAAAAGCGAGTGGAGATGATGTTCTAATTGTGAAGAATGGGTTAATTACTGACACTTCTTATGCTAATGTAGTTCTTAGGAATGAGGACGGATTTTATACACCTAAGAGTTATTTACTTGGAGGAATCAAGCGTCAATATCTTTTAGAAAAGGGAGTTATCAGAGAAGTAGAGGTTAGTCTCGATAATTTGATGTCTTTCTCTAAGCTCTATCTAATAAATGCAATGATTGATCTGGAGGATGAAATAGGTATCTCAATATCTGATCTGAAAACTTTATAGGTTTAAAGATTGTTAATAAAATAAAAGATGTACTTTTACATCCTTACACATAACTAAAGCATACGCTCATCATTGTTTAAGGTAGGAACTACTTATAGGTAGATTGTTGTGCTATTTAGAGAAACTAGAACCCTGAGTATGAAAAAGGTATTAAATTACAATATAATCGGCATTGTTATTCTTTTCTTATCTATGCAATCGTGCGTAGATAAAGAATATGATTCGGATAATTTGAATACAAATATTGAATTGAATCTGCCCCCAGTTCCACTCGGAGGGTTTGATACTATTTTTGTAAATTTTTTACCCTCTATTCCCCCTGAAATTGTTGTAGGAGCTAGAGTTGCTTTGAGTGATACTATTCGCGGGTTATTTGATAAGAATACTATTGACAGGTTCTTTTTCGAAGGTTCGAGAGGAGTGGTTATCTCTGCAAAGATAGATGCAATGGTGATGCCTCAAGAGTCAGGGTTGGAAATTGAAATACTTCTGAATATTATTAATGCAGATAGAACCCGAAATGAGTTTGTAAAGATTCCCCCACAAAAAATAGTTTCGGCTAAAAATCAGAATTTTGAAATCAGAATAGGACCTGAGTACATGAAGTATATGAAGGATGCGAGAGATCTGCATTTTATATTTGCGATAAAGGTTGCCGCAATTAATTTTACACGACAAGATTATATCTACTTAAGAAGGGTTGTTCTCTTTGCGGGAGGTGTACAGCTTGAGCTATAATGTTATATTCAAAGAACAGAATGAAATTACGATCTCTTTTTAGCATTTCTATTGCAACCGTGCTGTTTTGTATATTGTCTTTGGATGGTTTTGCACAATCAACCCGATCTTCCTATTTTATGAAAACGTCTTATACCCGTACCAGTCTTAATGCTGCATTAAGACCCGATCAGGGATATATAGGTGTACCTTTGCTCTCTAATATTTATTTAGATGCACGAACCAATACTTTTAATCTGGAGAATCTCACTTTTTCTCTTAATGGCGAACGTGTAACCTTTATGCATTCTCAGATTCCGGCAAGTAAAGCTTTGTCGAATATTTCGGATGATAATTATGTAACTACCAATCTTGCGTTTAGTATTATGTCTGCCGGTTTTTATCGGGGCGATTCGTATTGGAATTTCGATTTCGGGATAAGAGCTAATGCCGATTCGAACGTACCTAAATCGGTATTCGAATTATTGAAAGTAGGCTTTGATGAAAATGAAACCGTTACTCACGACCTTTCGAATGTAAGCTTAGCAGGTAGTGTTTTTGCAGAAATAGGTGTAACCAATTCCCGAACATTCTTAAACAACAGCCTAACACTGGGTGCAAGAGGTAAACTCCTATTGGGTATATCGTATGTTGATTTAGATGCAGAGAGTTTGAATATAACGGCTGGAAGTGAATTTTGGCGAGCCAAATCTAGGGTTACCCTAAAGGGTGCAGGACCGGGTATAAAAGGTAAATATGACGAAAATGAATATGATCCTACTAAGCAGGATTTTGATGGTTTCAATTTTGGCGATTTTAATATTCCCGGCTATGGTTTGGGACTTGATATAGGTGCTGTTTACGACTTTAAAGATGTACCGGTTGGATTTCTTCGAAAACTGAAAGTGTCTTATGCTCTAAATGATTTAGGGTTTATCTCGTGGTCGAAAGGTAACTTTATACAACTCAGTTCACCCGAAACAGAGGTTATTGTTTCACCCAACGATTATTCTACTCACAATGATGGAAGTACGTCTATAATTGATATCTTCGATCATGCTCTGGACGATCTTCGGCAAGCAGTAAATCTGCATGAAGACCCTCGTACAAGTGGCTATACGGCAACCTTACGGGCCAATATGAATGTGGGTTTAGAGTACGAGGTGTGGGACGATAAAATGACGGCAGGGTTTCTTTATTCTACTCGCTTCGGTAATTATTTTACAACAAAGGAGTTTACCTTGTCTGCTAATTATACGCCTAAAGAATGGCTTGCTGCAAGTTTTAGCTATTCACTTGCTTATAGTGCCTTTAAAACATTTGGCTTGGCTGTTCATATTGCTCCATCGAGAGGTATAAACTTCTTTTTAGCTAGCGATTATAGTATTGTTCGTATTTCGCCTCAATGGATGCCTACTTCTACTAAAGCCATCAACGTACAGATGGGAGTCTCTATACCTTTTGGAGGGAGGAGGTAAGTAATAAGGTCTTGGCTTATTATTAGTGATTTATGTTTTTCGAAAAAAAATAAATTACTATTTCAATTTGTTTTTGTAATTTTATGTTCGTAAAAGAATTTCTTTTAAGCTCTTCAAAAAAAGACAACCCATTCGTTAAAATAATAAGTTTTGAATATAACGTTAGATGCAGAATCAAATCTGTTTGAATTAGATCGAATACGAAAAAAAATATCTATTGGATATTTCTATGCTATTATTGCTGTTTTTCTGCTGTTTGCAGGTTATTATTGGTACGAATCTATAGAACCTTTCAAGTATTTAATGCTTATTGGTTTGTTTTTTCACTGTTTCTGCTTCTTTGTACCCTATATGCTTAGTTACGATCTATTCAGACCTTTGGTATCTGTATATCTTGTTTTTGTTTCAATTATGATTTATCCTATGGTGCTTATGTTTTGGCAGCATGGGCAGATAACAACATTCATGTGGTTCTTTTTGATTCCCACTGCAGCTACGGTATATTATACAGTGAGGAAGGTTATGCTTTGGAGTATTTACATCTTTGTACTAATATGCTCGGTTTTTTTCGTTTCCATGTTTTTGCCTGAAACGCCTATTATATCTTTCTCTGACAACCAGCTTTCAACTTTAAATATTCTTACCATTATATGTTTTCTAGCTTTGTTTTTCTATTTTTTATATGGTACGAATATTATTAATCAGATTAAAATCCAAAAATCGCAAGAATCAGAGATTGACAACGTTGTTATTGAAAATAACATTACAGAGCAAGATGTAGAGAGACTTAACAAATTGTTTGATGGAATTTCTACCTATTTTAAAAAGAAGAAACCTTATTGTGATCCCGATTTTTCTATCTCTCAATTGGCAACGGCTGTTGACAGCAATATAACTTACATATCGAAGGCGATAAAATTTAATAAGAATATGAGCTTTAATATTTTTGTTAATTCTTACAGAATCGAGATGGTCAAAGAGATGTTGGATAGTGATTTGCAGAATAAATATACGATGAGGTATATTTATACATCTTCAGGTTTTAGGCATCAATCGACCTTCAATAAGGTCTTTAAACAGATCGAGGGTGTCACCCCTTCCGAATATATTAAAAACGTTTAGCCAGATCGTTTTAAGGATTAATAAACGACATTTGATTCGTTAATATACTATATATATCATAATTTTTTTTTAGTAATCGTGGTCGATATTTTTTCGATCACTTTTTTTATGCTTTGACGAATTTATCTAGTGACTTACTGTCTTGTATAATGATATCATAAGAACCTTATTGGCAGCTTGGCTAGATTATAGCTATGATTATCTATTGGTATTATTTCTCTCAAATAGTACAAGAAGCCTTTGTTTTATCATCTTCTTTAAAATATGAGCTTCTTTAAAATGAAGTCGCTATCTTTTGAATTTATCCCTTCTATTTTATTCAATTTATAATAATTGCTACGTATTTGAAGTTCATTTTTACCTTTTTAGAAATAGAGAGAAATCAATATGTAAAAACAAAAATGGATAAGTGATTTATCGTATTTTGTTTGTTTTATCTTCTTTATATCAGTGCTTTATTGTAAAAATCCTCTTTGCGACTTACTTCTTATTTATAGTAGTAATCACTTATGTATTTAGTTCGAATTTCGAGACCTGGATGCATTTGTAATACTTTTGTTCAAGGGAAATGCAATGAGAATTACAACTCAATCAATAAATTTAGGAGAATTGTTAATAGCATTCAGAAGTATTTAATATAACACTTAATTATAAATATTCATTTAGATTTTAAGTATTATCTATTGCAATGTTTTAACACTATGTTGAATTTCGAGATACCAAGAATAATTAAATGTGAATCCGCTAATTTAAATAATAGTGATGCCAATAATAGCTGTTGTATAGAGAGTTCTTATTTTGTCGTTGTCGTTAGATTCTATCACGACTCAAAGCTTATTTATGGCACACTATGTCCGGTAGCAGTTTGTAGAGATTACACGCTGCTGCTTTTATAAAATGCAATATAGATTAACTAATAATATCACGTTTTACGTTTTTAATTAAATATGATAATGAAGAAAATTTTACTATTACTGCTGATGGTTTTTATATTCATAAATACGATTCATTCACAGGTCGGAATAAATACTGAAGCTCCCAATGTACTAACTGAACTAGATATTCAAAATTTATTAAATGGAACAGATACTATTCCTAAAGGAATTATGATACCTCGTATGACTGAGGCTAAGAGAAACGAGATAGCGATTGATACTAATACATCAAATAGTCTTATGATTTATAATACAACAGAGGATTGTTATAATTATTACTCGAAGCTCGAAGGCGAATGGAAAAGTTTATGTGGAAAGCTTGGAAAGGCTCAGTTCGATTTTGATTGTTCTGCAATAGTTGTGTTGGGAACATACATCGAAAAGAAAGAACTTACACCTTCAAATAGGTTGAAGATTTTTGTTACGGTAACTAAGCCGGGCTCATACGATATTACAGGTACAACTACTAACGGATATTACTTTACTACGTCGGGTACGTTTCTTACAAGCGGATCATATACTGTGTATGCTGAAGGAAAAGGAACTCCAATTGCTCCACAGGTTGATATTGTATCTCTTTCTAAGAATGGGGAGTCGAAAGACTGCGGCACTTCACCCGTTAAAGTTACAGTGTTAACAGCTACTGCTACCTATTCGATAAACTGTTCGAGTCTTATAGCCAACGGACAATATGTAAAGGGTAAACTGCTTGTGTCTACTAACACCATAACTCTCAATGTAAACGTGAGTAATCCGGGATCATATAATATAGAAACACCCTTAACAAATGGTATTAGGTTTACTGCCAGTGGCAACTTTGCGGCAGTGGGAACACAGTCGGTTACTTTGTCTGCTGTATCGGGCAGTAGTCCTACGGTCAATGCCGATTTTCCTATCACTGTTAACACCGATACTCCCGAAGGTAATAATGCTTGTACAGTAATAATTCCTATTACATTACCTCCCATGACTTATGCTGTTGTAGGAACAGGTGATTATTCTTGGGCTTCGACTCAAAGACGTAATGCTCTTACCAATGGTGGCCTGAGTTTTGGACCTAATGGTACTGTGAAAATTGTGAGCTTCACTCAATTGTGGAGTACATCTAATGTGACTACTGCAGCTGGCTATCTTACTGGTGGTTTTTCGGGAGGACAGCAGCCCGATGTTGTATTATATTTCGCCTATGGTGCTTCGCCTAATGCCGCAATAACAACGGCACTGATAAGCTATATTAATAGAGGTGGATGTGTAATTTACGGATCTGCAGATAATACTTCCTCTGCTGTTAATATTCTTATCAATGGAATATTTGGTATATCAACAGCGCAGGCTCAGATTGCCGGTTCGCCCACAGTGGATGATAATACTTATCCGATTGCTAATTTACCGAATGATCCTGTTATAAATGGTCCGTTTGGCAATATTTCAGGTAGACATTGGGGTGAGGATAATTCATCAACAGGTTCTGTGATTATGACGGCACTACCTCCTAATTCTGTGCAAATAGCTTCGGCTTATAATCCTTATGGAAAAGCGACCGTAAATCCGGAATATTCTATAATATGGTATAATGATAATAAAAATTTCTTGTATTTTGGAGATAGTGTAGCCACTACCACCACTGTTAATCAGCAAAATGATTATCCGGCATCTTATACCTCTGGAGGTTTCCCTCAATCTAAGTTCTATGGAAATTATCCGCAACCATCAGGTGCTCCGTCTCAATATGTGTATAACTCTGCGTTAGAGTTGAATGCTGTTTCATGGGCAATAAAAAAAGCTGCTGTGAGTGGTATCAATCCCCACTAATTTTTTGGATAGAACGATATATTATATCACTGTAATTTTTCATAAATATGAAGGGCATGTCAAAATTGTATTTGATATGCCCTTTTATAATAATGAGACTATTAATCAGATTGCTTTATTTCTTTTTTACCGACCATCCAAAACGACCTATCTTTTCTGCCAAAGCATAATAAAAACCATGCGAATAAGCCATTATTCCTGCTTTATCTAATTGAAATCTGCCTGTTTCAGGGTCGATATATCTTTCGTCAGCTTTTACGTTTACAACATCGGCTATAAACATGTGATGAGAGCCTAAAGGAAGAATTTCTTTTACCCTGCATTCTATTGACAGTGGCGACTCTTCTATTATAGGTGCTTTAACCACCGATGCTTTTCCGGCAGTAAGTTTCATTTCTTTGAACTTATTCACGTTCTTACCCGATTTTACGCCACACCAGTCGGTTGCATATGCCAATTGTTCGGTAGTGATATTTATCACAAACTCCATATTGCGTTTAATAATGTCGTACGAATGTCTCTCGGGGCGTACCGAGATATAGCACATAGCGGGATTGGTACATATAGTTCCTGTCCAACTAATGGTTATAATATTGTGTTCGTCTGGTGTGCTGCCACAGCTCACCATTACGGCAGGTAGTGGATATACCATTGTTCCCGGTTTCCAATCTTGTTTAGTCATTGTAAAAAGTCTTCTTGAAATTTCGAATGTAAAGATACTCGTTTCATTTTATAGTTGCTGTATCTTTTTTTCTAGCTAACGGTTTAGAGTCTTTTGGGTAGGTTTGCGCATAGGTATATATGGCACATGAAGAAATTATGTGCGGATTAAATAAGTAAACTATTGAATAATTTATTGCTTGGATGCGTTTCTTATTTGATCTTGAAGATGATATTCATATACGTTTTATCAGTAATAGTAGGAGGGGTAGCAGGCAATTTGTAAGTTAATACACCGGCTGGGCTTACTGCTACATCTTGATATACTGTATTGTCATAATAGGTGACAAGATATTCAAAATCAGTAGCTACTACTACAGGCAAAGAGGTTGCACTTGGACTTTTAATTGAAGTCGAATTATTGGTCATTCCGTACTGACCTGCATAGTTATTGTATAAATCTACGGTGAATGTTTGCGTGCCACTATTATAAGCAGGGTCGGAAGTATCAGTTGGTAAAAGAAGAGACGGTTTGTAAATAAATTTGAATCCTCTATCCGGTCCCACAGTTTGCCAAAGAGTACCGTCAAAATAATAATATCCTGCTGATATAATATTTCTTGTTTTATTAGTTGCTGTTCCTGTTACATCTGTTATATAGACGAGCGCTCCGGTCTGATCAGCCAGATATTTTGAATCTTTAGAAGCTAGTTCACTAAGAGTAAGGCGAGGCGCTGACATTCCCTCTGCTGTACTGCCATCTATTGAATTAGCATATATATCTAAAGTAGCTTTAGGAGAATCTGTATAAACACCTACTTGTGCTTGTAAAAGCCCTATACTAGAAATGCCTAGTAGGAGTAAAAAAATCCTTTTCATTGTTGTCGTCTTTTTAATATCTCAAAATATAACATTTCAAAAATACATAAAATTTTTAAACTCACGGAGGTCTTTAGAGATAAAAGATATAAAAATAGTTTAATAGTTCTCTAGTTTATAGATAAATATGTGATTTTTCCGAAATTGGATTTTGAGTCTATCTTAATTATGTACAATATGTATACGCTATTGTGGATCATTATCAGCCAAGAATTATTTTATTAATACGACTGTATTTTATTCCTGTAATAATTGCTGTTTTTATCTTATAATTTAATTAAAGATTCTACCCTATTTCAGTTAATATAAAGTAGTGTATTGAATGTTTTTAGTCTTTTTCCATTTTCTGATATATAAATATAGTTTCATTGTAAATAGTATGTCTTCTAAAATTAATTTATATATTTGTGTCTGTGAAATAACTCTTTATGTAAAAAATGCTATTAGAATTAACAAACATATATCCAAATAATAATCTAAATTTTAACTGTTTAGGTTTGGCTATGTGCGTTGAAATATTAGAGAGAGAGAGAGAGAGAGAGAGAGAGAGAGAGAGAGAGAGAGAGAGAGACTAACTAGCAACCACGCTAGTAATAAAAATATTTTAGGCGGATTTTTCCGTCTTTTTTTGCGTCTGTGTGTTTTTGACACTGACTCTGATCGCCGAAAATATTTCCCCAATAAATACTTTAATAGTTCTTCCATAGAAGCTTCTTGTACAGCTTTTTGTTTTTTTTGTTGTCGTTCAGAATCTGTACAGATACAAGGCTTATTTGTGGTAAAACTATGTGTGGTAGTGGCTTGTCGTGATTACAAGCTACTGCTTATTCCTGTTTGCTTTCTTTTAATATTGAAGGCATTGGGTAGCAAGTATCATTCCGTTTTCCTCTCTTCAGGAGGAGGGCGGAGTGAGTTGCTATGCCTTATTACATCTGTTCTAATGACGATCATTTATTTATTTTCTGAGCAAACAAGATTGCTTATTGGGAGAACAGAACAGTTCTTTCTACGAAAAAATCAAACACATATAAAAGAATTACTACAATGAAAAAGAGTTTTTTATTCATCTTTAGTTTATTATCCATTGGGTTATGCTTAGCTCAGGTGGGTATAAACACTAATACTCCGCAGGCGATATTAGAAATTCAGTCGAAAGGAAATACTGGATCAACAAAGGCTTTATCAATAAAAAATAATTCGGCTGTAAATATATTTGATGTACGTGATGATGGGCGTATCGTAACTTCGGGAGTTGCTTCACCCACTGTTCTGTTCGATTTAAGGGATGGCAAAAACAATTCCATTATGGCAGTTGGTGAGAGTAATCAAACTGCTGCGACAGCCAAGGGTGGAGCTGTAAAGTACGATCTGAATACTAAATCGTTGTTTCTTTCAGACAATACTGTTTGGAAAGAATTGGCTTCTGATTATATAAAAACTTTTATCGTTGCGGACATTGCTACTGCAACGCAGAGCTTTGCCAATAATACAACTAATACGATAAAGAATTGGGTTTTGGTATCGGATCTTACGAATAGTTTTAATCCCACGACAGGTATTTTTACAGCACAAAGAAGTTCGGTCTATTCCGTTTCTTTAAATATAATACTAAATGATGGTGCGATAAATGCAAAGACCCAACTGCAAGCATCGCTTATAGCATCCGGAGGGCAGCAAGTAAAGAGTATTACAACTTTTAATGCGGCAGGTAATTTTTCGGCTGGAGTACAATGTTCGGGCAACTTCACATTAGCTTCAGGTGAAACCTTATATGTTGCTTTATGGCATAATATGGGGATTGCGAAAGTTATAAAAGTAGGCTATAACAATCTAACAATAGTCGAACTCTGATTGGAGTATTTAATTAAAATAAGTAAGATTTATGAAAACTAAAAGATTGAATAAGATTGTTGCATTGCTTTTTTGTATTGCAGTGATACCCTCAAATATATGGTCTCAGGGTGTTGGTATTAATACAGTCTCTCCCAGAGCAACCTTTGAAGTAAAAGGCAAGGGGAATACAGCAGCTCAGAAAACTTTACGAGTTGTAAACTCTAGTGGTACTGAGATTCTTACCATGTTGGACAATGGTAGGTTGGGAGTAGGACAGGTTGCACCATCTGTAAGATTAGATTTGCGGGGCGGGGGAGCAAACCCTATTGTGGCTATTGGCACAACTACTAATACAGCCTCGTCGGTAGGCGGGGGAGCTATACGATATATGTCTGGAACGAAAGAGATACACTATTCGGATGGTACTCAATGGTTTCGTTTACAATCGTCAGCCTTAAGACCTTGTGTCGTAGCTCCTAATAATTATGTTGCAGGCTCTTACCCTAGTAATGCTACAACTCGTTTGACTGGTTTTGTGCCGTCATACGATAGTCACGGAGCTTTTAATACTTCTAATTCTGTCTATAAAGCTCCTGTTGATGGACTATATGTGGTGTCTTTTACCCTGTCTTTCAACAGAGCTATTGCAATACAAGCTAATAAATATGTTGAGGGCAGATGGGTTGCAAGTAATGGGCGTACGGTGAGATGTATTCAAGCTTATCCTGATACTGGTATGGGACAAGGTGGGATTACCTGCTCGGGAACCATTCAGCTTGCGGCAGGAGATACTCTATGGCCTGAGGTATGGCACAATCTGGGAGGGACTAAATCTATGAGAGTGTATGGTTATTCACCATCATCTCCTAATTCGGATACTGGTTTTAATCAATTATCCATTTTTGCACAATGATTCTTTCGTTTAATTAAAGCTTAGTTTTCTATGAAAAATTATTATATCAGTTCAATATTATTTCTTTTACCCTTTTTGACCATCCAAGCTCAGATAGGTATCAATACAGAAACCCCCGATGCTGTACTCGAAGTTTTGTCTTCAACATCGGTTTCTACGGGTAAAGCTTTTGTAACCAGTAATTCGGATAATTACGAAACGATGCAAATCCGAAATGATGGTTATATCGGTGTAGGAGCATCTAATCCATTGGTGAAGCTCGATCTGAGAGCCGATAATCTATCGAAAGAAAATGCTATCGGTATAGGTTATACTACTCTTACAGCAGCCAATGCTGGAGCGGGAGCCATAAGATATGAGGAGACATCTAAGACTTTGCAGTATTCTGATGGTGAGACTTGGTTAACTCTGCAAGCCAATCCTGATAGGGCAATGGTAATTGCGCGTAACTCTTCGGGGCAAGCACTTACTACTGTAAATGGTGTAGCAAGTAGTCGTCTTACTAAATGGACAAAGAGCTATGATAAAACAGGGAGTTTTGATGCTGTTACCGGTTTTTTTGTAGCTCCTCGTAATGGGGTTTATAGTGCTTCGGTAACTGCTGTCTTTCAGCCTAATTCTATGTCGAGCGGAGCTCAGTACGAACTTACTTTAACAGGAGGTTCTATTTCTTTAAAAACAGTTGTGCCTTATTTGAGTACAGTAACGTCTATTAATCTGACTAATACCTGTAAAGGATTGTTTTATCTTACAGCAGGTCAGCAGCTTCAAGCAGGGGTTTATATAACATCAGCCGTGAATCCTGTCTTATCTACAGATGCTTCTTTAAATGTTCTTACTATTGCTGAGATGTAAAGGAGCATATTAAAATTAAATGTATTATTATACATATCAGAGAAATTCCCCTTTCAATTAGTTTAGGGGAATTTTTACTTTAGATAGAGTTCGCCATGCCCATCGAAAGGAGGCTTTAGGTTTATTTATTTAGATATAAATAGTGGGTTTGATAATTTTTTTATTTTCATTTATTTAATTAAAAATTTGAAATGTGGTTGATTGATATTAAAAGTATTTCTATATTTGCATCTGTATAATAACTCTTTACGCTTATAATGGTGAGTAAATTAACAAACATATCTATTCTTAAGGGTCTAAATTTTAACTGTTTAGGTTTGGCTATGTCTGTTGAAATATTAGAGAGAGAGAGAGAGAGAGAGAGAGAGAGAGAGAGAGAGAGAGAGAGAGAGATTAACTAGCAACTACGCTGGTAATAAAAATATCTTAGGCGGATTGTTCCGTCTTTTTTTATTTTGTGTAAATATTACACATGTTGCTTTCAGATACAAATATTTCCCCAATAAATATAATTTTAGTTTTGTCGATAAGATTTATCGTGCAGAAGATTTGTTTTTTTTGTTGTCGTTCAAACTCGTACGATTAGTAAACTTATCTGTGGCAAAACTATGTCCGGCAGTAGTGTGTAGCGATTACATGTTACTGCTTTTTTATGTGCGTAAAACAACTAACTATATAAATAATTGGAAGATAATGAACAGGATAACTTTATTGTTAATAGCCATTTTCTCCTTTGGCTTACTTCAAGCTCAAGTAGGTATAAACACCAAAAATCCACAAGCTACCTTGGAAATAGTTTCCAAAGGAAATACTGCTTCAACGCAGGCTCTTTCGGTCAGAAATGTATCCAATACTGAGATACTTTCGTTACGAGATCAAGGCTATCTTGGGTTGGGGGTTGCAAGCCCTAACATTCGGCTCGATTTACGAAATGGCGCTAATAATGCAATCATTGGTATAGGTAACAGTGCTCAGGCGGCATCGGCAGCCAAAGCTGGTGCATTAAAGTACGATGCAGGTCCTCAGGCTCTGTATTTATCTGATGGAAGCGGTTGGAACAAATTAAGTGCTTCTGTAATCCGTACATATGTTGTAGCCGATATTGTCAACACAAGTCAGTCTTTTCCTAACAATGCTTCTACAACGGTTATGAATTGGCGTAAACAAGAAGACTTGCTCGGTACATTTAATGCATCTACCGGGATATTTACAGCACCACGTAGCGGTACTTATACTATATCTGTTATTGCTACATTCGATAACGGTGCGGTAGGCTCTTATAGCTATATGCAAATGGAATTGGTGTCGCCCACGGCAACCGTTAAATGCCAATCCACATATTATGACGCTGCCACTTTCCAGACCTCTGTATTGTGTTCGGGAAGCTTTCAGTTATTGGCAGGACAAACCCTCAAGCCTGTTATTTCTCATAATATGGGAATAGCCAAAAATCTCAAAGCCGGATATTGTAACTTAAGCATTTTAGAAAATTAAGGTATCAAACCTCTACCATTGCTCTCATTTGCAAATGGATCAATCTATGATATTAATAAGATATGAAAAAGAAAATATACAACTATCTAACACTTACTACTGTTTTATTATCTCTCTATGTAACAGAGGTTAGCGCACAAAGCGTAGGGATAAATACCAATACTCCAACTGCTGCACTTGATATATTCTCGCTAGGAGACAGTAATCTCACTGAAAATATGAGAATTAGCAATTCCAGCAATGTAAATCTTTTGACATTGCTTAATAATGGTTATCTGGGACTCGGAACAACAAGCCCCTCTGTACGTCTTGATCTGAGAGGCAGTGCGGGTAGCAATAACATTATAGGCATCGGTAATACCAACCTTACGGCATCGGTAGCAGAAGGGGGAGCGATAAAGTATGTAACTGATACCAAAGAGTTACATTATTCGGATGGTACTCAATGGCTGATACTTGAGGCTGATATGGTTAGGGATTGTGTGATTGCTGCTAACTCTAATAATATGATGATATGCCCCAATAATACCACTACTCAGCTTGGTAACTGGGATGTAAAATATGATTTAGCTAAAACATTTGATGCCGCAACGGGGGTATTTACTGCTCCTAAGACAGGACTATATACAGCTACATTCAGTGTACATACAGCTATTACTACAGTAAAGGCAGGTAGTTATATCGAAGGGCAATGGATAGCCAGCAATGGTAAAACTATAAAATGTACTAATTCTTTTCCATTGGCGGGAAATTTTATGGTGCCTATGATTTGTAGTGGAACACTTTTTCTGAATGAAGGAGATACGCTATATCCTCAAGTATTTCACAATACGGGAACTGATAAACACTTGCGCATTTACGGAGACACACCTGGAAATCCCGTATCAGATCAATATTTTAATAATATATCCATTGTTATACAATAAAGCATCTTACAGAAATGAACAAAATAATTATTCTATATATACTTTTCTTTATCCCTTTGGGGATCATCGCTCAAATTGGGATTAATACTGAATCGCCAGTCGCTACTCTGGAAGTAAAATCGGTGTCAGCTACAACGCCCGTTATTTTATCTCGGAATTCGGCTAATGTCGAGTTAAGCAGATTACTAGATAGTGGGTGTTTAGGGATGGGGAGAACCAGTCCTGTAGTTAAAGTCGATCTAAGAGGAACTTTTTCTAATGGTGAATTGGGTTTAGGTACAACAACTATGACTGCCACTGCAGCTGGTGCCGGAGCTATAAGGTATAACAATGGTATCGAATATTCTGACGGGAGTGTCTGGGTAAAGTTAACAGCTCTACCAGCGAGAGCATATGTGATAGCTAAGAATACAAAAGCACTGACGATAGGTTCAGGAGCTAGTCAAAGATGGGGAGATTGGACTGTAGAGAAAGATGCTACAAATAGTTTTGATGCCCAAACATTCACCGCTCCCCGTAAAGGAGTGTATTCAGTGTCATGTACGGGTATGGCTGAGAATATTGTAACAACTTCAGCTACTTTGCGTATTGAGCTAAATTTAGGAGTTTCAAGTACTACAGCTTCAAACGTAAAGAGTGCATTTGCAGCACCCAACAATTCTGCCGGTGCACCAGTTAATATGACGTTTGTGAACAAAGCATTCTTATATCTTCAAGCTGGTGATAAATGTTATTTTTCGGTATATAACGGTATGGTGGGGGAGATACAAACAACTACCGATGGAGCGTATAATACTTTGACTATATCGGAGATGTAATAAGTAATTTTGCTTATACTAAAAAATAAAGCCCCGTCTCTGAAAATTTTCAGAGACGGGGCTTTTAAATTATACGTTTGTAACGTGTATTATTCTACAGTTAAGATAACTACACCTTCTAAAACTGAATCACCTGGATTAACGCTGATAGAAGTCACTTTACCTGCTTGAGGCGCAGCGATGGTATTTTCCATCTTCATAGCTTCAAGTACGGCAACTGTTTGACCTTTTTTCACCTCGTCACCTACATTAACGTTGATTGCAACGATAATACCGGGTAGTGGCGATTTTACAGCTCCAGCACCGCTTTTAGCAGGTGCACTTGTTGGTGCCGATACAGTAGCTGTTCTTTGAGGAGCAGGTGCAGCAACTGTTTTTGCAACCGGACGAGATACTAGTGTAACTTCCTCCTCATTACTTACTAATTCTACCTCGTAATTGCTTCCGTTTACTGCAACTTGGGCAATAGAGTTTTCTAATTTATTTACGGCAACTATATAGTCTTGACCGTTAATTCTATATATGAATTGTTTCATGATAAATTTCTCTAATTTTTATTTTCTTATTGGCATTTGAAGCATTGTAGCGCTTCTGTCAACCCAAGGAAGATGATCTTGAGATTCATGCTTAATGGTCAAAACATTACTCTCAACATCATGTTGATGTTGAAAATCATATATAGCCATAGCTATAACAGCTAATACATCTGTGGGTATATTTTTATCACTCATAATTTCTATGTATTACAGTTGAAAATTATAGAGGTAAATTATCGTGCTTTTTAGCTGGATTTACCTGATGTTTAGTTCTCAATTGCTCCAATGCACGAATAACACGGAAACGTGTGTTACGAGGCTCAATTACATCATCGATATAACCATAACGAGCTGCATTGTAAGGATTACAGAACAATTTGTTATACTCATCTTTTTTCTCTGCATAAGCTTCAGCTTGTTTTGCAGGATCTGGATCAGCTTTAATTTCTTTTGCATACAATACTTCAACAGCACCATCAGCACCCATAACTGCAATTTCTGCACTTGGCCATGCGTAGTTGATATCGCCACGAAGTTGTTTACAACTCATTACGATATGAGAACCTCCGTAAGATTTACGTAGGGTAACTGTTACTTTAGGTACAGTAGCTTCGCCGTAAGCATAAAGAAGTTTAGCTCCATGTACAATTACACCGCCATATTCTTGTGCAGTTCCGGGAAGGAATCCAGGTACGTCAACTAAAGTTACAATAGGAATATTGAAAGCATCACAGAAACGTACGAAACGTGCTGCTTTACGAGATGCATTGATATCAAGCACACCAGCCATATATTTAGGTTGGTTGGCTACGATACCTACCGATTGTCCGTTGAAACGAGCAAAACCGATAATTATGTTTTTAGCATATGCTGCGTGTACTTCTAGGAATTCGCCATTATCGATTAACGAACCGATTACTTCATACATATCGTATGCTTTGTTCGGATTGTCAGGGATAATATCGTTCAACAAGTCGTCCATTCTTGCGATTGGATCGTTACATTCTTTGCGAGGAGCTTCTTCTCTATTATTTGAAGGAAGGAAACTCATCAGGTGACGGATCAATGATAGACCATCATCTTCGTTTTCTACTGAGAAGTGAGCAACACCCGATTTTGTTGTGTGTACGCTTGCACCACCTAGTTCTTCTTGAGTAACGTCTTCACCAGTAACAGTTTTTACAACTTTAGGTCCTGTAAGGAACATATAAGAAGTCCCTTCTGTCATGATATTGAAGTCGGTAAGAGCTGGAGAATATACAGCACCTCCGGCACATGGTCCGAAAATTCCTGATATTTGAGGAATTACTCCAGATGATAGAATATTGCGTTGGAAAATCTCAGCATAACCTGCTAATGCATTGATACCTTCTTGAATACGAGCACCACCCGAATCGTTGATACCAATACAAGGCGCACCTACTTTCATTGCCATATCCATTACTTTACAGATTTTCATTGCCAATGTTTCAGACAACGATCCTGCTATAACAGTAAAGTCTTGTGCAAAGATATAAACAAGACGTCCGTCAATTGTTCCACATCCGGTTACTACACCATCACCTAGGAATTTGTTTTTCTCCATTCCAAAGTTTGTACAACGGTGTTCTACAAACATATCAAACTCTTCGAAACTACCTTCGTCAAGTACGATAGCGATACGTTCGCGAGCAGTATATTTTCCTTTTGCGTGTTGAGCTTCGATTCTTTTTTCACCACCACCTAGGCGTGCTTTTTCACGAAGTGCAATAAGCTCTTTTACTCTTTCAAGTTGGCTCATGTTTTTATATTTTGATTCTTAAATTAAATACTTATTTCTGTAAGGTCAAAGACCTTTTTTGCGTATTGCAAGCATAACTGCAACAGCCACTTATAGCTTAAAATGTTACATTATTTTTTGCATTACCTTATATAGGATAATGCAAAAAAGACCTTACATCGTAAAGTCTCTTTTAATGTATATCTTATTTGCTTGGGTGTTCGCAGAACTCTGTTAATACACTACAAGTAGATTTTGGGTGAAGGAATGCAATGTTAAGACCTTCTGCACCTGCACGAGGAGCTTTGTCTATCAATTGTACACCTTTACTTTCTGCTTCAGCCAATGATGCAGCTACGCTGTCTACTGAAAACGCAATGTGGTGGATACCTTCTCCTTTTTTCTCGATGAATTTTGCGATAGTACTGTCTGGGCTTGTAGGCTCAAGTAGTTCTATTTTAGTCTGACCGACTTTGAAGAAAGCAGTTTTTACTTTTTGATCTTCTACAACTTCTATGTTGTAGCATTTTAAGCCTAAAACGCCTTCGTAGTAAGGAAGACTGTCTTCAATACTTTTTACAGCAATACCAAGATGTTCGATGTGCGAAATATTCATGATTTCTTATAAAAAAGTTAGTAATTTTAGATTGTTTACAAAATTAGTAATATTAATTAGAACGAGAAGAAATTTTTAAGATAAAAAAAGAATCTGTCTATATCGTATTGGTTTTATTGATGTGTGGCTGTAAGTAAAAAAATGAAGCTGATAAATAATCCTATCTATCAGCTTTTGTGTTTCAAACCTTTTTATGCGGAAACTTAAATATAAAAAGATTATTCATTTTCGGTTTTTGTTTCTTTATTTTGAGAGCCACGTTCTTTACGTTCCGATTTGTTTTTACTACCCTTCGATTTACGTCCTGTACGTTCGGAAGATATACTGTCGCTGTTTTGAGTGGTACGTTCCGATCTGTTTTCTCTGTTTCTAGAACCTCGTTCTCCACGCTCCGATTTTCCTTCTGAATTTTCAGAATTTCGTTCTCTCTTACCCTTTTTCCCTTTTTTGCTGTCTTTTCTAGTCTCCTTATCTTCCGCTTTCTTCTCTTTTTTTACTTCTTGTTTATTCACTTCTTGTGCGAATGCAGTATTAGCTGAAATAAAAAGAGTAGCTACCATAATACCCGAAATAATTAACTTTTTCATAACGTAATCTTGATTTGTAAAATACTTCTGTGTTTTGTGACAAGTATTAAACAAGTTACTTAAGAAATAGTTCTGCTTAAATCTTTATTTATCAGAGTCTTTGAGGGTGTTGTGACAGTGATCTTTGGTGTATAGTTGTTTGTAAATGCTACTAATTGTCGTCCTAAAGATAGGAGGGTGTTACTAAAGCATGGTTTCTTTATTAGGATGATATACTTACTTGATAATTTTTATGATGCAAGAAGAAAATAAAGGTATGAGGGTATCGAAGAGTAAGGGAAAGAAAAAAGTGACTGGCTTGTATGACTAAAAAAGAAAAAGGTTGTCATCCCGACAACCAATCTTCATTGTTAACCTTAAAATCTAATACCATGAAAAAACACAGTTCAAAGATACGCGATCCTGATATAAAATCCAATCAATTTGATTTTATATAGCATACTTTAACAAAATTATGATATTGTGGCTCTTTTCTGGTCTAATTTTAGTATCTAATAAAGATTATGTACCTTTCCTATCTCAAAATTGACTTAATTTAAGAAAATGAGATCTTTTGACAAAAAAGTATTAGCTAAATATATTTTCATAGCTATCGCGATATCTATTGCCATTAGTTTCCTTATAATATCTAACCAAATGGCTGGAGATATGGCGAAAGACGAAAGGCAAAAGATGGAGCTATGGGCAGAGGCTCTTCAATTGGTAGCCAGTAATAATGGCATTGATGAATTGGATCTTACTCTGAAAATATTGTCCAGTAATAAGACTATCCCCGTTATCTTGTGTGATGAGGATGATAATGTTTTGATGACTGCAAATGTGGATGTACCTGTAAATGATAGTCTCAAGTATTTGACGGAACAGGTAGATTATTTCAAGAAATCGAATAGTCCTATTGTTATCGAATCTCCTAATTTTAAGCAATATGTTTATTATGGAGACTCTTCTACATTGAAACGTTTACAATATTATCCTTTTATTCAGATTGGGGTGATGACTTTCTTTATTTGTGTTTCATTCCTTGCCTTGTTGAGTACAAAGAATGCCGAGCAGAATAAATTGTGGGTGGGATTATCAAAAGAAACTGCTCATCAGTTGGGTACTCCCATATCATCCATGCTAGCTTGGGTAGAATATCTCAAGAGTAAAACATCGGATATATCAACCTTGAACGAGATGGAGAAGGATGTGATGCGATTGCAGGTTGTTGCGGATCGATTCTCTAAAATTGGATCTACACCTGCTCCCGAAACTCGCGAAGTGGGAGAGGAGATGAAGCAATCGGTTGCTTACTTGGAAAAACGTATATCGAAGAAGGTTAAGTTTGAATTTGATATTCCTCACGACCCTTTGTATGCTAAGATTAGTACTTCATTATTTAGTTGGGTAATTGAGAATCTGACTAAGAATGCAGTAGATGCTATGGAAGGACAAGGGCATATTGTATTTAAGCTGTCTCAGAGAAACGGATTGGTTTGTATTGATATTACCGATTCGGGAAAGGGGTTGCCCAAAGCTATGTTTAAAGGTATATTCTCTCCCGGTTTTACAACCAAAGAAAGAGGGTGGGGTTTGGGCTTGTCTCTCGCTAAACGAATCATTGAGGATTACCACAAAGGTAAGATATACGTAAAGAGTTCTGAAATTGGTGTAGGTACTACATTTAGAATAGAGCTTGCGAGAGAGCTTATTTAAATAGCTGATAAATAACTGAACAGAACTTAGATGTCTGTTCGATTATATAAAATAGAAAAGAGGAATACAATTTCATGTACTCCTCTTTTTATATTCAGTAATGTGTAATTCTTATTTCTTAGGAGATGCTGCATGTCTAGCATTCAACAGCTCTATAACTTTGTCTGTAATGTTATATTTTTCTTTTGCATAAAGAACATTGTCAAGTCCAGAGTTGCTAAATATGATGTGATAATTAGCAGTCTTGTTGAACTCTTTGATACAAAGTCTAACCGAATCAGCCAATTGATTGTTCACTCTTATTTGTTCCATAGTCAACTCATTATCCAAACGAGAAGCAGTTTGCTCCAATTCAGCACCAAGTTTTTGTATACGTGTAGCTTCTTGCTCGGCACGCTCTTGGCTTAGAAATGCATTATTTTGATATTTACGTTGAAATTCTTGTTGTTCGCTGACCAATTGTTTTTGTTTTTGATTGATAGAAGCTCTCGATGTCTCAGTCTTTTTCATAAGTGCATCGCTTGCTTCTTTTGCATATTGATAGTTAGTTAAAACGCTGTCAATATTGACATATGCAATAGGTAAAGTCGCAGTTGTGTCATTTTCGAATTTTAGAGATGGTGTATTCTCTGTGGTCGATTTCGTCTTAAAGAACAGGATAAAAAGTATGATAATAGCAACCGCTAAAATACCATTTATCACAAGAGAAAGATTTTTCATATAAATAACTTAATGTTGATGACTAAAATATATTGTTACGAGTATTTGTTTATCAATTATTTCGCAAAAATAGAACCAAATTTTAAATTTTCCGCATTTATTCGGTAATAAATAAAAATAAGGCTAAAAATACTGTTATTGAGAACCCTATTTTCGGTTTTCGAGACAAAGATAGGCGTAATAGTTGGAGATGGTATTCGGACTAAGTATAAAAGATGTGAAAAAGTTTGTGTATGCCTCTATATATCTTTACTTTTATAATAAGAAAAAACGGGTTTCCGATAAAAAATTAATAAACGATATATTATGACAATAAACGATTTGGAGCCACATATTGTGTGGAAGTATTTTTATGAATTAACACAAGTTCCCAGACCTTCGAAAAAAGAAGAAAAGGTAATAGCATATTTACTCGACTTTGCAAAAAAACACAATCTTGAAGTAAAAAAGGATGAGGCTGGTAATGTACTTATTACAAAGGCTGCAACTAAAGGTAAAGAAAATTTGCCAACAGTTATTCTTCAAGGGCACGTTGATATGGTATGTGAAAAAAATAGTGGTACAGTACACGATTTTGATAACGATCCTATTGAAACATATGTAGATGGCGATTGGTTGAAAGCAAAAGGTACTACATTGGGAGCTGATAATGGCGTGGGGGTAGCTGCTGCATTGGCTATATTGGCTTCGGATAATATAGAGCATGGTAAATTGGAATGTTTATTTACGGTGGATGAAGAAACAGGGCTTACCGGAGCGTATGCTTTGGGACAGGATTTTCTGACTGGAGATATTCTTATCAATCTGGATACCGAAGAAGAAGGACAACTTTATATTGGTTGTGCAGGAGGTAAGGGTACAACTGCCACTTTTAAATATGAGCAGGACGAAACTCCGATGAACCAGTTCTGGTTTAAACTGGAAGTAAAAGGTTTGAATGGAGGACACTCGGGAGCAGAAATCCAAAAAGGATTGGGTAATGCCAATAAAATACTAAATCGTTTCTTATGGACTATCTCTCGTAAAATGGAAGTGCGTTTAGCTTCGATAGAAGGAGGTAACTTACATAATGCTATTGCTCGTGAAGCATCGGCTGTGGTTGGTATTCCTGTGGGCGATAAAGACAGGGTGGTTACCTTATTAAATATATTTATTGCTGAAATAGAGGAAGAGTTGAAAGCGGTGGATCCTAATGTCCAGATTTTAATCGGAACAACTGATGAGCCTGAGTTTATCATAGACGAAAAAACAACTTACGGGTTATTGAATGCTATTTGCGTATGCCCTCATGGTGTGCTGGCAATGAGCCACGATGTACCCGGCTTAGTGGAAGCTTCTACTAATTTAGCTTCTGTGAAAATGAAAGAAGGCAATACTATTGTTATTGGTACAAGTCAACGCAGTTCTACCGAATCGTTGAAAAACTATGCTGCCAATATGGTAAATGCTGCCTTTACATTGGCAGGAGCAAAGGTAGAGCATGGAGAAGGGTATCCGGGCTGGAAACCAAATCCTAATTCTGCAATATTAAAAGTGGCTGAGCAATCATTTAAGAAACTATTTGGTAAAGAGCCTGAGGTAAAAGCTATTCATGCAGGTTTAGAGTGTGGATTGTTCTTGCAAAAATATCCTCATTTGGATATGGTTTCCTGTGGACCAACTATTACAGATGCCCATTCGCCAGCCGAACAAATATATATACCATCGGTAGATAAATGGTGGAGATTGTTGCTTGACGTTTTGAAAAATATTCCTGAAAAGAAATAAAAAGTCATAGAGCTATCTTTTACTTTGGCAGGTATAACCCAACAAGTGTCTAGAACTTGTTAGACTTGTAAACGAGTGAAATAATATATAAATAGATGTAGGACAAGGGAAACTTTGTCCTATATTTGTCTATATAATAAATAATGTAGAGTAAATGTTTTAAATATGACTCTAGGAGTATGTTTGGCACTATTTATGCTACTTTAATAACTTACGATATTTGCTGAATAGTAAATATTAATTGGTCAAAATCAGAATCTATTTTAAGTAGCAGTAATTATTATACTTGGTGAAGTAACAAATAGGTCTGCGGCTTTTACGGTTCACAAAAAAAGAAATGTTATGGGAAAAATGAAAGTTGAAATATGGTCGGATATAGCTTGTCCGTATTGTTATATAGGAAAACGTAAGTTCGAAAATGCTTTGGCAAAATTTCCTCATGCAAATGAGATAGAATTGGTTTGGCATAGTTACGAATTGAATCCCGATTTACCTAAAAGACCATTAGGACAATCGTATTATGAGTATTTTGCAGGATTGCATGGTTCGAGCATCGAAGAGGTGAAAGCCGATTTGCAAGGATTGGTAGATCTGGCAAAGGAAGTAGGCTTGGATTATCATTTCGAAAAACTTGTCGTAGCTAATACTTCGGATGCTCTCCGTCTAGTGAAATTGGCTAAGAAGCATAAATTGGCTGACGAAACCGAAGAAGTTCTGTTCAAGGCATATTTTGTGGATGGCGAAGATATCAGCGATAGAGTAACTCTGGTGCGTTTGGGTACAGGTGTAGGTATACCAGAGGACGAAATTATGACTTTATTGAATGGCGATGAGTTTGTTGTAGATATTGAAGCAGATATAAGATTCAGTGAAGATGAACTGAACTTAGAATACATTCCTTTTTACCTGTTCAATGGCAAAGACATAATACAAGGGTCACTTGCTGAAGAAGAATATCTGGATGTTCTGCATAATTCATATAATTTCTGGAAAGAAAATGGTGTTTCCAAAGGTGGAGGAGGCGAAAGACACAAAGGACGTGCTTGTTCGCCCGATGGAACATGTAGCATATAATCTGAGTCTGTTAAATATGAAGCGTAGCAAAAAATATCTGGCATTATTTGTAGTGTTGTTCACATCGTTATCCTTGTTTCTTTCGTGTGATAATGATGATAATTTTTCAAGTAGCAGTAGTCTAAGATTATCATTTTCGGTGGATACTTTGCGGTTCGATACTGTTTTTACAACAGTGGGAACTGCAACTAAACGTTTGAAGATTTACAATCAAAACAAGGATGCATTAGTCATAAGTTCTATACAGTTGATGAATGCCGCTAAAACGGGATTCAGAATGAATGTAGATGGTGAAAGTGGCAATACTATAAACAATGTTAGTCTTTTAGCCAAAGACAGTATGTATATTTTTGTTGAGGTGACAGTTGATCCCCTTGGTGGAAATAAACCTATGCTGATTGATGACTCAATACGTTTTCAATTCAACGGGGTGACTCAATATGTACGACTGGAAGCAATAGGGCAGGATGTTATTCTTTGGCGAGGAAAGAGAATTGACAGTGATACTACTCTTACCGAAGGAAAACCCTACCTTATATACGACTCGTTATACATTGCCAAAAATGCAACACTGAGTATCAAGAAAAATGTACGCTTGTTTTTCCATAGCGGAGCAAAAGTGTTAATTAACGGTCGTTTAGATGCCGTAGGTACAATAGCAGAGCCTATTGTTTTTAGAGGAGATCGTTTAGATAATCTGTATCAATCGGGTAATGTACCTTTCGATAGAGTTCCCGGACAATGGGGTGGGATAGAAGTGGCAGCCGATAGTTACGATAATAATTTCGAGAATGTAAGAATCCGTAATGGTATTTATGGTGTTCTTTTTCACGAATCGGATCCGACTAGGCAAAAAGCTACATTTATGAATACCATTGTTCAGAATGCGACTAAAGAAGTCTTATGGGCAGTCAATTGTAAGATAACAGCAAAGAATACACTATTTGCTAATTCGGGTAACTATACGGTAAGGTTATTAGGCGGTAGTTACGATTTCTTGCATTGCACCATTGCGAACTATATGCATAGCAATTGGTTGACATTGCCCAGAAAAAGTACTCTTTTGCTGGCTAATACAGGAGAGAATGTAAATGGAAGAACCGTAGAGTATCCTGTTGTAAATACTTCGTTTATAAATACTATTGTTGCAGGAAACGGACCTAAGGAATTGACTGTTACAAAAAAAGATGGTATATCGTTTACGTATCTTTTTAAGAATTGTTTGTTGAAAATTGCGGGATCGGACGACGATAATTTTGTAAATACGGTATGGAATGTAGATCCTAAATTCAAGTATATCTATTCGTTGGAAACAGCGGTAGAAGATCCAAGCTTGTTTTATTATTATAATTTCGAGTTGTCGGAAAACTCACCTGCTATAAATAAAGGATCGCGTCAAGATGCAGTGGCTCTGCCTTATGATTTGATCGGAGTTTCGCGCCGCAGTGACGATGGGCCTGATATTGGATGCTTTGAATGGAAAAAGTAATTTGGTTAAGTCCTGATTTCTATCCACAGTGATATAAAATAAGAAACGATTCAAAAGTATATTTTGAATCGTTTCTTATTTTCGGGAAATAGCTATGCTATATATCTTGTTTTATATCATGGTAAAAAAGGGTGCTTAATACATATCTTCTTTTACCAATTCTATAAATAAAGTAGCAAGTTTGTCTGTTACGGCTTCGGCATATTTTTTTCCTTTTTCGGCAGTCGATTTATGAGGGTTTCCAATACCGGTGTCCTGTGATACTTTGGACCAATTACGTGGAGTCCATGCAACACCTTCGCGAAGAGTTTTAGTCTTGAAGGGGGTGTATGTGCCATCGCCTGCTACTTCCAAATTTACCAATTCGGGGCGATAATACATTAAAACAGATGTTTCCAGCTCATCAGCGTGATCTCCTGCTTCTTCAAAGAAATCTTTAGTCGGCACTATCTTGAACCATTCGGTTGCTGCAATTAAAAAATCAGGATAATCTATTGCTAAATCGCGGATCATATTCTTGAAACTATTTCCTCCATGACCATTTACGATGATAAGTTTATCTATATTTTGTCTGTGAAGCGATGCTACAATATCGGATAGTATTGCTTTTTGAGTCTCGTAACGACCATGTAGACAAAAGGGTAGATCGAATTGTCCCGGGTTTTGAGAACCAAAGGGAATAGGAGGCAGTATCATCCCTTTAACCTCTGCCTGCTCGTATGCTTTTTTTACTGCATCTAGCGATGTGTCGTATGCCAGATAACAATCGGTTAAATAAGGCAAATGGTAATTGTGAGGTTCGGTTGCACCCCATGGCAAGACTGCATAGTCATATTTTTGGTCTTTAATGTCGTTGTAGGATGCGGATAGAATATCGAATTTAGGCATAATAACAGGTAATTAAAACGTTAGTAATATATTTCTATATAAACAGAAATTTGACTTTAAGATTAATATCGGACGATGAATTTACTGCTTTTTGGAGAGGAATCAACTATATCGTTATATTTTTCAGGATTTTTGTAATTTGACGAATATTGTAATGTTTAGAAGGATTATGTCTCTATTTTTATTAATATTTATGCATAACTTATTGAGTTTCCCTATTAAAATAAACTTTAAATGTGTATTTTTGTGGAAATTGAATTTTTTTATATTTTTTAGATAAGAGAGGCATGGATACTGAAAAACAGCAATTGTTGGATAATCGTTATTTGCGTATGGCGATGATTTGGGCAGAAAATTCTTATTGTAAAAGACGTAAGGTTGGTGCTCTTATAGTAAAGGATAAAATGATTATCTCCGATGGCTATAATGGAACTCCTGCCGGATTTGAAAATATTTGCGAAGACGAAAATTATTTAACCAAACCATACGTACTACATGCCGAAGCTAATGCTATTACTAAGGTAGCCTGTTCGCACAATAGCAGCATGGGAGCCACAATGTATGTAACTACATCGCCGTGTATGGAATGCTCTAAATTAATTATACAAGCAGGAATAAAAAGAGTGGTTTTTAGCGATAAATATCACAATATGGACGGATGCGATATCTTGGAAAGAGCAGGTATCGAGGTTGCTTTTGTTTCCATAGACAGCGAAAAAGAATAAATTTAAATAACAACACATATAATACTTGATTTCTATGAGATCAACATCTAGCAGTAAAAGATACTTTGTTTGGTTACCCTTGTGGATTGCTTTTGGTATTGTAATAGGCATTGTCATAGGTAATGGTTTTTCGATATTTACATCTCAGAAGAAAATTTTCAGTGGTGGTAATAAGTTCGATGCAGTATTGCAGTATATCAGTGAAGCTTATGTAGATACAGTAAATACTCAGGAGTTAATAGAAAAAGCAATTCCGGGATTATTGGCAGAACTCGACCCACACTCCACGTATTTTACAGCAAAAGAAATGGAGCTGACCGGCGATGATCTCGAAGGTCATTTCGGAGGCATTGGTGTGCAATTTGTATTGCGTAACGATACTATTATGGTAGTAAGTGTAATTGTTGGAGGGCCATCTCAGGCAGCCGGCATTCGTCCTGGCGACCGTATTGTGTATGTTAACGACAGCCTCTTTGCAGGTAAGGGTATGACTACCGATAAGGTGATGCTCAACTTACGAGGTGCTGAGGGTACGGATGTAAAACTGGGTATTAAGCGATTCGACAATCCTAAAATTGTAAATATAACTGTGCAAAGAGGTGATATACCAGTCAACACAGTAGATATTGCATATCAACCTGCCGAAAAGATCGGATATATAAAGATCAGTAAATTTGGAGGTACTACTACTCAAGAATTTATTTCGGCTATATCTAAATTAAAGAAACAAGGTAGCGAAACATTTATAATAGATTTACGCCAAAATACGGGAGGATATCTTCAAGCAGCAATCGACATGGTAAATGAATATCTTGATAAGGGCGAACTTATAGTTTATACCCAAGGTAGAGCGTTTAAACGTGAGGATGCTTTTGCAAACGGATCGGGAACTTCTAAAAAAGATCAACTGATTGTTTTGATGGATGAGGGTAGTGCTTCAGCGAGTGAAGTGTTTGCCGGAGCTATTCAGGATAATGACAGAGGACTTATTGTAGGTCGCCGTTCATTCGGAAAAGGTTTGGTTCAAAGTCAACAAAAATTTGTAGACGGATCGGCTCTTCGATTGACTATTGCTCGTTATTATACACCTGCCGGACGTTCTATACAGAAACCGTACGAATTGGGTAAATCTGGCGATTACAATCAAGACTTAATGAATAGATACTTGAGAGGTGAATTTGATTCTCAGGATAGTATCAAGCAAGATAACGAGCCGGTATTCCATACCGCAGCAGGTCGTTTGGTGCATGGAAACGGAGGTATTATGCCCGATGTATTTATTCCACGCGATACTATTGGAATCAATTCGTATTATATCTCAGTAATGAACAACGGACTTGTATATGAGTATGCATTTACGTATACCGACAAAAACCGTCAGCGTCTTGAGCAGTTTAAAACTTGGCAGGAGATGAATGCTTACCTATCATATCAACCTTTGTTGACTAATCTAATTAGTCTGGCAGACGTGAAGGGAATCCGTTACAGACCTTATTTGGTGACTGAATGCCGTAACTTGTTGAACCTACAATTGAGAGCTAACATTGTTAGAAACTTTTTTGGTGATGAAGGTTATTATTCTCTTGTTTTACAAGATGATATTGTTTTGAAGAAAGCAATAGAACTTGCACAAGCAAGGAAAGCAACTCCGGCAGCGATTAAGAGTCAAGCATATAAAGAAGCTAAGTAAGACAATAACTATAAAATATATGATTGGTGCAGGGATAGGGCTTTTGCTCTGTCCCGCTAATCAATAAAGATAAATAGGTCTGAGACCTTAAAATTAAACTATATTGAAATCGGGAACAGATTCCTCTAAGGATAAATTAAGAAAAGAAATTGCAAACGAGAAACGCCGATATACAGAAGAAGAACTACTTCTGATGTCGGAAGAAGTTTTTTCGGTGCTTGAGATTACTGGAACATTTAGAGATGCTTCTATCATCTTTATATATAATGCAATGGCTGATGAGGTGTCTACACAGGCATTTATCGAAAAATGGAAATCGGAGAAACATTTCTATTTGCCCGTTGTGAAGGATGATAATTTGGTATTCCGAAAATTGCACGATGATACTCTTTTCGAAAAATCTAAGATAGGGGTTCACGAACCGGTTGGAGAAGATTTTACTGATTATTCTAAAGTAGGAATGGTGATTGTACCCGGTGTGGCTTTCGATCGGAAATGTAATCGGTTGGGGCGTGGAAAGGGATATTATGATCGTTTTCTGGCTAAGATAAAAGCGCCAAAAGTAGGAGTCTGTTTCGACTTTCAGTTGAAAGACCAAATACCTGCTGATGACAGAGATGTAAAAATGGATATGATTGTGGGCGAGAACGAATTGATTTGGTAGCCTGCGATTGTTTGTTGTAATTAGTGACCTTTAAATACATACTAAAATCTGATAAAATGAAACGTACAAAAACTTATCAGGCAGGTTTACTTTCGCTAAGTCTGCTGTTGAGTGGGATGTTTTCATCCTGCACCAATGACGATCCACCTAAACCTTACGGAGTATTGCCTTCTGCCGATCAGATGGAATGGCAAAAAATGGAATACTATATGTTTATTCATTTCGGACCTAATACATTTACGGATGTAGAGTGGGGAAATGGTAAAGAAGACCCAAAAGTATTTAATCCGACAGATGTAGATTGCCGCCAATGGGCTGCTACAGCTAAAGCTGCGGGTATGAAAGCTATCATATTGACGGCTAAACATCACGATGGTTTTTGTTTATGGCCAAGTGAATACAGTACACATACCGTTCGCGAAAGCTTATGGAAGGATGGTAAAGGTGACCTGCTGAAAGAGCTATCGGAGGCTTGTAAAGAGTATGGCTTGAAGTTTGGTGTATATCTTTCACCTTGGGATCAAAATCACCCTGCATACGGAACACCCGAATATAATCAGATATTTGCGAATACGCTAACCGAAGTTTTATCGAACTATGGTCCTATATTCGAACAATGGTTTGATGGTGCTAATGGTGAACACGAAGGTGGCAAGAAGCAAGAATACGATTGGAAAATGTTCCATGATGTTGTTTATAAAAACCAACCGAATGCAATTATATTTAGCGATATAGGTCCAGGTTGTCGATGGATGGGTAACGAACGCGGTGTTGCGGGCGAAACCAATTGGTCGAGATTGAATATCGAAGGCTTCGGTCCCGGTAGATTGGCTCCTCATGCCGATACGCTAAATATCGGTAATATACATGGTGCTGCATGGGTTCCTGCCGAAACGGATGTATCTATTCGTCCGGGATGGTTCTTTAGCCCTTCTACTAACGATAGGGTGAAAAGTGTAGATCAGTTGATGGATATATATTATACTTCGGTTGGTAGAAACTCTAATCTGTTATTGAATGTGCCACCCGATAGAAGAGGGCGTATTCATCCGAATGACTCTACCCGTTTGATGGAATTCCGTCAGACTGTAGAATCGGTATTCAGTAACGATTTATCTAAAGGTGCAAAAATATCAGCATCTAAAACCAGAGGTAATTCTTCTAAATTCGCAGCAGCTAATTTGCTAGACGATAATTACGATACTTATTGGGCGACTGACGATAATGATATGACTGCTTCGTTAGAAATAGACTTGGGACAAGCTAAATCTTTCAATCGATTGGTTATCCAAGAATATATACCATTAGGGCAACGCATTCAGAAGTTCAATATCGAGTATCTTAATGGTGATAAATGGGAAGAAATAGCGAACGCTACAACTGTTGGTTACAAACGTATATTAAGATTTCCTACTATTACTACTCAGAAATTGAGAATCAATATACAAAATTCGTTGGCATGTCCTATTTTAAATAAGATTGGTTTGTTTGCTGCTCCAGAAAAGCTAACAACTCCTCTTATTCAAAGAAGTAAAGACGGTCTTGTTTCTATCAAGTGTGCTACTCCCGAGCCTGTAATTTATTACACTACAGATGGCACTGAGCCAACAACATCTTCTAAGGTATATAAAGACGCATTTAAACTGGCTGAAGGCGGTTCGGTAAAAGCTATTGCTACTATAGAAGAAGGAAAGACTAAAAGCGAAGTAGTATCAGTAGTATTTGATATTGCTCCAGCTAAGTGGTCTGTTGTTTCTCCAGCGGTTGATAATGTAGATCGCATAGTAGACGGTAATCTATCTTCGTATGTTGGTATTAAAGATAAAGAAGCGGTTGTTGTAGATTTAGGTGATAAACTTGTTCTGAAAGGTTTTTCATACGATCCGTTGAAAAGCGAAACAGCTAATAATGTTTATAAGTACAATTTGTATACTAGCTTAGACGGTAAAGTGTGGACTAAGGTGCAGAGTAATGCAGCTTTCAACAACATAAAGAACAATCCGATTAAACAAGATGTATTGTTTGACAAGGCAGTAGAAGCAAAATTCATAAAGCTTGAACCTTTGCAAACTACAGCTACCGCTAAAGAGTATATTGTAGCAGAATTGGGTGTTATAACAAAATAAGATTGTATTTGATGCAATAGATATAGGAGCAGATTTTGCTCAAGTTTAAAGTAAGAGAAAAATCAAGGGGCTGTAAGGTTTATAGATTTTTCTCTTACTTTTTTATTCTTATATATGATTATATTAATATTGTTCGTATATTTGCGAACATGATAAATAATAATGGCGAAAAAAGAATTAACTAAGGAGCAAGAACAGTTGGCTAGATTTGCCAAAGCATTGGGGCATCCTATCCGAATTGCTATCCTGCAAATGTTGGTAAACCAGTCTTGTTGCTATCATGGTGATATGTCGGAAGTATTACCTATTGCTAAGAGCACTCTTTCGCAACACTTGAACGAGTTGAAAGATGCAGGATTGATTCAAGGAACAATAACTCCACCAACTGTAAAGTATTGCATAAATCTTGAAAATTGGACTGAGGCACAAACGCTATTTACAGCTTTCTTGAAAGATGTTGAGTTAGATACTGAGTGTTCTTAATCATAAAAATTTGTCTTCAATGTTCGTTGTTTTGCGAATTACGAATTGTAGGTTTAAATATAAAACAAAATGAAAATATTGATTCTTTGTACAGGGAATAGTTGTCGTAGCCAGATGGCACACGGTTGGCTTCAAGCATTCGATTCGAAGCTCGAAGTATATTCGGCAGGAACAAAAGCAAGTGGAAAGCTTAATCCAATAGCCGTAGAAGTAATGCAAGAAGTGGGCATTGATATTTCGCATCATACTTCTGATAGTATTGAGAAATACCTGAATGGAGAATGGGATTATGTGATAACTGTTTGCGGTGGGGCAAACGAAAACTGTCCTATATTCAACGGAAAAGTGAAGTACCGTTTGCATATAGGTTTTGATGATCCTTCGGAAGCTATTGGCACACCTGAGTTTATTAATAGCGAATTTATCAGGGTAAGGGACGAAATAAAGAAAGCATTTTATGAATTGTATATCTCAAAATTAAAAAGTGATGAGTAGTAAAAAGATGGGTATCCTAAACAAAAATCTAACACTCTGGATATTCATGGCTATGGCGATAGGAGTGGGGCTGGGTTATTTTATCCCTTCATTCAGTGGGTATATTGATTCCTTTTCGAGTGGAACCACAAATATACCTTTAGCTATCGGGCTTATATTGATGATGTATCCGCCGTTAACCAAAGTAAATTATAAGCTATTACCTAAGGTGTTTTCTAATGTAAAGGTATTGACAACATCATTGATTCTTAATTGGATAATAGGACCTGTATTGATGTTTGGCTTAGCCATAATCTTTTTACACGATTATCCCGAATATATGGTGGGTGTTATTCTCATAGGCTTGGCTCGTTGTATAGCTATGGTTTTAGTATGGAACGATTTGGCGGAGGGCAACTCCGAATATGGAGCAGGGCTTGTGGCTTTAAACAGTATTTTTCAAGTATTCTTTTATAGTTTTTATGCTTGGCTGTTTATTACCCAATTGCTACCATTGTTGGGGCTTGAAGGTGCTATTGTTGACATATCTATCGCCACAATTGCTCAAACGGTGGGTATATATTTAGGTATTCCTTTTGTGATGGGTATACTTAGTCGATTGATATTGGTGAAGTTAAAAGGCGAGAAATGGTATACTGAAAAGTTTATCCCTGCCATATCTCCCATTACATTAATAGCACTATTGTTGACTATTGTACTTATGTTTAGTTTGAAAGGAGAGTTAATAGTTCAAATCCCTATGGACGTGGTGCGTATAGCATTACCACTTATCATATATTTTGCATTGATGTTCTTTATCAGCTTCTTTGCGAGTAAATCGGTTGGAACGCCTTACGACAAAAATGCCTCTATCTCTTTTACTGCTACGGGAAACAATTTCGAATTGGCGATAGCAGTTGCTATTGGCGTATTTGGTTTACATAGTGGACAAGCATTTGCAGGCGTAGTAGGTCCATTAGTTGAAGTACCTGTGCTGATTGTTTTGGTAAACGTTGCACTATGGTTAAAGAAGAAGTATTATACAAATAGCATATAAAAAAGAAATACATATAAATATGGAAACAAATAAAGATAAAAAAGAGTTGGTAAAACAACAATATAGCGAATTGGCTTTAAATGGCGATTTATTAAAGTCGTCTTGTGGATGTGGTACTAATCCGGCAAAACCATCTAAAAAAGTCTTTACTATAATGAGTGAAGATTACAGTCACCTGAAAGGTTACGAAGCGGATGCCGATTTAGGTGTTGGTTGCGGATTGCCGACTGAGTATGCAGGACTAAAAGAAGGTCATACGGTTATCGACTTGGGATCGGGTGCAGGCAATGATTGCTTTATTGCCAGAGCCGAAGTGGGTGAAAGCGGTAAAGTTATTGGTATTGATTTCTCGATGCCGATGCTAGAAAAAGCCCGAAAAAATGCATCTAAGCGAGGTTATACAAATGTAGAGTTTAAGGAAGGTGATATTGAGGAAATGCCCATACCCGATAATACGGCTGATGTAGTAGTAAGCAATTGTGTATTGAACTTGCTACCCGAAAAGAATAAAATCTTTAAAGAAATTTACCGTGTACTTAAACTAGGAGGTCATTTTTGTATTTCGGACGTAGTGCTTAATGGTGTTTTCCCGAAAGAGTTTACAGATAATGCTTCTATGTATGCCGGTTGTATTGCAAGTGCCATTCAAAAAGAAGATTATTTAGGAGAGATAGAAAAAGCGAACTTCACTGATATTAAAATAGAAAGGACAAAAACAGTTGTGATTCCAGATGAAGTTTTACAAGAAAACCTGGATGAAGAAACTATCGCAAAATACAAAGCCGGAAATGTAGGTATTTATTCAATTACTGTGACTGGTGTAAAAGCTTAAACGAAAAGAGGCAGATATGGAACGATCTGCCTCTTTTTATCTTTAGAAAAGCATGAGAGCTTACTCGGCTTTCTCGAAATTATCCTGAATACGTTTTGCATCTTCGGGATTCGTAGCTTCCATTTTTATCGTTTTAGCATCCTTAGCATCAATAGTGATGCTTTTGTATTGTGCATGTCTGAATACTAACTCTTGATCTTTTCGAGCCATGATAGCATATTCTCCATTGGCATTAGATAACGACTGAGGGTTAGTACCTTGTATGGCTATTGATGCACCTTGTATTGGTTGGTCATTGGCAGCATCTACTATTTTGCCGCTAATGAGAGTTTCTTTCTCTAGTTTTTTTGTCTTTTTTATATCCTTCTGGTCGTAAATGTAGAACGATACAACGCACAATAAAACCAGTACTATACCTAATTTCGATTTCATGACTATTTTTATTTATTATTTTTTACATTCAAAATAAGTGGTTCATAATACGTTCTCATATTACGGTTTTCTATTGCTGTTTTAACGATAGTAATAGAAAGAGATATGAGACCTTATTTTAAGCTTTTAGTAACCTCTACCAATCGTATAAATTCGGCTTTATAGCCTTCGGTGTCGTTTTCTAATCCCGATTTGGCCTGAGCAATTACTTTGTCGTAAGTAGCATTGCCTTTGTAATCAGAATCTTTGATTAGCTGGGCAAACATGGCTACTGCCGATGCGAAATGCATATCCGAAGATACGTCATTTTTTTTATTATCTAAAACAGGCAATTCCATATTAACGCTATTATCCTTGTCAGGCTCTTTGTATCTCAGTTTTACAGTCAGTAACTCAGGTGAATCCGTAAGAATAATGTTTTCGTTGGATTTGTTGGTTTTTTGATATTTAAGTTTGTCTACTTTAGGTAACCTGTTTGTTTTTACTCCTACGGGAATCACTTCGTAAAGGGCTGTTACTGTCTGACCGACTCCCATCTCTCCTGCATTTTTGGTGTCGTCGTTAAAATCTTCCTTGTTTAAGATACGGCTTTCGTATCCGATAAGTCTGTATGCTTGGACTTGACTCGGATTGAATTCTATTTGTAGTTTTACATCTTTGGCTACAGTAAATAGAGTACCGCTAAACTCTTGTACAAGTACTCTATTAGCTTCTTGCATATTGTCTATATACGATGCATTACCGTTTCCTTTTTCGGCAAGAGTCTGCATCTTCGCATCTTTATAGTTACCCATTCCGTAGCCTAGTATAGATAGAAAGACTCCTGATTTCCTCTTCTTTTCTATTAGTTCTTGTAAGCCTTCGTTGCTCGACACTCCTACATTAAAATCTCCGTCAGTACAAAGTATAATGCGGTTATTGCCTCCTTTTATAAAGTTTTTCTCGGCAATTTCGTATGCTTTTTGAATGCCTCCTGCTCCGTTGGTAGAGCCTGATGCTACAAGCCCGTCAACTACATCTTTTATTTTTTGTTTTTCACTACCTGATGTCAAAGCTAGCTTTTCACCTACTTCACTGGCATAAACGACTATAGCTACTCTGTCGGTATTTCTTAAATTGTTTATAAGTAGGTTCATTGACTTTTTTACGAGTTCAATGCGAGTAGGTCCTGCCATTGACCCCGATACATCTATCAAAAAGACAAGATTACTTGGTGGAAGATTTTCTTTCTCTACTTCTTTTGCCTTCACACCGATGCGTACTAAACGGTGTTGTTCATCCCAAGGACATTGTCCCACTTCGGTTGTTACTTTTACAGGATCTTTAGTGGTTGGCTCATCGTATTTATATTTAAAGTAGTTGATGAATTCTTCTATTCTTATTGCATCTTTTGGAGGCATTTCTCCTTGATTCACATATCTGCGAAAGTTGGTATAAGAAGCTGCATCTACATCAATAGAAAGTGTTGAGAGAGCTTCTTCTAAAGGCGATTTGAAGCTGTTTTCTACATAAGATCCATATTCTTCATTTTTATTTTTCTTATTGTATTCTAGGCTCGATCTCAGATCGCTTTCAGATATACTTATAGAGGGTTTACTTCTTTTTTCTCGCTGTCTTTTCCCCGAAGATGTGGATGCTGCACTGATCATGTCTCTTGAATTTAGAGAATTGTATCCTATCACTACTGTTTCGGTTAATATCTGACTGTCCTCTTCTAGGGTTACATTAATATTCTCGGAAGTTTTTACTTTTATTTCTTTGCTTACATATCCTATGTATGAAAATATTATTGTGGCGTTAGCTTTAACTGTAATAGTATAATTACCATTCATATCGGAGATTGTGGCATTATTGGTACCTTTTTCTAATACCGAACAGCCAATAATAGGATCGTTTGTCGGATCGGTAATTACTCCCATTATTTTGATGCTTTGGGCATTCAACATACTCGAAACACATAGAAGAAGTAATGCAACTAAAATTTTTATGTTTTTGATCATAGCTGTTTATTTTTTTGTTTAACTTTTTTTGTGTGTATATGCTTTTTGTTTTTTAGCATTTGGTCTTTAATTCTCTCTAATCCCTGATATTATAAGAAAAGCAATACATTGAGTCGAAAGTTTTATGTAAACAAAGTATTGCCATATGTCTTGTTTTATAGAGAAGATGTCACTGTTAATTCCACAAAAGAAACATTTTTTTTTTTTATCGTTGCAAACTTTTATAAAATCATGTAGCTTTGCCAACTATATAAAACGACAAGATTTGAGATTTTTTACACTAAATAGGCAAAAATCTGTTGAATATACGGATGAGGAACTGTTGGCGCAATACCGAGAGACAGGGGATTCTGAGTCTTTTGGACAGCTTTACAATAGGTATATTCCGTTGGTGTATGGTCTCTGCTTGAAGTATTTACAAAATGAAGATCAGTCGCAGGATGCTGTGATGGAGATCTTCGAAAACCTTCTACCCCGCGTAAGTGGTTACGAAATCAAAGTATTTAAAACTTGGTTATATAGCGTAGTCCGAAATCACTGTTTCCATATCCTCAAAGAGAATAAAAAAGAAATAATTGTAGATTTTGACTCTAACGTTATGGAATCTGACCAAATTTTAACTCTATTAAGTGAGGACGTGGAAAAAGAGCAGGAAGATGCACTGAATTATTGCATGGCTAAGCTCTCCGAACCTCAAAGAATATCCATAGACAAGTTCTTTTACGAAGAAATGTCTTATGCCGATATTGTCACACTAACGGGGTATGATCTTAAGAGCGTTAAAAGTTATATCCAAAATGGTAAACGTAATTTAAAATTGTGTATAGAAAGCAGACTGAACAATGAAGTTTCTTGATTACATACAAGGAGTCCGCAGAGGGAAGGCCGCTCATCGAATAGAACACGAGGCGATGGGTGATCCTTTTTTGTCCGAAGCTATCGAAGGATATGATTCAATTGAAGGGAATCATGCCAATCGAATAGCTAGGATGCAAGCATCTGTGCTTGCGCGTACTGCTAGGAGAGAAACTCAAACTGGAGCGTGGAAGATTGCAGTTGCTGCAGTTGTCGTCATAGCTCTGCTTAGTGGATATTTTGCATTGATGAATCATAAATCTTCGATGGCACTAGCCAACGAATTGGAAAATTCATACATTAACTTATATGCCCCCGAAATTTATATAGAGCAAAGAAGGCTAGAACTTACTGCGATGATCGAAAACGATCCATCTCAGAATGTTTCTGTAGAATCGGTAGTGCCTATTGCTAACCTCGATGAGGTAATAAAACCTGTAGAAGTACTTCCTTTATATATACCTGGTGTTTATGCCGATCTTAAGAAAGATGTTATAGATGCTGAGTCTGCTCCATTGGATGAGACTAAAAAAATATTTATAGCTGAAGGACCATCTTCTATTTTAGCAGAAGCTAAAGTTTCGCGACCACAATCAACTAAAGCACAGGTTATGCCTGATAAGTTAAGAGATGCGTGGACTACTAAAGAAGTAACTGAGGTTACACGTAGTAGAGCAGTTGAAGTAAATAAGGCAAATGCTAGAGGTGCAAACCAACGTGTGATGGGATTGGCTGTAGCAGATAATCCAAAAGAAACATCAACAAAAGAAACCGAAGCGACTTCAACTATTAGAGTTGATGCTCACGAAGCACGTCTATTAGCTGAACAAGCCGGATTTGATAAGATAGAAGTTGTTGGAGCTGATGAGTTGGATGGCAATGCTCTAGAATTGAATGAGGTAGAAACGACTAAAAGGACAATTACCCGCGAGTCAGTATATAGACCTAAAGCTTCGTCAAGATCTTTAGTATCAGGTTCTACAAAGAGAACTAAACCCGAACCTCTGATTGGAGATAAGGCATATAAAGCATATTTGAAAGAAAACATCATCCGCCCTCAAGACGGTGAGTGTAAGAATAAGAAAGGAAAAGTTATCGTTCAATTCTCAGTAGATAAGAATGGTAATCCCGTAGATATTTATGTAACAAAAGCCCTTTGTAAAGATCTGGATAGAGAAGCGGTTCGTCTTGTGAAAAACGGTCCGAAATGGAAATACGGAACTTTACGTGTAGATGTAGAAGTGCAGTTTTAGATAAATCCTTATCTTTGCTTTCTAAACATTCTTCCTTTTATCAATGGCAAAAAAGAACTTCTACGTAGTATGGAACGGAGTCACTCCCGGAGTGTATAACTCATGGGATGAGTGCAAGGCTCAGGTTTCGGGCTATGATGGAGCAATATATAAATCTTTCCCCTCATTAGAGCAGGCTAAGAAGGCTTTCGACGAAAGCCCTTGGTTGTATGTTGGCAAACAAGCAAAAAAAGAAAGTCCCAAGAAATTATTATCTAACCCTGCTATTATAAAAGATAGCTTAGCTGTGGATGCCGCTTGTAGCGGAAATCCGGGGTTAATGGAGTATCGGGGTGTATATGTCTTGACCGGAGAACAAATATTCCATCAAGGACCTTACGAACAGGGTACTAATAATGTGGGTGAATTTTTGGCTCTTGTACATGGCTTGGCTTTATTGAAACAAAAGAAATTGGCTATGCCTCTTTATTCGGATAGTGCGAATGCAATTAAATGGGTAAAGGAAAAAAAATGCAAAACTAAATTAGAGAAAACTGCAGTAAACATGTCGTTGTTCTATATGATAGAGCGTGCTGAGAAATGGCTCAAAGAGAATTCCTATACTACCAAAATAATAAAGTGGGAGACAAAGGAGTGGGGCGAAATTCCGGCAGACTTTGGTCGAAAATAAGATCTCATCCTTTTTTAGTTACTTTGGCATGTTATAAGTGAAAAACTTATGAGCAGACTTATAAATGAGACTGCAAATTTGTGAGCTTAAAGAGAATACGAAATAGTTTATATTGCTTAATAATAAAAATTATGGCTTTTAACGGATTTACACCTGCTACAATACAATTCCTAAACGATTTGAAAGAGAATAACTATAAAGAGTGGTTCGAAGAGCATCGTTCGGTATATGAAAATGAATTGGTTAAACCTTTTAAAGAACTTATTGCATCATTAACTCCTACGATGCATAATATCGATTCGCAGTTCGAATTGCGTCCACATAGGGTATTATCTCGTATCTATCGCGATGTTCGCTTTTCAAAGAATAAAGATCCTTATAAAACTTGTTTGTGGATGAGCTTTCAGGCTCCTACGCCCGATTGGGTAAATATTCCTGGCTTCTTTATGGAACTGAATACGGATACATATTTCTATGGTATGGGATTGTTTGGTCCAAAGAAAAAAACGATGGATAATCTGCGTGATAGCATTGCTTATGATGCTAAGGAATTTCAGATTCAGACCCAAAAGATTCTTGATCGTGGTTTTGTGGTGTACGGTGATGAATACAAACGTCTTATTCCGAGCGAACTGCCTGAGTATTTTCAGACATGGATACAGCGTAAGAATCTGTATGTAGGTAAAAATCTTCCAGTGAATGAGGATGTGTTTTCTCCTAAGTTTGCAGATATTATTCGTGAGGATTACGAATCGTTAGTTTGGTTATACGAGTTCTTTAAAGATGAATAAATAATAGAATCTAAATAGAAAAAGCTCTAATCCATAAAATTAGAGCTTTTTTATGTTTAAGAGAGTTTTTATTGCTGTTGTTGTTTAATGATATCAGCAATATCTGTCTCGTCCATTTTACCTGTCATTCTCACAATTACAATTTCCTGATCTTCGCCATCTATTGCGAATACAAATATTTGAGGAATAAGAGTTCCTTCTTTTCTTGCTACAATGCGTACTTTATCGCTTCCATCCACTACGTTGATTAATGTTTCGTAGCCGTTTTCGTCCTTGATTCCCTCCAAATCAGCTAAAAATAATTTCTTTATTTCAGCAGAGCACTCTGTTAGGTTAATAACATCTATAGACTCTAACTTTTCCATAAAGGGAGGAGTTTGAGGCACGGCACTCGAATCTGCTATTCTTGCTGCAGCTAAAGATGCTTCGATCATGGTTCGGTCTACCTGTTGGTATTGAGCGTTTTCGTTTAGAGCTAAGCCTGATACCCAATTGCTCAAATCTTGCGCTGAAATAATCTGGCTAGTAGCAAAAACTAAAAATATCGAAAAAATAAGTTTTTTCATAAATTTTACTTGATAGGTGATAACTCTATTTTTTTCAATAAACCTTAATCGGCAATAAATAAATCGGTTATTCTTTCGCCTCCCGTTAAATGGTATGCTTGTAGTCCGAATGCTCGAGCTTCGGTTATGTTAAGTTCATTATCGTCAATAAAAAGGGTATTTTTAGGATTCTGGCGAATGTCTGCCATCATCTGTCTATATATCTCATGATCGGGTTTTCTAAGATGCATTTCATCTGAGTAGAAACACTTGATAAAAAGATCATCAAAGTTTTCTCCAAATTGTTGTCTGTACATTGCTTTAAATTTGACTCTGTGTGGAAAATTTGTATTGCTGAGCAAGTAAGTGCGATAATTCTTTTTGATGTTTTCGAGTAGAGCAATTCGTTCGGGTAAGTAAGGTTGAAGTAAAGCGTTCCATGCATCCCATATTTGCTTCTCTGATACGTTTTTTGCGTCGGGGTAATCCGTATGAATGGCATCAATAAATTGTGATGGGCTTATAAGTCCTAATTCGAGATCGAGTAAAAATTTCTTATGGGCAGAAATAATGTCATCAGACTCTAAGCCTTCGATGCGCAGGTTGCTAAAAGCAGCTATTGTGCGCCCAATGTTTATGTCCATGATCACTCCTCCAAAGTCGAATATGATACTATCAATCTCAGATACAGGAAAATTTGGTATATTTAATTTCATTCTTACAATTTTTATAAACTACGAATATAGGTAATTTTTTTTTATAGAATCTCTTGTTAACAAAGGAAAAAGGAGAAAAGGAATTCATTAATTTTGTATATTTTTGTATGGCGATAGATATGTGTATTCTTATATCCCTTAAATACGAATCTAATTAATAAAAATAAATAACATATGAGTAAAATAAAAGCAGCTATTGTAGGATACGGAAACATTGGTAAATATGTACTGGACGCTATTTTGAGTTCTCCAGATTTTGAAGTGGCGGGTATTGTACGTCGTAATCCTAACGATGTTCCTGCTGAACTGAAAGCTTATAAGGTTGTAGCAAGTGTAAAAGAGTTGGGCAAAGTAGATGTTGCCATACTTGCTACACCAACCAGAAGTGTTGAGAGCTATGCTAAAGAATGTTTGGCTTTGGGTATTAATACAGTAGATAGCTATGATATTCATGGTGGTATTGTAGACCTTCGTCGTAGTTTAGATGCAACTGCTAAGGAATACAAAGCAGTATCTATTATTTCGGCAGGATGGGATCCGGGTACAGACTCGATGGTTCGTTCTATGTTCGAATTTATGGCACCCAAAGGTATTACTTATACCAACTTCGGTCCGGGTATGAGTATGGGACATACAGTGGCAGTAAAAGCCATTAAAGGTGTAAAGGCTGCTTTGTCTATGACTATTCCTTTAGGAACAAGCATTCATCGCCGTATGGTGTACATAGAGGTTGAAGAGGGTTATAAATTTGCAGATGTAGCAGCAGCTATTAAAGCTGATGACTATTTTGCACATGACGAAACACATGTTACTCAGGTTGATTGTGTAGATAGCCTTAAAGATATGGGACATGGTGTAAATATGGTACGCAAAGGGGTTTCGGGCGATTCTCAGAATCAGTTGTTAGATTTCAATATGAAAATAAACAATCCTGCTCTAACTGCACAAGTATTGGTTGCTTCGGCTCGTGCTTCATTAAAACAAGCTCCGGGTGCATATACTATGATCGAAGTCCCAATTATTGACTATATTTACGGTGAGAGAGAATCTCTAATAAAGAAACTTGTATAAAATATACTTAAAAAACTATGATTTGTTTTCCGAACGCAAAGATTAATTTGGGTTTAAACATTGTTTCGAAGCGAGACGATGGATATCACAATCTGGAGACAGTTTTTTATCCGATAATGATAAAAGATGCTCTTGAAATTATTGTATCTGAGCGACAAGATAAGGATTCTTTTATCGAATCAGGAATCAAAACGGGGACATCGCTCGAAACGAATTTAGTAATGAAAGCCTTAAAATTGATGAGGACTCATTATAATATTCCTTTTTTGGATGTCCATTTATTGAAAAAAATTCCTTTCGCTGCAGGAATCGGAGGAGGCTCTTCCGATGCTGCTTTTATGCTGAAATTGTTAAATAAGAAATTTTCGCTCGATGCTACAAATGGTCAGTTAGAAGCTATGGCTGCTCAACTAGGAGCCGACTGTTCATTTTTTATCTCCAATCGTCCATCATTTGCAAGTGGGATAGGAGAGGTGCTCGAGCCGGTTGAATTGTCTTTAGATGGTTATTACCTAATGCTCATTAAGCCAGATATAAATGTATCGACTAAGGATGCTTTTGCATTGGTAAATCCTTCTCAACCAGAAATTTCTTTGAAAGAAATTATAAAACAACCTGTATCGGAATGGAAAAATCTGATGGTTAATGATTTTGAGAAAAGCATTTTTACAAAACATCCTGCAATAGAACAAATCAAGTTGAAATTGTATGCTTTAGGAGCTGTGTATGCTTCGATGTCGGGATCGGGATCGTCGGTATATGCTATTTTTAATAAAAAAACGGATCTGAAACATCATTTTGCAGACTGCTTTGTCTGGGAACAAGAGTAAGTTTCGTTATAAATAAAAATAGGGGAGGTCATTTATTTTGACTTCCCCTATCTTTTTGATTCCATCTGTGATGTATTTATTCGATATTTATTTACAGTTATCCTGAAATGGTATTTATTTTTATTTTTTTAGACTATTTAGATATTCTTTTGTTGCGTCTAAAAAGATTTAATAGTTAATAAATAAATTTATTCTTTTTTTTTGATCTTGTTTTTTATTCTACCTTTGGCACCTTCGATATACATAAGAATGTATTTTAGACATTTTCTTTTTAGACAACTTTGATATGTTAAACTACTTTAGATTAAACCAGATAAAATTGGGTGCGAAAATATTTACTTGCCTAATTGGGATTATTATACTGGTATTATGTACTTCTTGTAATAAAAATGACGATGATATACGAAAATTAGAAGCGTTGAAACAAGCTTGTATATGGAATGCTAAAACAGATAAAGGACTTACTTATATTCATCAGTTGAAGGACGAAGCTTTAAAACTAGGTAATGATCGGTATGTAGGTACTGCTTATTATTATTTAGCGAATACTTATCTACTAAATGGGAAACAAGATAGTATATTATATGCTTTGGAAGAGGCAAAGATATACTACCAGAAGGCAGGATACAAGAGAGGGATTATACTTATAGAGTCTGCAAAAATAGATATGTTGCTGGCCGATAATAGCTACGAATTGGCATTAGATGCGATTTCATCATTATTGAAGGATGTTGTCATCAGTGATGATGATTATATGAAAGGTGCCATATATACATCATTAGGTAATGTTTATTTATATTCAAATAAAGCCGAAGATGCTCTCAAAGTATATAAGGATGCATTAGAGGCTTACTACAGATTGCCTATTCAGCAGGAGGTGGAAGTTGTGCCTGAATATAATTATGTGATTTATATGCAGGCGGTAGCGGCGAATCAGGCAAAAAAGTATGAATTGTCTTTGTCTTATTGTGACACTTTTACTGCTAATCTCGAAAAAGAAATCGTTACTGCGACAATAAAAGGAGGAAAGCTTTGTGATGTTAATATCTTGAGGGCAGATAATTTACTTGAATTAGATAGAATTGACGAAGCTGAGCCGCTAATAAAAGAAATAATTTCCTTTGTAGAGGAGAATCCGAACTTCAAATTGATGCCTGATTCCAACTTTATTTTTGAATTTTTATTATCCAAGTATTATTTCAAGAAACATCAGTACGATGCTGCTCTTCAGTGTCTTGATTCTTTATCTTTTACGGATTTGCCTTACATTGATTATCTTGCTGCACAAGAGTTAAAATCGGAAATAGTTTTTGTTAAAGGTGATTATAAAAATGCTTTTGCATTGCAGAATGAACTTATGCAATACTCTGATTCTATAAAATCGACGAGTACTTCGCGACAACTTGATCGCTTGAGAAATACATTCGAAATTGAAATGCAGGCACGAGAAAATGAATTGAACGCTAAATATACAGAGGTAATCATTATATTCTTATCGGTAATTTGTATTCTATTGATATTACTACTTTATATAAAAGTACGAAATACGAAAAAACTTAAGAAAAAGAATGAACTAATATTTTCCCGATATAGAGACTTAGATAAATATACACATAAAGTAAGTAAAGGAGATGCTCCTTTATCGGAAGAAGCGCAGGAGAATGAGTCGGAACAAGCTCTGTTCGAAAAAGCAGCATCTCATTTACTTACTACTGAAGCTTTCCTAGATCCCGATATATCAAGAGAATCGCTTGCTCTGGAACTGGGTACTAACAGACAGTATTTGACGCAAACAATTCAGGAGAATACGGGAATGACCTTTATGGAGTATATCAATGAAATGCGACTCGAATATGCTCGCCGTCTTTTATGCTATAATATAGATCAGCCTATTGACGAGGTTTATACTACTTCTGGCTTTAATAGCAAGAGTATGTTTTATCGTCTATTTAAGCAAAAATATGATTTAACTCCTAAAGAAATGCGAGAAATTGCAATTCAGGGAAAATAAGTATTGAGGGATAGCTTTTTACGATCGGCTTTCGATATTTAGAATCACTTACTTATTATGGCTTGGCTTAGGAAAGCTTAATTTTACCTCTTGTTTATTTGTTAAAAGAAAGAAGGCGATTTGAATTTATTTTCAAATTTCCTTCTTTTTTTAGTGTGTCTTAATTATTCACTATGAGGTGTTTGCGTGTGTGGGATGCCCTTTTTGCCATATTGATACTCGGTTCTGCACCTCTGAGACTTTTGCTTTTTATTCTTGATGTAGTTTTGTGCCGACAACAAAATATTTTGTTTGTATACACTAACAATGGACTAGCTAATGTTTTAGAAAGGTTTTGGGGAATTAATGTCTTTCTATTAGCAGAATAAGATAGTCGTTTGTATTCACTACTATATCTTATTGGATTATGAGAATCTATTTTTCAATTTTGTTTATACTGATTGTGCACTTTCTACAAGCACAAGTTGGTATCAATACTCAGAGTGCATATGCTAATACTCTTTTGCATATAGATGCTAAGGGTAATACATCCGGCACAACCAATTCGTCCGACGATGTGGTTATAGATGCTTCGGGCAACATAGGCATAGGAACATTGTTACCTAAAGCAAAAGTAGACATAGTAAAAGATGGAACGGCATCTTTAATGAGAATTGAAGATGGTAAGCAGGCAGCTAATAAAGTATTGGTATCCGATAATTCGGGTAACGCTTCGTGGGTAAGCATGCCTTCTACAATGGGAGTAACTTATAATCTTACCAATCTCAAGGCTACTTATGGGTCAACATATACACTCGTGCGGGCAATACCAGTTTCAACTCCAGGATTTTATCAGGTAGTTATACGATGGTGGGGTAAGAGTTCTGGTGTGAATGGTAACAGATCGACGGCTGCTATGTTTGCCTTGTCAACATCGGCTAATGCAAGTAATAACTGGACTGCGGATCAGACAAATCAGAAAGATGTATATGAAAAGTATATTTATATGGATGCTGCTCTCGAGACATTTTGTTTCGCATTACCTCTTTCTGCAAAAGTAACAACAGAAGCTTATCTGAAAGTTTATATACGGGTTAGCGTTGGAGGCTCTTGGCTTGTAGGAGACAATCCCGACCCTTCAAATAGTAATTGGCAGCCTAGTATAGTTGTTTATAGAATATAATTAACAAATGAGAAAATATTTATTTTTAGCAATAATTATGTGCTTAGGCTGTAAATTGTCGGCACAAATAGGAATTAATACTGAGGCTCCTCAAAAGCTGTTTCATATTGATGCTAAAGGCAACACATCTGGTTCAACCAATGTATCGGATGATGTAGTTGTCGATAATAATGGTAATGTTGGTGTAGGCACAATTTCGCCCACAACTAAACTGCATATAGAAGCAACTCAAACAGATTTTCCTGCTTTACATTTTTCGGATGGTAACGAGGGGGTAGGTAAAGTGTTGGGTAGCAAAGATGCCAGTGGAAATATAGCATGGTTGGCTCCACCCAACTCGTGGGCTAAAGCATTTTATACTACTGGTAGTAAGAGTTATAGAAACACTGTTCGTCATCTCTTTTTTTCTACTCAAGTTCCTTTAGCTGGAACGTACGTTGTAGTTTTACGTTGGTGGGGAAGGGCTAATGTTACTAACCCGGTTATTAGTGCTTATGTTCATGTAACAGAGGGGGTTGATAACGTAAATGGCTCGTCAGGAGATATAGGTCGCGATAATATTGAATATTATATCAAATACCCTGTAGCAAATGCTGTATTTACATTTACTACAACTTTGAGGGTTCAGTTAAGTCAAAATAACAGATGGATAAAAATTTACCTTACACCTGCTACTCCTGTCAATCTTAGTTATAATTGGAATGTAGGAATGAATGGTACAGATCGAAATTATAATCCAAGCATTTTAATTTTTAAAATTTGAGATCAATGAAACAATTTATAATCATAAAGATATTTATAGTATTAATTTGTTTTGGCTCGAATGCTCAGGTCGGTATTAATATAAGTCAACCTAGTGGAGTTTTTCACATCGATCCCAAATCAAATACTCCAACCGTTACAACCGACGATGTTATTGTGAATGCAAATGGTTATATGGGGTTGGGTACAGTGTCTCCAACAGCAAAATTGCATCTTAGTGTGCCTTCGGGGAGTACGGCTTTACGTATTGTTGATGGTACGGAGAAAGTTGATAGAGTACTATTGTCAGATGCAGCAGGAAATGCTTCATGGGGTGCTATGCCCGGTAGTGGAGGAGAGGTTGTTTATCTCACCACGGCTACGACTTATCCTCAGGGAGTTATAACCAAACTCAAATTGTCTTCTAATACTCAATATAAGGTTACCTCCGCTGGAAATTATCTTATTTTTATCCGTTGGTGGGCAAAACCCAGTGCGTTGAATAATAAGACCACAAATGGATTTTTATTTGCTTATAAGAATGGGGTAGAAGTAGATTCTCAGGAGTTTTATGAACCGATTTATACAGCCAATACTTATTTTTCGTTCAGTACAGTTTTGCTGGTTTCAGGGTGTAAAAGAGGAGATTATTTAGAGATTGGAGTAAGACCTCAGACCGCTAGTTGGACTACGGCTACTTCTGCACATACCAGATGTACAATCAAGTTTTTTATGATGTAGTGCTTCATTGGTTTATAAATATTCTCCCCTCTCAATAAATTAATTACAGTTTTACCGATGAGGTTCATTGTATGGATTATCTCTTGTTGTCATTAAAAATTGTCCATATATGAGTCCTCGGTAATTGTATTCATGGTAGTAGCTTGTAGTGATTACAGGCTGCTATTTTTTTCTCTTTTCATTACGTTTACTTTTTAAATCAATAAAATGTAATTATCTTCGCCCTTGTAAAATAACTCATTATCCTTTAAATGGCTAATAAATTAACAAACATATTTGTTTATAATGATCTAAATTTTAACTATTTAGGTTTGGATATGTGTGTCGAAATATTAGAGAGAGAGAGAGAGAGAGAGAGAGAGAGAGAGAGAGAGAGAGAGAGAGCTAACTAGCGAATACGTTATTTATGAAAAAAAATCAGACGGGGTTCTCCGTCTTTTTTTATTGATACGTCTCGTTGACGCGTATAGTCTTGCGTTTCTATATTTCCCCCATAAATATAATGATAGTTGTATCGGTAAAGCACTTTGTATAGGTTGTTTGTTTTTTTGTTGTCGTTCAAAGTCTATACAAACCAAGTTCTTACCTATGGCACAACTATGCCCAACAGTAGAGTGTAGTGATTACACTCTGCTGTTTTCTTTTATTCTTAAAACACTAATTAATTCTAAATATAAGATAACAATGAAAAAAAACATTCTATTACTAGCATCTATAGCGTGTATTAGTGCAGCACAAGCACAAGTGGGCATAAACGTCGATAGCCCTAAAGCGACGCTACATGTTAATGCTTCGAATACAGGTGCTGGCAGTGCAGAAGGAATTATAGCTCCTTCATTAACTCGGGCACAGCTAATAGCCAAAGATGCTCAGTATGGAGCAGACCAAAGGGGGGCTTTTATCTACATAACCACTATTGATGGTACGGTATCTGCTAAAACTCTTAAAGTGACTATGGTTGGTTATCACTACTTTGATGGTAGTATATGGCAACCTTTTGATTACACTCCTCAAATACTTTATTTGCCTTCTTTTAATCTGCCAATGACTGCTGTAGCAACCGGTCAGACATACGATTTATATAACCAGGTGTATAAAAAACAATTTACAAAAGCGGGCAATACCACATGGGTAAGCAGTAACAGTTTGTTAACTCAGATTCCTGAAATACTTGCTGCTAATCAAGTGGATTTTGTGGTTACCTATTATGACGCCACTGTAATCACCATCAATAGTATATCGGCGGCGGGGGTTTTAAATTACAATGTAATCAATACAAATCCCGGCGATCAGTCATTTATCAATATTGTTCTTGTAAAAAAATAATAGAATATGTTAATTAGAAAAATATTCGTAACTCTTCTGCTTTTATCTATCATCTGTAGTCTGTCCGCACAAAAAGAGCAGAATAACTGGTTCTTTGGTAATAATGCTGGACTGACATGGAATGTTACACGAAGTTTTACAGGTACCGGTATGTTTGGTGCGGCTAATACGACATTGACGGGTATACCAACAGTGGTTACTGGCTCTTTAATGACCACTTTCGAAGGTTGTTTCTCTTTGTCGGATGTGAATGGGAATTTATTATTTTTCTCGGATGGGATGACTATCTGGAATAGAAATAAAGTTGTAATGCAAAATGGTAGTGGATTGACAGGGGATCCGTCCTCTGCTCAGTCCGGGATTATCCTACCTTATCCCAATAGCCTGACTCGTTATATTGCGTTGACCTTAGGGAATAATGCGGCTAACAACCTTTCTTATTCAATCGTTGATATGACTCTCGCCGGAGGCTTGGGTGCTGTAGAAACCGCCAACAAGAATAAACTCTTTACGGGACAATCGGGGACATTAGGAGAAAGCGTTACAGCTGTGAGAAACTCCAATAAAAAAGATTTTTGGGTAGTAGCAGTAGGCAGAGGAACGACCACATTTTTTAATGTCTGGAAAATAACAGATGCAGGAGGAATTCAAACAGCCCGGCATAGTGTAGCTTCAGTGGCTCGAACTACAGTTCAGACTACAGCGAGCGGATATATAAAGTTTACGCAGGATGGTAAGCATTTTGTTTGGCACTGTTTTAATGAGAGACTCTTTGTTTATGGAGACTTCGATCCCGCTACCGGAATCCTCAGTAATTTGAAATCACGTACAGGAGGAGGACCGGCTGCTCCAAGTTATGGATATGGTGTAGAGTTTTCCCCTAACGGAAGATATCTGTATCTTACATATAGTCCAGGAGCCATTGCTGCAACGGGAACATATAATTCAAGTATTGAAGTTTACGATTTAAATAGCTTGTTGGCGGCAAGTAATCCCAATACAGTCAATCCTATAAAAATTTTTAGCTTAGGACCTTATATCTCGAACGGTAATAATGATTTGTTTTCGGGCATACAGATAGGACCCGACAATAGGATGTATATATCAAATATTGCAACTAAAAGCTTATTTATTATACCTACACCCGATACTCCGACAACAGCCAGTGTGTATAAATTGACTAATGTGTTGGGAACAGGTGTTGTTAACTTTGGTTTGCCTTCATTTGCAGCACCTTGGTTTAAGATGGATATTACTACCAATACCACTTCCGAAGTTTGTGCTGAATATATTAGAGATTATATTCTAACTATACAAAACGGTATGGGATTTAATGTGGTAACTAAAATAGTTGTTAGTTTTGGAGATGGGGGACTTAATTCAATGCAAACCATCAATACTCCGGTGCTGGGTGCAACTACACTTTCTTATAAATACAAAAAGCCCGGAACATACACTATAACTATTACTGCATACAATGCCAGCGGAGGTGTGGAGCTTGTTGAAACATCATCTATAAAAGTATCTACTTGTGCCATTAAAGTAAACAAACACATCAGAGGGATTAATAAATGAATTAAATTTTAACTTAGACTTAAAAGAAAAAATGAAAAATATATTATTGATAACACTTTTCTTCTCTATCTCTCTATTTTGTAGTATAGCTATACAGGCACAGGTGGGTATTGTAACCATTGCTCCTAAATCTACGCTTGATGTTACAGCCAAATCGATGGATGCCAACATTGCTGACGGCATTATTGCTCCTGTTCTTACCCGAGCACAGCTTATTGTTAAAGATGCTTGGTATGGAGCCGATCAGACCAATGCTATGGTATATATAAGTACTATTGACGGAATTGTTACAACTAAAACGACAAAAGTGACCAAAGCCGGATATTACTTTTTTGATGGAGCTATATGGCAAAATATAGACCGTGCAGGTTTATATTTTTATTTACCATCCTTTATACTCCCATTAACAACGGTAGGTAGTGGAAAAACTTTCGATTTGTACACCAATGTTTTGAGTAAACAATTTAATCAGTCAGGAAATATCCTGTATAATACTGCTAATTCTATGTTACCGCAACTGCCTGCAGCCAGATATGCTGCAAATCAGTTTGACTATGTTATAACCTATTATGATACAGATATTATTAAAATCAATAGTATTTCGTCACAGGGAGTTGTCAATTATGACGTATTAAGTATAGTACCAGGACTGGCTGCTTTTGTTAATGTGGTATTGATTACAAAATAGAGCCTTAGATTAGAAGTTGTGGTAAGATAAGTTCTAATTATTACCCATAAAGAAGATCTGGACACTTATAGATATGGAAAGGGAGCATCTATTTAAAGATGCTCCCTTTCTTATGAAATAAAAATTATTCAGTTATTTAATCAAACATGCGTCTGAAATGGCTGAATATTTTTTCTTTAACCGATTTGTTAGGTTGAAAATTGGGTGAATTCTCTAATCCTGAAAGAATATTCTTTTCAGCATCATCTAACTTTTCGGGTATATATACGCTTATGTTTATTAGTAAATCACCCGTTCCATAACGGTGAACGCTAGGCAAACCTTTGTTCTTTAAGCGAAGTACTTTTCCGGGTTGAGTTCCCGGATCAATTTTCACCTTCACTTTTCCGTCAATAGTTGGTATTTCTATATTACCTCCTAAAGCTGCTGTTGAAACGCTGAGTAGTAAATTATAAACTACATCGTTTTCGTCACGCAGAAGTTCGGGATGTGGTTCTTCTTCAACAACAATAAGTAAATCACCGTTCACGCCTCCATGGCGGGCAGCATTACCTTTTCCGCTCATCGATAGTTGCATACCTTCGGCAACTCCTGCTGGAATGTTGATAGTTATTACTTCCTCTTCTCTTATAATGCCTTCTCCTGAACAGTGAGGACATTTTTTAGTGATATTCTTACCTTCACCGTTACAAGAAGAACAAGTGGTTTGGGTTTGCATTTGCCCCAACATAGTGTTTACTATGCGGGTTTGTGTTCCCGATCCGTTACAAGTAGAACAAGTAGTGTAAGCGGTTCCGTTTTCAGACCCGTTTCCATTACAATGTTGACAAGCAACGTATTTCTTTACTTTTATTTTTTTCTCTACGCCTGTTGCTATTTCCTTAAGCGTAAGTTTTACTTTTACACGTAGGTCAGAACCTCTGTTGACGCGTCTTCCGCCGCCACCGCCGAATCCTCCTCCAAAGCCACCACCAAAATGACCTCCGAAGATATCGCCGAATTGCGAGAAGATGTCATCCATAGAGAATCCTCCACCTGCATGACCTCCAAAACCGCCGGGAGCTTCGTGTCCATATCTGTCGTATTTGGCACGTTTTTGCTCATCGCTCAATATCTCATAAGCTTCGGCTGCTTCTTTAAATTTATCTTCGGCTTCAGCATTCCCCGGATTCTTGTCGGGGTGATATTGAATCGCTTTCTTTTTATACGCTTTTTTTATTTCCGTTATTGTCGCAGTCTTGGAAATTTCTAATACTTCGTAATAATCTCTTTTCTTCGCCATTTTTTTAGTTTTCTACCTAATAGTATTACGTGTAGTAATAAGGTCTGTAGCCTTATTTAGCAACAATTACTTTTGGGAAACGGATCACCTTGTCGTTCAGTGTGTATCCTTTTTGTATACAGTCTATTATTTTGTCTTTTTGATCTTCGCTTTGAGCCGGAATCGTTGTAATGGCTTCGTGCTTATCGGTGTCGAAAATCTCGCCCAACGAGTCTATTTCCTTTACTCCGTTTTGAGCTAAAAAGTTTTGGAATTTGCTATAAATAAGCTCTACTCCTTCTTTAGCATCTTCTGGGATATTAGGCAAGGCTCTTTCGAAGTCATCCACAATTGACAGTACACCTAAGATGGCTTTCTCATTACCGGTTTTCAATAAATCAGCTTTTTCTTTCATGGTTCGTCTGCGATAATTGTCAAACTCTGCATGTAAACGTAAATACGAATCGTTCAGATCTGCAAACTTTTTCTCTAAGTCGTCCGCCAGATTGGCACTATCTTCGTTTTCGTTTACGTCATTAATCTGATCATTTGTCACATTTTCGATATTCAAATCATTCTCTTGTGACTCAAATTCTTCGTTTCTATTAGTATCCTTCATATCTTATATTACTTTCTATCTACTGTTATATACATATTTAAGACGCGTATTTGCTTATAAACAAATTCGGTCTTTTATTTCATTCTGTATATACTCTTACAAAATCTTTGCCAAAGATATAAAATTTAGCGAAATTTAAAGTTTACGGGCTTTCTATGACACGTACAAAGTTGTTATCTTTGTGTGCTTTCAACAGTGAGAGTTTTTTAGGTTATTGAAGGTTTTGGATCTTGTATTGTTTAATTTATAGAGATAGGCTTTGACTTGTTTCTTATAACATTCGAAGGCTGATCTATATTATTTAAATAATAAACAATAACTATTTTATATTACTTAATTTAGAACATAAACAGGTATTAATTATGACATTGAATGAGATTTTTACCCCGATGAATATCACACTGATTATACTTTTTGTATCGTCAGCATTTTTTATGAGTGGAAAAGTAAGATCAGACTTAGTTGCAATGTGTGCACTATTGGCGTTGGTACTTACTAATATAATAACTCCTGTGGAGGCTTTGTCGGGCTTTTCTAGTTCTATTGTATTAATGATGGTAGGCTTATTTATTGTAGGAGGAGGAATCTTCCGCACGGGGCTTGCAAAGCTTATCAGTTCTAAGATACTGCGTCTGGCAGGCAATAGCGAGAGCAAGTTATTCGTTTTGGTGATGCTGGTAACGGCTTCTATTGGAGCTTTTGTTAGTAATACGGGAACTGTGGCGGTGATGATGCCTATTGTAGTAAGTATTGCAGTGAGTGCGAATATCAGTCCACGCCGATTTCTTATGCCATTGGCTTTTGCGAGTAGTATGGGTATATTAACTTTAATTGCTACTCCTCCCAACTTAATTATAAGCGAAGAATTACAGAAAAACGGATATGATGCTCTTAGCTTCTTTTCGTTTACGCCCGTGGGTTTGATCTGTTTAGGGATAGGAATAATAGTTTTGTATTTTCTGAGCAAATTTTTTTTATCGAAAGACGATAGAGATGGTGATGAAAAACGAAAAGGCAAAACTCTGGATGATTTAGCAGATGAATATCAACTGCATAAGCTTACACATTTAAGCCTTCCCGAACATTCGGATATGATTGGTAAGAGCTTAAGAGAACTTTCCATACCAAGTCTTTATAATATAAGTGTTGTAACTGTTGAGAAGATTGTAAACGCATCTCGATTCAATAAAAGCGTGAATGAGGTTGTTGCAGGTCCAAATACGGTCATCGAAAGAGGAGACATACTGGTATGCTATGGTAAAAAAAGTAATTTGAATCGTTTTATCGAAGAAAAAGAATTGACTTTGGTAGAGAAAGAAGGTGCAGGAAAAGATATTTTCGACTTTAAGGATATTGGTATTGCCGAAGTATTTATTATGCCCAATTCGAAACTAGTGAATCGTACTATTATAGATGCTCACTTTCGCGACGAGTTTAACGTAAATATTCTAGGTATTCAACGCAATAATGAATATAAAATGAGCGATTTGCAGAAAGAGAAATTACATTCGGGTGATGCTCTTCTTATTCAAGGTACATGGGGTGATATTGCAAGCTTAGGTAATCGTCAGGAAGATTTGGTCCTTGTAGGTCAACCTTTGGAAGAAGCTGCAAAAGTAACGCTCGATCATAAAGCTCCTGTGGCGGCTATTATTATGGTGTTGATGGTCATTGCTATGGTTACTAATATAGTAGCTCCCGTTATTGCAGTTCTCACTGCTGCTGTAATGATGGTTATTACAGGCTGCCTTCGTAATATGGAAGAAGCCTATAAAAATATAAATTGGGAAAGTGTGGTTCTTATTGCGGGTATGATGCCTATGGCAGTTGCTTTTGAGCAAACCGGAGCCGCAGGTATTATATCGGGCACTCTGGTTGATGGTTTAGGACCTTATGGACCTTATGCACTATTGGCAGGTATTTACTTTGGAACTTCTATGCTTACCATGTTTATTAGTAATACGGCAACAGCTCTGCTTTTTGCACCTATTGGTATGCAGGCGGCTGTAAATATGGGGGTGAGTCCTTATCCGTTTATGTTTGCCGTAGCTGTTGCAGCTAGTATGTGTTTTGCATCGCCGTTTTCTACTGCTCCCAATGCATTGGTTATGTCAGCAGGTAAATATAAATTTATGGATTATATCAGAGTTGGTTTACCCTTGCAGCTAATTATGGGTATTGTTATGATTATAGCATTACCATTGTTATTCCCGTTTTAAGGTAAGCTGAATTCATTTATAATTCCTTACTATATATAATAAGAAAGGCTATTTATACAGTATAAATAGCCTTTCTTATGCTTTAATGAGTATTCTGCTTAAGGTAACAGTTGCTCTATCATTGTCTTCATTTCGTTGGTTCCCGGGTAGCCCGAAAATTGCTTCTCTAATTTACCATTAATATCATAAAGCTGATAAGTTGGTATTCCTATAAAATCAAAGCTATCCTGAAGAGACTTCCATTCGCCTTTGGTAAGGTAATAATGTTCGCCTCCTATTCCTTTAATCTTGTCTTTCCATAAATTAAGAGGAGAGGATGTATTGGTTATATATACGAATACAATATCTTTATTCTTATAACTATCTTTCGCTTCTCTGAATTCCTTCATCGCCTCCAAACAAGGTCCGCACGAAGTTGTCCAGAAATCTACTAAAACAATTTTGTCTTTATATTGGTTGATAATAGCAGGCATCAATTCTTTTAGAGGGACGGCTGGTGTTTCTTTAACAACCGGATTACTGTTGTATTGAGCTACTTTCATAATATCATCATTCTTTTTCAACAGTATTTTTGTAATTTCTTCATTCTTAAAGTAGCTTTTGATATTTTCAATTTGTTTATCCGACAAAGGTTGTACTTCATTGTCGAACTGTGCAATATAAGCATTGATAACTAACATGTCATAAAACAAACCACTGTCTGCTCCGATTAAGTCTGTCATTGTAGCTTTCACTTGCTTTAACCATTCATTTATGGGGGAGTCTTTTATTAGAGGTATGTTTAATGTCTCATTAAATAGTATATTTTTTAGCACTCTCGAATAGCTCCCATTATATAGATACTGGGGATCATTGAGGTTGAAGTCTTTTAAAAAAGTAAAATAAGATTTCTCTAATTTTTGTGGAGTAAACTCTTTGGAATCTTCTGTTGTCTTAATGTCTTTGTGAGTTTTGGATATATAGAAGTCATAATCAAGAAGGTATGAGGCAAGATAAAATAGTTTGAATTCATTCATTCCAAAATTTTGGGCACTTTTTGATAAAATAGTATCATTCAATATAATATTCAATGTTTTTTCCATATTTTGAATCGTAATACGGGCAAAATCGGTTGGTGACATTTTATAATCAGATGAATAACTATCTTGATTCTCCATCATCATCATTTGATTTATCGTATCTCCGAAATTCAAGACATCATTGGATGTTAATTCAATTCTGCTTGAAATATTTACTTCTATATTTTCATCATCCTTTTTTGTTATTATAAGCTTTGTCTCTTCTTGCGAAGCTAGACCGATAATTAAACCAGTTCTGAGTATTTCAGAACTAATAATACCAATCATAAAATTCGATTCCATTGGGACTTCAAAACTGAAACTTCCATCTTTATTCAGGTATGTTTCTAACATACTGGGTTCTCCTGTTACCGGGTTTGGAACACGTAGTCGTATAATGGGTTTTTCGTCGCCATCTTTTAGTTGTAGATTAGTAATTGATCCTGTAACCTTAGCTGTACCCATCATTATCTTGGGTTCAGGAAATTTGTCTTTGTTTGTAGATGTACAAGATAAAAAGGCTATGCAAATTCCCATAATTAGTATTTGCTTGAATAAAAAAAGATTACTTCTCATATAATATTGTTTTGGTTCATTGAGTAGATTTGTTTTGTTGCTTAAGGTATAAAAGTAAGAAAATAATTTAATATTGCGTCTTCTGTTTATCTCTTGAAAAATAATAGATCAATAATTGTTTAACAGCGCCAAAAGTATACGATAAAGATTATATTTTAATTATCTTTAGCAAATTTTTTAAATCAACTATGTCTGCAATTATCGAAGAAGGGTTGGATGAAATGATTCTGCCTATCCAAAAAACCGATCTGATTTATCAGATTGAAGATCGCCCGCCTTTCAAAGAGGCTGTGTTTATAGCTTTCCAGCATTTGTTAGCCATTTTTGTCGCGATAGTGACTCCTCCGTTAATAATTGCCGCCAGCTTAGGTCTGGATAAGGAGACTACGAGTTTTCTGGTTTCAATGGCTCTCTTAGCCTCTGGTATTTCAACCTTTATTCAATGTAGACGTATAGGACCTTTGGGTTGTGGCTTGCTCTGTGTACAAGGGACAAGCTTTTCTTTTATTGGGGCGTTAACTGCTAGTTTTCATGGTATGGGTATTGCAGCACTTCCTGTTATATTTGGAGTGTGTATTGCAGGTGCTCCAGTGGAAATGGTTGTAAGTAGAATATTAAAATATACTCAAAAAATAATAACTCCACTTGTTTCGGGTATTGTCGTTACGATGATAGGGCTTAGCCTTATCAAAGTTGGTATTACTGCATGTGGTGGTGGCTTTGGAGCTATTGAGAATGGTACTTTTGGAAGCTACCAAAATTTAGGTCTTGCAGGTATGGTCTTGGTATCTATCTTGATCTTTAATAGCTTTAGAAATAAATATGTACGTATGTGTTCCATTGTGTTAGGACTTCTATTAGGCTATGTTGTTTCTTATTTCATGGGACTGATTGATTTTTCGCAACTGGGAACTCTTGGCATGATTAATATACCTACTCCATTTAAATACGGATTAGGGTTTGATCTGTCAGCCTTTATAGCAGTAGCTCTTATATACTTTATTACTTCTATTGAAGCGATGGGAGATATTACAGCCAATTCGATGATTGGTGGAGAACCGATTAAAGGTGAGAAATTTGTGAAACGTGTTCAAGGAGGTGTTATGGCTGATGGTTTTAATTCAGTTGTTGCGGGTGTCTTCAATTCGTTTCCTAATTCGATTTTTGCTCAAAATAACGGACTTATTCAACTTACAGGTGTTGCTAGCCGATATGTTGGTTATTATATAGCAGGTTTTTTAATTTTATTGAGTGCTTTTCCTTTTATTGGAGGACTTTTCTCTTTAATGCCCGAGCCTGTTCTTGGTGGAGCTACATTGTTGATGTTTGGTACAGTTGCCGCTTCGGGGGTACGTATCATTGCATCACAAGATATAGACCGAAAAGCAATATTAGTATTAGCTGTTAGTTTTGCTTGCGGTTTAGGAGTAGAGCTAGCTCCTGATATTTTAATACAAATGCCCGATTGGGTGAAAGGTATATTCTCTTCGGGAATCACTACGGGAGGATTAGTTGCTATTATAGCAAACATTGTTATCAGAATAAAAGAATAAGGTCTCAGACCTTATGAATACTTTGGCAAGTATAACGGCTTTAGTTTGTTATAATTTTAAGATGCATAATTAGATACTTTCAGTTACTTAAATATAAAGAGGGAAGACCATGAAATTATTAAAAGACAGAATACTAAAAGACGGAAAAAGCTTTGATGGAGGAATATTAAAGGTAGATAGCTTTATTAACCATCAAATGGATCCGATATTGATGAAATCGATAGGAGTAGAATTTGTACGTCGTTTTGGAAATCTTCCTATCAATAAAATTGTTACTATTGAAGCAAGTGGTATTGCTCCTGCTATAATGTTGGGTTATCTGCTCGAATTACCTGTAGTTTTTGTAAAGAAAGCAAAACCTAAGACAATGGATAGAATGATAACTTCTCAGGTGTATTCGTTTACTAAGGATATTACTTATGATGTTTGTGTAAGCAGCGATTTTCTAACTCCAGATGATACGGTTGTATTTATAGACGACTTCTTAGCAAATGGTCACGCAGCTATTGGTGTAAAAGATCTTGTCGAAAAAGCTGGTGCTACATTAGCAGGTATGGGCTTTATTATCGAGAAAAGTTTTCAAGATGGAGGTAAGCGTCTTCGTGAGCAGCATATTCATGTTGAATCGTTGGTGCGCATCAAGAGCTTAGGAAATAATAGAATAGAATTTGAAGAATAGGCTTATATTTAAGTCTATTTAATTTCCTGTATTTTACAAATTAATACAAACTGCAAAAGCGACAGATAGAATGAAAGCTGATAGAGAAGTAAACTTCAAGTAAGGATCAAGCAGTCGATTATCAGTGTTTTTGTATATGTTTCGAAGAATAATAAGGAAGGGTATAAAGAATACCATATATAAGTATTGATAGCAATTGGTACTATATATTATACTATATGCTATAAAGCAAAGTATTCCACCGAGGGAGAGGAAAGTATGGTATAACTTTGCACCTTTCAGTCCTAAATGAATGGCTAAAGTCATCTTTCCTGAATTGCGATCGTTTTCCATGTCTCGCATATTATTGACGTTAAGTACTGCGGCTGTAAACATTCCCAAACCAATAGCAGGTAACCAAGGCTGAAATGTCATTTGGTGTAAGTGTAGAAAGTATGTTCCCACAACGGCTACAGGACCAAAGAACACAAACGAGAAAATATCACCAAACCCTTTATATCCGTATGGATTCTTTCCGGCAGTATATTTTATTGCTGCCCATATAGATGCTATTCCTAGAAGAAGGAGTAGTATAATATATATGATATTGATAAATTGTGATGCTTCGTATATCAATGCTGTACCTACGAGCATAGAAGCTAAAATGGCTATGCCAATGGCAACCTTCATTTGATGAGGAGTAATAGCTCCACTTTGTACAGTGCGGGTAGGACCTACTCGTTGCCCTGTTATATCTGTTCCATGTTGAAAATCTCCCAGATCATTGGCTAGATTGGAAAGTAGTTGAAGAAGTGTTGCTGTCAATATCGTAAGTACGCATATATTAATACTAAAGTGCCCGCTACTATAAGCCATGCCATTTGCACAAATGGTGGAGGCAACGGCAAGAAATAAAGTTCGGGGACGTAGTGCCGAAATCCAATGTTTTAAGGAAGCCATATTCTTTGTTTTTGCAAAGATAAAAATTTAAACCCGAAGATATTCTCTATTCCTTATCAAGAATTGCTTTTAGGTTAAACGATAACCGTATACCAAAGGCATCATAATTTCCTTTGCGGAAAGAGGTGAAAGCTCCTACATTAACAAGATTAATTAAGTCTACCGAATATCCAATTTCGGTATACAGATTGAGATCAGGGGTATATAAGTTCTTGAAATGTAAGTTTTCGGTCATAGGAAGCGATTGCAGAAAAGATAATCGCTTCAATAATAAATATTGACTTTGATAATTGAATTGCGATCTAATCCAATAACGATTGGTTGATGCTTCGTAATTACCGAGTAGAGTATAGGTGTCAAACGGAAAATCGGTCAATGAGTATTTTCTTGATGTATTGAAATGTTGATAATCTGCAAAGTGAGTTCTACTGGTACTTCCTAAGAAGCTTCCCCCTTCTACCAAATAATCGATATCATTGAAATAGCTTATTTTTATTTTCTGGGAGATACTTCCTTGTAGCTTTCTATATCTTGAATTGTTTTTGAGCCACGATGAAAATCCTTCATTATATTCGACTGTGAATGTAGGTGAGGTAATTTTCCGATACACTTTTCGCCCTTTATATATAGAGTAGTATGCGTATGGAGAATAGGTGAGCTTAACGGAATAAGAAACAGCATCGAAACGATCGTCTGGATATAAGTTTGGTTTGATTTTGTCTTTATTACCCCAAATACCCCAATCGCTATGATTAGAGAGACCTGACCGTTTTGCAATTTCAAAACCTGTTGTCAGTTGTAAGCCATTAGCTAAATCGATACTGTTTTGAGTATTGACGAAATCTTCCTGATAAAAATAACTATCACTCTTTCTAAATAGAGCAGAACTAACGGTATTATCGAGGCGTGAGATACCATTGGGGTTGAAATCTTCCGAAATAGATGCTGCCGAAATATTCAGTTTTCCGAGTTTTAGAGGGGCATAAGTAAATGCCAGATCACTGCCATAAAGAATCTCTTTTCGTCCGGTAGTATAATATGCATAAGGCGATATTGTAAGCTTTCTATTCTCGTTGAATCGTATATTCATTTTAGCCCTTTGTCCGAGCCATGCGCCATCAACAAAGTTATATTCACGAAAAGCACGGATCAGTCCACCATATTCGAAATTAATACGTGCAGTATCACTGCCTACGCGTCCTCCCATTACAATATCAAACGGTTTGAAAGTGGGAGAGTGGTATTCTTTCTTCAAAGAGTCTACATATTGTTGTATAGAATCTTTTTTCTGATAACTACGAATTTCGGTGCTGTCAAGAGCGATTGTTCTGATTTTGTCCCAGTACGATAAATCTCTTTTGGTAGCCATACTATCGGTGATGGTAGTATAAAGAGTGTCTCTTTTTATTTCGAAATTTCGTTTAGTTGTTTTTTTCTTCGATAGTTGTTTGACTATCTCTTTGTTGACCTCAATATCTGTATATTTCAACGATGAGAAATAATTCATCGTACCACTTGTACCTAAGATATCAAACTTCCCCGTTAGTGAGTAAGATATGGGCAGATATACCTGAGGAGAAACTTCTTCGTATGAGATTACAAAATCTTGTTTCATACCGAATATATCGTGAGAAAGTTCTGCATATTGAACGTGCCATGTATCATCTGCTATATATAGGTAACCATCAATTAGTTGGGGGTTTTTGTATTTAGCTTCAAACTTTATTTTATTTATGGTCATCCCATTTTCCTCATTAAAGCCTTCGTATTTATATCTGTAATATTTGAAAGCATCTTTGTTGAGGGGTGATATATTTTGATTGAGTAATGGGGAATATATAGAAGCATTCATTATTCTGAAAGATTCTTTCGGGTCGAAATTATCAGGAATAGTACTCGAAAATGCTTTTACTGTCTGTGTATACTTTTCGGGAGCTACGAATTGAAGTTCATTAAAAGATTCTTGCAAAAACACATTGTTTTTAAAGTCTGAGATTTTCAAACCATCTTCCGAAGCCAGTTTGTCAATAAGTTTCGATACTGTGAAAAGCTCCATGTTGGCTTTTATATACACATCGGCAGTGTATTTGTTTGCTGCACTGAGATGGCGTGGTGCTTCTGCTATTGCTTTTCGGATGATTACATAGGCAGGATCTTCGGTGTTGGTTATAGTAACTTCTTTCAATTCGTAGGCATCCTCTTCCATAATAATGTGGAGGTCAATCGGATTGTTCTTTACTTCTATTGTCCGCAAAACGGGTTTATAGCCGAGGCAACGGAAGGTGATATTGTATGTTCCATTGGAGAGAGTTGTTTGAAACTCGCCTTTCTCATCGCATATAAGACCTTGGTTTATCTCCTTTATGAAGATATTGCTGCCGTATAATGGCTGTTGTTTTTTATCTGTTATTTTCCCCGTAAAATTCTGAGAGAATAGAGTTTGTGATAATAATATAGAGAGAAGGATAAGGTGTAATTTGTACATTCCGAATAGCTGTTAATTAACAAAGACTTTAGTCTGTCTCTTTTAAGCAAATATATAATGAAATTTTATATCTCGAAATCGTTTGTAATCAAATACAGCAAATTAATTGACAGATAGTATTCCAACTTATTATTTATTGTTATTTTTGTATCATTATGGTCTTAGACCTTTATTGCTTGGGTACGTATTAATGTAGTTTGTTACTCAAATGAAAAGCAGTAAATAGTTGAAATTACTTAATTGAAAAATATTTTAAAAAACTAAAATGCTCACTGTCGAAAAGATTGGAGGCACTTCAATGTCTCAGTTTCAGGATGTTTTGACTAATATTATCAAAGGAGAACGTACTCCGGATGACTATTATAATCGAATATTTGTTGTTTCTGCATATAACAATGTGACCAACTGGTTGTTGGAACACAAAAAGACCGGAGATCCCGGTGTATATGTTCAATTTCTTAGAAATGAAGATTATAGCATTGGTCTTGATGGTCTTTGCCAACGATTAGTACATATCAATAAAGCTTTTGCGGAAATAGGTCTAAATCAGGCTGAAGCAAAAGAGTTTATTGAGTATCGTATCAAGCAGGCAAAAGTGATGCTATATAGTTTGAGTAAAGTATTAGCCTCGGGATATGTAAATACCGAAGATATATGCTTAGCTGCCCGCGAAATTTTAGCTTCGATAGGTGAAGCTCATTCTGCGTGGAACTCGGTAAACATATTGAACAACAATGGTATTACTGCACGTTTTGTAGATCTCTGTGGTTTTAATGATTCCCTTCCTTTGACTATTGACGAACGTATTGCAAAAGCTTTCGATGGAATAGAGTTTGATAAGGTATTGTGTATTGCTACGGGCTATACTAAAGGAACCGAGGGTATTATGAGGGCTTTTGATAGAGGATATACAGAAGTTACTTTTAGTAAAATAGCAGTACAGGTAAAAGCAGATGAGGCTATTATCCATAAAGAATATCACTTGTCGAGTGCCGATCCAGGTATCGTAGGTGTTGATAAAGCAGTACCTGTGGGACATACCAATTATGTAATTGCCGATCAATTGGCAGATATTGGTATGGAGGCAATACATCCAAAAGCAGCTAAACCTCTGGAATTGGCTGGTATAAATATAAGAATCAAAAATACTTTTGAACCGAATCATCCCGGAACCCTTATTACTCGCGAATATGTATCTCCTGACGCTAAAGTGGAGATTGTATCGGGAACTACTAAGGTTATTGCGGTGGAAATACATGACCCTATGATGGTGGGCGAGGTTGGCTTTGACTTACGTATTATGACTCATTTTGCGAAATTTGGCGTGAGTTATATTCTTAAATCGACCAATGCCAACTCTATAACTATGGTTGTATGGGAAAATGCCAAGTCAAAAGAGTTGATTTTAGACTTGAGACAGAGCTTTTATCAAGTACGCACCGAGTCTGTTGCCATTATTTGTGTCATGGGTACAAATATAGCAATGCCTGGCTTCTTATATAAAGCCTCTAAAGCTCTGTATGAGCAAAATATAAACATTGAAAGCTTCGGGCAATCGCTGCGTCAGGTAAACATGCAGTTTGTTATTCGTCGCGAACGATATAATGATGCAGTTATAGCACTGAATGAAGCTTTATGCTTTCATAAATAACGAAAACATGTTATAAAGCATGCTTTTTGATTAAGATAAAATTAAGATAGAATTAAGTTTAGTTAATTTTAGAAAGAAATTATTGAGCTTTCTTGTATAAAAGAATATAACTGTTACTTTTGCAAAAGTATAATTGAGTCGTAGAAATAAGAATTTGATACCAAAGAGAGCCTTGATGTATAAGCTGACAATTGTGTTGGGTCCGAAATGCCGTTTTAATCAGATCACTTCTCTTAATAAGCTACTAAAAGCATAGTTTGAGTGCACCTTAGTTAACCAAAAAGAATATTGGTTATGCTTTTTCTGTGTTTTGAATAAAAATGGCAATTATACACCGTTTTTTAAGGTAAATGATTGCTATCATTGAATCAATTTATATATTTGTACTTAGAACGCTTCTATTAAAGAAAACGATTCTGGATACAAATTGAGAAAATGGATATTTTATATTACGAAAATTAAATATTTGAATATTACTAATTAATTTAAACAATTTATTTATTACTATTATGGAAACTAAACCACAAAAAACAAAATCTAGATCTAAAGGAGTATCGGCAGGATTGGTGATCGTTGGTTGTGCTATCGTTGCTTTCTGCTTTTTCTTTTTTGTCTGCGGAAATCCTTCTGGATTTGATGAAAAAGGACATCCACACCCAGGTAACGTATTTGCAACTCTATACCAAGGAGGTTATGTAATTCCTATCGTTATTACTCTTCTTTTAACAGCATTAAGCTTATCTGTTGAAAGATTTTTCGCATTAAACAGAGCTAGCGGAAAAGGTAGTGTACCTCAATTCGTAGCAGAAGCTAAAGCTAAATTAGAAGCTGGTGATATTACTGGTGCTGAAAAATTGTGTGATGCACAAAAAGGTTCAGTAGCTAATATCCTAAAAGCAGGTTTAGTTAGATACAGAGACGTAGAAACTTATACTGACATGAATAATGATGAGAAAGCTCAAGTTATTCAAAAAGAAATTGAAGATGCTACAACTCTTGAACTTCCATATTTGGAGCAAAACTTATCAGTAATCGCTACTATTTCAACACTAGGTACATTATTCGGACTATTAGGTACGGTACTTGGTATGATCAAATCGTTCCAGGCTATGGGTAACGAAGGTGCACCAGATTCAACAGCTCTAGCGGTTGGTATCTCTGAGGCTCTTATGAACACAGCGATGGGTATCGGTACAGGTGCGGTTGCTATTATTTTCTATAACTATTTCCAAGGAAAAGTTAAAGATGTTACAGATGCAGTAAATGAAGTAGGTTTTGCTATTGGCCAAACTTATACTTCTAAGCACGGAAAATAATTATCATTTTTTATGATGAATGATTGTGGAATCAAATAAAAGTTCCACTCTATTAAGTAAGAAAAACAAGAAGAAATGAGTAAAGTAAAAGTAAAAAAACAGGATACGTTCATCGACATGACGGCGATGAGTGATGTGACTGTTCTCTTGTTGACATTCTTCATGCTTACTGCTAACTTCATCCCTAAAGAGCCAATTCAGGTGCAAACACCTGCTTCGGTATCTGAAGTGAAAATTCCTGAATATGATGTCATGACTATTTTGATTGACCCACAAGGACAGGTTTTTATGAATTTAGACAAAGCCGATGATAAAAGAAAAGTGCTAGAAAGTATTGGTAAACAGTATAATCTTACATTTACTCCAAAGCAAATTACTTCTTTTGTAAATCAGACTCACATAGGTATGCCTATAGGTCGTTTGCAAGCATTCCTTGATCTTCCTATGGATGAGCAAGACGAATTGATGAAGAAGTTTGGTATCCCAACTGATACTATTATCAGTCCTAACAACCAATTGGCTGTTTGGGTTACTACTGCAACAGAAGTAAATGAAAATTTATCTATTGCTATCAAAGCAGATCAAAGCACTCCTTATTCTTTGGTGAAGAATGTAATGTCTACGTTGCAAGACTTAAAAAAGAACAGATATAGTTTGATAACAACTCTTAAGACAATGCCTGCAGGAGTTTAATTGTAAAACTTTAATATTAAAACAGAAAGATTATGGCAAGTGCTGATACCGGTGGCGGTGAACAAAAAAAAGGCCAGCCCCAGAAAATCAATCTACGTGTAGACTTTACACCGATGGTTGATATGAACATGCTTTTGATTACTTTCTTTATGTTCTGTACAACTTTGAGTAAGCCTCAGACGATGGACATCGTAATGCCAACAAAAGATAAGGATCTTACAGAAGAAGATAAAAATCAGGTAAAAGCTTCTAAAGCAATTACTGTGATACTTGGAGAGAAAGATAAAATTTATTACTATGAAGGTGAACCTGATTATAACGATTTTAATACTCTAAAAGTAACAGATTATTCTCCTGAAGGTTTTAGAGCATTATTGTTGCAACGCAACTCTGATGCTGTGGCTAAGATAAGAGAACTAAGGATTGATAGAGCAAAGAAGAAAATTACAGAAGAAGAATTCAAAGAGCAATCTAGTGAAATAAAAAATGCGAAAGATGGTCAGGTAGTTGTAATAAAACCAACAAACGGGGCTTCGTATAAAAATTTAGTAGACGTGCTTGATGAAATGCAAATCTGTAGTATTGGAAAATATGCTATTGTAGAAATGGCTGATGGAGATAATTTCTTAGTACAGAATTTTGAGTCCAAAGGCGCATTATCAGCTCAGACTGGAGGAAAATAAATCACATATTTAATAACATAAAAATGGGAAAAGATATTAATTTAAATTCCTCTGAATGGCGTGATATAGTATTCGAAGGCAAAAATAAAAGTTATGGAGCGTACGAGTTACGTAGCTCTTCTTCAAAAAGACACGTTGTTGCATTTATTGTAGTACTTGTTTTTGTAGGAGTAGTAGCTGCACTACCTGCTTTCCTTGACGCTGTGAAAGCTAATCAACAGATTGCTGGAATAGATGACTCTTTCGAATTATCGAATATAGCCAATGTAGAGGAACAGGTTCCGGAAGAAAACATTATACGTCAGGAAACCGCACCACCTCCCCCCCCTTTGAAGGCGACTATCCAGTTTACACCTCCTGTTATTACAGAAGATAGTAAAGTGAATGAAGATAAAGAAATGAAATCTATCGAGGAGTTAAACGAGAAGAAAGATATTCAAATCTCTATTGCAACTGTAGAAGGAACCAATGACAAAAACGCTGTAGATATTGCAGAATTGAAAGAGCATAAAGTGATTGTTGAAGATAAGGAACCTGAAAAACCTTTCGTCAGCGTAGAGCAAATGCCTCAATTCCCAGGTGGAGATGTTGAATTAATGAAATTCATTAATGGAGGTATCAAATACCCAACTATTGCAGCAGAAAATGGAATTGAAGGACGTGTTGTAATTCGTTTCGTAGTTGGAAAAGATGGTAACGTATCTGATGTACAAGTTGTAAGATCTCTTGATCCTTCTTGTGATAAAGAAGCGGTAAGAGTAGTAAAAACAATGCCTAAATGGGTACCTGGTAAACAAAATGGACGTAATGTGCCAGTTTATTACACGCTACCTGTATTGTTTAAACTGCAAAAATAAGAGTATGTATGGCTTCATATAAGAAGTTACATAAATCATAATGTAAAAGAGAGAAGTTGATGATATTTTATATGGATTCACTTCTCTTTTTTAAAATATAAGCGAATGAAAGAAGAGAAAAAAAATGGTGTTACATTTAAGCTGATTTGGAATATTATCATGTTTGTGATATATCTGGGTATAGCCTATTTGATAGCTTTTACCCCCATGCTTTTACCTTACAATTATAGAGGAAACGATCCTCATGATGACTTTGTGATACCTCGTATCGTATTAGGAGTAGGGGTTACTGTATATGCTTTGTTTAGAGGGTATCGCTTGTTAAAGGAAAGAAAGTAGTTTTTAGTTAGCGAAGTTTTTATTTAATTATTATAATTTATGAGAAAAGTTGGTTTATTTTGTATGTTGTTATTAATAACAATTTTCTCAGCGTGTAATAGCGGGCAAATCAAAATTACACGAACTGATACTCCCACAAGTGGAGTAGCCGAGATCGCTGTAGATGATTGCTTTGCTCCCATAATTCAAGAACAGATAGATGTATTTGAAGCTTTGAACGATGAGGCGTCAATCATTCCTGTTTTTGCAAACGAAGTAGAAGTAATAAATTTACTTTTAAAAGATAGTGTCAGACTAATCATTGCAGCACGCGATCTTACTGATGCTGAAAGACAAGGCTTGTTGAATAAGAAATTGCAAGCTCGTTCGCAAAAGATAGCAATAGACGGTATTGCTTTAATCATTAACCAAGAAAATACGGATTCACTGATAAGTGTGTCTGCACTGAAAAAGATAATGACAGGCGAGATTGATTCATGGAAATCTATCAATCCGCAATCTAAATATGATAAGATTTCGGTTGTATTTGACAATCCGAATTCAAGTACAGTTCGTTTTATTAAAGATTCAATAAACAGAGGCGAACCTTTGGCGGAAACTTTAAGAGCTCAAGAGAATAACAGAGCCGTTTTAGATTACGTTGCTAAAACACCTAATGCAATGGGGGTAATAGGAGTGAACTGGATTAATAATCCGGGAGATACTACTAATTTGAGTTTTACTAATAAAATTAGAGTAATGTCAGTTAGTAAGAATGATAATCCTACTATCCAGAATAGTTTTCAGCCATTTGCTGCTTATTTGGCACTAGGAGAATATCCTTTGAGACGTGATGTGTATGTAATACTATCAGATCTTAGAGAAACATTGCCTGCTGGTTTTACCAGTTTTGTGGCAGATGATAGAGGACAGAGAATTATCTTGAAAGCTGGTTTAGTACCTGCAACAAGACCTATGAGATTGATCTCGGTTAAAGAAAGCTTTTAATAGCATTGAATGCTATGGGCTTTAATTAAAAGAAGTAAATAAACTATATTATAAGATTTAACGATGAAAAAAAAGTATTTATTAGGAGCTTTCCTCGGTTTATTACTTAGTTCTCCAATTTTTGCGCAAAGCAATATTGGTGCAGACTATTTAAATACTGGAGAGCTAAAAGTTGCAAGAGAAATTTTTGAAAAGCAAATAAGTCAATCTCCGGCAGAAGCTTATTATTACTTAGGTGAAGTGTCTTACAGCGAAGGTAATATGGCTGAAGCTAAAGCTAATTTTGAAAAAGGATTGGCTGCATCACCAGACTTCGTTCTTAATAATGTTGGTCTAGGTAAAATTTTATTGAAGACCAATCCTAAAGAAGCAGAAGATCAGTTTTCTATTGCTTTGAAAAAGGATAAAAAAGATGTAGCAGTACTTGTTGCAATTGCTCGTGCATATTATGACAATAATATGAAAGAAAAAGGCGATTCAAAATTGGCTGATGCAAGAAAGGCTGATAAAAAAGCTCCTGCTATTTATATCCTAGAAGGAGATTTGAAAGCTAAAACAAATGTAGGAGAGGCTGCTGGTAGCTATGCTCAGGCATATACTTTCGATCCTACTTCTGCTGTGGCTTATATTAAAACAGCGCAAGTTTACGAAAGTGTAAATCCTACTTTAGCTGTAGAAATGTTGCAGAAAGCTATTGAGATCAATCCAGATTATACTTTAGCTTATAAATATTTAGGAAGTATATATTCTCATACAGGTCGTTTTAATGACGCGATTGAGGCATATAAAAAATATTTTGCACACGGATCGTATGATGTTGCAGACCTAACTCGTTATGCTGGCGCATTGTATTTTACAAAACAATATGAAGAGGCTAAGAAATTGATTAATGAAGGTATCTCTAAAGAGCCTAACAATTTTGTACTAAATCGTCTTTTAATGTATAGCTACCTTCAATCTAAAGACTATGCGAATGGATTGGTTGCTGCTGAGAAATTTTTCTCTTTAGATAAAGGTACTAGTGAGTATATAGTTCAAGATTATATGACTTATGGTGAATTGTTGAGCAAGAACGATCAGCTAGATAAAGCTTTGCTTCAATACGATGCTGCTATTAAATTAGATCCTTCTAAATCGGCAGTTTATAAAGATATAGCTATTGCTTGTGCTGATGCTGGACAGTACGCTGATGCTGCAAAATATTACCAACAATATATTGAGAAAGCAGATCCTGCAACTTTAGAAGCTACAGATTTCTTCACTTTAGGAAGATATTCTTACCTATTTGGAAGTAGTACTATAAAGGATGCTGATCCTGCTGTGGCTGCACTAGCTAAAGAATCTTTGCTTAACGCAGATAAAGCTTTTGCTACTGTCACTGAAAGAATTCCTGATAGCTATTTAGGATATTTCTGGAGAGCACGTACAAATGCATTATTAGATCCTGAGACTACAGAAGGTTTAGCTAAACCATATTATGAGCAAGTTGCTTCTATTATAGTAGGAAAAGGCGATGGTAGTAACCCTACTGAATTACTTGAAGCTTATCAGTACCTAAGCTATTATTACTATTTACTATTCGATAAATCGAAAAGTGCTAGTGATAAAGAGCAAGTGAAATTGTATAGCGAAAAAATGTTGGAGTTAGATCCAGCTAATACAGTAGCTCCTCAATTACTTGATGCTATTAAATAAGATTTATTTATCTTAATATATAAAAGATTGATACATAATTTTGTATCAATCTTTTTTGTTTCCAAAAATAAAGATACCTTTGTATCAGTTTACGGTGGATAGATTTGTACGATTGCAACCACAAGAAAAAATGCTAAAATAAATTATTCTTCATTTTTTTCTGCAACACTACATTTTGCTCCTCTTTTATTTTAATCAAAATAAAACTTAAGAGATATGAGTTATTTATTTACATCGGAGTCCGTTTCTGAGGGACATCCCGATAAAGTAGCAGACCAAATTTCGGATGCATTGTTAGACGAATTTTTGGCTTACGATCCAAATTCTAAAGTAGCGTGCGAAACTTTGGTAACAACTGGTCAGGTTGTATTAGCCGGAGAAGTTAAATCACAAGCATATATAGATGTGCCCGAAGTTGCTCGTAATGTTATCGAGCGTATTGGGTATACAAAGAGCGAATACCAGTTCGAAGCTAAATCGTGTGGTGTATTATCTGCCATACATGAGCAATCGGATGATATAAATAGGGGAGTCGATAAGAAAGCCGATCCTATGGATCAAGGTGCAGGCGATCAAGGTATGATGTTTGGTTATGCAACCAATGAGACCGATAATTATATGCCTTTAGCTTTAGACTTATCTCATGCGTTGTTGCTTGAATTGGCTGCTATTCGCAAGAATGAGTTAGCTTTGATGCCATACCTTCGTCCCGATGCAAAATCTCAGGTTACTATTGAGTATGATGATAATGGTACTCCTTTGCGTATAGATACGATTGTAATATCAACTCAACATGACGATTTTGGTAGTGACCAAGAAATGCAGGATTTGATTCGTAAGGATGTGATAAATATATTGATTCCTAGAGTTAAAGAAAAGTATAAATTCCGCGAAGACATTATCAATCTGTTCGATGGTAACATCACTTATCATGTTAACCCTACTGGTAAATTTGTGATTGGTGGTCCTCATGGAGATACTGGGTTAACAGGTCGTAAAATTATCGTTGATACTTATGGTGGTAAAGGTGCTCATGGTGGTGGTGCTTTCTCTGGAAAAGACCCTTCTAAGGTAGACCGTTCGGCTGCTTATGCAAGTCGTCACATTGCTAAAAATTTGGTTGCAGCAGGTGTTGCTTCCGAAGTTTTGGTACAGGTTTCGTATGCTATTGGAGTTGCTAAACCTATGAATATTTATGTGAATACTTACGGAAAGGCTAATGTGAAGCTTTCGGATGGTGAGATAGCGAAGGTTGTAGAACAACTATTTGATATGCGCCCTAAAGCTATAGAAGATCGCTTGAAGCTTAGAAACCCTATTTATTCAGAAACTGCGGCTTATGGTCATATGGGACGCGAGCCTCAGGTTGTGACTAAGGTATTTAAGTCAAGATATAATCCTGAGCCAAAAGAAATAAAGGTTGAATTATTTACTTGGGAGAAACTTGATTCGGTTGACGTAATTAAAAAAGCGTTTAATCTGTAATAGAGATATAAGATTTTGATAGTATAATTTTTCAGTGAAAAAGCTGAAACTTCTATACTTATAAAATCTATAAATAGGTTTTAGACCTTAATAAATAAAAAAAGTGGTGCATCCTTGATGATTTTATCTCAAGGATGCATTGTTATAACTATCTTTGTGGCGAATTTAATTTTACATAACGTTTGAATCCCGAGGTAACAACATATTATGTGATAGACAGCGTACAAATTGCCGAATCTAATAAAGATCAGGCGGTTTATAATTCGTTGTTTGCATTTGAAAAAGATACTAGCCTATTCTTTACAAAAGATAAACTTGAAGCTCGTTATGGTGTTGTTACTACTAAAGCTCAAGCGGAGGGAGGGCATGAAGGTGTTACAAAAATATTTACTTTAGAGCAGGACGATGGAGTTCTGGCATTGCTGGTACTTTGTTTTCTCTTTTTTACACGTATTTTTAAAGGTGGCTTTACATTCTTTAAGGAGAATATTCGTCTGCTTTTTTCAACGAGAGAGAGTTTAAACTTATTCAGTGAAACTACTGTAACAGAATTTTGGTTTAATTTTATTCTGATTTTCCAAACTATATTACTCAGTGCTATTGTAATCTTTGATATATTTTTGGAGTCGGATGAGTATAAAGTCCCGCAGCATAGCTTCTATACAATTATTTTGTTTATGGTGGCTATTTTGGTCTTCCTACTCTTGAAATATTTATTTTACAGAGCTTTGGGCTATTTGTTTGATATACGCGAGCAGCTTAGAATATGGTTGAGAAGTTGTACGATAGTCTTATCTATGGCTGGTATTATTGCTTTCATACCTACATTGATGATGGTATATTCTCAAAATTACCACCATTATTTGCTAATATTCTTCCTTGGGCTGTTCATTATCTCGCAGTTAATACTTTTTTATCGAGTTATAACTTTTTTTTTACAAGGGAATGTTAATTTTTTCTTTTTGATTGCCTACCTTTGTGGCGTGGAAATTATACCTTATATAATATTGTATCAGGTATTGATTTATTTGTATAAAGTTGATCTAATTGGTTTATTATGGCTTTGAAAATAAAAAGAGTGCTGATCTCCCAACCGAAACCGGCAACTGAAAAGTCTCCTTATTTCGATATTGCAGAGAAATATAATGTAGTAATTGATTTTAAACCTTTTATAAAAGTAGAAGGTCTTGATGCAAAAGAGTTTAGACAGCAGCGTATTAATATTCAAGATTATACGGCTATAGTCTTTACAGCGAAAGTGGCGATAGATCATTTCTTCTCGTTATGTGAAGAAATGAGGATAGTAATGCCGGAAACGATGAAATATTTTTGTATTTCGGAGTCGGTAGCACTTTACTTACAAAAGTATATCGTATATCGTAAACGTAAGATATTCTTTAGTACTACGGGAAAGATGGATGGTTTGGCTCCTTCATTGGTGAAACATAGCAAGGAAACTTTTCTGGTACCAGTATCAGATATGCACAATGATGACATGACGAATGTTTTGGATGATAAGAAAATTTCTTATACCAAAGCAGTAATGTATCGTACTGTAAGTACCGAGTTTACACCTGAGGAAATTAAACAGTATGATATGCTTGTATTCTTCAGTCCTTTAGGGGTATTGTCTTTATTCAAGAATTATCCTGAATTTGAACAAGGTGAAATAGCTATTGGTAGTTTTGGTGCAACAACGGCAAAAGGTGTGCGTGATGCTAATTTACGACTCGATTGCGAAGCTCCTTTACCTGGTGTTACTTCTATGACAGCAGCTTTGGAGGCTTTTATAAAAGAGAATCATAAGAAGAAATAAGTTTTACTTATATATAATGTGAAGAGCTTGATTTTTTATTATAAAAAATCAAGCTTCTTTTAATAAAGTCTCAACCCTTTCTATTGCTTTGGCTAGTATATCTATACTTTTTATGGATGAACATATAGGGGCAATATTTTATATTATTTATTGGTATTGAAAATGAGTGAAGAATTTATTGACAAAGATTTAGGGAAAATTGCTATAATAAGAAATGTTCGGGCAAAAAGTGTGATTGCTCGTCGTAAATCGGGTTATATTCAATTGACGGTGCCTGATAGATTTTCTATGAAGCAAATTTCGGAAATTTTTCAGAAAATGAAACCTCGCCTCGAAGTACTACCCGAAAAACCTGTTATTAAATTTTCTGCAGATTCTTCATTTCAGACTTTTAGTTTTTCGCTAAGTATAGAAGAGAGAAAGATTAAAAAACATTATATGACTCTTAAGGATGATACATTGTATATAGTATGTCCTGAAAATACGGATTATAATGATTCGGGGGTGCAGGATGTTATTCGTAATTGTATCGAAAAAGCGATGAGACACGAAGCTAAGCGTATTTTTCCTGCAAAACTAACTACTTTGGCGAAACAATATAATTTTACTTATACCGATCTTAAAATAAATAAGAGCAGATCCCGATGGGGAAGCTGCTCCTCTAAAAAAGCTATCAATCTTTCTTATTTTTGTTGCGTATTGCCCGAATATCTTATCGATTTTGTAATGTTGCACGAGCTGTGTCACACAATAGAAATGAATCATGGAGAAAGATTCTGGCAACTATTGGATAGTGTAACTAATGGGAAAGCAAAGCAACTGACTCTTGAATTGAATAAATCACAAGTGCATTGGTAAAATGTGTTACCCGTTCAGTGAATCTTTTCCGAAACAAAAAGGTAACAAATCTCTTATAGAATCTACCTCATAAATATGTTTTTCTCCATACATGATAATTTGGATGGGAGTATCATATCTGTTTTCAACTTCAACAAGTACTTGGCGACACGAGCCACAAGGAGCGCAAATATCTTTAGTGAAGCTTCCTTTAGTCTGGGCAGCGATGGCTATTGCTTTGACAGCCAGATTTGGATAGTGTGCATTCGCATAAAAAAGAGCAGTGCGTTCGGCACATATTCCTGAGGGATAGGCTGCATTTTCTTGATTGTTTCCTGTTACAATAGTGCCGTCTTCGAGCAATACTGCTGCTCCGACATGAAACCCTGAATAGGGTGCATATGCTGAATTTGTAGAATTTTTAGCTTTTTCTATCAAATCTTTCTTCTCATTTGAGCATTCTATTAGGCTATAAACTCTTATTTTTGTAAGCAATTCTAAACTTTCCATCAATTATTACTGTTTATTGTTTGTAGATAACAGTCAAAGATATAAAAAAATAGAGATGACATACATATTTGAAAGAAAAGGTATTTTGAGATTATTGGTATTAGGAATGGTATTGATGCTGTTTCCATATGCTATTATGGGTGCTGAAAGAAAGCGAAATACATTTTATGATGATTATATTGATAAATATAAAGATTTGGCGATAAGCCATATGAAGAAATATAAAATACCTGCAAGTATTACTCTTGCTCAGGGATTATTAGAGTCTGGTGCAGGGAGAAGTTCTCTGACAGTTAGATCAAATAATCATTTTGGAATAAAATGTCATAATGGATGGAAAGGCGAATCGGTAATAGCAGCGGATGATACGCCTAACGATTGTTTTAGAAAATATAAGAAAGCTGAAGATTCGTTTGACGATCACTCTCGATTTTTGAGCGAGAAACAGCGATATAGCGATTTATTTTCATTAGGTATAACAGATTACAGAGGGTGGGCGAGAGGCTTACAAAAGGCGGGTTATGCTACTGATAAGGCTTATGCTAACAAGTTAATCAAGCTGATTGAGGATTATGAGTTATACAGATTCGATAAAAAAGGAGGTAAACGTGATGCTGAGCGAGAAGAGATTCAGATTATCACACCCGTTTCATCATCAGGTGTAAGGCATACGCCTTATAAAACTCATGGCTTGGTATATGTAGTTGCTCAGAGGGATGATACTTATGCTTCTATTGCCAATGAATTTGGCTTTAAGGTGAAAGATCTTTGTGAATACAATGAAGTACCTGAAAACTTCCCTATTCAAGAAGGGGATTTGATTTATTTCCAGAAAAAGAAGAAAAAAGCTGATAAGCCCTACTACGAACATGTTGTTCAAGTGGGAGAATCTATGTATAGCATCTCTCAATTATATGGCGTAAAAGTAAGCAATCTCTATAAGATGAATAAAAGAGACTTCGAATATGTACCTGTGGAAGGTGATATCTTAAGATTGAGGTGAGTATTGTAAATTAGGCTGTTGCTTAAGTGCTTTTTTGTTTCTATTCCAGAGTATTTTTATTACTGAATTTGTATATCCTAGTTTGATTAATAGCCATTTAGGATTTCTCATGGAAACCCTCAGAGTACGTTTCCAGGTGAGTAGGTTTTGCATGTTATTATTTGTGTAATATTGTTGTATGTTGTTTCTAGCATCACTGAGATCGTTATTTAAATTTTTATTGCGAAGTTCATTTTTTATTGAGTGATAATAGAAACTTACAATAGTATTATTATTTAGAGTGATTAACTCAGGATATCCTTTAGCATATTTTTCTAATATTTTAGGAATAATCTTATGAACTACAGTTACACTATGTATGTATTCTTTGTGATAATTTCGAATTAAAGAAGCTGTGTTAACTCTGTAATTATAATATTTTTGAGTTAGTACTACTAAGTTGTTTGCCTTGGCTAATGTTTCAATGAAAAAAGGTTTGTCTTCTACTACTGAAATATTGTAGAATGATATATCTTTTATAATTTCTCGGCGAATGCATAATGACCATACACTGGCCATCTGACCTAAGCTTATGCGATGTGTACCTAAAAAAAGAGGTAATAACTGACTCTTTATTTCGAACTCATTATATATAGTTTTATCAATATCTTTTTTTTCAGGATAAGGCATATAGAAAACATCAATAGTGTTTATTGATTGTTTAATTTTGCTAACTATATCTGAGTACATCCCTTGATCTATCCAGTCATCTGAATCAATAAAACTTATATAATCTCCTGTTGCATATTTTAGCCCGAGATTCCTAGCAGCAGCTACCCCTTGGTTTTCTTGATGTAAAACCTTTACACGTTGATCTTTTAGTGCATAATTATTGCAAATTGGACCTGAAGTATCGGTACTGCCATCATTGATTAATATAACTTCGAGGTTTGTATAGTCTTGGTTTAATACGCTATCAATACACTCATGTAAATAATTTTCAACATTATATACTGGTATTATAACTGATATTTTAATATTGGTTTCAAGCATGTTTAATTTGTGATATAATATTATCTAAGATTGATTAATGCTTGGAATGTTGCATTGTATATCGTCTTTTTTAGTGAAAAACTAAAATTTTAGAATGAAAAATAAAGTCAAGGCTCTGCAAACTGCAAGAGTCTTGACTTTTATTGAAATAATATATTACTTTTTAGAAGTTATATCCGATACCAATACCTATGATTTCTTTGAATTGAACTCTGGGTCCTCTTTTTGTTCTGTCTTCACTGATAGCTTTTATATCGTCATCATATTTCAAACTGGTATTGACATTTGCATTGAGGTATTTATTGATTTTCATATTTATCAATACATTCCAATCGATGTCTATATTACCGAAACTATCGTCGTAAGCAGTAAAGAAATTCGCATCGGTCATCAATTTCACATTTTGCATAATTTCTTTTTGATATGTTCCACGTAAAAAGGTACCAAATTCAGCTCTGAATTTATCTCCGGGAGTTACTCCAAAAAATCCTCTGTCAGAAAGAAAGTCATCATTCACAAACGTGAATTTTCCGGCAGTAGGAGAGAAGTATAGTGTGTAATATGAATCCTTAGGTCTTAATTCAAGACCTACCGAAACATTAGAATATGCAGGAGCCATAAATTTAGATATATACTCATCTTTGTTTGGATAGTTATAGCCTTTACTAAACTGAGTCTTAAAATCGGCCATAACAGTGTAGAACCATTTATTATCGGTGCTATATCCGAGTTGTGTTGTAAAGTCTATCTTATCGGTTGCTTTTTGAGAGCCTCCCGCTTTTGTTCTGGTAAGACCATATTCTAAAATCAAGAGGTTGTTCCACAACCAGTCGCCCTTTCGGTATTGTAAATTACCATTAAAAACAGCATTACCGGCTACGGCATTATCTCCTCCGGCAGACCAGTTAGATAAAGATGTTTGAGAAAAGTTTAGAGATGCAATACCATTGTGTTTCCATGGTGATATATTTGTGCTGTCTGTTTCTTGTGTTGCATCTTGTGCAGACAGTCCTAGTACCGAAAGAGCCAAAGAGGCGGCTAAAAATAATCTTTTCATAATTACTTCGCTTTAATTAGTAATAAAATTAGTTACATTCTTTGTGTTAGTCATATTTTGCGGCAAAGATAGGACGAATACACAGGTTTTCTATTTATTCCTTGCTATTTTCAAGACATTATTCGATTAACACTATATAAGATATTTTTGTTCATTTAAACTTATTAACAGATTTAGACATAGCATTGCTATAAAATGTTGAAAATTCTCTTGATAGGACATAATTCATTATATTTGCAGGCACTAATTGATATGTTGAAAATAGTAGGTGAATTAAGAACTGTTTAATAACGATGAGCGTAATTTTTATTTCTTATGAGAGAACATTGTTAGATCAGGTAGAGTTAGATGCTACCTTTTCTTGTTCTAAATGTGGTTCTGATAAATGGTTATTAAATACCGTAGAAACTAAGGTCTCCGTTTTGCTTGGAAATACAAGAATGGTGAAAGCCAGTGTTGTTTGTAAAGGTTGTGAAAAAAAGATAGCTAAAAAATACCTAAGCTCATCAATTAGTGATTTGGCGGCAAGTAAGGAGAAAGAGTTTAAGCTTTCTTTCTTGAAAAGATTCGGTTTTATTATCTTGTTACTGGTTCTTTTCACAGGAATAATGTCTTATGCTATTATCGATACTGTTGTAGATCATAATAGGGTGGTGAAGGATGCAAAGGAAAATTTTGCGAAAGCGTATGGTATAGAGGCTAAACAGGTGTGGCTAGAAAACATTCAACCGGGAGATTTTATTCTTTGTAATAAAGATTATTATGATCCGGCAAGAGTATTTGAGGTAAAGGAAATAAAAGAAGACTCTTTGGTTCTTACCGAGTTTGAACAAACTATACCTAGAAGTGAATTTGAAGATGTAGATAAATTGAATCAATTGGTATTAGGTACTGGAGATTCTCGAGAGATAGAAATAAGTCGAAGGAATTTTAATCGAAATATTATTGAGATTGACGACTCGGGTCTTAATAATCTCATGGTACAACAAATAAGAAAGAAGAAGTAAATAAATATAAAAATATATGTCAGTAGAAGATAAAAAGATTATTTTTTCGATGATTGGTGTAAGCAAGACTTACCCTCCACAAAAACAAGTGTTGAAAAACATTTACCTGTCGTTTTATTATGGGGCAAAGATTGGTATTATCGGTCTGAATGGATCGGGTAAATCTAGTTTGCTGAAAATTATAGCAGGTATTGAAAAAGAATTTCAAGGCGAGATAGTTTCAGATAAGGCTTTTAGTGTAGGCTATCTGGAGCAAGATCCCAAATTAGATCCGACTAAAACCGTAAAAGAAATAGTTCAAGAAGGTGTTCAACCTATTATTGACGTTTTGGCGGAATACGAAGCAATCAATGAGAAATTTGGTTTGCCTGAGTATTATGAGGATGCCGATAAAATGGATGCTCTATTTGCACGCCAAGCTGAACTTCAAGATAAAATAGATGCTGCTGATGCTTGGAATTTAGATAATAAACTGGAGCGTGCAATGGATGCTTTACGTTGTCCGGATGAAGATCAATTGACAGAGAATTTATCAGGAGGAGAAAAACGTCGAGTTGCTCTTTGCCGTCTTTTGTTACAAGAACCTGATGTATTATTGCTTGATGAGCCTACCAACCACTTGGATGCAGAATCTATTGATTGGTTAGAACAACATTTACAACAATATAAAGGTACAGTAATCTGTATTACTCACGACCGTTACTTCTTAGATCACGTAGCAGGTTGGATTCTTGAACTAGATCGTGGTGAAGGTATTCCTTGGAAAGGAAACTATACATCATGGTTAGAGCAAAAGACCAAACGTATGGAGCAGGAAGAGAAACAAGTGAGCAAACGCCGCAAAACATTGCAACATGAGTTGGAGTGGGTGAGAATGGCACCAAAAGCTCGTCAGGCTAAAGGTAAAGCTCGTTTGAATTCGTATGAGAAATTGATGAATGAAGACCAAAAAGAGAGAGAAGAGAAATTAGAGATATTTATTCCTAATGGTCCTCGTTTGGGTAATAAAGTGATAGAAGCACATGGTGTATCTAAAGCTTATGGTGATAAACTATTATTTGATAATCTTAATTTTTCGCTTCCTCCCAATGGTATCGTAGGTATTATCGGACCCAATGGTGCGGGAAAAACAACCCTTTTCCGTTTGATTCAAGAGCTTGAAACAGCAGATAAAGGAACATTCGAGGTAGGTGAGACTGTAAAAACAGCTTACGTAGATCAGGCTCACGAATCTATCGATCCTGCAAAAACGGTATATCAAGTAGTATCTGATGGTTCTGATTTTATCAGAGTTGGAGGAAAAGAAATAAATTCGAGAGCTTATTTGTCTCGCTTCAATTTTGCGGGTGGCGATCAGGAAAAACTTTGCGGAGTATTATCAGGTGGTGAGCGTAATCGCTTGCATTTGGCTCTTACTCTAAAAGCCGAAGCTAACGTTTTGTTGCTGGATGAGCCTACCAATGATATTGATATAAATACATTACGTGCATTAGAAGAAGGTTTAGAGAATTTTGCAGGATGTGCGGTAGTAATTTCCCACGACCGTTGGTTCTTAGACCGTATCTGTACACACATTCTTGCTTTTGAAGGTAATTCGGAAGTATTTTATTTTGAAGGATCATATAGCGAATACGAAGAAAATAAAAAGGCTCGTTTAGGTAATGTTGAGCCTAAGCGTGTACGTTATCGCAAACTAATGTAATGATTTCGAAGAAATGTTTATTACTTTTGCTTCCGAAAGGTTATTAAAGTAATAAAATAAACAGGTGATCTGTTTATCGAAAAATCCAAATATAGAGAAGATTAGGGGCTTTAATGCCCCTGTTTTCCCTTTTAGGATAGATTTTTGACAAAATGTAAAGATTCGAATGAGGATATCCATCATATACAATTTAAGAAATCTCCGTTTCATGATGATAATGCTTTTTGCATTATTTTCTATCTCCACAATATATTCACAAACGACATCAGTACAAGGAGTTGTTAGAGACTCTGTTACCAATGAGCCTCTTGAATTTGCAACAGTTCGTTTCGATGGAACTACTGTGGGTAAACTATCGGATGAAGTTGGTAAATTTTCGCTGAGTAATACTACCGGCGGTAATACGGTTGTTGTTACAATGATGGGATACGAATCGCGAACTATAATAGTTCCTCTCAACAAAACTACTCAATTAGATATAAAACTGAAAGCTGAAGGGGTGCAATTGAATGAAATTGTAATCAGACCCGGAAAGGAGAAATATTCCAAAAAGGATAATCCCGCAGTAGAGCTAATCAAAAAAGTAATAGCTAATAAATATGATTACTTGATAACTAATCAGAATTATTATATGAATGATGAATATGATCGCCTCATGTTTGCATTCAACGAATATGTCCCCGGAAAAGGTATATTGAAGAATCTTAAATTCGTTTCTAAATATGCTGATACTTCAAAAATAGACAATAAACCGATATTACCGTTTTCTATACGTGAGACATTATCTAATGTTTACTATCGTAAAGATCCTAAAGGAACACGTAGGGTAGTGGTTGCTTATCAGAATGAAGGATTAGATGAGCAAATGAATACCGAATCAATGGAGAGCGTTATTGCTGAAGTATTCAAAGATGTATCTATTACCGATAATAATATAAATATGCTGTTTCAAGACTTTGTAAGTCCATTGAGCAGCACGTCGTCTGTCAATTTCTATAAGTGGTATATCATTGATACTGTGATGATAGATCAAAAAAAATATGTAAATCTTGGTTTTGTACCTTTTAATACTCAAGATGTTGGTTTTATTGGTAATCTTTATGTTCAGCCCGAAGCACCATATGCAGTGAAAAGAGTATCATTCAGAGTGCCACCAAAAATTAATGTGAATTACGTAGAAAATATGCTCATCACTCAGGAGTTTTATGAGAAATCTCCAAATCTTTGGGTGCCTTCCCGGTTTACAACTGCCATAGATATGTCTATGTATGGTGCAGCTAAATTTTATGTAGAAAAAGAAAGAACTTTTGAGAATTTCATATTCAATCTACCCGTTGATGCCGCTTTCGGAACATCATCGCCGGTGGTTTATTTATCGGACTACAAAAAACATGATAAAAACTATTGGAATGCGAGCAGACCTAAGGTCGTAAATAAAGACTATCGTTTGGGCGAAATGATGGATGAATTCAGGGCTAATAAACTTGTGGATATTACGCTGAAAACAATAGATGTCCTGACAAGTCAATATCTACCGACCAATAGTAATGAGGAAAAGAATAAGCTTGATTTAGGAACTACTCTGACTTTTTATAGTTACAATCACCTCGAGGGGAATAGATTCCGTTTGACGGCTTCTACGACTAAAAACTTATATCCGCACTTTTTCATGTATGGCTATCTTGCATATGGAACTAAGGATGCAAAGTGGAAATACTACGGAGAGGCAACTTGGTCGTTCAATCAAAAGAAATATCATAAAGACGAATTTCCTCGTCATAATATATCTATTGCTCACAAATACGATGTCAACCCTTTGGGACAACGCTTCTTGCAGGCAGAGCGTGATAATATACTTCTTTCTCTTAGAGCAAGACGGTATAATAACATGACTTACGATCGGATGACTGAGATTGACTATATACATGAGTATCACGGTGGATTTTCGTATAATATATATGGTAGAACTCATAACGAAGAGGCTGCCGGAGAATTAAAATTCCAGCGATATGATGAGAGTGGCATGCTGGTTGATATGGGTAATCTGAAAACAACAGAAGCCGGAATAGATATACGATATGCTCATGGTGAGAAATTTTTCCAGCAGAAACGTAGACGTCAAGCTCTTCCGTCCAAAGGATATACTATTCAGTACTCTCATATCATGGGATTCAAGAATGTATTAGGCGGGCAATTTAAATATAACAAGAGCTCACTTTCATTTGATAAGGAATTGTGGATTGCTCCTTATGGACGTCTAGGTTTTACTGTGAAAGGTGAGAAGATATGGGGTTCTGTACCGTTTCCTCTTTTATTGGCAGCTAATGCCAATACTTCTATAACTATTCAGAGAGGATCGTTCTATATGCTTAGTCCTATGGAGTTCTTAAATGATTCGCAATTAACTTGGGATATGGATTATCGTATGGGAGGATGGTTATTTAATCGTATTCCTGTTCTTAAATTACTTAAGTTAAGAGAAGTTGCCGGTTTTAGGGGCTTTTGGGGACATTTGACTAGAGATAATAACCCTGCTTATAATACAGACCTGCTCGTCTTTCCTAAAGATGTTTATTCGATGGGTAGAGCTCCATATATGGAGTATAGTGTGGGTATTGAAAATATACTTCAAGTATTCAGAGTGGATTATGTCCGACGTGTTAATTATCTGGACAATCCGGATACCGAAAAATCCGGATTCCGCATAAGCTTCGAATTTACTTTCTAAAGGTATTATTTCTTCCGTTTATAAAGTGTATATTGAGTGGCAGGCCATTCATCATATATCGTATGAACTTTTACTACATCATACTTAGATTCTATTAGAGTATAAAAAGAATCAGGATCATTTAATTTTCTTTTTATACTTATACTCTTGAATACTGTAAGGTATAAAGGAGCCGAGGCACTTTTTATTGTATTAATGTAGTTCTCCATTATATTAGGGTATACTTCATCTGGAATATTAGGACGATAATAATATTTATTAGGAGGTATAGTATTTGTCAGTAGAAAATACCCATCATCCATTGAGGTGTTTAGTATGGTTATATCTTCTCCTTGAGAATTTGCTTTCATATAATCTGTAAACTCAATTTGAAAATAAGCATTATTTCGACCTTGAATCATTTTTAATTTTAAGAAAATATTTATTGATATGATAATGAGTAAACTCGTAATAATAAATAAATATTTGTACTTCTCTTTCTTCCATATTCTAATTTGCTCAACGATACAGAATATGGCAATAAAACCTAATACTGTTATAATTATTATGGCTATTGGGTAATAGATATAATATTTACTCTTAAATATTGAAAAATAGGTAGATATAAACATGAGTAGAATAGATATTCTAAATAGAATATTATTTATCTTGCTTTTACTTAAAGTGAAATATAATACGCCAATCACCATAAATAATGCAATCAATGTATGTTTCTTTAGGAGCATAGTAAGTATACCCACAAAGATTTCTGAACTAAAACCAGAACCATATAGGGTATTGAATACGATATATGATTCCCATAGATGACTTAGTCCATTTACACTATAAAAGTAGATAGCAAAGGGAAGTATTATAGTAAGTATGCCTAATATTGTTGTTGCAATGTATTGAATAGATAATTTATAGTTACGATCAATTATAGATTGAATAATAATTGCAGATAGTGGGAAAAACCAAAATATAATAAGGTTAAATTTTATAAGAAGTATAGATCCAATCAGCAGACCTTGAATGAATAGATTATATAAATTTCGAGGATTGTCCTTATCTGTAAAATGTTTAAAAAAGAGGTAAAGTCCAATAGTTTGAAATAGTAGGATGAACTCTTCACAACTTGCACCTTGCATATTGGTGCGAAAATAGACAATACTGAAGAGAAAGCTAACAAGATATGCATACTCTCTACAAATAAAAAGATGCGCTAATTTATATATAAAGTAAAGTACAATAGTTAGAGATATACTTTGGAGGATATACATACCAAAGAAACTATCATTCGATATAATGTATCCAATTCCGAATATTACATATAATAATGGTCCTTTGTGGTCAAATAAGTCTTTATAAGGTATGTACCCATTAACCCATCCTTTTGCCATCGTAAAATAAGCATTAGGGTCAACCCAGTCATTAAAAGAATAAAAAAGAGAAGACTTAGTTCCAAAGAATAAGCTAATAAACGAGAATATCAAAAAAGATAATAGTACGTATTTATCTTTTTTGATATTTTGTATAAACTGCATCAGATTGATTTTTTTAATATTTTATTAATCCTAGTAAAATCTTTTATGGCTTGGATGCCAATTTTACAAATTCTTTTGAAATTAATGGAGTTAACCCCTCCTTGGCGTGGCTTAAATGTAATAGGTAGCCAAAGAAATTTCTCATTTTTCTTTTTTGCAATAACAGAGATCAAGACGTTTGATAAAAAGAAATCCTTCGGTATGAGGTTTAGGTATTCGATAAGATGCTCTTTCTTCATTAACCTGAAAGGTGTATTTGCATCTTTTAGATCGAGACCAAATGTAAATCTTATAACAATGCGGAGTACACGTGTTACTAATATTCTAGATGATCCATCTTCTCGTGCATTGCGGACTCCTATTCCAATATCAAAACTATCTCGTTTATTCCAGAATTGCCAAAACTCAGCAGGATCGGTTTGTCCGTCAGAATCTGTTTGAAAAATATAATCGGCGTTATTTTCTATTGCATAATTGTATAGTGCAAGACAAGTTCCTCCATGTCCTGAATTTATCTTAGTTTTACCTATCAGTTGTGGATATTTTGATTCTAAATCTACTAATTTGGCATAGGTACTATCTTTGCTTCCATCATCAAAAATAACAAGTTTGCTATCGCTACTTATTTGTTCTATAACCGGATACCATTGCTTGACTACAGCCTCAATGTTTTCTTCTTCGTTATAAGCTGGTAGGACGATATATAGTTTCATACACTTTTAGTTTTAAAGGTGATTGTTTTATTAAGTATAAACTGAAGGAGAGCAACAATGACAATTGTTAGCAATTTAGATGTAACTTTATTTATGTCTGCAATATCAACTAATAAATATAGAAAACAAAAGCTTAGGGTTAATCCCAAAAGTCCGATTCCGTAAAATGTAATAAACCTTTTTACTGTTTTATCTTTTATCTTGAAGTTAAATTGTCTATTAAGTATAAAACTACAGATTATACCACAATGAACGCTTATAACATTTGCTACTAAGTAATTTAAAGATAAATAACTGGTTAGCGTTAGAAAAATCAGAAAATCTAATCCGGCTGATATTATACCAATTATACCATAAATGATTAAAGGACGACATCTTATAAATAAGAGCTTTAGATTGTCTGTTGATATCATTTGTGATTGTTTAGCCAGTTATTAACCTTATCAAGAGTTGCAGCTATTACATTATCCATGTTGTAGTAGCGGTATTCAGCTAGTCTTCCAATGAATAAGAATTTGCCCAAAGATTCTAATTGTGCAACTTCGTGCATGTATTTTAGTCTTTTATCATTATTCTCTTTGGTTGGAACTGTATAGAAAGCGTGCCCTTTGGCTAGTGGGTACTCATAGCAAATGGTAGTCTTGTCGGAAACTTCGCCAGTTAATTGCTTAAACTCGGTGGTGCGTGTCCAATCATAATCATTTGGGTAATTTACAACCGGAGCCGGTTGAAATTGTTTCGTATCATAAGTTTTTAATTCGATACGTACCGAACGATACTCTAGTTCACCAAACTTATAATCGAAGAAACGATCTAGTTCTCCCGTGTAGATTGTTAAATTCGATTTGATTTCACCTTTTTTACTGAAATAATCGCATCCTAACAAGATTTGGATATTTGAATGATCTAGCATATTACTTATCATTTTAGTATAGCCATCTTTGGGGATCCCTTGATACATGTCAGTGAAATATCTGCTATCGTTATTTGTTCTGATAGGTATGCGAAAAGCAAGCTCTGGAGATAAGTTCTCTGGATCTGTATTCCATTGTTTTTTTGTGTAGTTCTCAAAAAACATAGAGTATAGTCTTTCTCCTACTTGAGATACAATAACATCTCTGAATGAAATATGTGGTGTGTTGAATGTTGATCTTTTAACTTCTCCTATGAGAAAGTCTTCAACTTCATTACACGATAATTGTAACCCAAATATTTTATTTATAGTGATTCTGTTTATTGGAAATTCTACAAAATTACCTTCTGAATAACTGAGTACACTATGTTGAAAGTGATTGAATTCGCTAAATTGGGTAACAAAATCCCATACTCTTTTTTCTTTAGTATGGAAAATGTGCGGTCCGTATTTATGCACTGTAATATTATTTGAATCTTTATAATCAAAGCATTGCCCACCTATATTCCGTTCTTTTTCAACGACAAGTACTTTAAATCCATTTTCTGCAAGAACACGAGCCGATGTTGCACCAGCTAATCCACTTCCTATGATAACAATATCGTATAACATCTTAAATATATAAATATTAGTCTGCAAAGATATCGATTTTGTTTAACAGTTGAATCTTATTATATAATAAAGTTACTTAGAGATACTTTCTCAAATGTTAATAATAATCTATTGGAGAGGAGCTGAAAGATACAACTTAAACAGTATATTTTGTATGCTAAACTTCGCGATTCTTATGGATTCGAGCACTCTTTTTAATATCTTTGTGGAGATTTTAAAGTATATTTTAATATGTCAGATCCTAAATACGATTGTGCGATAGTGGGGGATATTCCGGTGAAACGTTTTGCTGATTTAATCCTTGATATCGGAACATTTTTACTTGCTTCGGGTGCTCATAGTGGGCGTGTAAAGAGCAACATCACACGTATGGCTATTACTTGGGGATTTGACGTGAATTTGCAGCCTACATTTAAAGGTTTATTGGTTACGGTCAAAAGTCATTGTAGGGAAGACGATACCATAACTATGTTCAAGGAATCTCCTACACATGTAGTACATTTAGAGGTTCTAACAAAGGTGAGTCATCTTTCGTGGAAAGTATATGAAGAAAACTTATCAATTGGAGAAACAGAGAATGAATTTGACAAGATAAAGAATATGCCTCATTACAATCCTTGGATTGTATCGGTAGCAGTTGGGTTCTCTTGTGCAGGATTGTGTTTCTTTGCTTTTGGTGATGTTTTTAATGCCTTAGTGGCTATGTGTGGAGCATTTATGGGTTCAGTATTCAGATATAAAATTGCAGCTTTGAAATACAATCAGATGATATCTATAAGTATAGCTGCATTTATTACTACAATGATAACGGGTTTGGGAACTGTGTTTGCAATAGGAAATTATCCTGAGGCAGCAATGGCAACCGCTGTACTATACCTTATACCGGGTGTACCTCTTATCAATAGTGTAATCGACTTAATTGAAGGTTATCTGTCTTCAGCAGTAAACAGGGCTTTATTTGCAGGCTTTATATTATTATGTATTGCAGCGGGTATGACTCTAAGTATTACATTGCTCGGTATTGATAATTTTAAGCTTTAGAAAAATGATACATACAGATATATTATTGTCTATCGCCCGCGATTTTGCAATAGCATTTGTCGTAGGAGTTTGTTGGGGAGTACTTTTTGGTACACCTAAAAAAGTACTGATTGTTGCAGGATTACTTGGAGGATTGGGACACTGTCTGCGTTTTATTCTTTTAGAACTAGACTTTGGTCTTATCATGGCTACTCTTACAGGATCGGTCGCTATTGGTTTTATAGGTATTGTTGCAGCTCATAGGGTAGATAATCCTCCCGTTGTGTTTACAATGCCTGCTTGTATCACCATGATTCCCGGAATGTATGCCTATAAAACGATGCTAGCCGGAATTAAAATTACCGACTTGAGTGTTGTAGATGATAATCCTACAATTCTTATCACCATGGCACATAACTTGACGCTTACCATGTCATTATTATTTACATTGGCCATTGGTATTTGTATTGCAGCCTTATTATTCAGGCAGACGAGCGTAAAGGAAATTGAATTTGCGAAGAAGATAGAGCGAATGACTCATTTTAAATAAACAAAAAAGCCGACTATTTGTCGGCTTTTTTTATCTGTATAGGGTTTCTGTTTAGTTCATATAGTCCCACATTGGTAATTGAATTGGTTTTTGATTTAAGCTTTCGATTGCTTTTGCATCTAGATATTTACGGTGAATAACGAGACGGAACATATACTCGTTAAACCAATTATCAGTAAATGTTAGATAACCATTATTTCCGGCAGTTGTGCCCCAACTGTTTTCGAATTCCCATTTAGTAGGCTTGTCGTTATTATCGGTATCGCATCCTATGAGGAGCATGGCATGGCTCGATCCACTTTGACGAGTCAATATGCGAGCTTTCTTATCCATATTGATTTTTACACCAAACAGCGATTCATAATCATACATATCAGGATCCATAATACAGCTCTCTCTGTTGTGTTGCTTACCTACATCGCACGAAGCATACATGGCTTCATTATTCTTGATAGAAGATAAAGCTGCTTTCTTTATATCCTCATTTGGTAAGTTAAGATATACCCAGTTGATACCTTCAATTGTATTTCTGTAATTCTGAATTTCGTATATCTTATAATATTCGCGAGTGGGGTCGTTCATTATCATAATATAGTTCTCAGGACTATAATCTGAAGGAGTTATTTCGTTATAAAACTCTTTAGGAGTATATTGCTTTTCTTCTATTTTGCCTGCTTTGGTTTTGTACCTCCAAGTAAATTGTGTGGGAGGCTCTCCCAAGCATAAAGCCAACATACGATATACATCTTTCAATATAGCCTGTTTTTCAGTTCTGAGGTCTTTATCTTTTTTTCCGCTTGAAGCTAATTCTCTAAGATCATATCCACTCATGCGCAATTTCTCGTTAATGAGTCCTATCATCTGACCAGTACTGTTCGAATGGGCTGTTTCGGGCATAACTGATTCGGGGACTACGCCGTATTTAAGTGCAGCATTGTAGTATAGATTCCATACACCACCGTCTCCAACGGGCGATTTGAAGAATGTGACTACCTCTCTGTCATCAATAGGCTTTGATGCGGTTGCTATTATATTCTCTAAATATAGATTTGCTTTTTCGAATATATCCCAGAAGTATAGGTAATTGTGAGAAAAGTCGAACTTTTCCAGATCATATTTAGCCATAATCGAAGGGCGAAGTACATTCATGGAAGTAAACATCCAACAACGACCCGAGCTTTTCTGATTGGTGATGCCTTTTACTTCAACCCTATATTTGAAAAGATGATCTATTTCCGTTTGCAGATCATGATTGAGCGCATTATCCTTGATGTTACTCTGTACTGTAAGTATGTTTTGGATAGCTGTAGTAGGGGCATCTTTTTTGAAACTGCCTCTAATGTCTTGTAAATCTTTCTCTGTTATTGTTTGAGAAAATACAGAGACAGAAGCTAGAAGCATCGAGCAGGTCAATAGTTTAGTCTTCATAATTATATATTTAAGTTGTATTTACTAATCTTTCTTTCTATTTTTTCTACTATTGGAGTGCAGATTAGCTGACGTATTTTCTCTATACCTAAACAGATTAGAAACACGATAATAGAGAAAAGGAATAGTATACCAATTAGTAATAAATATTGATTGTTATATGTATCGGTGAAATATTTGATTGCAGGTTCGAAAAGTATTTCACGAATGAGGTAATGATTATGTATTAAATATATACCAAATGAAAGAGGTGCTAATTTGTTGATAACATTACTCGAAATAGTCATATTCTTAAAGGTAAAGAACAAACCGATAGCAGCAATAATCAAGAAAGGATTATTATATCTGTTGCCTGGTTCAATCATTTTTCCGAATTGAGTATTGAATAAAAGGGTAATCCCGAATATGAGCATGGATGCAATCAGATACAGAAAAAATGGCTTTGGTATTCTAATATTATATTTATTGATGTATCGTGCTAAAACGTATATAGTTATAAAGTTATAGATGGAATAGCCGTCTCCTGAAATATATGAATTGTTGAATATAAAACTAGAGAAGCAATTTAGAAATAACATTCCTACGAGAATGGTAGTCATTTGCTTTCTATTGAAATATTCTATCGAGTGATTGAGAAGAGGTGCAATAAATAATAACGCTATATATGCAGTAAGAAACCACCAAGTGCCATAAGTAAGACTGCTCGATATAGGGAAAAAGGCTTTTATATAATCACTCATTCCTAATTTATACCCTAATAACAAAACGAGAATAAGAATGCCTAGTGAATAAAATAAGGCTTGTATAATTAATGATACTATGGTTTTTGATTTGAATTTCACACCAAAATATCCAGATATAAAAACAAAGCAATTCACACCAACAAAAAACAAGCTGGTAAGCAGCAGTTCAGATATGTATAATCCAGTGTTGTTTATATTTTCATGCAATTCTAATCGAAATACATGAAGCATTACGATCATAAGCATGAGAACCAACCTGAGCAGTTCTATATTCGAAGAGCGTGTTTTTATATTCGCATTCATATTTATAGTCCAGTGATACCCATTTTTTTCATAAGGAAGCAGGCATTCATATTTTGAGCTACCCCTTCGCGTATCTTATATGAGAACGTTAACTGATCGTTAGTAATATCTGCCTCAAAGCGGTAATCTTTTACATTATCGGGGTATTCTTGTTCCAGATTTCCGAGTAACAGATCATGAGTTGCAATGATACCGTTTCCGTTGAGCGAGAGCAACTGTTTCATCAAAGCCATAGAGCCTTTTTGCTTGTCTTCCGAATTGGTTCCTTTCAGAATTTCATCTAAAATTATAAATAATTCTTCACCCGATTGCAGGCGATCTATAATCATTTTCAAGCGCTTCAATTCGGCAAAGAAGTACGATTCGTTATCAGCCAAAGAATCGGCTGTACGTAAGTTTGTAACTAACCTACATGGATAAAACGTCAACGATTCGGCGCATACAGGAACTCCCGCACATGCTAATGTATGATTGATACCTATGGTGCGTAAGTAAGTGCTTTTACCCGCCATATTGGCTCCTGTGATCACTAAGAAGTAAGGAGTCTTGGAAATATTGACATCGTTGCGTACACATTTATCGCGATGTAACATAGGATGTCCCAAAGCTTTCCCTTCAAACGTGAATTTGTCGGAAACCTGAGGATAAGTATAGTCGGGGTGATTAAAAGCGAATACTCCCATAGAGACAAGCATATCAAATTGTGCAATAGCTTCGAACCACTGTTCTATTTCCGATTTGTATTTTTCAGTCCATTGCTCTACTTTGATTGCATATTTTACATTCCAAAGCAAATAAGGGTTGAATAGCATCAAAACAGGGAAAGTATAAGAGACAGTAAGGTTGTTATGATACGACTTCAATTGATTTATCGCATGCGAAGCATTCGTTATTCCTTTCAACTGAGACTGTATGTGTTTTAGTTTGTCTGATTGAACACTTTCATCTTCTATGATTTTGAAAAGCTTTGAGTATGTATCAAGCACCTTTGATTTTTCGTTGAAGGTTTCCATTATCTGTGCCACCTTTTTTCCGGGAATGAAGCTTATACCCAATGTCAGGATGTACACTAGCGAATAATATCCTCCTACTATAATATCGAAATAGATAAGTAGCCCGAATGTGATATGGATAAGAGGCATAATATAAACCATACTTTTCCATAAAATGCTATTCTTTAAAATAGACGGGCGTTTAAATGATGCCGAAAAATCTTTAGAATTCAGGCTGTCGGCTTCGCTCATTTGACCTATTGCTCTGAAATGAGACAGTAATTTGCTTTTTTGTTTAAGCTCTTCCACTGCTTGTTGTTGATCTAAAATGTCTTTCTTGTTCTCAAAAGGATGTATGAATATATCCGCAAGAGTATCTTTTCCGAAAGAGGTTACAGTTCTGTTTATAGACTGGAAGAATGATCTGTTACCAAACAAATCGAGGTCGAGACTGAAACTGTGCTCAGCATTAGCCTTCTCGGGAGCACCATCGAATGCCGAAAAGTCATAATCTATACCTTTCAATTCATTTTGAGCATTTACTATCTGTTGTTCGCAATAGCTCTTTTTTACAAATAACCTGTTGTGATGTTTCATTAATGCCAGAAACACAATAATCAAAGCAATAAGAGTAAGTATAACGGTTGTTGTATCGCCCCACAAAATATAGGTGCTTACTATGGCCGCTATGGCTATAATTAATCGGATGGTTCCTACCCAGAATATAACTTTCTTTAATTGACCAAGTTCGCTATCATATTTATTGATAATACTTGAATAGTAAGACTGTACTTCGTTTAGATTCATTCTATAGAGAGTTTTGAGCTGTTTTTTTATTAGTGTTGTAATTGCGATCTAGAATAATTCATGCAAAATATCCAGCGATTTTAGTGGCTGAAAATCATGTAAATGAATGCGGTAGTATTCCAACATCCGATTTATGATATTTTGCCTGTCTTGTCTCGATAATAAGAATAAGTGCATATTCTCATACGATATTCTGGATAATAAAGATAATACTTTGCTATCAACCTTATTTACATAATGGTTGTGTAATGGTTGATTGCTCACGAATATACCATTCAGCATATCGAAGTAATCATTATCGTGATATTCCTCTAAGTTCGGATAAAAGCCTAAGAATCGGGTAAGTTTCAACATAAATACCAGATGGTAATTTGCTAAACCTTTCTCGGTTTCTTCTAGTACTTGTATCGAATGGCTTAGAAAATTGTAAATGATCTCGTATTCATCAGTATCTTTTAGTATTCGGCTGAGGAATTCGGATAAAAAGAAAACTATGGATGTTTTTACCATATTTCCCGAAATTGAATACAAAGGATAAAGTATATGAGCTTCGCGTATGCGCTGAATGTCTCGTGATGCCTGATGCTCTGTCTCCATGTCGAGTATAGACAAGGGTGCAAAGAGAGACTTCTGTACTTTGGTTGATTTGCTTCGTGACTTGGGAACCATATACGTAACTCGCCCAAAAGCACTGGTGTATACCGAGGCAAGCAGATACTTGTCGTTATAGTTTATCGTACTGAGTACTATGGCTTGAGTCTTATGGAGCATGAGTATGAGCGATATAAAATATTTAATGCGATATTTTATCAGATATAGTTATCTCTGTTTTTTATCCTGACCAAAGAAATAAAGAGGTCTGAGACCTCAATAGATGCGTATCGTGCAAATTTACTCATTTTGACAGACGAAAAAAATCCTTGATGTAATTAACATCAAGGATTTTGTATTATAGTGAGATAAATATCTAAATTATTTACCTGCTTGAGCGTCTTGAATCATTTTTTCGTTTGGATGAATATAGATTTCTACACGACGATTTTGAGCTTTACCTGCAGAAGTGTTGTTGTCAGCAACTGGTTCTGTAGATCCCATACCTGCTGAAGTCATACGATTGCCTGCAACACCTTGTTGTAAAAGGAAGTTATAAACAGCTTGAGCACGTTTTTCAGATAGTGGGTTATTGATTGCGTCAGAACCTGAACTATCAGTGTGACCTGTGATATTGATATCTGTATCAGGGTGATTTCTCAAAGAAGATGCAAATTGACTAAGAGCACTTTGTGATGCCGAATTCAATGAGCTAGAGTTTGTTGCAAATAATATACCCGATTCGAATGTTACTTTGATAGCTTGTCCATCATTAACAGATTCTACCTGAGCACCATTTATTTCTTCTAGTTCTTTCTTTTGCTTATCCATTTTGTTACCGATGATTGCACCAGCTCCACCGCCTACAACGGCACCTATACCTGCACCCCAAGCAGCACCTTTGCCACCACCTAGAATTGCACCTATACCTGCACCTAATGCACCGCCTGCACCTGCACCAACACCTGTACCTTTAACTGTATTGCTTGCTCCACAACTTGATAATAATAATGCTGCGGAAAGGGCTAGTGCCCCAAAAATGTTTCTGTTCATAATCAAAATATTTTTATTTTAATTTTCTTACTCGAAAATGTCTATGGACTCGCAATATGCCAGTTCTCCTTGTATTATAAATGTGATTTCATCAGCAGTGAAATCCTTCAGTTTGTCTTTCTTTGTATTTTTAAGAACAAACGCAGTTAACTCATCTTCATCAATGTCGATGATTTCGTCGTCGGGTGAGCCTTCGTCTAACAAACCTTTGTCTTCGTAAAATTCGTATATAATATCAATGATGTAATTAATTTCATCATTAGAAAATTTGCCTTTCAATTCTTGAGGAAGGTAGTTCTGTATATATTTTACAGCATCATCTTCGTCATAACCTATTGGATCTACTTCAGCACTCATATGATATTTTATGTTTAAATTTTTATGTCTAATTTTATAACAATTGATTATGATCAATGTTCACGTAACTTAGTATTATAAGTAGCTTTCGACTGTTTAGTATTTTATTTCTTAGTTATAACGAGCAGTTGCTCTAGTTATTATCAAAGGAATAAAAAATCTCATATTTCGAAAGATATATTTACTTCTTGGTTGCTTTAGTTTTCTTTTCTTTAGCTTCCTCTTCTAATACTTTTTTCTTTTTCTCGGTTACTTTGGTCTTTTTCTTTTCTTTTTTCTCAACCTTGGCTTTTGTTTTGCTTTTGGTTGTTTTGATTATCTCCATACATTCTTTTAAGGTAAGAGTTGTTGCATCTACTGTTTTTGCAATCTTATAATTCTTTTCCTTATATGCTATGTACGGACCGTAGCGACCATTAAGTATCTGAACCTCGTCTTTACCACCTTTGCCTTCTTTTCCTTCGAAAATTTTGATGACTTTTTCTCTGTCCTGTTTTCTTTTAGCTTCGATAAGTTCAATAGCCTCTTCTTTAGTTATTGTATATGGATCGGCATCTTTAGGCAATGATATAAACTTACCATCGAAACGAACATAAGGACCAAATTTACCGATAGAGGTAGTCAGCTCTTTTTCTTCGTATTCTCCGATAGAGCGAGGTAGATCAAATAGCTTGATAGCTTCTTCTATGGTTATTGTTCCTAACGACTGACCTTTGCGTAGAGACACAAATCGAGGTTTCTCTTCATCGTCTTGAGTTCCTAATTGAATCATAGGACCAAATCGACCGATTTTTGCCGAAATCTGTTTTCCTGTTTTTGGGTCTGTACCCAAAATACGTTCACCTACTTTGTGATCTTCGTGAGTATTGAGAGCTTCCTCTACAACGGGATGGAATTTCTTGTAGAAACGATCAATCATATCCGTCCATACCTCGGCACCTACTGCTACGTAGTCAAATTCTTTTTCTACATCCGCAGTAAAGTTGTAATCCAAAATACGAGGGAAGAATTCAGTCAGATAATCATTTACAACTATTCCCGTATCAGTTGGTTTTAGTTTATTCTTATCCGCACCTGTTTTTTCGGTTTTGATAGCGTCTGTTATTTTGCCTTTCTTCAAATGCAAAACATTGTATTCGCGATCTGTACCTTCTATGTTTGTTTTCTCAACATATTCTCTATTTTGAATTGTTGAAATTGTTGGTGCATAAGTTGATGGACGACCTATTCCTAGTTCTTCAAGCTTTCTTACTAAAGAAGCCTCCGAATATCTGGCAGGGCGTTGAGTGAAACGTTCTGTTGCAGTAGATTCTTTCAAATCCAGAATGTCCTTACGCATGATTGGAGGTAGCAATGTGCTCTCTTCGTTATCCGCAGGTTCGTCATCTGTACTTTCAAGATATACACGAAGAAATCCGTCAAAGGTGATAACCTCACCGCTTGATACGAATTTTACATCTTCATCATCAAAAATATTGATTGTAACAGTTGTTCTCTCTAGTTCCGCATCAGCCATTTGAGAGGCAATGGTGCGTTTCCATATAAGCTCGTATAGCTTTTGCTCTTGTGAAGTACCCGTTGTTTGGTGGGCATTCATATAAGTGGGACGTATAGCCTCGTGAGCCTCTTGTGCTCCTTTGGATTTAGTCGAGAACTGTCTTGTCTTAACGTATTTTTTGCCGTATGCGTCTCCAATTTCAGCTTTCGAAGCATTGATAGCCAAAGCCGAAAGATGCACAGAGTCGGTACGCATATAGGTAATCTTTCCCGATTCGTATAGCTTTTGGGCTACCGACATGGTTTGTGATACCGAAAATCCCAATTTACGAGCAGCTTCTTGTTGAAGTGTAGATGTTGTAAATGGTGCGGCAGGCGATTTTTTTGCAGGTTTGGTTATAACGCTGTCTATGGTATAAGCGTTGATATCTTTGAGCCTGTTTAAAAACTCAAGAGCTTCCTCTTTTGTTTTTAATCGCTTATTTAATTCTGCATTTATCTGATAAGGTGTATCTCCTTCTTTTTTCAGGAAAGTAGCTTGTACACGATATGCTGCTTCACTTTGGAAAGCTTCAATTTCGCGTTCTCTCTCGGTAATAAGTCGTACAGCTACCGACTGTACACGTCCCGCAGAAAGGGCCGGTTTAATTTTTCTCCATAATATGGGAGATAATTCGAAACCTACAATACGATCCAGTACACGGCGTGCTTGCTGAGCATTAACCAAATCTCTGTTTATTCTTCGTGGATTTTCTATCGCGTGAAAAATAGCATTTTTGGTAATCTCGTGAAAAGCAATTCTATGATACTGCTTGTCCCTTAAGCCCAAGGTTTCGTATAAGTGCCACGAAATAGCTTCTCCCTCGCGGTCTTCATCGGAAGCCAACCATACAACATCAGCTTTATTTACCGCAGCTTGGAGTTCGGATACCAATTTTTCTTTATCTGCCGGTACTTCGTATAGGGGTCTGTAACTATTTGCTAAATCAATACCCAAGTCTTTTTTCTTGAGATCACGAATGTGCCCGTAGCTGGACATCACTTTGTAATCCTTGCCCAAAAACTTTTCTATTGTTTTTGCCTTAGCAGGAGATTCCACTATAACTAAATTTTTCTGCATTCGATGTTATTTTTTTGTATTCATACAATGAAACGGCAAAAGTAATCAAATTGTTTATTATATAAGCCGTTTTTTCTTATTTGTAAAAAAATCGGACACCATCTCAATTGATTAACATTATTTTGTTTGGTCGATTGGATGGTGCTGTTTTTTCTATTACGTTTTCATCTAAGGTAGCTATAATATCTGAGATTCGATCTTATAATCGTTCCTCCCAGCCGAGTTTCTCGAGATCAGTTCGCCTATAAATCCGGCGAGAAAAAGCTGCGTACCCAATATCATTGTAGTAAGCGATATATAAAAGTAGGGAGAGTCTGTAACCAGCGCATAGGGCATACCGTGACTCATGGCATACATCTTGGATGCTCCTACCCAAATAACGGAAATAAGCCCGATGAAGAACATAAAGCTGCCCATTAGTCCGAAAAAGTGCATAGGCTTGCGTCCGAAAGCCGAAAGAAACCATAAAGTAAGCAGATCGAGATAGCCATTAAAAAAACGGCTGATGCCAAATTTACTGCTGCCATACTTTCTGGATTGATGGTGTACAACCTTTTCGCCAATACGGTTAAAGCCTGCTATTTTTGCCAGATAGGGTATATAGCGGTGCATATCGTTGTATACCTCTATGTTTTTTACTACATCTATACGATATGCTTTCAAGCCGCAATTAAAGTCGTGCAGATTTATACCTGATACTTTGCGTGCCGTTGCATTGAATAGTTTGGTAGGCAGGGTCTTGGTTATGGGGTCGTATCGCTTCTTTTTCCATCCTGATACCAGATCGTACTTTTCGTTGACGATCATATTATACAGTGCCGGAATTTCTTCGGGACTATCTTGAAGATCGGCATCCATAGTGATAATTACATCGCCTTGCACCATCTCAAAGGCACAATGTAATGCGGGCGATTTGCCATAATTGCGGCGAAATTTGATTGCTTTTACATTGGGCGACTTTTCTCTCAATTCCTTTATCACCTGCCACGATCTGTCGGTACTTCCGTCATCCACAAATATTACTTCGTAAGAGAAGTTGTTTTCGGTCATAACTCGCTCTATCCAACTGTATAGTTCGGGTAACGATTCGTCTTCGTTATATAAGGGGATGACAATTGATAAATCCATAACTTAGATATTTTTATGAGGGTAGTTGTTTTTCGGGCGTGATACGAAATATCCGAGTACTAAAGCCAGAAAAAGTGCTATGATCATGTTTTGAATAATAAAAGAGACAATATAATATACTGCTCCGTATGAAAAAATAGTATCTAACTGACTCATGTATGCTTCGGGTAGATGCATTTGGCTGAATAACTTGTAGATTTCCTCGTTCATCTGAGTAACTATACCGGGGTTTATCACCAGTAGGTGAAGGCTGGTAATTACTGCTTCGAAAAGTGAAGCTAGAGCGAAGATGAGGAGAGTAAACAAAATGGCTTCTCCATACATAATATGTCCCTTCAGTTCTTTGTCCCTATATCTGCATAGTAACGCATAAGCGATAAGGGGTGTACCAATGCTTAGAATACTATTGATGTATTTACTTATTTCGGCATATTCGCCACCTATAACAAACAAATACTTGAATATCCAGAATATCCCTAATGGTATTGCGTAATTCATGGCAGTAGATACCATGCTATTTTTGTTTTCGCTCATATTTTTTAATGGGTTTCAGGTCTTCTGACTCCTTGGCTTGTATATTAATCCAAAGAATGGTCTGATCTGAACATGCAAATTTATTATTTAAAACCACTCTTTATAAAGTCATTTTCGATCCTGTAAAATGTTTTTGATAAACGATTTTAGTTGGGCGAATAACTGTTGATACTGCAAATTATTGAACAACTAATTATTTGTATTTACGATTCAACTCGAAAAATAACCCTGTGACCTTATGACAATGCGAAAGTAGCAAAAAAAGAGTAGATATAAACAAGGTGCTATTACTTCGTTTCACTTTTTTAAGGTCTCAGACCATTTTTGTTGTTTAGACAAGCATAGCTGCAATAGCTTATTGCTAATTGAAATTATAGGATGGTATACTATTATTTGCTTAATAATACGGGAATATATATTTCGGTAATAATATCCTCTTCTTTTACTTTGTTGGGATCGGTTACATACTTTTCGAAGAAAGTGGCTTTTCTTAAGCGATAATTAGAGGTGGGTAGCCATCCAAACCAGATATTTTTGTAGAAGTCGTGCAAGCCGTTGTATGAACCTTTGTGAGTGAAAACTGCATATTGTCCGCCTTTAATGTTTTTACACCCAATTTTACCTGTTGGAACAATTGTTTTATCAATAGTAAGACAGGCATAGAAACGACATTTATTGGTTTGTGTAGTATTGGGGTCATCAAAGCTGATACCTAACCATTCGTTTGATTCTTGTAGTAAATTATGGTCTGCTGCAAATTGATGCAGTTCTTCCCAAGCTCGTTTATATACATCTTGAGTACCGTATGGGGCTATAACTCTTATATAGATGAGGCTTTTTTGCTCTATTTCGCAAATTTGTGGCGATAGTTGATGTTTGCTGTAATCTCTTTTGTCTACTGATGCCTGTTTGTAAATGCTAGGAGGCGTTCCAAAATGCTTTTTGAATGCTTTAGATAGTGCTTGTTCGGTATTGTAGCCTGCTTTTTCTGCTAGTGTATTTAAGCTTAGTTCTGTTGTTTTAAGCTTGCCGGCTACGTACTCTAAACGTAAGCGTTGTACATATTCGCCTAAGTTTTCGCCTATAATAGCTTTAAATATGCGATGAAAATGAAATGGCGATACATTGGCAATTTGCGATAAAGTTGTAAGGTCGGGTTTCTCGTTCAAATGCTCGTTAATATAATCGAGCACTTTGTTGATTGACTTGTGATATTCCTTTTGTGTGTTTTCTTTTTGTGCCCATCTTTTTAGTGTAGGTAACTTTTTTCTTAGATGATCTATGGCTTCGTTCGGTGTAATATCTGTCATATATTTGGCACAGAGTTCAATCATTTCGTCCATCGTAGAATCTGATGTGAATTGTCCGTTTTTGAAGCAATACTGACAATAATCTTCTACTCTGACTCCTTTTTTATCGGTTCCAAATTCATTTAATTGATGCAGGGGCATTCCGCAACTTTGACAAATAGTATATTCCATAGGTTTTGAACAATAGAGAGGTATCAAAAGACTAAATAGCACACAGATTACTCTGAAATATGTGATATCAGTGTATTCTGTGTGCTGAATCTCTCTTAATACACCCTCATAATTAAAAAGCTATTATGCTTACCAAAGTAATAAAAATGTCTTAGATTTTAGCTTCTCCAACGCAAAAGGGTAGGGAAGTGCTGCTTCATACCTGCAATTGCTTCTTCTTTAGTGTATTTTATATCCGAATCTTTGTTGAATTCGTCTACGTATTCTGCACACTTCAAGATCATTTCGTCCATTGTTACATCTGAGGTGAATGCACCATCTTTATAGCAATAACTGCAATAGGTTGTGTTTACTGATCCGTCTTTGTTTGTACTATTGAATTCTGCTGACATTGGCATACCACAGCTTTGGCAAAAAGTTTGTTCCATGATGTTAATAATTAGTTGTTTATATTCGAAAACAAATATAGGTATATCTTGTTTTGGTTTACTTATCCAATCTTGCTAAAAATAAAAAAAAGACAGATGCCTTACCATCTGCCTTTTGGTTCATATCTGTATTTTAGGATAATTGCTTGCTCATACAAATACTCTCGGGATTATCGGCATATTGTCCGTAATTGGGTATCTGTTTATATCTCATTTTTTTATATAGATGGATGGCTTCAGTCATTTTATAACCCGTTTCGAGAATTGCAATCGAAAAGCCTTTCTCTGTAGCCCAAGATTCTACCTCGTTAAGCATTTTAGAGGCAATACCCTTGCCTCGGTGATTGATGTTGAGGTACATTCTTTTTATCTCTATCGTTTCGTTGTCAATCCTTTTAAAACAGCAACAGCCGATAGCTTCCTGATCTGAATAAGCTATTACAACGGTTTCTATAAATGGAATTTTATTATAAATGTCATACTGAAATTGTGTATCTCCATTGCGAATGCTTAGTTCGTAATCGAGTTCTGTAATCAATTTTTTGAAATCGTTGTTCTCGCTATTGGTTCTTATAAGTTCGGACATTTGTATAGTATCAAAAAGGTCAAAAGACCTTAAATTGTAACTTCTTATTTTGAGAGTAGGGGCAAACTTATGTGTTGCCAATAACTAGGACATACACATAGGTTTACCCCTACATTATAGTATAAAAGTCTTAGACTTTTAATTGCTTTTCTTCTCTGGTTCTTTTATCTCAAAGCTCAGAGGGTTTTTCACCTTGTCTTTAAGAAGTGCGATGTCCAGAACTTCAGATATGTCGGACACGTAATGGAAGGTTAAGCCTTTTAGATAAAGTTCTTTTACTTCCTCTATGTCTTTTTTATTCTCTTTACACAAGATAATCTCTTTGATACCTGCACGTTTGGCTGCCAGAATCTTTTCGCGGATACCACCTACCGGAAGTACTTTCCCACGAAGTGTAATCTCGCCCGTCATGGCCAGATTTGCTCTGACCTTACGTTGTGTAAATGCCGAAGCTAGCGATGTCACCATTGTGATACCGGCAGAAGGTCCGTCTTTTGGAATAGCTCCTTCTGGTACATGTACGTGTACATTCCAGTTTTCAAGTACACTATCATCAATGCCTAATCTTTGGTTGTGAGAATGTATGTATTCGAGAGCCAGCATAGCCGATTCTTTCATTACATCTCCCAGATTTCCGGTAAGAGTCAACTTGCTACCTTTGCCTTTGCTTAGAGATGTTTCTATGAATAGAATTTCACCGCCAACCGAAGTCCAGGCTAAACCTGTTACAACACCTGCATAGTCGTTTCCTTGATATTCGTCTCTTGAAAAACGGTTTGCACCTAGATAGTCATTCAGATTTGCAACATCCAGAGTCTTTGAGTAATCTTCTTTTAAAGCTACTTTTAGAGCAACTTTACGCATTATTTTGGCCAAAGTTTTATCTAAAGAACGTACACCCGATTCGCGAGTGTAATCTTCGATGATTTTCTCGATAGTCTTTTTAGGAATATCAATATCCTCTTTCTTTAGACCATGATTCTCTAGTTGTTTTGGTATAAGATGCTTGCGGGCAATCTCAACCTTTTCTTCCATGATGTATCCACTAATATCGATCAACTCCATACGGTCGAGTAGAGGTTGCGATATTGCCGAAACATTATTGGCTGTTGCAATGAAGAGTACTTTCGACAAATCGTAATCGATATTCAAATAGTTGTCATGGAAAGCAAAGTTTTGCTCCGGATCAAGTACTTCTAAAAGAGCTGATGCAGGATCGCCTCTAAAATCGTTGCCTATTTTATCTATTTCGTCCAATACAAATACAGGGTTCGATGCTCCTGCTTTTTGTATGTTTTGAATGATACGTCCGGGCATAGCGCCTATATATGTACGACGGTGTCCTCTGATTTCCGATTCGTCGTGTAAACCACCGAAAGATACTCTTACGTATTTACGATTAAGAGCTTCGGCTACCGATTTTCCTAGAGAGGTTTTACCTACTCCGGGAGGGCCATAAAGGCAGATGATAGGAGACTTAAGGTCACCTTTCAGCTTCAATACGGCAAGATGCTCTATGATGCGTTCTTTTACTTTTTCGAGTCCGAAGTGGTCACGATCAAGTACTTTTTGAGCATGTTTCAAATTGAAATTGTCTTTGGTGTATTCGTTCCAAGGCAAATCCAATAGAGTTTGCAAATAAGTATATTGTGTAGAATAGTCTGGTGACTGAGGATGCAGACGTTCCAATTTCTTAATTTCTTTGTCTACGCTCTCAGCTACTTTCTCATCCCACTTTTTAGTTTTTACTTTCTCTTTCAGATCATCTATATCTGCTTGTTGAGGGTTGCCTCCCAGCTCGTCTTGAATAGTTTTGATCTGTTGTTGAAGGAAGTATTCCTTTTGTTGCTGATTCAATTCCTCACGGGTTTTCATCTGGATATTCATCTTCATTTCCAGCATTTGAGTTTCCCTGTTCAGAATCATCAACAAACGATACGCTCTGTTTTTATCGTCATCAATATTTAGTAATTCTTGTTTTTCAGAACCTGGCACCGGCAGGTTTGTGCAACAATAGTTTACTAATAATGGCGATTTAGAGTTTTCGTTGAGCTTTACGATTAAATCCTTGGGAGGATCTCCGTACATACGTAGCATATGTATGGTAAGGTCACGAATAGATTCTAAAAGAACCTGATATTCTTTGTCGTCTTTGTCGGCAGCCGTTGTTTCTTTAATCGTGTATTTTGCCTTTAAGAATGGTTCGGTTGCTGTTAACTGATCTATTCTAAAACGCTTTTTACCTTGTAATATAACTGTTAGATTGGGATCATTGGGTATATCAATGATACGGATCACTTCTCCGATGACACCAATGTCATATAAGTCGTTTTGTTCGGGATCTTCTGTTTCTGCATCTTTCTGACAGACCATTCCTACAATACCCTTTTTGTTCTTCAAGCTTTTTAGAGCTTTAAGCGACTTAGGTCGGGCTACTGTAATAGGAAGGCTGGTTCCAGGGAAGATGATAGTGTTTCGAAGTGCCAGAACCGGAATTTCTTCTTTCAGATACTTTTCGTCAATGTCAAAATCAACATTGCCTAATTCGTCTGAAACTATAGAAATTACAGGCTCAGAGTTCCCGTCAATACTAAAAAAATCTCTGTCTTTATTTTCAAACATTGTATGCTATCTCGTTTTAAGTAAATGAAAACATTTAGTGATATAAAACCTTAGAATTATAACTTGCTTTGTCAAAACAATAAGAAAAGGTCTTAGACCTTATGTTGTCATATCTGTTGTTTATTTTGAGGTGTGCAAAGTTAGTAATAATAGTTAACTTTGCTTTACTTTTTACTTTAACAAATACTGTGCCAGTATAGTTTTGTGTTGTTTGCTTAAGAGTTGGTATTGCCAATTTGTCTATAACTTGTATCTATTATGTCTAATCCTTATTTCAGTTTTAAAAAATTTACTGTCTATCACGACAAATGTGCCATGAAAGTGGGTACTGATGGTGTATTGCTTGGTGCTTGGGTTAAAATGCGAGAAGCTAAAACTGCTCTGGATATTGGTACGGGTACGGGGTTGATTTCCTTGATGCTTGCTCAACGTTCAGAGGGTCTATTATCTATTGATGCTATTGATATAGATGAGGGTGCAATATTGCAAACTGTCGAAAATGTGGAACGCACGCCTTTTGAGAATGTAAAAGCGATGCATTCATCATTGCAAGAGTATGTAATTGGTTGTGATAAGTGTTACGATTTGATTGTATCTAATCCACCTTATTTTTCATCCTCTTTACATTCTCCAAATGGGCAACGTACATTGGCACGACATACCAACTCGTTACCAATGGCTGAGTTTATGAATGCTTCGGCTCGTTTATTATCTCCCAATGGTTATTTGTCTCTAGTATTTCCGCATACAGAAAAAGATTTGTTGATAGAGTTGGCACAAGATGCAGGCTTGTTTGTATCTCGAATTACGAATGTCTACCCGATGGCTCATTTACAAGCCAAAAGAGTATTGCTCGAGTTTTCGGTGATAAAACAGGAGTTAGAAGTTGCAGATTTAATTATTGAAAAGGAACGTCATATATATACGAATGATTTTTCGGAATTAGTAAGAGATTTTTATCTGAAATTATAAGGTCTATTAATCCAGAGAATTGTAAATTTAAGGTCTGGGACTTATTTGTTTTTTTGTAAGTGAAAAAGCGATACGTGTTATTGCTCTGAAAAATGAACCCTTATGATACATTTGTTTAAATTAGGTCTGTGACCTTTAATAATAAAGCACGAATGAAAAAGATTGCATTAATAACCGGAGCTACTTCTGGTATAGGAAAAGCTACTGCAGAAAGACTGGCAAAAGATGGTTTTGATATTATTATTACCGGACGCCGAAAAGAAAAACTACAAGAGTTAGAAAGCTTGCTTCAAAAAGAATATAAGGCTGAGGTACTTTCTCTTGAATTTGATGTTCGTAATTATGCTGAAGTTGAAAAACATCTGGGTAATCTTTCCGAAAGATGGAAGAATATAGATGTGTTGGTGAACAATGCAGGATTGGCTGTTGGTCTTAATTCTATTCAAGAAGGAGTAGTGGATGATTGGGAGCGAATGATTGATACCAATATCAAAGGGTTGTTATATGTAACCCGTATAATCTCTCCCGTTATGGTTTCGCGCAAATCGGGTCATATTATCAATATTGGTTCTATTGCTTCGAGAGAGGTGTATGTCAATGGTGGGGTGTATTGTGCAACCAAGCATGCTGTAAAAGCATTGTCGGAGGGTATGCGTTTAGATATGGTTAACTACGGTATTAAAGTAACCTTAGTTTGTCCCGGAGCTGCTGAAACTGAATTTTCGTTAGTCCGTTTTAAAGGAGATGGAAGTCGAGCAGATAAAGTGTATGATGGCTTTGTGCCTCTTACAGCTGACGATGTCGCAGACGCTATTTCTTATGCGGTATCGGCTCCTGATCATGTGGATGTACAAGATATATTGCTGATGGCAAAAGCTCAGGCTTCGGCTACAGTGTTTCACAAGGAATAAGATTAAAAAGATTCAGAGGTAATACTTGTAGCAGTTTCTTGCAGTGATAGTTACAAGTTGCACCTGTATTTGCCGAATCTGTAAAAGGTTCACAGCCTTAATTGTGGAATTTTGGTGTTTACGTAATCTATATAATATACCTGTATCGGTAAAGTTTAGGTATGTACACACTAAAATTTCACTTATCTATGAAAAAGTATTTCTCCCTTATTCTTCTCTTCGCTTGTATTCAAAGCCTCCAATCTCAAGAACATATTATTGGTCAATGGAAAATAGACTTTTTGATATCTCTATGGTATAATCAAATAGAAGATCATCAGGAATATAACTTATATAATGTTGCTCAATCAGATGAACGTACGTTCGACTGGGGTAATTGGGCTAGTTTCAATCCAGATGGAACTTTTATATCTTATTATACAGCTCCTTGTGGTAATGATTGCTTTCCGAATGTGTATGGTCAATTTAAACTTTTAGATGACGATCGTGTTTTATTACATGTAGATTCTATTCTTATTGGTGGCTTTTGTAAGAATGAGCAGTTTTATCCCAATAAAGATCTGGGTGTATTTAAAATATTCCCTACAGATTCAGGCTTTAAGCTTATCAAAAGCGAAGCAAGTTTGGGTTCAGATTCCGAAAATCTAGCTTATTCTCAGTTAATAGATAGTTTTGAATGGAATGGTAGTAATGCAGGAAAACAGAATCAACTGAATTGGGTGCCGCTGAAAAGTAATAGTTTGACGGATTAAATGAAGGGATTGGGCAAAGTTACCGGATATGATGCTACTAAAATTAGAATTCTTTATAGTAAACATTTGGCGGCAAGCAAAGCTGTTTTGTTTGAATATAATGGCGAAAAGCGTTTAGCTTTTTACTATCCTCATGCACTGCAATTTGCAATATTTGATGACCCTTTATGAATAAAGGGTTTTTAAAAGAACTAAGTTATGATTAAGATTTTTGATGTTTCTCAGATTAAGAAGATTGATGGTTGTACAATCGTCAATCAGGGTATTACATCCATCGATTTGATGGAAAGAGCTTCGCTTGCAGTTGCGGAAAGGCTTGTTCGTTTTTTAGACCCCAATCAGTGTATAGTTGTTTTTGCAGGAACGGGTAATAATGGTGGCGATGCGCTGGCTATTGCTCGTATATTGTTGTCGAAACATTTTAAACTGCATACTTATATTATAGCTCCCGATGAGAGGTTTTCTGATGACTGTCTTGTCAATAAAGAATGTTTGGAGCGATTGACTGATGTGAAGCTGATTAAAGAAAATCAAGATATACCGCAGATTCCAGAAGATTGTATTATTATAGATGGGATGTTTGGTTCAGGTCTTAATCGTCCTTTAGAAGGTGTTTATTTGGAGGTTGTAAAGGTGATTAATGCCTCTCGAAATAAAGTTTATTCTATCGATATGCCTTCGGGTTTATTTGTTGAGGATAATGCTATTAATAATCGAGAAGGTATTATAAGGGCAGAAAAGGTATTTACTTTCCAATTTCCAAAACTATCCTTATTACTGCCCGACAGTGCAAGCTTTTGTAAGAAAATGATTCTTGTAGATATTGGGTTGTGCGATAAATGTATCAAAGAGGAAGAGACTAATTTGTTTTTTACTGAGAAATCGGATGTAGTAAAGTTGCCCATACCACGAGATAATTTTTCTCATAAAGGAACTTTTGGAAAAGCTTTATTAGTGGCAGGTTCGTATGGTAAAATGGGTGCAGCAGTTTTGTCGGCTCGTGCATGTCTTCGTACGGGTGTGGGGTTGCTGACGATGCATGTGCCCCGTTGTGGAGTGGATATTTTGCAAACTGCTGTTCCCGAAGCAATGGTTCAGGCAGACGAGTTTGCTGAGAATGTAAGTCGGGTAGGAGATAATATTGACCAATTTACTATTGGTATTGGTCCCGGTATAGATACGGATAATAAAACCAAAGATTTATTGTCTGATCTTTTCGATAGATACCGTAAGCCGATAGTTATTGATGCCGATGCGCTCAATATTATTGCAGAGGATGAATCTCTCAAAAATAAGATACCTCCTAAAAGTGTTATTACGCCGCATCCTGTCGAATTTGAGCGTTTGGTAGGTGTTGTGTCTGTTAATGGATATGATCGCTTGCAGAAGGCAAAAGAGTTTGCGAATAGGTATGATGTTTATATTGTATTGAAAGGTGCATACTCTGCCGTTGTAACTCCTGAGAGAAAAGTATACTTTAATTCGACCGGAAATCCCGGAATGGCAACCGGCGGAAGTGGTGATGTGTTGACCGGAATGATAATTTCTTTGCTTGCTCAAAAATATTTACCACAAAATGCTGCAATTTTAGGGGTGTATTTACATGGATTAGCCGGAGATTTAGCCGCAAAGTCAAAATCTCAACAAGGAATGTTACCTAGTGATATGATCGAATATATAGGAAAAGCATATCGGGCTTTGAAATAATGAAAAAAAGATGTACTTTTATGTTCTTGATTCTTAAAATTTTAGGGTTTTATCGCTATTTTTTTTGAAAAAAAGTATTGAGAATGTTTGCAAGAATAGAAATATCCACTACCTTTGCATCCGCAATCGAGAGACAACGATACTTGAAAAGTCAAGCATTATAACTCGAAAATTGGTCCATTCGTCTATCGGTTAGGACGCCAGGTTTTCATCCTGGAAAGAGGGGTTCGACTCCCCTATGGACTACAGAAAAAGAAATAGAAATTAAACAAGGAAATAGATTAGTCAAATGGCAAATCATAAATCTTCGATAAAAAGAATAAGACAAACAGATGTAAAGCGTCTGCGTAATAGATATGTAGCTAGAACAGCTCGTGGTTCGGTTAAAAAGTTTCGTGCTTTGACTGATAAAGATGAGGCTAGAAAATTATATCCATCTGTAGCTTCAATGCTTGATAAATTAGCTAAAAAGAATGTTATTCATAAGAATAAAGCAGCTAATTTGAAATCTAAGCTAGCTCATTATATGAATTCTTTATAAGAAATTATATCTGAAAATAATACAAGAGGTCGAACTTTTAAGTTTGACCTCTTTGCTATTTGTTTAGTTTTGATATTGTGGCTTGTTGTAGGTTGCTCATGAATTATGTTGTGAAGTGTTCTGAAATATTAATTAAGACTAAAAGAAAAGGAAGTTGAACGCTTTTCTGCGATATATGCTATATTTGTGTCTTTCTAATGTTTAGAAAAGAGTAACGCAATTAAATTGTTTAGAATATGAGAAAAATAGCATTATCATTAGTTATGTCTTGTGCTTTGTTGGCTTCAACAGCAGTTATGGCTCAGGATGCAAAAGCAACAAAAGCTGATAAGCCTAAAACAGAAGAAACTAAATCTTGTTGTTCTGCGAAAAAAGATACTGACAAAAAAGGTACTTGCACAGCAAAAACTGATAAGAAAGAAGCTGCTTCAACTCCAAAGAAGAAATAAGAAAAAAATAAAAAATCAGGCTTTTGTCTGAGGGATTCGCTAGTAGTCATATTATTGATTACTAGCGATTTTTTTTGTAGTAATATGGGTGTATTTTAGCATTGCTTTTTTGAAATTATGATATGTGAATAAGCTTGTTTGTACGGGTATTTTTTCGTATATTTGTTTGCTTTTTTCGAGGAGGTTTGTGCACTACAGTTTGAAACTTCTTGAAGATGCACGCTAAATGAAATAAAATGACAGATAACGAAAAAAATCTAGCAAGCGGCTCGTATTCCGCCGACAATATTCAAGTATTAGAAGGTCTTGAGGCTGTTAGAAAAAGACCCGCCATGTACATTGGCGATATAGGTGAAAAAGGTTTACATCACTTGGTTTACGAAGTCGTCGATAACTCTATTGATGAGGCGTTAGCAGGTTATTGTAATGATATCAGAGTAACGATCTTAGAGGATAACTCTATTTCGGTATGGGATAACGGACGGGGTATTCCTGTAGGTATAATGGAGAAAGAGCAGAAATCGGCTCTCGAAGTTGTATTGACCGTTCTACATGCCGGAGGTAAGTTCGATAAAGGAACTTATAAAGTATCAGGAGGTCTGCATGGAGTAGGGGTATCGTGTGTGAACGCACTATCTACTTATCTGAAAGCTGAAGTACGCAGGGAAGGTAAAATACATATGTTGGATTTCTCTTGTGGAAAGCCATTGCATGAGGTTCAGATCTTAGGTGATGCTGTTGACACAGGAACAACTATTACGTTTACACCAGACAATACTATATTTATAACTACAGAATATAAATATGATACATTGGCTTCGCGTTTGCGTGAACTTTCATTCTTGAATGCAGGTATTAAGTTGTCATTGACTGACTTGAGACATAAAAAAGACGATGGTTCTTACAAATCGGATACTTTCTTTTCAGAAAAAGGTCTTGAAGAATTTGTGAGATATATCGATGCAGCTAAGGAAGCTCTTATTGAGGATGTTATACATATCAATACTGAAAAGCAAGGAGTTCCTGTAGAAGTTGCTATAACATATAATACATCTTATAATGAGAATGTATATTCGTATGTAAATAATATCCATACAATAGAAGGAGGTACTCACTTAACAGGTTTTCGTAGAGGATTGTCGCGTACTTTGAAGAAGTATGCCGATGATATGAAAATGTTGGATAAAGTGAAAGTAGATATCAGTGGCGATGACTTCCGTGAGGGATTAACTGCTGTTGTGTCTATTAAAGTGGCTGAACCTCAGTTTGAAGGACAGACCAAAACTAAATTGGGTAACAATGAAGTAATGGGTGCTGTAGATCAGGCAGTTGGTGAAGCTTTAGGATACTATCTTGAAGAGCATCCCAAGGAAGCTAAAATTATCGTAGAGAAAGTTATACTTGCAGCTACTGCACGTTATGCAGCCCGTAAGGCTCGCGAAATGGTGCAACGTAAATCTCCGCTTACGGGTGGTGGATTGCCAGGTAAATTGGCTGACTGTTCGAGTAAAGATGCTGCGGTTTGTGAAATATTCCTAGTCGAAGGGGATTCTGCGGGTGGTACTGCTAAACAAGGTCGTGACCGTGGATTTCAAGCTATTCTACCATTGAGAGGTAAAATTCTGAATGTTGAGAAAGCGATGCAGCACAAGGTGTTAGAAAGCGAAGAAATTAGAAATATATATACAGCTCTAGGTGTTTCTATTGGTACCGAAGATGATACCAAAGAATTGAATCTTGCAAAGCTCCGTTATCATAAGGTGGTTATCATGACCGATGCCGATGTTGATGGTAGTCACATTGCAACATTGATTCTTACATTCTTCTTCCGTCATATGAGACCATTGATTGAGTTGGGATACATATATATTGCTACTCCACCGCTTTACTTATGTAAAAAAGGTAAGGTTGAAGAGTATTGTTGGGATGAAAGACAACGTCAGTCATTTATCGATAAATATGGTGATGGTAACGAAAGTGCTATTCATACACAACGATATAAAGGTCTTGGAGAGATGAACGCTTCTCAACTTTGGGATACAACCATGAATCCAGAACATAGAACACTTCGTCAGGTAACGATTGAAAATGCAGCAGAAGCTGATCATATTTTCTCGATGCTGATGGGTGAAGATGTTGCTCCTCGTCGTGAGTTTATCGAAGAAAATGCTACTTATGCTAAGATCGACGTATAAGAATAAGCTTATAATATAAAAAAGGAAAGGGATACAATATATATTGTATCCTTTTTTTGTGTGATTAAGACTCATAAAAAGATTCTTTTTCGATTTCTTTTTCTTAATAATTACTACATTTGTTTTAAAGGAAATGTTTTTAGGATGAATAAAATGATATATCCCCCTCTCTTAAATAAACTTGATAAAGCAATAATAATATCTCCCTCTGGTAGTACCGATTCTCAATATATTGATAACGCTTGTCGAGTGTTACAAGATTGGGGCTTGATGGTAGAGGTTGCATCTCATGCAAGAGGAGAGTATGGACGATATGGTGGTACAATAGAAGAAAGGCTTTCTGATCTGCAAGAGGCTATGGATGAGGAAGATATAGACCTGATTTTTTGTTCCCGAGGAGGCTATGGTGTTGTTCAGTTATTGGATAAACTCAACTTCGAAGGCATAAAGAAGCATCCTAAATGGATTGTGGGTTATAGTGATATCACAGCTTTACATTTGGCTTTGTTGCAAGAGGGAGTAGCCTCATTGCATGCACCTATGGCTCGCCATTTAAGTGAAGACAGTAATGATATAGCAAGCGGTTTTCTTAAAGAATCATTATTCTTTGGTATGCCCAAATATGAAATAAGTTCTCATCTTTTAAATAGAGAAGGACTTGTGGAAGGCATATTGTTTGGAGGAAATCTAGCAGTGTTAACAGGATTGACTGGTACATATTATGTAGATGTTCCTGAAAATGGGATATTATTTGTTGAAGATATTGGAGAAGCTCCTTATAAAATAGATCGCATGATCTGGCAATTGAAATTGTCGGGAATACTAAGTCGTATATCGGGATTAGTTGTTGGTCAGTTTACCGATTGCCCCGAAGATATGGGCATGTGTTCTACTATTTATGAATCAATGAGAGGTATGGTCGATGAATATAATTACCCTGTTGTTTTTGATTTTCCCGTAGGGCATGTGAAAAATAACTACCCTCTTTTACATGGTGGAATGGTAGAGCTGAGAGTAAAAGAAGATAAAGTAATAATGAAAAGGAGTAAGTGATGTTAGAAACTGTGTTATTGGTATTGTCGGTACTCCTTTTTATAAGTATAATGGTTGGTAGAATAGGTGGGCGTTTGGGAATTCCCGTGCTTGTCTTATTTCTAGCCGTGGGTATGCTGTTTGGTTCCGATGGAGTGGGAATCATTTTTAATAATTTGGCATTGGCTGAGGCTATAGGTACTGTAGCTCTTTGTATTATATTATTTTCGGGTGGTTTAAATACTAAGTTCAGGGAAATAAAACCGATAATTGGGCAAAGTATAATGCTGGCAACCGTAGGTGTAGTTGTAACTGCGGCTCTTACCGGTTTTTTTGCTTGGTGGTTGTGTGGCGAGTTATTGCCCTCAGTTGGTATTTCTCTATTGACGGCAATATTATTAGCATCGGTAATGTCGTCTACCGATTCGGCTGCAGTATTCGCTATACTCGGATCGAAGAATGTACAACTAAAACATAACCTGAGACCTACTCTCGAGTTTGAGAGTGGAAGTAACGATCCTATGGCTTATATGCTTACAATCACTCTTATAGGGCTGATAAAGGCAGGAGGTGAACCCAATATTCTTATGATAGTTCTGTCTATAATTATGCAGATACTTGTAGGGGCTACTGTGGGGTATTTTGTTGGACGGTTTGCTGTGTATGTTCTCAATAGGATAAAGATTGGCAATGAGGTTTATTATCCTATTATTGTATTGACTTTCTGTATATTTATTTTTTCGTTTACGCACTTTGTAAATGGGAATGGATATTTAGCTGTATATATAGGTGGCTTAATTATTGGTAACTCTAAGTTTGTTACTAAGCGAACCACCTTCAAAATGTTTGATGCTATATCGTGGTTGAGTCAGATTTTGATGTTCTTAACTTTAGGATTATTAGTCAACCCAACGGAGTTGCTTCCTATCGCTGTACCTGCTCTGCTTATCGGTTTGTTTATGATGTTTGTAGCACGTCCAGTAAGTGTGTTTATTAGTATGCTGCCTTTTCGAAAGGTTTGCTTTAAAGATAAAATATTTGTGTCGTGGGTTGGATTAAGAGGTGCTGTACCTATTATTTTTGCTATTTTTCCTCTTACTGCAGGGGTACCTCATGCTCAATTTATTTTTAATATCGTGTTCTTTATAACCTTGTTGTCTATTCTGTTGCAAGGTACTTTCTTAACTCAGATGGCAAAATGGTTAGGGTTATTAGGGCCAACTAAAGTACGCCGTCGTCATGATGACTTTGACATGGATTTACCTGAAGAAATAGGTTCTCTTTCTATTGAAATAGAAGTTACGGAGTATGCTGTTAAGGATGGAAATAAATTAATGAATATGCCTTTACCTGACGATGCCTTGGTGGTGATGGTAAAGCGTAATGACAAATATTTTGTGCCCAAAGGTAAGACCGAATTGCATGTGGGTGATAAGCTTTTGGTAATGATGAATAGTGAGGAAACCTTGACTCAAACATATCAGAATATGGGGTTGTCGGGCAGTCATCATAAATAATAAAATGAGGTTTACAGACCCATTTATTGCTATCATTACATATCTTTGTAAGAAAGTAAGGTGTGAGACCTTTGTGATCTTTTGTTGTAAAGGCAAAAGTCTAAAGGTATTACCTATGAGAAACCATGAATATTTACGTTACTTATATAACTTATGATTTTTAGAAATGTAACTTTAACCTGTTTTATGATAAGCCTATTGGCTTGTTCGTGTGGACAGAAAACCGTAAATAACACAACAGTGTCGGAACGTTATGAACAAGTATCTCCCGATTTTAATTCGGACAGTGCTTATTATTTTGTTGATAAACAAGTAGCTTTCGGACCACGTGTTCCTAACACCGAAGCTCATAAGGCATGCGGTGATTTTCTGGTATCGCAGTTAGAAAAATTTGGAGCTAAAGTTTTTGAACAGAAAGCTGATTTAAAAGCTTTTGACGGAACAGTATTACATGCTCGTAATATAATAGGTTCTTTCAATCCCGAAAATCCCGAGCGTATATTATTATTTGCACACTGGGATACACGTCCTTTCTCAGATCACGATCCTGATCAGAAAAACCATCGTACACCCGTGCAAGGTGCCAATGACGGAGCTAGTGGAGTGGGAGTATTACTAGAAGTTGCTCGTATATTACAGGAGAAAACTCCGAATTTAGGAGTTGATATTATATTTTTTGATGCCGAAGATTATGGCACACCCTATTTTGCTGAAAATGCTGCTGGAGGCGATTGGTGGTGCTTAGGCTCGCAGTATTGGGCTAAAAATCCTCATATACCGGGTTATAAAGCACGTTTTGGTATTCTGTTGGATATGGTAGGAGCACCTGATGCTACTTTTTACAAAGAAGCAATATCGAGACAATATGCCCGAGGTATTGTTGAAAAGGTATGGGGTACGGCTCGCGATTTAAGATATGGAAAATATTTTGTTGATAGAGACGGTGGTGGTATTACCGATGATCATGTGCCTGTAAACGAGCATAGACGCATACCTAGCATAGATATAATACATTATGATTCGAACACCGATTCTGGTTTCGGATGGTATTGGCATACAACAAAAGACGATATGAGCAATATCAGTAAAGAGACGCTTAAGGCTGTCGGACAGACCGTATTGGAAGTAGTCTATAAAGAGAAATAAGGTTAAAAACCTATCTGTTTTTTTAATATTTCATTGTACATTAATAGAAATGAGTCAAGCAAAAATAAACGATATTCAAGACGAAATAATTGAGGAATTTTCGATATTCGAAGATTGGATGGATAAATATGCCTATCTGATAGAATTGGGAAATTCATTAGAACCTTTAGACGAAAAGTATAAGGTGGAACTAAACCTGATAGAAGGTTGTCAAAGCCGTGTTTGGTTACAAGCTGAATGCGAAAATGGTATTGTAACCTTCAAAGCAGAAAGTGATGCGGTGATTGTAAAAGGAATTATTGCCTTATTGATACGAGTTCTGACTAATCATACACCAGACGAAATTATAAATGCAGATTTGTATTTTATAAATAAAATAGGCTTGAATGAGCATCTTTCGCCAACCCGATCAAATGGATTGGTATCGATGGTAAAACAAATGCGGTTTTACGCTATGGCATTCAAAGCTAAAAATGCTTAATTGAATAGATTACAGAGATAGGGAGTTGCCCTGTCTGTGGTAAATATCCGGCAAGTTTCTGTTATTGTTACTCTCTCAGTAGATGACAATAACAGAAATTGTGTTTGATAGAGTTTGTTGATTAAAACCTAATTCTAATATAATTATAAGCTATGAAAGTTCAAATGTTGTTTCTATCCACTGCATTTTTATCTGTACAAACTGCATGTAAAAGCGAGACGCCTAAAGATCAAACGCCTATGAATGTGATATATATTCTTGCGGACGATTTAGGATATGGTGATATAGGATGTTATGGTCAGGAGAAAATAAAGACTCCTAATATTGATAAACTGGCGGGAGAAGGGATGTTATTTACCCAACATTATGCCGGTTGTACGGTAAGTGCTCCTTCAAGAGGTTCGCTAATGACTGGACTACATACGGGACATTCGCAAATACGTGGGAATAAAGAAATCCAACCCGAAGGTCAGCAACCCATGCAAGAGGGTACTTATACACTAGGTACTTTGATGAAATATGCCGGATATGCTACGGGTATCTTTGGTAAATGGGGATTGGGTTATCCCGGTTCAAGTTCTGTTCCCTCAAAAATGGGATTCGATGAATTTTATGGTTATAATTGCCAACGCGAAGCTCATACCTATTACCCTGAACATTTGTGGCATAACGATGATATTGTTCCACTTTCCGAAAATGAAAATAACGGTAGGAAAGTTTATTCTCAGGATTTAATCCATCAACAAGCCATGCAGTTTATACAAGCGAATAAAGACAAACCTTTTTTCGCTATGTTGACATATACACTACCACATGCCGAATTGAATTTACCTCATGATTCACTTTATCAGATGTACGAAAATGCTTTTGAGGAAGTTCCTTACGATGGAAGTGCGGGTTATTATGCAAGCGAGAAACCTTATGCATCTTTTGCAGCAATGGTTTCGAGACTCGATATGTATGTGGGAGAAGTAGTTGCCCAATTGAAAGATTTAGGATTGGATAAAAATACAATCATAATTTTCACCAGTGATAACGGTCCTCACCGTGAAGGTGGGGCTAATCCCGATTACTTTAAAAGTTATGGTCCTCTAAAAGGTGTAAAGCGTGACGTGTATGAGGGTGGAATACGTGTGCCTATGATTGTATGGTCTCCCGCTAAAATAAAGGGAGGTGTAAAAACCGATCATATAAGTGCTTTTTGGGATGTGATGCCTACTCTGGCTGAACTGACAAATGTTACCTTACCCGAAAAAGGCGATGGAATATCTTTTCTTCCTACATTATTTTCGACTACCGATCAGAAACAACATGAATATTTGTATTGGGAATTTCACGAAATGAATGGACGTGAAGCTCTACGTAGTGGAAACTGGAAACTTATCCGTCAACCGATAGTAGGCGAAACTATATTGGAGTTATACGATTTAGATAAGGATATTCATGAAGATCAGAATTTGGCAACTCTTCAACCAGAGAAATTGAATGAGCTTGTACTTCTTATGGATAATGCACGTACTGAATCTCCATTATTTAATTTTGGACGAGAAAACTAAGGTTGCATGCATTCTCGTGTATTTGTAACTAAAACAGTTATAAAAGTTATAATCTGAGAATATATCATTAAATGCAACTATTATTTAAAACATTATTCTGTGTATATTTACTGAATAAAGTACACAAATAAATAGGTCTGAGACCAAAACATAAACAAAATCTTGTTAGAGCAGGATTAAATATTGTAATTATGACAAAGCCAAAGTATTATTTTATCCTCTGTTGTTTACTAATTTGCCATACTGCCTTTGCACAGCAAACCATTACTTTGAAAAGATTGTTTTCGACAACCAGATCATATGATGTCGAAAATCCTGTAATGATTGATTCAGTTAATCTGAAAGGGAGTAAGTTTGATAATAAAGATTTGTTGGAGTCTTTTATTTCGTTTCCCGATCAGAGTGCTTTTACAGAGGAACTGAAGCCTGACTTGTCTAATTCCTTTTTTGTAACAAAAGCTCAACGAGGTGCGCGCTTTCATTTACTCTCTTTTAGGGTAAATGTAGATAAGTATGCAAAAACGAACATAAGAATAACTGCTCCCAGTATGTTTGAAGCATATATAAATGGAAACAAAGAAACCTCTAAAACATCGATAGAGGATACGCTTTCGACTTCTAAAACAATAAAACTTAACTTTCCGGCTTTGCCAGGTACATATACTGTACTTATTAAGTATATGAGTTTGGCAACTAATAAAAGTGCCGAAGGAATCAAAGTAACAATAGAGCCCGAAGATAAAAATTCGACTGTAAATTACACTTTCGACAATGGAGATAAAAGAAACATCACGATAAAAGACCTTTTAGATGGTGAGCGTGTGTCGTCGACTTCAATTTCTCCCAACGGACAGTATATTTTATTGGGCTATACAACTACCAAGAGTGATGGCAAAACATTCTCGACTAAGGAACTTCTGTCTCTTAAAACCAATAAGAGGATAGCATTGGCAAGCAGCAATAAATATGAGTGGATGCCTACTACAAACAAGTTCTACTATACTGATAATGCAAGTGGCGAAGTAAAACTGATAGTAGTTGATCCCGAAACAATGGTTGAACAAGTATTGTCTAATAATATACCTACGGGCGATTTTCAAATAGCATACAATGAGCAATATTTGATATATACAGATCGTGAGGTTGCCGATGTTCCAAAGGGAGATCTTATTCTATTGACTGCTCCGGAGAGCAGACAACCTAATAATTATGATCGGTATTTTCTGTCTCGTTATGATCTTTCTACGGGGGTAAAACAAAGATTGACATTTGGTAAGCACTCCACGGGCTTGAATGATATAAGTAAAGATTCGCGCTATCTGCTTTATTCTGTAACAGAATATATTCCAACAGTTCGCCCATTCTTCCACACATCTATGTATAGACTCGATGTGCAAACATTAGCCGTAGACACCTTGTGGACTAATGAAGGTTTTGCAAATTCAGCTTCTTTTTCGCCCGATGGAAAGAGTATTCTTATCGGAGGTTCGGGTGAAGCTTTTGGAGGAATCGGTCAGAATATAAAAGAAGGGCAGATTGCAAATAGCTATAATAATTTGGCTTTTATTATGGATGTTGCTACTCGCAAAGTAGAAGCTATCAGCCGCGATTTTACACCAAGCATCAATAGATCGTTTTGGAATGTATCGGATGGTATGATTTATTTTTCGGTGACTGATAAAGATTATGAACGAATCTATAAATACGATCCCAAACAAAAACAATTCACACTTTTACCTTTAAGTGAGGATGTGATCAGATCTATTTCTTTTGCTGAAAGTAGTACATCTGCAACTTATTTTGGTGTAGGTCTTTCTAATTCTACCCGTGCTTATTCATTAGATTTGAAGAACCAACGATCTACACTCATTGCCGACCCATATAACAAGATATTAACTCAATTAAGTTTAGGAAAAACAGAAGATTGGACTTTTACTGCTTCGGATGGTACAACTATTGATGGCAGGTATTACCTACCGCCTAATTTCGACCCGACGAAGAAATATCCAATGATTGTCTATTATTATGGAGGTACAATGCCAACACCACGAACTCTTGAATCGCCTTATCCATCGCAGGTATATGCTGCTTTGGGATATGTGGTATATGTGCTTCAACCAAGTGGAACAACAGGTTATGGACAAGAGTTTGCGGCACGTCATGTAAATGCATGGGGTAAGAGAACTGCTGATGATATTATAGAGGGAACTAAAAAGTTTGTAGAAGAGCATCCGTTTGTAAATGGCAATAAGATTGGCTGTATAGGGGCTTCTTATGGTGGCTTTATGACTATGTATTTACAAACTCAAACCGATTTGTTTGCGGCTGCCATATCTCATGCAGGTATAAGTTCTATTGCCAGCTATTGGGGCGAAGGCTTTTGGGGATATACATATAGCTCGGGGGCAAGTGCACATAGTTACCCTTGGAATAATCCAGAGATGTATGTAGGACAAAGTCCATTGTTTCAGGCCGATAAAGTGAAGACTCCTATTTTGTTACTGCATGGTACAGAAGATACTAATGTGCCTATTGGCGAAAGTATCCAGATGTACACAGCTCTTAAAATATTAGGAAAGCCTGTTGAATTTATACAAGTAAAAGGCGAAAACCATGGTATAAGAGATTATAAAAAGCGCATTGAATGGAATAATTCGATCTATGCTTGGTTCTCTAAATGGTTGCAAGACGATTCTTCTTGGTGGGATAGTTTGTATCCAAAACAAAACTAAAGAAACAGGCCTTTATTTGTGATGAAATCATTAATATTGTGTGATTGTTTTTTACAAATGTCGACAAATAGGTAGGTAAAAGTATTTAGTGATATACTTTCTTATTGATAACAAGCTTATTTCCGTTGTATTTACCAAACATTAAAAGGTCTAAAGTCTTAATATGAATAGTAACAAAATGAGATTGATGTTTTTTACGTTAGCTCTATTCTTGGGTGTAATTCCTACTGTGTTTTCATTTGAAAAATCGAAAATGGATAGTCTTTTTTCTGTTATAGAGAATAATGACAAAGGGATGGGCAGCATTTCTATCTTTCATGACGGTAAGGAAGTTTATAGTAAGAGTTACGGGTATTCTAACATTGAAAATAAGACCAATGCAAACTCCGATACTAAGTATAGGGTAGGGTCTGTGTCGAAAACATTTACTGCCACTATAATAATGAAATTAGTGGAAGATAAGAAGTTGACTCTGGATACTAAGTTAAGTAAATATTATCCGCAGATAATAAATGCCGATGATATTACAATTGAAGATTTGTTACGACATAGAAGCGGCATATTTAACTTTACGAATGCTCCTGATTATTTAGAATGGCATACGATGCCACTGTCTAAAGAGCAACTTTTAGATAAAATGGTTTCTTATGGGAATTCGTTTAAACCGAATGAAAAAGCCGAATATTCAAACTCCAATTATGTTCTGTTGACTTTTATAGCTGAGGATGTTAGTCATAAAACATTTTCGGACTTGCTAAGTGAATATATAATAAAACCATGTGGTTTGAAAAATACTTCGCTAGGATCAAAAATAAACAAAACGAAGAATGAAGCTGATTCATATACCAAACTCGGAGAGTGGAGGCTTGAAAAAGAAACCGATTTGAGTTTTGTATTAGGTGCAGGAGCTATAATTTCTACTCCTACGGAGTTAAACATTTTCTATAATAAGCTTTTTGACGGAAAAATAGTCGATCAAAAAAGTTTGGAGTTGATGAAGACTATAAAATATGGATTTGGAATAGGATTATTTCAAGTTCCCTTTTATGATCTGAAAGGCTTTGGACATACAGGAGGGATAGATGGCTTTCAGGCAAATGTGTTCTATTTTCCAGAGCAAAAGGTTTCAATAGCTTTAACCTCTAATGCTGTAGACTTTCCATTAAATGATATAGTGCTTGGTGCATTAAGTATCTATTGGGATAAAGAATACAAACTTCCGGTATTTGAAAAAGCGGTTACTCTAAAATCGGAAGATCTGGATAAATATCTGGGAGTCTATTCTGCTCCGAATTTCCCTATAAAACTAACAATAAGTAAAGAAGGGAATATTCTGAAGGGGCAAGGTACAGGGCAGCCTGCGTTTGCGTTGGAGTGTTTCGACGTAAATAAATTCAAATTTGATCAGGCTAAACTTAAAATAGAATTTTACCCTGACGAAAATAAAATGATTTTAAAACAAGGTGGTGCAGAGTTTAACTTGAAGAGAGAATAACTCACATTACTGAATATAAATAGTTGAAAATTGAAGGTATGAAGAAAGTTTTTATAGCATTCGGACTATTTCTCTTCTCGGGAGTTGCTGTTATGGCACAACATATCGAGTTTGAGGAGTTTACTCTGGATAATGGATTACATGTTATTTTGCAGCAAGATAAATCGGCTCCCGTAGTTACTACGTCCGTAATGTATCATGTGGGTGCTAAGGATGAAAATCCCGATCGTACAGGTTTCGCTCACTTCTTTGAGCATCTGTTGTTTGAAGGTACAGAGAATATTCCTCGCGGACAGTGGGATAAAATTCTGGGTGCAAACGGTGGGCAGGGAAATGCCAATACCGATGACGATAGAACGTATTATTATGAAACTTTTCCTTCTAACAATTTACAATTGGCTTTGTGGATGGAATCGGAGCGTATGTTTCATCCTGTAATCAATCAGATAGGAGTAGATACTCAACGCGAAGTGGTGAAAGAAGAGAAACGAATGAGAATGGACAACGCACCTTATGGAGGTCTTTGGGAAGTAATCAAGAAGAATCTGTTTACAAAACATCCTTATCGTTGGGCTCCAATTGGTTCGATGGAGCATTTAGATGCTGCCACCTTGGACGAATTTAAAGCTTTCTTCAAAAAATACTATGTTCCAAACAATGCTGTATTGGTGGTTGCTGGAGATTTTGATACTAAACAAGCAAAAGAATGGATTACCGACTATTTTGGAACTATTCCAAGAGGAGCGGATGTTATTAAACAACAATTTGTAGAAGATCCTATTACTACACAAATTAATGCTACTCACGAAGATGCTAATATTCAGATTCCGATGTTGCTTAATGCATATCGCATGCCTTCGATGAAGGAGCGTGATGCTCGGGTTTTAGAGATGATATCTTCGGTGTTGAGTGGAGGTAAAAGTTCGAGACTTTATAAAAGACTTGTAGATAAAGATAAACTGGCTTTGGAGGCTGGCTCATTTAATCTGGCAGAAGAAGATTACAGTGCATATATTGTATATGCGTTGCCAATGACAGGTAAAACATTGCCCGAAATTCAAGTGGTTATAGATGAAGAGGTAGCTAAATTGCGTACTGAGCTAATCTCGGAAAGAGAGTATCAGAAATTGCAGAATCAGTTCGAAAATGCTTATGTGAGCCAAAATGCAACAAGTGAAGGTGTAGCACATAGTTTAGCCGAATATTATTTGTTATATGGCGATGTTAAACTTATCAATAGCGAAATAGATATTTACAGATCGATAACGAGAGAGGAAATCAGAGATGTGGCTAATAAATATTTGCAGCCAAATCAACGACTGGTACTTGATTATCTTCCTAAAAAATAAAGTTTCATTATAGCTAAAGTCAATCAAAGGTCTCAGACCTTTTTATTGCTGTGTCTCGGCATAATAACCGTAGGCAGTTATGTTGATAAAACATAGTATTAAATATTTAGCATTACTTAAAAGAATAGAAAATGAAAAAAATATTATATATAGCTGTTGCATTTGTAATATCTCTGTCTTTGCAAGCACAGATAGACAGATCGGTACAGCCCAAACCGGGTCCTGCACCCACAATTAATCTGGGAAAACCTCAAACCTTTACATTGCCAAATGGGTTGAAAGTATTGGTGGTCGAAAATCATAAATTACCAAGAGTAACATTCTCTTTGTCGTTAGATAATCCTCCATCGGTTGAAGGAGCTATCAAAGGTGTTGACAACCTGACCAGTTCTTTGATGGGCAATGGTACATCAAAAATAAGTAAGGATGAGTATAACGAACAACTCGATTTCTACGGAGCATCCATAGGGTTTAGTGTTCATAATATTGGAGGTACAACTTTATCAAAATATTTTCCCGAAGTGCTTACATTAGCATCTAAAGGGGCACTTGATCCTTTATTTATGGAAGAAGAACTTGAAAGTGAAAGAGCTAAATTACTTGACAATATTAAAGTTCAGGAGAAGAGTGCAAGTGCTATTGCTGCACGAGTGCAAGATGTATTGTTGTATGGTAGAAATCATCCGAAGGGAGAGTATCTGACTGAAGAATCTATCAACAAGATAACATTGGCAGATGTGAATAAGTACTATCAACAATATTTTGTACCCGAAAATGCTTATTTGGTAATAGTGGGAGATGTGAAGTTTGATGAGGTAAAGAAACTAGTTACAGAAAATTTCTCTTCTTGGAAAAAAGCTTCTGCTCCTAAGAGTGTTTATACTGAGCCTGTGAATCTGACAGAAACCAAAATAGGATTTGTAGATGTGCCAAATGCTGTTCAGTCTGAAATTTCGGTTAATAATATTGTGAACTTGAAAATGACTGATCCCGATTATTTTGCTGCTCTCTTGGCTAATTATATTTTAGGTGGAGGCAGTGATGGGTATCTGTTTATGAATCTTAGAGAAGGTCATGGCTGGACTTACGGGGCTTATTCGAGCCTATCGGGCGATAAACGTACTTCTGATTTTTCTGCATCTGCTGCTGTGCGTAATGCTGTAACAGATAGTGCTTTGGTGGAAATGTTGAATGAAGTCAAAAGAATACGTACAACTCTACCTTCGGAGAAAGAGCTTGAGTTGGCTAAGGCAAAATACATTGGTAATTTTGTGATGAATGCCGAGAAGCCAACAACTATTGCAAGTTTCGCACTTCGTGAAAGAACACAATCGTTGCCAGCCGATTTCTATGAAAATTATATCAAGAATATTGATGCAGTTACTTTAGAGCAAGTGCAGGCTGCCGCTAAAAAGTATTTTTCGGACGATGCTGCACGTATAGTTATTGCAGGTAAAGCTTCGGATGTATTGCCCGGCTTAGAGAGATTGGGTATTCCTGTTGAGTTTTTTGATAAATACGGAAATCCGACTACCAGACCCGAAGAGAAGAAAGTAGAAGAGGGTGTTACTGTAAAAGATATATTAGCTAAGTATATAAAGGCAATAGGAGGCGAAGAAGCTCTTAAGAAAATAAAAACACTTTCGTATACATCAACAGCCAGCATACAGGGACAAGAGATAACTCTGTTAAAGAAAGCGACTGCGGATGGAAAATCGCTTCAAATCATAACAGGTATGGGAATGACTTTGTTAAAAACTGTATATGATGGTAAAACAGGGTTTGTAGAAGTACAGGGGCAACGCAAAGATATGTCGGCCGAAGATTTGGCTGATCTAAAATATTCTGCTATTTTCCCCGAATTGTTGATGGTTCAATCTTCTACTATTGGAGTCGCAGGAATTGAGAATCTAAACGGGGCGGATGCCTATAAATTAGTTGACGGTTCTATCAGTTACTATTATGACGTAAATAGTGGGTTGAAGGTTGCCGAAGGTGTGAAGAAAGAAGTTGCTCCAGGTCAGGAAGTCGATCAAATCGGTTTTTATAGTGATTACAGAGAGATTTCGGGAGTGAAAATACCTTACAAATCAACAATGAATGTTGGAGTTGAAATAGAACTCAATGTTGTGGATGTGAAGGTGAATGAAGGTGTTTCTGATACCGATTTTCAATGATTCACTTCATAGAATGATAAACAAGACTCAGGTCGTAAATACTTAAGAGTACTTAATATAATAAATAGAAGCCTTGAATCGGTATCCCGAATCAAGGCTTTTTTGTATTTTTGTATTACAAGAAAAAGGAGAAAATTTTGACGCCATCTATAGATACATCCAATCCCGAATTTAAGAATGCATTAGACTTGATAACCCGTACCCGTCAGTCTGTTTTTTTGACAGGAAAAGCAGGTACAGGAAAATCTACGTTCTTAAAACATTTGTGTGATATAACGAAGAAAAAATATGTAGTGCTTGCCCCAACGGGTATTGCTGCGATAAATGCCAATGGATCTACGATTCATTCATTCTTCAAATTACCTTTCCGTCCGATGTTACTCGACGATCAGGATTTGAGTTTGGTTAATGGACGTATATTTGAATTCTTTAAATATAAGAAAGATCATAGAAAGCTGATTCAAGAGGTTGAGCTTATTATTATTGATGAGATTTCGATGGTACGTGCTGATATGATCGATTGTATTGATCGTATTCTACGTGTGTACTCCAATAATATGCGTACTCCTTTCGGGGGGAAGCAATTGGTCTTCGTGGGTGATGTTTTTCAGTTAGAGCCTGTTGTTACAAGCGATTCTAAAGATATTCTGAGTAGGTTTTATCCTAATCCCTACTTCTTTTCGGCTAAAGTATTTTCCGAAGCTAAATTGGTCCCTATTGAGTTTACCAAGATATACCGTCAGACTGATCGAGTCTTTATTTCTATTCTCGATAAAATAAGAACAGGAGTAGTAGGTTCGGCAGAGATGCAGACGTTGAATACAAGGTTTCAGCCCTCATTTAATCCTTCGGAGGACGAGATGTATATTACATTGGCTACACGTCGTGACAATGTTGATTACATTAACGAAAAGAAAATGGCTGAATTGGAAACTCCCGAGTTTATCAGTAATGGTACAATAGACGGAGATTTCCCCGAATCGAGCTTACCAACTGCCAAAAACTTGTTATTGAAGGAGCATGCACAAGTAATGTTTATTCATAACGATGTTCAATGGCCTCGACGTTGGGTTAACGGAACCTTGGGAGTAGTGTCCAACATCGATGAAATGGACAATGTCTATGTCTTGTTGGAAGACGGCAAAGAAGTATTGGTTGATCTCGAAACTTGGCGAAATTACAGATACAAGTACAATGAAGCAGAGAAAAAGATAGAAGAAGAAATAATAGGCACTTTTACTCAGTTACCACTTAAAGCGGCTTGGGCTATCACTGTGCATAAAAGTCAGGGGTTGACCTTTAGTCGGGTGATTGTCGATTTCAACGGAGGAGTTTTTGCAGGAGGTCAGGCTTATGTTGCCTTAAGTAGATGTACCTCATTGGAAGGTATGGTTTTGCGGAAGATGATAAGCAGATCAGATGTATTTGTTCGTCCAGAGATTATAGAATTCAGTCGTCAGTTCAATAATCAACAGTTGATCGAAAAAGCCTTGAAAGAATCCGATGCCGATTATCTGTATGGTAAGACGGTAAGCGAATTCGAAGATCGTAATTTCGAAGAGTGTATCGATACTTTCTTTAGAGCAATACGTGCCCGTTATGATATTGAAAAACCTCTATCGAAACGATTTATTCGTCGTAAGTTGAATGTTATCAACGAGCTTGAACAACAAAATAAATTGTTGATCAGTAAAATGCTGGAGCAAAGAACAGCTTTGCATAAGTATGCCGAAGAATATTATTTGTTGGGTAACGAATGTATTGTTTCTTATAAAGATACAAGAGCTGCTTTGGCTAACTTCAATAAGGCACTCGATTTAGATCCCACATACGTAGATGCTTGGGTACGCAAAGGGGTTACTCTATACGATTTGACGGATTATTATGAAGCCGATGTTTGCTTTAATAAAGCTGTAAGCCTTAGTCCAATGTCGTTTAAAGCTCTATACAATAGAGGTAAGAATAGAATAGCCATGGAAGAATACGAATTGGCTATAAACGACTTAGATCGTGCTTCTGGAATTAAACGCGACCATGCCCCTTGCCATGAGTATTTGGCTCAGTGTTATTCATCTATCGGTAATGAAGAATTGTCTATAAAACATCTGATGATTGCCCGCGAAATAAAGGGTATCGATCCTGATGAGGATTAAGGTCTCAGAATATTTTATTATTTTACGAGGTTATAATCATATTAATATATACTTATGGAACTAATATATCAAGAAAACTGTGATAATATAAATTGGGAAGAAGTTCCTCAATTGCTCGAAAAAGTAGGAATGTCATTTGTTGATGTTGAAAGACATCGTATTTCGTTCGAAAATAGCTTTGCCGTAGTCTTTGTTTTTGATAAGAAAAAAATGGTTGGTATCGGACGTAGTATTTCGGATGGAGTACGTCAGTCGGCTTTGTACGACATAGCAATCGATCCTACTTACCAAGGTTGTGGAATAGGACGTAAAGTAATGGATAGATTGGTGAATGCTACTCCCGATTGTAATTTTGTTTTATACGCTTCGCCCGGAAAAGAAGACTTTTACAGAAAGCTCGGATTTAAGAAAATGAAGACAGGAATGATGCTTTTTGCTGATCCTAAAAGAATGGAAGATGGAGTTTTTGTTGATAAATAAGTTAATTTAATGATGAAAATATTATCTTTGTAGATATAACACAATAGAAATCTGATTTTTATTAGAATTATTTTATTAATGGTAGACAAAAAACATAATTAAAAATGACAAAACGGTATCCTACAGCAGAAGTTCTTGCACAAGCTAATGATACTTTCTTGGACAGTGTTTCTGTCGACTGTGTGATTTTAGCTTTTCATCAAGGTAGTTTAAAAGTCCTTCTCAATAAATTTAAAATAAGCGATAAATGGATGTTGCCCGGCGGATTTGTTCATATTGATGAAGATGTAGATGATGCAGCAAATCGCATTTTGAAATTTAGATTAGGTATTGCAAACCTCTATTTAAAACAATTTCATCTTTTTGGTAGTTGCGATAGAACAAGAAAAGAAGAAAGCTTAAAGATGTTAGACTCTTGGGGTATAACACCCGAAGATGGGCATTGGTTTCTAAAACGATTTGTATCGATGGGGTATTATGCTCTTGTAGAGTATAATAAGGTATCAATAAGTGTGGATGAAGCAGTTGAGGAAGTGGGCTGGTATGATTTAGATAAATTGCCCGAACTCTATGCAGACCATCGTTTAATAGTAGAAAAAGCAATTAATACAATTCGTATACAGATTGGTATTGTACCAATTGGTTATGAATTATTGCCGGAAAAATTTACAATGCCTGAGCTTCGCTTGATTTATGAGGCTATCTTGGGTTATGAACTCGATCGACGCAATTTTCAACGTAAAATGTTGTCTGTGGGTTTAATAAACCGATTAGATGAAAAACGTAAGAATGGTGCTCATAAAGCTCCTTACCTGTATTCGTTCAATAAAGAAAAATATAAGGAAGCTAATTTGGGAGGAGTTCATTTAATGCCTTGGACGCATTGATTTAGGATTATTTTCCTATAAAATATATAAGACAGATATCATTTCTAATGGTATCTGTTTTTTATTATGTAAGTTTTGGAGTTGTCTTCCGTTCCGAAATGATTAATAGTCCGATAACCGTAAGTAATCCGTTCAGCATTAAAATTTCATATCCTACCTTATAGTTAAAGGAAGCCGCTAATGTTTCTTCTATGAGATAACATATAATAGGAGTGAGAATACATACTATGGGTGCAAATTTATCCTTAATCTGCACTTTCGTAAATAGACCCAGACCGAATAGTCCGAGGAGTGGACCATAGGTATAAGATGCTACCTTATAGATGGTGTTCAATATATTGTCTTGCCCAATGTGATGGATAAAAAGAATCACAAGGATAAAGACAATACTCATACCTATATGAACTCTTTTTCGGGTTGTATTTGCCTCTTTATCGTTATTCTGATTCACGCCAAGGATATCTACGCAGAAAGAGGTTGTAAGCGATGCCAGAGCCGAATCGGCATTGGCAAACGAAGCTCCTATAATACCAATAGTAAAGAAGATGAGACAAGGCAAGCCCAGATAATTACTTACCAGATAGGGTAGTATTTCGTCCGAAACGGTTGGCAATGTAATGCCTTGTTTTGAGGCAAAAACTAATAGAAGAATACCTAACGACAGAAAGAGTAAATTGATCGGGGTAAATAGAAAGCCGTAGGTGAGCATATTCTTGCGGGCATCTTTCAGGTTTTTACAAGTCAGGTTCTTTTGCATATTATCCTGATCGAGTCCGGTCATTACGATGACAATAAATATTCCACTAAAAAACTGTTTGAAAAAGTTCAAAGGGCTTTTCCATTCAAAATGGAATATTTTAGAATGTGGACTGTTTGATATAGTACTTATGGCTTCTCCTAAATCGAGTTTTAATAGCGATGATACCTGCCATATGATAAGGATAGCAGCTATAATAAAGCTCAGAGTTTGTAATGTATCTGTCCAGACAATTGTTTTGATTCCACTTTTTCTAGTATATATCCAGATGAAAAGTATGATGCCACTAACAGTCATCCAGAAAGGAATATGCCAATGATCGAATACGAGAGTCTGCAATATAAGTGCTACCAGATACAATTTTGCAGCAGAGCCTATAATACGAGAAAGGATGAAGAATGAAGCTCCCGTTTTGTACGAGTAATTACCAAACCGTTGATCGAGGTAAGTATAAATTGAGGTAAGATTGAGCTTATAATAAAGAGGCAGAAGCAGGTAGGCAACGACCAGATATCCGAAAAAGAATCCGAATACCATTTGCATATACGACATATTAAATGCTCCAACCATTCCCGGTACCGAAACAAATGTAACGCCCGAAACACTTGTTCCTATCATTCCGATAGCAACAATATACCAAGGCGATTTTCGGTTGGCTACAAAGAAAGCATCGTTATCTGAGCTTCCTCTGCTAATGAGAACAGATATGAGGTATAATATTCCGAAGTAGGCTGCAAATATGATTAAAATAGTTGTTCCTATCATAGCCTATTATGTAAGTGTATGTATTTAATTCTGTATTTATTATTTACAGGGGAAATCTATTGCCTGTCTTGTTGGAGTGAGCAGATAGGTTTTCCCCTACACCAAAATTTCAAATAGGTTTGAGACTTTATAGGCTCATGAAATATTCGGTTAGTTCCTTCATGCTATCAAATTTGTGTGCATAAGAATCTGTTGTACCAAATCCCCATGATGCAAATACAAAAGGAACGTATGCTAGATCGGATTGTTTTCTGTCTGAATCTGTATCACCTATATACATGGGTGCTTTGAGATTATACCTGTCAATCAATGTTTTCATATTGATGTGTTTAGGTTGATGGTTAGAACCATATTCGATATAATCGCAAAAGTATTGTTTAGTTTCGGTATATATCATAAAGTCGCGAATGCTTCCTTTCTGACAATTACTCAACATAAACAATTTGTATTTTCTTGATAATTGTTCAATACCTTCCAATACATCGAGATAGATATTTCCGCCCATTTTGGGTAGTAATTCATCCGTTTTCACGATAATATTCTGATAGATTTGCTCAATAGTTTCTTCTGGCAATTCGGGGAACATCACTTTGTATATTTGCTTTGCTTCCATGCCCATATAGCCTTGTATATCTTGTTTTGTTAAGGGTTTATCTATTATTCCCATTTCTTGCAAAACTTGTGTCCAGCTATAAGCATAAGTATCTACGGCATCCCAAAGAGTACCGTCCATGTCAAAAATTAAACTATCAGGCTTCATTTATTTATAAGTAAAAGTAAATATTTAATGATGTATTCTCTGAGTATAGCTTTACCATATTACTAACCAAAGCAATAAAGAGTCTGCGACCTTAGAATGCGGCTCAAAAGTACTCAACAAAAACGGATTGAACAAGCTCAAAAGTCTGTGATCCGAATTTTAACTTAAGCTGAAAGGTGATGTCAGATTATTTCTGTAAATTTGAGGAAAGATAAGGTTTCAGACCTTCTATTACCTTGATAGATACAAAAAATTGAAGTAGTTATCTTTGTAAAATGTAATGTGAAATATTTACATTTCTTATAATCAAATTGTTATGGCTTTTTTGACCCCTTCTTCTATCTTATCCGAAATTGTGAGCGTTAACTACTTATTGATACCCGTTATCAATAGATTTGGTATTAAGTTAGGATTAGGAGATAAATCAGTTAAGACTATTAGTGAAGAATACAATCAGAATATGGATTTTTTTCTAACTATTCTGAATACGTATCTCAATGAAGATTATTTTCCGGAGAAGAAGTTGCAAGAGTTTGAAATAGATCTTGTTACTGATTATCTAAAACGGACTGATATGTATTATATTCATGGTCAGATAACTAATATAGAGAAACACCTCAATGCTCTGATTGCGACGAGCGACCCCAATAATAAGCAGTTAGAACTTATTCGTAAACTTTTCATTCGTTTTAAAGATGCATTAATTCATCGCATTGACAATGGTTTGCTGGATGATGATACCTCGCAGGCTCTATTATTAGACTTAAAGAATATTCTGATAAAGCATATATCAGGTAGTTTTAATGAGAACCTTTGTTATGCTGTTGTGTTTTCTGTTGATAGTTTACTGAACGATTTGACTAAGCACAATCGAATAAGAGAGAAGATATTAAAACCGATGATTGAAGAGTTATCGGAAGCGGGTATTGATGATTGGCAAAGCTTGATTGGTAAACCAAAATCGCATCAATTATCGGATGAATCGCATACTATTTCTCCTCGCGAATTGGAGGTTTTAAAACTGATAGCTCTTGGCTTATTGAATAAGGAGATAGCTGATCGTCTTAATATCAGTTTAAACACAGTCCTTTCTCACCGTAAAAATATTACAGCGAAATTGGGTATTAAAACCGTTTCGGGACTTATTTTCTACTGCATCAGTCATGGATATATTTCTGCTGACGAAATAGAATTGTGATTGATATACAGTTTTATTGCATCATTTTATAGTTCTGACGAACGTTAATCTATAATCCAGCCAAAGCAATAAAAAGGTCTGCGACCTTATGAGAATAGTATCGTTTTATTCTTGTAAACCAATACTCTACGATTGATATGGTATTCGATACCATGAGACAGAACAATCTTTTCCAAATCTTGCCCTTTACGTACTAAATCGGATATACTGTCGCGATGAGATATGCGTGTGATATCTTGCTCTATGATAGGACCTGCGTCTAATTCGGTAGTTACATAGTGGCTTGTTGCTCCAATAATTTTCACACCTCTTTCGTAAGCTGCATGATAAGGTTTTGCTCCAACGAAAGCGGGTAAGAACGAATGATGTATATTGATAATCTTATTAGGATATTCTTTTATAAACTCGTCTGTCAGAATTTGCATATAGCGTGCAAGGACGATGAAATCGACTCCTTTTTCTTTGAGTAAAGCCTTTTGTTTGGCTTCCATTTCATCTTTGTTTTCTTTGGAGATTTTGATTACGTGATATTCTATTCCGAATCGCTCGGCAACCCATCTAAGGTCTTCGTGATTACTAATGATAAGAGGTATCTCTACATTCCATTCACCTGCTGTATAACGTGCCAGTATATCGAATAAGCAGTGTGACATTTTAGATACAAAGACAGCCATCTTAGGCGTATAATCATTGAAGTATAATCTGAATGTCATCTCAAATTTATTGGCATACATCGTTTGAAAGTATTCGCCAATTTTATCTTTAGGGATCAGAAACTTTGTTATATCCCATTCAACACGCATAAAGAAGATATCCTCTTGCTTGTCAACATGCTGTTCGAGTTGAATAATATTTCCTCCATTTACACAGATAAAATCAGTAACAGCAGCCACTAGACCCGGCTGATCGGGAGAGTAAATTAAAATAGTAGCACGAGAATCTTTCATTGTACGAATCGTATTTTATAATATGTAAACTTTTTGAGTTTTATTCTGAATCACTTGATGTATAAAAGTATAGGTCGGTAAATATATCTTCATTTATTTCTTCCCTATATTTTTCAATCCATTCTTTATAGAAATATTCGGTGTATAAAACACCGGCTTCTAATGTATACCTTGCGAAAGGTTTACCTATTATTGGGTGTTCTTTTAGACCGAATGTTTGAGATGTTCCGTTATCGAATTTGCAATCCATATTGTTTGACCAGATAAGAATTACTTCTTGTTTATTGACAACTTGTACAGGATAGTAGTATACGCATTGCCCATGGTATTTAAAAGTTATTCTTTTTTCAGAAATACTTAAGTTCACTATATCATTAGACCACGAAGCAAAAAGGGATGATTGATCCTCTATGTTAGCACCATCTTCGTCTTGTAGAACAACTTGTCCATCTTGATCTAATCGTTCAATCTTTACAGTTTTCCACTTGCCTTGTTCTCGTTCGAGAAATACTCTCGCATGAGGAGTTTTCGAAATTATGGGAGGTTCTCCGCCTTCCGTATATATAAAGACTACATCTACGTGAGCAAATAAATCATCCTTGTTAATGATAGTTTGGATAGCTTTTACCTCCTGGTATGTATCTTGACTCGATGTCCAATACATATAAGTAACCTGAGGACACATGCCATCGAAGGTGTAAGCATCGCCGCTTTCAAAGACCTTATAATGAACCTTTTTTACATACTCTTCACAAGTAGAATTGCGTTTTTTTTCAGATGCTATAAACTTCTCGGAAATTGTTCCCAGTTTTCTTAACTCATTAAAATAGGGTTCAGAATCTAGCTGACACATACCGTTTTTATCCTTTGTGATATTTGCATCAAAAGGTATATTACGGCTTTCTGTGGCATTCAAATACCATTTATAGAATGATAAGCCGGCTTGTTCCACTTCTAAAGTCCGTGAATCATTTGAGGACTTGGTTGAAGTTACTGAATCAGCAGAATTTGCTTGTATTTTATTCTGATTGGCAAATGGCAAAAACAGAAATGCGATAATGAATAAGAATGCTTTAATCACCTACTTGAACCAGATTATCAATAATAAATACTTGTCTTTCGGGTGTATTCTTGCCCATATAGAAGTTTAGCATATCTTTCACCAAGTCTTCTTTTTTCATGGTCACTTTATCGAGACGTATGTCTTTTCCTATGAAGTGTTGGAACTCGTCGGGCGAAATCTCCCCCAGTCCTTTAAATCGGGTAATCTCGGGATTTACACCTAGTTTATTTATCGCTGCAATACGTTCTTCGTCACTGTAACAATAGATAGTTTCCTTTTTGTTACGCACCCTGAACAAAGGAGTTTGCAGGATATATACGTGATTTTTCTTTACTAAATCGGGGAAGAATTGCAAAAAGAATGTAAGTAGCAATAATCGGATGTGCATACCATCGGTATCGGCATCAGTTGCTATAATTACTTTATTGTAACGAAGTCCGTCCAAGCCATCTTCTATATTAAGGGCAGCTTGAAGCAGGTTGAACTCTTCATTCTCATACACAATCTTTTTGGTCAGTCCAAAGCTATTAAGTGGCTTACCTCTCAAACTAAATACTGCTTGAAGATTTGGGTTACGGCTTTTGGTAATAGATCCACTAGCCGAATCTCCTTCGGTAATAAAAATAGATGTTTCATCTAAGTTATCACCTTTAGTATCATTATAGTGAATACGGCAATCGCGAAGTTTTTTATTGTGAAGATTTGATTTCTTCGCACGTTCGCGAGCCAATTTGGTAACACCTGCAATTGCTTTACGTTCTTTCTCCGAATCCAGAATCTTTTTTAATAGAGCTTCCGAAGTTTCGGAGTCTTTATGCAGATAATTATCAAGTTCTTTTTTAATAAAATCACCAATAAATTTCTGAACTGAGGGTCCGTTGGGGCCCATATCTCTCGAACCTAGTTTAGTCTTGGTTTGCGACTCAAAAACAGGTTCTTCTACTTTTATGCTGACAGCTGCTACTATACCGCTTCGGATGTCGGCATAATCGAAGTTCTTAGCATAATATTCTTTTATAACACGCGAAACAGTCTCACGGAAAGCCGATTGATGTGTTCCTCCTTGTGTTGTATGTTGTCCGTTTACAAACGAGTAGTATTCTTCTCCGTACTGATTGGTGTGAGTTATAACTATCTCTATATCGGTATCCTTAAGATGAATGATTGGGTAGAGGGCTTCCGAAGTCATATTTTCGTTCAGAAGATCAACCAGACCATTTTTTGATAAGAATTTCTTTCCATTGTATACTATCGTTAATCCGGTATTCAGATAAACATAGTTTTTCAATAAGCTTTCTACATACTCGTCTCTATACAGATATTCGCCAAATATAGTAGTATCGGGAATAAACTCTACCAGCGTTCCGTTGTTTTGTGTAGTTGCTTCTATTGGTGCTTCGTCAGTTACTATGGCTTTGCTAAACTCAACCCAAACCGTTTGTTTTTCTCTAAAAGCCTGAATCTTGAAGTATGATGACAAGGCATTTACTGCTTTTATACCAACACCATTAAGACCTACTGATTTTTTAAACGCCTTAGAGTCATATTTAGCACCTGTATTCATTTTGGATGATACATCCTTCACCTTACCGAGAGGCACTCCACGACCGTGGTCACGTATAGATACTTCACCATCTTTGATGGAGACTTCTATCGTTTTTCCGAACCCCATCATGTACTCATCAATAGAGTTGTCGAGCACTTCCTTAAGAAGTACATATATTCCGTCGTCGGGAGAAGTTCCGTCGCCAAGTTTTCCGATATACATACCCGGACGACGACGTATGTGCTCTTGCCAATCAAGAGTCTTTATGTCGTCATCTGAATAATTTTCCTGAGGTAAATTGATCTCTAATTCTTCTTCCATAGATATTTGTGTGTCAAAAATCAGCTTTCTAGCAAAGATAGTGAATTTTTAGAAAATGAATCAAGCGAACATCTTCCTAAATTTTTAGATTATTAAATGTATTAATTTTGGTTTGTGAAAATAATTACTTTAATTTGTGTTAATTATATCTTTTCTGGATGGTTATTCCCTTGTCATTTAGTTGTGTATAGGTGTTTTTTATATCTGTTCTTTTCTTAAAGAAAGATATATTCTATTTCTTTTTCATGAGGTATATATTGTAAAAAAGTAACTAAAAGTAGTTAGAATGAAAATCTCAATTGTCAGTCCAGTTTACAGGGCTGAGAAAATATTACCAATATTAGTAAGTCGGATTGAAAAAAGTGTTTCGTCAATAACGTCTGATTATGAGATTATCTTAGTCGAAGATTGTGGTCCAGATAATTCTTGGGGAGTTATAGAAGAAATGGCGAGAAATAATAAAAAAATTATAGGTGTAAAATTGAGTCGTAATTTTGGACAGCATTATGCTATAACTGCAGGTCTTGATCATGTGTCAGGGGATTGGATTGTTGTTATGGATTGTGATTTACAAGATCAACCAGAGGAGATTGTAAAGTTATATGCTAAGGCTCAAGAAGGGTATGATATTGTTTTAGCTGAACGTTTTGAAAGACAAGATTCTTTCTTTAAGAGAATGACTTCAGCTTTGTTTTATAAAGTATTATCATATTTAACAGGGAGTCATCAGGATAAAGGTGTTGCAAATTTTGGCATTTATAACAAGAAAGCGATTGATGTTGTTCGCTCTATGAAAGAGTCAATAAGATATTTTCCGACAATGATAAATTGGATTGGATTTAATAAAGCTAAGATAAGGGTAGATCATAGTTCTAGATATGAAGGGCAGACTACATATAATTTGAGCCGATTGTTAAACTTGGCATTAGATATAGTATTAGCATACTCAGACAAGCCTATTCGTTTGACTATAAAATTAGGTTTTATCATCTCCATATTGTCAATCATAGCAACTTTATACACTTTTATACAATGGTTGTGTGGAGATATAACTGTTTTAGGATATACTAGTTTGATTATATCTATTTGGTTTTTATCAGGTATTATAATTTTTATATTAGGAGTAATTGGGCTTTATATTGGTAAAACTTTTGGTGAAGTAAAGAATAGACCTATTTATGTAGTGTCGCATAGACTTAATTATGATTAGAATAAACACCCTAGGATATAAAGGGTATTATGTACTCTTAAATATAAAACAGTTTTATCCTATTATAGACGAAGTTGTAATAGGTAAAGATGTGAATGTTGAGAATGATTACTATGATGAGGTTGTCAATTTATGTAAAAGCAATAATATCCGGTATTATAATAGAAACGAAGAGCCTAAATGTGAATCTAAATATATTATATTAATTGGTTGGCGTTGGCTTATGCCTACTGATACTCAATTGGTCGTTTTCCACGATTCTTTATTACCTCGATATAGAGGCTTTAATCCTCTGGTAAGTGCACTAATCAATGGTGATGAGCATATTGGAGTTACTTGCTTATTTGGGGAAGAAGGGTACGATAAAGGTGCTATTTTAGGGCAAGAGCAGGTAGTGGTAAAGTATCCATTAAAAATAGATCAAGCTATTAAATTAGTGTCGGAGTTATATCTTAAATTGATGATAATATTTTTATCTAAGATTCAAGATGGTAAGGCAATAAACTCTTATAATCAAGATGAGTCTAAGGCAACCTATAGCCTCTGGCGTGACGAGGATGATTATTTTATAAATTGGAGTTGGGACTCAATGAAGATTAAACGATTTATTGATTCTGTAAGTTATCCTTATACTGGTGCAAAAACTAGGGTAAATGGTTCTATTTTAAAAATATTAGATTCAGAAATTGTAGAAGATGTATTTATTGAAAACAGGATGCCAGGTAAGGTTATATTTAAAGATAAAAGAGGATTAACTATTGTATGCGGTAAAGGTTTATTGCTAATAAAAACTTTATATAGGGATGATAGTACACTATTTGATTATAGTACACTATTCAGACTTAGATTTACATTATGAATTATAATATTCCATTTAATAAGCCTTATTTAACGGGGAAAGAAACCGAGTATATCGAATCTGCTGTAAAATCTGGGAAAATATCAGGTAATGGTTTTTTTACAAAGAAATGTCAGACTTTTTTCGAAGAACGATATGGATTTAATAAGTGCTTACTGACAACATCTTGTACAGATGCACTTGAGATGGCTGCAATTCTTATTGATACGCAACCAGGTGATGAAATAATTATGCCATCTTATACATTTGTAAGTACAGCCAATGCTTTTGTTCTAAGGGGCGCTAAGATTGTATTTGCTGATTCACTGGCAAACAATCCTAACATAGATGCAGATAGTATAGAAGAACTTATCACATCAAAAACAAAGGCTATTGTTCCCGTGCATTATGCTGGGGTGGGGTGCGACATGGATAAGATTATGACATTAGCAAATAAATATAATTTATTTGTAATTGAAGATGCTGCACAAGCAATAGATAATTATTATACATTTAAAAATGGAGAGACAAAGCCTCTTGGGTCTATTGGCCATTTATCTGCATTTTCTTTTCATGAAACAAAAAATATAATATCAGGAGAAGGAGGTATGCTGGTTATAAATGATAAGCAGTTTGAGAATAGGTCTGAAATAATCTGGGAGAAAGGTACAAATAGGTCTGCTTTTTTTAGAGGGGAGACCGATAAATATGGATGGGTTGATCATGGTAGTTCTTTTCTTCCATCTGAAATAATTGCTGCGTTTTTATGGGCGCAATTAGAAAATTTAGATGATATACAAAAGAGAAGAAAGTTTCTTTGGAGTTCTTACTTTGAAAGTCTTAATGTTTTTGCAAAAACAGTAGGGATAGGGATACCTGAGATTCCTGCTCATATGAATAATGCACATATGTTTTATTTAGTTTGTGAAAATTTAGAGCAACGTTCAGGAATTATAGAATATCTTAAATCTAAAAATATCTTGAGTGTTTTTCATTACCTGAGTCTGCATTCTAGCCCTTTTTATTCAGAGAAGCATGACGGGCGTATATTACCTGAAAGTGATAGATATACTGATACATTAATGAGGTTACCGTTATATTATGAATTAAGCGATTCAGATATCGGTAAGATATCGCAATTTATAAAAGAAAGTTTGAAATGAGAGTTTTTCTTAAAGAGCGAAATCTTATACTATTTTCTTTAGTATTAATAACTCTGGTTTTCTTACCATATGTATATTTGGGTGAGGATGTACACCTTCGTCTTCATGATAATATGGATTCAAATATTGTCTGGGTTAAGATTATATTGGAGTCGGGTGGCTTTTTTTTATCTCCTGCTGCTATCGTTGAGCAGGTAATGAATGGTATACCACATTCTTGCGTTTGGGGTACTTATGATTTGAGTTTACTTTTCTTTGATTTTTTTGGAATATTCTGGGGCTATGTATTTAATAAATACTTAATGGCTTTAATCGGTTTTCTAGGAATGTTTCTTTTGCTTAAAAAGCATTTTCTTAGTGATACAACACCCTCTTTTATACCTATAGGGGTGGCTGTGTTGTTCAGTTTACTTCCGTTTTGGTCTTTTATGGCTTCAATATCAGGGTTGCCTATTGTTTTATATGCGTTCATGAATCTTCGTAACAGAGAGGTGAACGTTACTAATTGGTTGATTTTAGTTTTGTATGGATTTTATTCATCCTTGGTCTTAGTTGGGTTTTTTCTTTTTATTGTTCTTACCTTTTTGTGGATAGCTGATTTAGTAAGAACTAAGAAGATTAATTATCCGTTTAGTTTTGGGATTATATTTTTACTTATTATATACATAATTAGCCATTTACCATTGTTTTGGTCTTTCTTTTATGATTCGGGCTTTGTATCTCAAAGGGTGGAACTTAAGACGGGTCAAGCTGGTTTTATGACTGTCTTTCGACGATTATTACTTCATGGAGATGAAACATTAGGCTCCAATCATGCGATTAGTTTACAAACTTATTTTTTGATACCAGCTATTGTTATTGCATTCTTCTTTATGTTGAAGAATAAGGTGCCAAATAGAAAGTTCTTAGGTTTGGTTATATATATAGTAGTAAGTTCGGCTTGGTTTGCTTATTTAGGATGGGATTCTGCTTTAAAAGAAAAATTGATGCTAATTTTTCCTTTAGACATTCGTCGATTCAATTGGTTGCAACCCCTGTGTTGGTATCTTTTATTCGGTATCTCGTTGTCTTATATCTATAGTCTTTTTAAAAATAAAGTGATTGCTACAGTTCTTATAATGATTGTTTTTATTTTTCAGTTTATATTTTTGCTTAAATATCAAGAATATAATCTTTATGAAAATAAAAACTATTCATTTCGTAAATATTATGCAGAAGCACAATTTAAAGAAATAGGTGAATTTATTGGTAAAAACAAAGAAGATTATCGAATAATAAGTGTAGGTATAGAACCTGCTATATCTCAGTTTAATGGATTTTATACTTTAGATGGGTATTTCCCTAATTACCCTTTATCTTATAAACACCAATTTGGAAAGGTTATAGAACCGGAACTGAAAAAGAATATGGGGCTATACAATTTCTTTCATAATTGGGGTTCTAAATGCTATGCTTTTTGTTCTGTATTATATTATCCTATGCAAGATCTGATTTCGGGAGAGCCAGTCATTGAGCATTTGGATTTTGATTATGGCGCATTAAAAGAAATGGGTGGGGAATATATAATCTCTTCTAGAGAAATAAATGTAGAAAATAATAGAGAAATTAGGTTAGAGAGTACTTTCGAGCACGAAGATTCGTATTGGAAACTTTATCTATATAAGGTATTATAAGCTCACTAGGCTTTCTTTAGATAAAGAACGGGGATATTATAAATAATATCCCCGTTCTTTTATTTGAAATAATGGCTTTTCTATGACTATATCTTATTCTGAAAATTTACCCTTCAGATTTATATGCTATTATATTTTTTTCGTAAATGCCCTTCTTGTTTTATGATGTTCTGCATTAAAACCATCCCAAAGTGCTGATACTTTGTTGTTTTGTTCCAATTCGGGATTGCTTTCTGCAAAATGAAATCCACTTTTGTGAGCTGAAGGTATGAAGTCGTTGAATATCATAGCATTTACTCCTTTTCCTTGATATTCGGGGGCAATACCGATTAGTAAAAGATCAATGACTTTATTACTCTTAAATTTAAGAGCTTTAAGTAAATAGTACCAACCCGTGGGGAATAATTTTCCACCTGCTTTTTGCAGTGCTAATGATAAGCTAGGCATTCCTATTCCAAAGGCAACAAGTTCGTCAGTATCTTCTTTTATGATAAGAGAAACAATATCCCATCTTAGCAATGGAACATACATTTTTACATAGTAATCTATTTGCTTCTGAGTCAAAGGTACAAATCCGTAAAGCGGAGCATATGCCTCATTCAGTAGATTAAATAGTTTATCTACATAAGGTGTTATCTGCTTTAGGTTTTTAAACTTGAGAAGTTTAAGACCATATTTATTAGCAATTATATTTGCTATGCGTTGATGTCTTTCGGGTACAGCCTCGGGTACGGGAATATAGAACTCGTGCCAGTCTACATCTTTTTCGTATCCCAGACGTTCTATCTGATCCTTGTAGTAAGGGTAGCTATAAGTAGTAGCCATTGTAGATATTCTGTCATAGCCGAAAACTAGCAACCCTTCGTGATCTAGGTCTGTAAAACCCATTGGACCTTGTATGGCGTTCATGCCTTTGTTGCGTGCCCATTCTTCGGCAGTTGAGAAGAGTGCATCGACTACTTCGTTATCATCAATAAAATCAACAAAACCAAAACGTGCATGCTTTTGGTTCCATATTTCATTGGATCTGTGATTGATGATTGCAGCAATACGTCCTACAATCTTATTGTCTTTATAAGCTAAGAATAACTGTTGCTCACAGAAGTCAAATGCAGGATTCTTTTCTGAATCTAATGTACCTAATTCGTCTAATACCAAGGATGGTACATAGTAGGGACAGTCTTTGTATAAACGTATAGGAAATTTGATAAATTTCTTTTTAGAAGCTTTATCGTTTATTGGTACAATTCTTACGGACATTCTATTTGGATAATCAGAAATTACTACTTTTTGACTTTGTCGCAAAGATAAGATTTTTTACTGAAAGTGGGTTTATACTCGTTTTATTGTTGAGAGTGTATGCGTATACTTTGTCGTCTCGTGGTTGTAAATACCTTGTTGATCAACTTGTTCTATTTTTACTTTACCCGATGCATGGATAATTTTATTGTTTCCAAGAAATATCCCTACATGAGTTATACGTCCTTCTTTTTCGAAGAATAATAGGTCATTAGGTTGTGCTTCTTCTAGAGTATCTACTCTTCCTCCTTCTAAAGCCTGCATACTGGCATCACGAGGCAATGCAAATCCATTCATGGCATATACTGTTTGTACTAAACCCGAACAGTCTATTCCTAATATGTTTTTGCCCCCCCAAAGGTAAGGTGTATTAACGAATAGCATGGCCGATTCAATAATGTTGTCTTTATTGCTTTCGGGTAAGTATGTTACAAAAGTGGGGTGAATTTGAAATACTTTTCCACTAATTTCAAAGCTACTCTTTTCTGGATTGTAAAGGGGTAGGAGACTGCCTGCTGATAAGCGGTATATGGTTTTATCTGTCATGCAGAATATATCGGTAATAGGTACGCAAGTACGAAATACGGGATGATCTATTATCTTTTTATGAGTTTCTTCATCAATCTCAGTTAGAGATTTTGAGTCAGCCCATCCAAGATAGCCATCTCCATTGTTTCTAATTTTGACAAAAGAGTCCGATTCTTCAAGTATCTCGCATGTATCACCAAATAATAATTGAGTGACCATTTCGGATGCTTCACTGGCTTCTGATCGAATTGGTAAGGCTGTATTTAAATAAATTGCATATTTCATATTAAGTAACTTAGAGTATTTAATGATACATTCATTAGTCTGAATAAAATGTATTTTATGTTTACTTATTTGTATCTGTAATGACCTACAATTTTCCACGCAAATAGACGGTCTTCTATTACTTGACCTCCACCTATATTATGTACAATGAGGAGTCTTTTTCCATCTTGCGATTTTCGGTTTACTACTATTCCTATATGTGCTAACCCATTGTCGAGAGTCCACGATACAATATCTCCTGCTCGATAATCTTCAGGGTTTGTAGTTATAGGCTTTACTGTACCGTTTCGAGTGAAGAATGTTTCGAGATTGTACACTCGGCGATGATCAATATTAGTATCTGTTTTCTTTAAGCCCCATTTCTTTTGACTGGGGTATTTGTTGAAATTAGCTTTCATGTCTTCATGCACTTCTTTCTGCAAATCGATATTCATTTTTCGATACGCTCTTATTACAACATCGGTACATACCCCTTTGTTTGCAGGCACATCTCCGTTAGGGTAAGGAATACTAAAATATGTGGGGTCATAAGTAACTCTGGATCTAGTTAATTCTATGGTTGCATCTGATAATTGATCATAGAAATCCTTTTCTTGTGCAGAAATAGGAAGGAGAGTATAAAGAAAGACAGTTACAAATAATAATATTTTCATTCTTGAGGTTTAATGGATATGTAAACACGAAGACAAATATAATGTAAAAGCTGATGTTGGACAATAGAAAGAGTCCGTAAGGATAGTTTCCATCGGACTCTTATTTTGTAATGATTTATATCTTTGTTTCGTTATCGTGTGGTTACTTTATTGAGAGATATTTTAAGTTTCGATTGCAGCCCAAATGTTTTTTTATCCATGAAATCTATAATAGGATCGCATATCTGTTGTCGCACTTTTTCGATACCTGCACAGATTAGAAATACAATAACTGCAACTGCTATTAATGCTATAAACATTAATATAGGGTTATCTATAGCATTATTTACTTGTTGTATAATATTCTTTAGAATAAATCTGTTGTCAGGTGTTTCATGTATTAAATATACCCCAAAGGTAAGGGGAGCTATTTTATTGATGATCCGACTTTTAAATTTAAGTTTCTTGAAACAGTAAAAGAAGAAAACTGCGCCTAAAATAACTAAAGGTGAATTGTAAGACATAAGTCGCCATGCGAAATCTTCTTTTCCTAATAATATGCTACCTATAACCAATGTAAATGTTAGCAAGTAGATACATATATGTATGGGGATTGCTCTTTTTATGTATGGTATATATTTGCCACAATAACGGGCAATTATATAAATTAGTAACATTGTAAAGAGTCCATAACCACCACCTCCGTAGAAGTTGTTCCCTGTGATAGGATAGCTACAACTTAGATATAGCAAAATAAGAATAAGGGCTCCCGTTTGATAAGCTTTTAGGGCTTCTATACCTTTATTGATAAAGGGTGATAAAATATATACTCCTACAAATGCATTTAGAAACCACCATACAGGATATGTTAAGGGAAAAAATCTCTTAACTAAGTCAACAAGTGAAAAGTTTTCGGGGGATAATAATATGTTGTAAATGATGTATGCTCCAACAGAATAGAACATTCCTTGAAATATAAACGATATCAAACTTTTGAGTTTGAATTTTATACCATAATATCCCGAAATAAATATAAAGCAATTGACTGCTATTATTGCAAAAGTATTTACGAGTGTGAACAGCAAAGTTTTGTTCCAACTGCTAGGATCGCATTTGATTATCAAATGATGTAAGATTACCATCACCATCAGTACTATACGCAATAGTTCAATGTTGGAGTCGCGTTCAGGCTTTTTAGTTAGTGTTTGTCGATTCATATTATCTACTCCAGTTTTAGTGGGGTTATGAAAAAATAAAACGGTTCAATATATAATAAGCTATTATTGAACCGTTTTTAGGTTTTAGACCTTCTATAGCCTTTATTAAGTAAAATAGCTATATAAGTTATATTTTAAGAATAGAGCAAAGGATACTAAAAAATATGTATCCTTTGATTATCTTACTTCAGCTTTTCCAGAATTTCGTCCACAGCTTTTGCTAAGCCATCCGAGTTTTTGCCACCTGCCGTAGCAAAGTGAGGTTGACCGCCACCGCCACCTTGTATGTTTTTGGCAGCTTCGCGTACTATTGTTGATGCATTTAAGCCATGTGCAACAAGATCGTCCGATAGCATAAACGTTAGATTAGGCTTATCGTCTATGTCGGTTGCTCCAATGAATGCAGCGTGTTCGGGGAATTGTCCTCTGATTTGGAATGCAATATCTTTTACAATCTCAGCAGGGAAATGTCCTCTCAATGTGAATATTTCGATGCCGTTAACAATCTGTCTGCTTTTGATGATAGAGTCTTTTACTTGAACGGCTTTTTCTTTCATGAACTCTTCGATGCGTTTTCTCATTTCTGCACTTTCGCTGAAGAATTTTTGGAATGCCTGAGTCAAGTTTGGAGCATTGTGCATCAAAGCTTTTAGCTCTGCAATAATATCTTGTTGAGCATAGAAATACTCTTCGCATGCTTCGGCAGTAATTGCTTCTATACGTCTTATTCCTGCTGCAATAGAACTCTCGTTGATAATGCGGAAAGAACCGATTCTTCCGGTTGATGAAATGTGAGTACCACCACATAGTTCAACTGAATCACCAAAACGTATTACACGAACTTCGTCACCGTATTTTTCACCGAACAGAGCCATCGCTCCCATTGAGTGAGCTTCTGAGATTGGAATGTTTCGAGCTTCTTTTAGTGCGATGTTTTCTCTTATCTTAGAAGTTACAAAGCGTTCTACTTTGCGAATCTCTTCATCTGTGAGTTTTTGGAAATGAGAGAAGTCAAATCTTAGAACTGATGGTGATACAAAAGATCCCTTTTGTTCTACATGTGTACCTAATATCTCACGCAAACCTTCGTGCAAAAGGTGAGTTGCAGTATGGTTACATTCTACAGCCGTACGTCTTTCGGTATTGATGCGAGCCACAAAATGAGCCGTAACATCTTTAGGTAATTTCTTGGTGATGTGTTCAGCCAGATTGTTTTCACGCTTAGTGTCAATTATCTCGATTGTTTCATCATCATCAATTAACCACCCGGTATCGCCAACCTGTCCACCCATTTCTGAATAGAAGGGAGTGCGATCGAGCACTATTTGGTAAAATTCGTTGTTCTTTTGTTTAATTTGGCGATAGCGAAGTATTTCTGCTTCACATTGAGTATAATCGTATCCGATAAATTCAGGCTCACCTTCACGTATGATAATCCAATCGCCTGTTTCTACAGCCGCAGCATTACGTGCACGGTCTTTTTGTTTCTGCATTTCGGCTTTAAATCCTTCTTCATCGACACTCATATTGTTTTCGCGCAATATAAGCTCGGTTAAATCAAGAGGGAATCCGTATGTGTCGTATAATGTAAAGGCATCAAGACCTTTTAATATTGTTGAGTTATTTGCTCTAGTTTCAGCTATTTGCTTGTCTAGTAGTTTTATACCTGTATCTAAAGTACGTAGGAAAGATTCCTCTTCTTCCTGTATATCTCTGATGATTAAGGTCTTTTGCTGATATAGCTCAGGATAAGCCTCACTCATCGATTCGATAAGGGTAGGAATCAACTTATACATGAATGCTTTTTGCTGATTGAGGAATGTGTAGCCATAACGAACTGCACGACGAAGAATACGACGAATTACGTATCCAGCTTTTGCGTTCGACGGTAATTGTCCATCAGCAATAGAGAAAGCAATTGTACGAATGTGGTCGGCAATAACACGCATTGCTATGTCCTTTTTCTCGTCTTCTCCGTAAGTGCTATTAGTTAATTCACCAATAGCTTTGATTAGGGGTTGGAATACATCAGTATCGTAGTTCGACGTTTTACCTTGAACAGCCATACAAAGACGCTCGAATCCCATACCTGTATCTATTACTTTAGCAGGAAGCTCTTCAAGCGACTTATCTGCTTTGCGGTTGAATTGCATGAAAACAAGGTTCCAGATTTCGATAACGTCCGGATCTTTATTTACTAACAATGCTCCGTCTACTTTAGCACGCTCTTCATCTGAACGTATATCTATGTGTATTTCTGAGCAAGGACCACAGGGACCCGTGTCTCCCATTTCCCAGAAGTTATCCTTTTTGTTTCCGTTAATGATTCTCTCTTTTGGTAGATATTGAAGCCAGAAGTCGGCTGCTTCATCATCGCGAGAAAGTCCGTCTTCGGGTGCTCCCTCAAATACGGTTACATATAGTCTTTCTTTATCAAGTTTTAAAACTTCGGTCAGATATTCCCATGCCCATGCAATAGCTTCTTCTTTGAAATAATCGCCAAATGACCAGTTACCAAGCATTTCGAACATTGTATGGTGATACGTGTCGTGTCCTACTTCTTCCAAGTCATTATGTTTTCCGCTTACGCGTAAACATTTTTGAGAATCCGCCACTCTTGGATATTTAATAGGTGTATTGCCCAGAATGATGTCTTTAAATTGATTCATACCGGCATTGGTAAACATCAATGTGGGATCGTCTTTAATCACCATAGGGGCTGAAGAAACAATTTGATGTCCTTTAGACCTAAAAAATTCTTTGAACGAATTACGGATTTCTTTAGAAGTCATGATATTTATAACTATGTATTTTGTTTTACAGATTCTTAATAAATAATAGCTTGCAAAAATAAGCTAAAAACTTTACTTTTGTGCCCATCTCAACGAATAAAATTGAGGTGACTTGATCTTAAAGAATGGCAAAAAAGGTATTTTATATATATAATCCGCAATCGCTGACCTATGAGCGAGTGTATCCGAGCCTGGGAAAAAAAATATTTATTATCATTCGTAATCTTTTGGGAGGAATAATCTTAGGAGCTTTAGGTTTCTGGGCTTTAATGTATTATGTGCTGGATTCTCCTAAAGAAATGGAATTGAAGAAAGAGAATAGACTGATACGCACACAATATAATGTATTGTCCAAAAGAATGGATAATGTATCCGAAGTGTTAAAGGATATCCAACAACGAGATGATAATATGTATAGGGCTATATTCCATGCAGAGCCTATTGCTTCTGCTATACGTAATTCTACTGCCGGAGGAATCGGGCGGTATGATTATTTGATGGAATTATCGAATCCTGACTTGATTGTTCAAACATCGAAGAAGATAGATTTAATATCGAAACAATTATATGTGCAGTCGAAATCTTTTGATGAAATACTCGATTTGTCGAGACAGCAAAAAGATCGTTTGCAGCACATACCAAGCATACAGCCTGTTGCAAATAAAGATTTGTCGCGTGTAGCTTCGGGTTATGGTACTCGTATCGACCCTGTTTATGGTACACTGAGATTCCACGCCGGTATGGACTTTACGGCTAAGGAGGGTACAGATATTTATGCTACGGGAGATGGAGTTGTTACTTGGGCAGAGTGGCGTCAAGGTTATGGTAATTGTATCATAATAGATCACGGCTATGGTTTCGAAACTTTGTATGGTCATATGAGCTCGTATGTAGCTAAACGTGGTCAGAAGGTTAAACGTGGTGAGCTTATTGGTAAGATTGGTAGTACGGGTAAATCAACAGGACCTCACTTACACTATGAGGTACATGTGAAAGGTAAGCCTGATAACCCTGCGAAATACTACTTTATGGACTTAACTCCTGAAGAATATGATAAGATGTTACAGATTGCTGCTAACCATGGTCAGGTAATGGATTAAGATTGTAAATCTTTTTTATTACTTTGGTAAGCGTAATTGCAATAAGTAGTGATAGCTGTAAAATGCAGCAGTAAATATTTCACAATACTTAATTTTGTTTGTTGGAGTATGATAGACTTTAGTAACAGTAAGAAATTGTATTTTACCATAAAAGAGGTAGCAAATCACTTTGGTGTGAATGAATCGCTTCTTCGTTTCTGGGAAACCGAGTTCAAGGAAATCAAACCTCGTAAAACTCCGGGAGGTGTGCGTCAGTACACTCGGGAAGATATTGAAGCCATTGAATTGGTTTATTCATTGGTTAAAAATAAGGGGTTAACTTTGGAGGGGGCACGCCAGACGCTTAAATTGAAGAAGGATGAGGAAACTCGCCGTATAGATCTGATTCACCGTTTGGAAGATATAAAGAAAGAGCTAAATGACTTGAAAGAGGGATTAGAGAGTATATAGTTAAGGTTTTACACCTTTTATGATAATATAAGTAAGCAGTGGAAATGGAAATTTCTGCTGCTTTTCTTTTTTAGAAAAAAAAGAGTTGGTTTTTGTTGCAGAATTCAAAATAAAGAACCTACTTTGTAATTCAAAGTGAAAAGTATATGGATCGCAATATGGATGATTTAAGATATATCCGTTCTACTATGGAACGTTCTACCAAATTCCTTTCATTGAGCGGAATTTCGGGAGTAATAGCAGGTTTAGTAGCCTTATGTGGCGCTTATCTTGCTTATCTTATAATGAAAGGCTCTTTTACTCTTACAGGCATTTTGTTATTTGATCTTTTTATTCTAGCTACTATTGTTTTAGTTGTGGCATGTTCAGCAGGCATATATTTTTCTGCAAGGAAGGCTAAAAAGATAGGAGCCAAGTTTTGGACTCAGGTAACCGTCCAATTAATTAAGGATGCAGGAGTTCCCCTTGTTGTAGGAGGTTTGTTCAGTCTGATATTGGTATATCAAGGCTATTTTGGGATGACAGCGTCTGCAATGCTTATCTTTTATGGAATTGCGTTGATTAATGCTGGAGCGAGAACATATCGCGATATTAAAATATTGGGAGCTTGCGAAATTGTATTAGGTTTATTGGCGGGCGTATTTATCGGAAATGGTCTGTTATTGTGGGCAATTGGATTTGGTGTACTGCATATTGTATATGGCATTGTGATGTACATGAAATATGATGCTAAATCAGATAAAGCTAATGGATAATGAAAGATATAATATCAGGTCTAAATAAGATATTTGATAGTCGGGTACGCTTGGGTATTATGTCGGTGTTGGTGGTTAATGATAGTGTTGATTTCAATACAATGAAAGAATTGCTCGAAGTAACCGATGGTAATCTGGCAAGTCATCTTAAGGCTTTGGAGAAAGAAGAAGTAATAGTTGTAAAGAAGCAGTTTGTGGGACGGAAACCTAATACCTCGTATAGTGTTACCGACCAAGGTAGAAAACTATTTCAGGAACATATTGACGCACTCGAAAAACTAATTAATCCTTTAACATAAAAATTTTTTACTTATAAACTTTGAAATTCAAAGTTCTTTTAAAATAGAAAGAAATGGAAACAACAAAGAATTTTTTCAAGAATCAGGCTTTAACTACAAAAATTGTAATAGTAGTTATATTGACTTTATTGATGCTAATCCCAATCGGAATGGTGAGGTCTCTCATTACAGAGCGTGAAGATAATAAAGTGGCAGAACAAACGGAGATGAGTGATAGGTGGGGTGGTAGACAATTGTTAACGGGGCCGGTTTTGGTGCTTCCGTATAAACAGAGTTTAGCCGTTGGAAGTGCAGCTCCAAGTTTTGTGTATTGTTTACCCGAAGAATATAATGTGACGGGGGATATTAAGCCCGAGGAACGAACTAGAGGAATACAGAAGATTCTGAGTTATCAATCTACGATGCATTTCGAGGGAAAATTTATATTTCCAGACTATAAGAGTTTAGATCTCAATGAGGCTCTTATTCAGTGGGATGAAGCATATATTGTTATGGGGATATCTAACCTTCAAGGGGTGAAAAATAAGATTATGTTTAATATAAACGGACATCCTCAGGAGATTTTAGCAAATGTAGCAGATAACGATTTAATAAGGTCGGGTGTGATGATTAGAATGCCTTTGGCTGCTGCTGACATGGGGAAAAGTTACAATTTTGATTTCGATCTGGTACTTAATGGCACCGATGGGCTGCATTTTCTTCCCGTAGGAAAGCAAACAAACGTGCATCTTAATTCTACATGGAAATCCGTAGCATACACGGGTGATTATGTGCCTACTGAAAAGGCAGATGTAAAAGAGGGTATTGATGCTCAGTGGAACATATTTGATTATAATAGAAGCTATACTCAGATGTGGGTGGGTAAAAACGATTCATTTGGTAGCACTAAGTTGGGTTTAGATCTATTATTACCTATCGATCATTATCAGAAAACGATGCGTGCCGTAAAGTATGCCATCATGTTTATAGCTCTTACTTTTCTTGTGTTTTTTATGGTTGAGATATTGAGTAAGAAACGAATACATCCTGTTCAATACTTATTGGTTAGTTTTGCTCTGGTCTTGTTTTATAGTCTCTTGCTGGCGTTGTCAGAACATATTGGTTTTGATTGGTCGTATCTGGTTTCAGCATTGGCTATCGTTATGCTTATTACGGCATATTCTCACTCTATATTTAAATCGAGAAAGCAGACTTTATTTATGGGGTTGTTTTTAAGTGCATTGTATATATTCTTATATGTGGTTATTCAATTAGAGGATATGGCACTCTTATTAGGTAGTATCGGATTGTTTGTAGCTTTGGCTATTGTGATGTTTGTTTCACGGAATATCAATTGGTATAAAGATGATGAGAGGATAGACAAATCTTTGGATTAAAGGTGTTATATAAATAAAGAGAGTCGGACTATTTAGTCCGACTCTCTTTTTATGTAGATGCTTTAGTAAATGTTTGAAGTTATTATTCTTTTACGAATACAATCATATCTGAGAATTGTTTGATTATTTCTGCATACGAATACTTGAGACGCACATAGTCTTTAGCATCATATAGATTGGTATTGAAGAAATAGCCTGCTGTGACTTCTATTTTATTATCTGTTACCTTAGTTGAATATTTGATAGACATTAAGCGACTATCATGTTTTAGTTCTTTAGGTAAATATTCAACTTTATATCCTTTAGGAATTTCAACTTCCGATGTATAATCTGCATTGCGCAGATATATTAGGTCGATAGGAAGTGTACGGGTTTCTTGCTTAAATATGTTTTCTGAAACTGACAAGTTGCAGAAAGGGCTTATGAATAACTTATCTGATGCTTTTTCGAATCCTGTACTTGACTGAAAGGAGAAGCTGAAAGGTTTGTTCAGCTCTTTGTAATCGTTTGTGATCAGACTATCTTCAATATTTACATTGTTGTTTTTCTTAAAGTAGTTAACTAAGTTATCATCTTTACCCTCATATATATTACGGAACTGATAGGCATCTTGCCCCGACAGTGTATATTTTATATTTATATCTAGAGTTTGTTGGTCAGGGTTAATTTTTACCTTGAATGCTTTACTTGTGCGGGCAACCTCTTTTTGTGTTGTAATAACCCATTCTTCGTTTTTTGGCTTGACAACCAATGCTTCAACATTGGTGCAGCGGGTAGGTAATTCATCAAAATAACGCAAAGGTTCGGTTGCATCTATAAAATAGGTTTTTCCATCTATTTCTACTTGTGCAATTACGTAATTGAGAAACTGTTGAAACGGGTGACTTTTACTTACTCCTCCATGATTACGGGTGCTCAAGACAAGAGGATTAACATTTATGTTTGCAGCTTTAAGAAGACCTATAAGATATAGGTTGATGTTTGCAGAGTTGCCACTTTTAGATTTTAGAAAATCGGATAATTTGTCTTCTGCAAACTTGTTGTTTACATCATTCCACTTGTACATAGATTTTACATACTGAGTGATTTCTATGGTTTGGTCAAGCTGCGACTTGCTGTCAAGGTTTAGTGTTGGCAGTAGTTTTTTACCTTCTTTCTCACTATTCTTTATATATTTTCCAAAGTTATCTTTTTTCAAAAAGTCATCACAAAGAGCAGGCCATGTTGATATATAGTTTTGACTACTTCCGCTGGCGAAATAAATCTTCGATACCTGAAAGTTTATACTTATCATATAATCTTCTTCGGCACTGATAAATTCTTCGTCTCTAAAAGCAGGAAGATCTTTCATTCCAAATGTGTAAATTTTTTCTTGGTATAACAGTGACCCAAAGTGTATGTCATGATTTTTTGTAACAGAATCAAATTCGTGAAACTCTTTAGTACCTCGCATTATATAAGTGTATTCATAATAAGGTATTGCTTTGTAAATAAGCTGACTGTGTATGACGGGTATTTTCTTTTGAAAAGCCCATGTACCCATGTTAAAGAAAAAAGGAGTAATAATATGGTATTTAAACTCTATAACGGAACCTTCTCTAACATCTGGGAGTGCTATCTTTTTTACTGAAAGATCGTTGTCGATCTTCTCTTCGAATATCTTCTTAGGGTCGAGGTTCGTTTTTGTAGGCTTGCCATTTTCCAGATTATATACTGTAGCCTCTATATCTATTACCGATTCGCCGTTTCTACTATCTGTGTAGAAAGGAATTTCTATTTTAGCATACTCTGTTCCGGCAGCTTTCAGTACTTTAATTTTGGTTCTTCTCTCTTTATGAAGAAGGAAGCCGCGATTATCGTCTCCTTGAAAATAATTAGTACCAATCTCGTATATAACTACGGCTTCGGCTTCGGGATCGGGCGCGTATTCAGTCATCGAGATTTCGTGCTGCGTAACTTTGCCATATTCTTCCGAGTATTTTTCCTGAGCATTGCTGATGAGTGGAACTATAACCACAAGAACACATAGGACTAGTGTTTTCATTGTACTTCGATATAATAATTTTTTATTTCAATATTTCTAAGTTGCTGGATAAATTCCTGGAATTTCCCGTATTCGGATAATGCATAATTACCGGCTTTTATAAGTATCGATTTTTGAACCAAAAGTTGATTGTCTTTTGCCTCGAACTGTAAACGATAATGTCCGTAGGGAGTTATTATCTGTATGTTTGATGGTATTTTATTTATAGTAGTATTCGGAATCTCATAAATCAAACTATCTTCATAGTATTCAGGGAGATCTATTTGTAAGTCTTGAGTCCTTTTGTCTGCATTCTCGTAATAGGGTATTTTTAGAGAATAGGGAGTTATGGATATATTATTTCCGAATTTTTTATAAATGTTGTGCATTTTAGATTCGATCTGCAATTGTATTTTAGCACTATCACGGGGGGCTTTTATGAAGTTGAAATTGATTAGATCGAACGATCCTTGAAGTATATTATTACGGATATATTTGTCAACCGTGTTTTTGTTGATGTTTGTAGATATGTAATTAGCAGCTTCGTATTCTTCCCCTTGTAGGGTTATTAGAATTTCAGTTCTAGCCGAATTATCATTGTTTAATCGGCTTATTATATTGCGGCTGCATAACACATCTTGCGGACTGTGGGCAGGAATTGTAATGAGTTGGCTATTGTTCTCAGATACATATAATGCTTTTCTGTTTTGAATAGATGCATGAACATATCCAAAAGGGAGGTTATTGGTCGTACATTCTAAAAACGTAGTGTCATTGCTAAATGGAATAGTAAGTATGGCGTGATTGAAGGTTTGAGAGGCAAAGTCAGGGTCGATGTCTTCCACTCGGTCATCCGAGTTGATGAGGGTATAATATGATTTTATTCCTGCGTATTTGAGTATTGCCTGCATGTAATTTGTCAGAGCTTTGCAGTCTCCGTATCGGTTGGTTGCAACGTATTCTGCCGAATGTGTTTGCAATCCACCTACATTTAATTTTACATTGATATAGCGATTGTAATCCTGTAAATAGCGGTATAGTATCTTTGCTTTTTCTTTGTCATCTTTTACATCCTTGAGAAGTTCATCTATTTTCTTTGTTTCGGATTCGGGTAAAATATCTTTACCTGCGTTTAATCGATATATCCAATTTCCGAAGGTTTGCCAATTTTCGCAATTTCCGCTTACTCCATATATAAAGTTGAGAGGTACAATTTCTAATAAAGGAGCCTTGCTGTTATTAATAGATGCGTTGACTTCTCTGGTTAAGGGTTCGTAGCTAAACTGCCAGATATAGCGTGTTGTTTTAGCCGCTGTTTCTATTTTAGGTGTATCAATATTTCTCTGCCTGTATTTTATAGGTTGGTTTTCGGGTGTTTCAACTATAACTATCGAATTATTTGTTTTCCGACTTCTGTTTCTGTAATCGTAAGATGCTATCTGGAAGAATTTGTTTAAAGTAATTTTATAGGAGTATACAATTTTGTATGGGTATTGATTATGTTTTAATTCAAATTCTTTTACAAAATCATCTTCATAGAGTGATATATGTGAAATAGAACTCCTATCTAATATTTCTTTACTTTTTAGTTTTCTAATGATATTGCCAGACATGTCCTCAATCCACGCATCTCCAATGGAGAGTTTATCTCCTTTCGAGTAAGGTATTCGTATTTCGGCATCACTGTCTCCGTCTCTATTGTTTATCTGGATGGTAGTGGTGTCACTAATTATTAATTTACCGTCTTTTACTTGTCGATGAGAAATGTAATTAATAATTTCACTTGAAAAAACGTCATCATCCGCATTTATATTGATAAATGGTAATAGAAGAAATAAGGCTAAAATAAACCGCATGTAAACAAAGATTAAGTAAGTAAGAATTTTTTCTGATTCTATCAATGTTATAGCAAATAGTTGTCGTAGTACTCAGCTAAACTGTAAATAGATTCTGAAATCTTAAAATTTGTTACAAATATACTCTTTATCGTAATATTATATCGATTGTAAAAAGAAAAAGTTTGCCCATCCAAAGGATAAGGGCAAACTTTTATGTCTAGTTGTCACTACTTAAATTAGAAATTCCATTTAAGTGGCTCGAAGTATGCTTGTGGGTGTAAACATGCAGGGCATTGTTTTGGTGCAGTTTTGCTTTTGATTACAAATCCGCAATTGATACATTGCCATTCGATAGGTTCTTCACGCATAAATACTTCTCCGCTTTCTACTCTAGCTAAAAGAGCTTTGTAACGGTCTTCGTGCATGTTTTCAACCTTAGCAATCATGCGGTACATAACAGCTATTTGTTTGAAACCTTCAGCTTCTGCAATATCAGCAAATTTAGGGTATTCTGATGCCCATTCGTCATGCTCTCCAGCAGCAGCTTCAATTAGATTCTCAGCGGTTGTACCGATTCTTCCTGCAGGATAAGAGGCAGTGATTTCTACCATTCCACCTTCAAGATATTTGAACATACGTTCAGCATGTTCTTTTTCTTGTTCGGCAGTTTCCATAAAAATGGCTGCTATTTGCTCAAATCCTTCGTTTTTAGCTGCTTTTGCAAACATAGTGTAACGCATTCTTGCTTGAGACTCACCTGCAAATGAGGTTAAAAGACATTTTTCGGTTTCTGTACCTTTGATACTTTTTTCCATGATTCTTGATAGTTTAATTTATTTAGTTGATCTGTTGTGTCTCTTATTTAAGGCGTACAGTTAGTATTATGATATTATCAATTATCATAAACATTCTTGGATCTTTCTAGTTGATACTTACAAATTTACCAATTTAGCATGGAACAAAAAAGTATGTTTTTTATATTGGAAAGTATGTTTTCTTGGAGAGAAAAATAAGTCCTACTCATTCAGGCGATTAGCAGGACTTAAGTGTTTCTATTTTAGAGCTAATTTATAATAGTTCTAAGTTAAGCCTTGAGAGCTTTATTTCTCAGAGATGTCTGTGAATGGTAGTCATATATGTCATCTTTTTATTGAATTTTTTTACTCTCTTTTAGTATTAATCTATATCCAAAAATGATGATATGAATTGTGCCTAATACTATTGCAAAGCCTGTCAATGTTTTGTCTTGGTCTAGCCCTATTGCGTATTGATGCCATACCGAAATAATAATCAATACAGCGGATAAGGCAATGCTGGATAGATTGAGGATGTTATTCTCTCTATCACTGAATATCTCTTTGTTTCTATTCGCATTCTTACGCCCATACCATGTGTATATGTCGAGTCCTATGATCATCCATACGATTAAACGAATCCATGTATCGAAAGGAGGGAATACCATCATGAAGAGGCAGGTGATAATACCTAAAATAGGAATTAGAGGAACTAAAGGTGTTCTGGATCCACGGGGTGCATCGGGCATCGTTTTACGCATAACAAGTATTCCTGTACATACAATAATGAAGGCTAAGAGAGTACCTATACTTGTCATTTCACCTGCAACACGAGCAGGTACAAACGCTGCAAATGCACTTACTAATACAAGAAACAGTAGATTGCTGTTTACGGGTGTGCGATATTTGGGATGAACTTTAGAAAATGCCGATGGTAACAGTTTATCCTTGCTCATACTGTAAAAGACACGGCTTTGTCCTAAGAGCATTACTAATATAACTGACGAGTATCCTGCTAATATGGCTATCGATATGGCTTTGTTTAGCCATGGATAGGCAGGTTGAAATACTCCGTTTGCATCTACACTACCCATATGATCTATGGCTACCGATACAGGAGCAATTCCATCTTGCCCTTTGAAGCTGAGGTAGGGTGCTACCCCTGTCATAACATGGGCAAACAAGATATATAGAATGGTACATATGAGTAGTGACCCTAGTATTCCTATTGGCATATTTTTCTTCGGGTTTTTGGTTTCCTGAGCAGCTGTGCTCACTGCGTCGAAACCGATGAAGGCAAAGAAAACAATGGCTGCAGCGCGGATAATACCGCTGAAACCGTATTCTCCGAAAGTCCCTGTATTTTCGGGGATGTAAGGAGTGTAGTTTTCGCTATTGATATATTTCCAGCCTACTATGATGAATACAAGTACAATAATTACTTTAAGAATTACTATGATCGTATTTATGGTTGAGCTTCTTCCCGTGCCTCTGATGAGTATAAAGCTCATTATGATAACTATAAAAGCAGCGGGTAAATTTACGATACCACCATCCCAAGGGCAGGAGGTGAGTTCGGGAGGTAAGAATGTACCTATGTCTTCGAGTAGTTTTACAAAGTAGCGGCTCCAACTTATACTAACGGTGGCTGATGCAACAGCATATTCAAGAACAAGATCCCAGCCTATGATCCATGCAATGAATTGTCCCATAGTAGCATATGAATAGGTATATGCGCTGCCGGCAACGGGTATCATGGATGCAAATTCAGCATAACACAACCCTGCAAAACAGCACCCTACGGCGGCTATAATAAATGATATGGTGATGGCTGATCCTGCATGGTCGGCTGCGGCATTACCTGTTACCGAAAAAAGCCCTGCTCCAATAATGGCTCCTATTCCCAATGCTATGAGTTTCCATGGGCCAAGTGTCTTTTTGAGCGTGTGTTGACCTCTGTCATCGGCTTCATTAACGAGTGTACTAATAGATTTCTTAATAAACAGGCTCATAATTAATATAATATAAGTAACAACAACTGTTTCTTTTTCTCTGTTTTATAATTCTGACGAATAGCTCGGTTATACCTCGTTATGGAATGAAAGGTTTGAAACCTTCATTCTTTACAGTTGTGGATGTAATGAGTCCTATTAACTCCTTTATTATCAAATAGCTCATAAGGAGAGGTGCATTCCTATTGAACTTTGCTCTCCGTTTTCTGTTATAATAGATAGATTGATACAAAGATGAAGATTGTAGGATAAAACACCAATACCATTAATGTGGTATATTATTAGGTTCCGAAAAGAGTATTAAATATAGGTTAAGTGGGTATCTAAATCTCAATTTTTGATCTGCGTAAAGCTAGTTTATTCATATTTATTTTTTACTTTTGTATTAAAGAATAAATATTCTATCAATAATTATTATAATAAAATTAAAACAATGGTAAGTTACAAAGAATTAGGTCTTGTTAACACAAGAGACATGTTCGCAAAAGCAGTAAAAGGCGGATATGCAATTCCTGCGTTCAATGTTAATAATATGGAGCAGTTGCAGGCTATCGTTCAAGCTGCAGCTGAAACAAAATCGCCAGTTATCGTTCAGGCGTCTAAAGGAGCACGTCAGTACGCTAACCCTATTTTATTGCGTTACATGCTTCAAGGAGCTGTTGAGTACGCTAAAAGTTTAGGTTGGGAAAATCCTCAAATCGTACTTCACCTTGACCATGGTGATACTTTCGAAACTTGTAAAGACTGTATCGATTCAGGTTTCTCTTCAGTAATGATCGATGGTTCACACCTTCCATATGACGAAAACGTTGCTCTTACTAAAAGAGTAGTAGAATACGCTCACCAATTTGACGTAACTGTTGAAGGCGAACTAGGTATTTTAGCAGGTGTTGAAGATGATGTTGTTGCAGAACACCATACATATACAAAACCAGAAGAAGTTGTTGACTTTGTTTCTAAAACAGGTTGTGACTCTTTAGCTATTTCAATTGGTACTTCTCACGGAGCTAACAAGTTTACTCCTGCACAATGTACTAAAGATGCTAATGGTGTATTAATTCCACCTCCCTTACGTTTTGATGTATTAGAAGCTTGTGAAAAAGAACTTCCAGGTTTCCCTATCGTATTACACGGTGCATCTTCAGTTCCACAAGATCAAGTTGCTCTTATCAACAAATACGGTGGTGCATTGAAAGATACTATCGGTATTCCAGAAGAACAATTGCGTAAAGCTGCTGCTTCTGCTGTATGTAAAATCAATATCGATTCAGATAGCCGTCTAGCTTTGACTGCTGCTGTTCGTGAAGTTTTTGCAACTAAACCAGAAGAATTCGATCCACGTAAATATCTTGGACCAGCTCGTGATAACATGAAGAAATTGTACAAACACAAAATCGAGGCTGTACTAGGTAGTGCAGGTAAAGCATAATTGTAGAAGTACATTTAAAATAGAGAAAGGGTTTCAAATTTATTTGAAACCCTTTCATTTTTTAGGTACGGTCTTAATTGGAGTGTTTGTTGTTCTTTATTTCTTTTGTCAAACTAGGCAGTTATAGCGTATGCAGACTTTTACCAACCCCATGCGATTTATATTGCTTTTTAATATATCCTGAGGCGGATATATAGGGTTATGACTACGAAGACTTATGTAATCGTCTCCTATATCTGATTTATGTATGTATTTTAAAGTAAGATAATTTTCGTCCTCTTGTCTCGATATGTCCATCACATACATTTCTCCCCAATATATATTACTTACATCTGTAACTCTTTTGTAGCATACAATATCACCTGTTCTTAATATAGGATACATAGTATCCGTGTGAATGTATAAGGCGGCATCACAATTGGGCATGTGGGGTATCAATAATGCCGACTCGGCATCTTTAGGTCCACTATAAACGGGATGGCTCGAATTTGTTATAGCATCCAAAGTATACACAGGAACAGGAGGGAATTCGTTGTAGCTTTGTGACTCGAAACTGTCAATGGTTCCTTTGCCGTGAACCAGTCCTTTCTTTAACATATTTCCTTTTCCGGTTATTAACCATACTAAGTCTATTTCGGGATATGTCTGGATTATTTTCTCGAGTAGTATATCTGAAACGCTGGCTTTTAACTTGTCTTTGTCGAGAAAACCCCGTTTGATATCGGTCTCGTTTAAGAATACGGTTTTGCTTATTCCTTTATAGTCAATAAATTGAAGTACTCTGTCTTTAGTTGTTAAATGCATACGGGAGTTCTCATTTTATTTAGTTGTGGTATTAACATCTCGACAAAATTAGTAAAAAATAATCAAACTATAAAATGAGGACTGTTTCATTTGTTAACGTCTATTATCGCTGTGGCTACTCTTTTTTTAGTTGTTTTTGCTTGTGTGTGGAGTTTATTTTATCTTTATTATCTATTTATTATTTTTTTTATTGATTTGTTTGCGAATAAATGAGTAGTTTTTTTTGTTGTTATGTGTCTTGTTTATAGTTGTTTATGTTGATTATTATTGTAGGTAGTATATTTAATACTGTGAGATTTACTAAAAATATTGTATTGTTATGCGAAAAAGTTTATATTTGTAACAGAAGGGGAGAAAATTATAGTAATAAAATATTTTTTTTGAGCTTTTATAGTCCTGGAATCTTTTAAAAGAGATGTTTTTTTGACTATGATTGGTGTATATCTTGTGTTTTAACTACTAAAAAAGTAGTTTTTAGGAGATGTAGATTATCTTAATATGAGTGTGTAAGAATAGCTCTAAAAAATATATATAGTATTTAGTAGTAAATAAAGGTGGTTGTGTGGTAAATGATTCTATCGTCGTTGTTTTAAAATATAATTTACCAAAGCATAACTATGTACGCAGCGGGGTGTAGTGATTACACTCTGCTGTTTCTTTCTTTAGAATAATCAAAAGTGTTCTTTTTTCATTAATAATCAAGTCCTATATTAATAGGGATGTTATCTACAAAAAAGAGGTAGCTATTTTAGAATAGCTACCTCTTTGATTTTTTTCAGGAATATAATAATTATATCTCCTCCTCTTCGTCGTACTTCTGAAATAGGAAGTCGTTGTAAGGATAACGTTCTATATGAATTTCTTTAATTCGGTCATATAACATTTGCTTCAACTCATCAACATTAGTTTTGTTGGTAGCCGATATAAATATGCAATTGTTGTTTAGCTTAGCCATCCATGTTTTGCGTAATTCTTCTAGCGAGATATTTTCTCGTGTTGCGGGCATTAAATCGTCTTCGTCCTTTTTTACGTAGGTAAATGCGTCTATTTTATTGAAAACAAGAATTGTATTTTTTTCCTCACCATCTATTTCCAGAAGAGTTTTTTCTACAATCTCTATTTGTTCCTCAAAATTAGGATGCGATATATCTACTACGTGTACAAGAAGATCGGCTTCGCGTACTTCATCGAGTGTCGATTTAAACGACTCTACCAAGTGAGTAGGCAGCTTGCGAATAAATCCAACTGTATCAGATAACAAGAAGGGAAGATTATCTATGATAACCTTACGTACCGTTGTATCTAGTGTGGCAAAGAGTTTGTTTTCTGCAAAAACTTCAGATTTACTAAGCATAGTCATCATAGTAGATTTGCCAACGTTGGTATATCCAACGAGCGCTACACGTACCATCTTGCCTCTGTTCTTACGCTGAACAATCATTTGCTTGTCTATGGATTTTAATTGCTCTTTCAAGTCGGCAATCTTATCCTGAACAATACGGCGGTCACTCTCCAACTGTGTTTCACCCACACCACGCATCATAGCACCACCACCTCGCTGTCTGTCTAAGTGAGACCACATACGAGTCAAACGAGGTAGGAGGTATTGATACTGCGCCAACTCTACCTGAGTTTTTGCATATGCGGTTTGGGCACGCATGGCAAAAATGTCTAGAATAAGACTGGTTCTGTCCAGAATCTTAACTTGTAGTTCCTGCTCAATGTTGCGAATTTGTTTTGCCGAAAGTTCGTCATCGAAAATTACCAATCCGATTTCGTTTTCTTCCATATATTGCTTTATCTCTTGTAGCTTTCCTGTTCCTACAAAAGTTACGGCATTTGCATGTTCTAGTTTTTGTGTAAATTTCTTCACTGGTTCGGCTCCTGCGGTCTCAGCCAAAAACGCCAATTCGTCCAAGTACTCGTTTACTTGTTCTTCGGTTTGTTGTTGTGTGATAAGACCTACCAGAATCGCCTTTTGATTCTTTACACTTAATATCATTGAATCGATCATCTATCTTACTTAATTTACGTGGTTAATTGACTGTTTTTATTGTGTGATATTTTCATATCTAAAGCTGTGTAGCGACAAGATTCGCATCTTATCCTTGTGTAATCGCTTGGGTGGATTACTTCTACTAAATTGGAAAATTAAACTTCATTGTCAATTATTATTAGTGAATACAGTTTGCAAAGGTAGTAAAAAGATAATATACCTTGAACTATTATTTGATAACTATGCTGTTAGTAGTTTTCATTTTTTTTTAGATTACATATAATAGTTGATCTTGATTGAAGGTTTATTATATTATCAATTATTTTTCTTGTGGCTTAAAAATAACAGGAATCAACCATGCTTGTTGATAGCGCTGGCCTCTTTTGTATATTACATCCCATTTGGGTATTGACTTTATTATACGAATAGCTTCTTCATCAAAAATATCATTCCTTTTTCGGGGGATATCTGCTTCGTTTATTTTGCCGTTATTATCAGAGCCTGTTATGTTGACAATTACACGAATCGGTTTTTCTATTTTTGGAAGTTTCGAGTAATCGATATTGTCTTCTATATACTTGGTTAGCAAGTTTGAATTTAGTATATATTTTGATCTTCGAGATTTAGAGTTGTCGTATATTATAGTACTTTTTAGGATACCTGCTTCGAGGTGAAATACTTTTTCGAATTCATAAATCGATTGATAAGCATCGTGTATGTAGTAAACTAAATTTCCATAGGGGTGAGGTATATCCTGATTAACCCAATCTGCAAAAACACCATTATTGGTATCTCTGTCTGTTATTACTTGTGTAATATCAAATTTAATCTCATCTCTATAAATATCCTTTAGGAATAAACTGTCGTTTCTCAATTCCCAGTAAGCGATATATCCTCGCCAGCATCCTGTGGATAAAAGAGGCAGTTCATAGAATGGATTCTTAATGTTTAAATGCTGTTGAAAATAGGTTTCAAGTGGATTCGAAAAAATAGCGAGAGTATCTCCATTGTATATTAAATAATCGGGAGCCTGTGCTGTGGAAAAAGTTTTTGTGGGATTCAATAGAAATATGACAATAGAGATTATTATTAGATAACTTTTCATGGCAGGATGTTTTTTCTATACTATTTTGATGTCCTGGATATTGTTCTTTAGAGGATAAGGTGACTTTATTTTCGTAAGTTTATGTTGATATTTTTACTCATATTTGTATTCTGTGTATATTAGGCTTTCTATTATATAGATGACAAATTAAATATAAATTCCATAAGAGATAAATATATATGACAACAGAAAATATACAATCAAAGGCAAATGCGAATGCCATATTGTTCGTTATTTGTCTTTCTTCCTCATTAGTACCCTTTATGGGGTCGGCACTAAATCTGGCATTGCCTTATATTAATGATGATTTCTCTGTAAATGCTACCTTGTCGGGTTGGATTCCTACCAGCTATATGCTTTCCACTGCTATTTTTCAGATTCCTTGTGCAAAATTGGCTGATATGATCGGACGGCGAACAGTATTCATTTGGGGGCTTATCCTCTTTATTTTATTTTCAGTCTTAAGTGGTTTGGCCTTTTCTGTTGAAAGTTTGATTGTTTATCGCTTCTTATCGGGTATTGGTAGTGCTATGATTTTTGGAACAAGTGCGGCAATTCTTATGTCGGCAATTCCTTTGCAGAAACGAGGACAAGCTTTAGGGATAAATGCAGCTACCGTTTATTTTGCTTTGGCTGCGGGACCTTTCCTTGGTGGAATACTTACTCAATATCTAGGTTGGCAGAGTATATTTTATGTCTCTGCATTCATTGCACTTCTGGTCTTGATCGGAACCTTCTTTGCTATTAAAGAGGATTGGAAAGAAGATGTAAAGCAGAAATTTGATATAACGGGTTCTATATTGTATGCTTTGGGGTTATCGGCTGTTATCTATGGTTTTGCGAGTCTACCAGATGTTTCTGGCTTTGTATTACTTGTTGTAGGAATATTGATTGTTCTGTTCTTTTCCGTTTATGAGAAAAAACAGGCTAATCCTGTGTTTAATATCAGAGTGTTTTTGGAAAATAAGGTGTTTAAGTATTCGTCCATATCGGCATTGATAAACTATTCGGCAACTTTTGCTATTTCCTTTATGCTGAGTTTATATCTACAATACGTAAGAGGGTTATCGCCTCGCGATGCTGGGCTTATTCTTATTGTGCAATCTCTTATGATGGCTGTCGTATCGTTTGCTTCGGGTAAATTGTCAGATAAAATGTCTTCCTCGTTTTTGGCGACATTGGGCATGTTTATTATCTTTGTGGGGCTGATAGGGTTGTGTTTCATAGGCGAGACTACGAATTTTTATTACATTATTGGGCTGCTTGTTTTAATTGGGTTTGGCTTCGGTGTGTTTTCTTCTCCCAATATGAATATTTTAATGAGTTCCGTAGATAAACAGTATTACGGATTTGCCTCTGCTACGGCTGGTACAATGCGATTGGTGGGGCAATCGTTGAGTATGGGTATTGCTATGATGGCTATCTCTGTGCAAATAGGAAATATTAAGTTTTCGGCTGATGTACATACCGAATTAATGTATAGTATGCGCATCACTTTTATAATTTGTTCGGTATTGTGTTTATTCGGTGTTTATGCATCTTCTGTAACCAAAAAGTAAATAAATGTGTTGTATTTTAAACGATTACTCCATCTTGCTGCTGTGTTACTACGATCAAATTCTTAATGATTAATCTCAATATGTATAATTTTTTAAGTGATTAAGTGTATATTTTTACACTTAAAATGTCGTGTGTGTAATTTTATAACTGTCAGATAAGAATACCAAATATGATGTAACCTGCAAAATAACCTAATATCTAATCATTTTGACCTAAACTTATCTAAAAATAGTAGTTGTAATTTCTCTTCAAGAGGTGAGCTACTTTATAATCATGCAATCATAATATCCTAATCTTTATTCTTGAAGGATATATTACTCTTTTCCAATAAATTCTTTTTTAAGAGACAACACTTACAATTAAGAATATTGGACTGGTAGTAGATTGCCGTTGCCTTTACCGGACCTATTAAATAGAGGTCTGATGTTTTAATCTGAAGCTATCATGTTTTTTATACTAGTTTTTAAATCTTAAAATCCGTAAGAATTATGAGAAACCCCTATGTTGATCTACTCATGTTTAGGAATAATCTGTCATCAAAGAGATTGTTCGCAAAACCTATTTGGGTGTTTATATTGTGTTGTCTGTTTTCGCTACATGCTTATTCTCAGCAGCAAGTTAGTGTAAGCGGAAGTGTTGTTGATAAATCGGGCGAAGCTATAATCGGAGCCAGTGTTATAGTAGAAGGTAAAACTACCGGAACTGTAACCGATTTGGATGGAAAGTTTGTGCTAAGTGCTCCTTCTAACGGGTCACTTCGAATTTCGTATATAGGTTATTTGCCACAAGTTGTTGGCATAAATAACCGCACTTCAATATCAGTAACATTGGCAGAAGATGCCGAGACTTTAGATGAAGTTGTGGTTATTGGTTACGGGACGGTAAAGAAAAGAGACCTTACAGGGTCAGTATCGTCTGTGAAAAATGAGGATATAACCATCTCGCCAACCAATAATGTGATGGAGGCATTGCAGGGACGGATTGCTGGTATGGATATTCTGAAAACAACGGGTCAGGTAGGAGGAAATGTTGAAGTCCTTTTACGTGGAAACCGCTCTATTTATGGTAATAACACGCCCTTGTTTATTATAGATGGTGTTATTGGTAGCTACGAGCAAGTGAATCCTATGGATATTGAAAGTTTTGACGTGTTGAAAGATGCTTCGTCAACAGCAATTTTTGGTTCAGCCGGAGCTAATGGGGTAGTAATGATTACAACCAAAAGAGGTAAGGAAGGAAAAGTAGGAGTAAACTTCGACGGATTTATTGGTTTTAGTGGTGATGCAAAATTCTATCATGGTATGAAAGGCGATGAGTGGACTAACTATCAACGCGAAGCTTATAAATATTTAAACGGACAGTATCCTACTGATATGTCTTCTATTTTGACTGATGCTACGAAATTGGCTGCTTATAACGATAATAAATGGATCGATTGGGTAGATGAAGCTTCGGGTAATTCGGTTGTAAATCAGAAATATAACGTTTCAGTGTCAGCAGGTAATGCTAAAACGAAAGTTTTCTCTTCTCTGTCTTATGACAGTCAGGAAGGTTTATTGAAAAATGAAAACCTAAACCGGTATGCTATGCGGTTAAATATCGACCAGGAAGTAGCCAAATGGGCAAAGGTAGGTTTCACATCTAATATGGTTTATACTAACCGAAACAATGGTGTTAGAAATACTTTTACCAAAGCTATTTCGGCTTTTCCATTGGGTGATGCTTATGACGAAAACGGTGATATCAATTACGAATTTGCTCAGGATGAATACTCTCCTTTGGGAGACTTTATCAAGAATCAGTTTGTGGATAATACGCGTAACACATACCTTAATGCCAATGTATATCTTGATATAACTCCTATAAAAGATTTTAATTTTAGAACGGTTCTCAATGGAACTTTAGATAATTCTCGCAGAGGTCAGTTTTGGGGTAGTGAAGCAACTGCCAACCGACCATCTTATGCGGGCTCTCCTCATGCTGAGATTACCAATAGCTATCGTTACAGATATATGTGGGATAACATACTTACCTACAATAAGACATTTAATACTGATCATAATATAACGGCAACTGTATTGTCTTCGTGGCTTAAAAATGAGGATGAAAGCAATAAGGCAGCAGCTAGCGGACAGTTTATCGATTCGTGGAGCTTTTACCGATTGTTGGCAGGAACTTCAGCTAGGGTTGAATCAGGTTTACTCAGAATATGAAGATGTCTTATGCGATGCGTCTAAACTATTCTTATAAAGGACGTTATTTAGTAACCTTCTCTAATCGTTGGGATGGTGTGTCTTGGTTTTCGCAAGAAAACAAATGGGATAGTTTTCCCGCAGGAGCTTTAGCATGGCGTATTTCGGATGAGGCTTTTATGAATGACTCGAAAGCTTGGTTAGACAATTTAAAATTGAGAGTAGGTTATGGTGTAACCGGAAACGATGGAGGTATTGGTGCATATAGTTCTTCTACCAATGCATCCGCGTATTCGTCGGCAGGTGTGAGTCTTGATGGCAAAATAGTACCTTTCACTCAATATGCAGGTATTTATGGTAACTCTAGCTTAGGATGGGAAAAATCTTATAACTGGAATATAGGGGTGGATTTTGCTATCTTGAAAAATAGAATTGACGGATCGGTAGATTGGTTTAGTACACGTACCAAAAATCTATTATTTAAACGTACAATGCCCGTTACAAGCGGAAGTACTGGATGGGGATCGCCTCTGCAAAGCTGGGAAAATATTGCCGAAACAAGTAACGAAGGGCTTGAAGTAACTATCAATACCCGAAATATTCAGACTCGTGATTTTGTGTGGAATTCAACTGTAACTTTCACTTGGAGCAAAGAGAAAATAGAATCTCTGCCAAGTGGCGATCTTATAAATGAGAATTTGTTTGTTGGGCAGCCTATAAAATCAGTTTACGGTTACAAATATGATGGTATCTGGGGAACAAATGCATCAGCCGAAGAATTGGCTAAATACGGTGTGAAACCGGGATGGGTGAAAATTGCAACTGTGCCAAATGTCACTACTGTGAATGGCGAAGAGGTTAACGACAATGGGGAACATAAATACAGCGAGAAAGACAGGCAAATATTAGGACACTCGAATCCCGATTTTATTGTAGGTTTAAATAATACCTTTAGATATAAGAGTTTCGATTTAAGTGTTTTTGCAACTGCAAGATACGGACAAACTATAACCAGCGATTTGTTGGGATGGTATTCTGCCAAAACAGGCAGTTCGAACAATCAAATTGCGGGGGCTGATTATTGGACAGAAAACAATCAGGGAGCTTATTATCCTATTGCGGGTAGTGGAAGCGAGCAAACAGTAATGCCTGCACTTAAATACAGAGATGGTTCATTTATCAAAGTCAAAAATATTACATTAGGATATACTTTACCTAAGCTATTTAATATTGAAAGGTGTCGTTTCTATGCAACTGCATATAATCCCTTTTTGTATGTAAAAGACAAACAATTGAGAGGTACAGATCCTGAAACTAACGGATCGGATTCATTTCCTCTTTACAAACAGCTTGTGTTTGGGGTAAATATATCGTTTTAAGGGTCTCAAACCTTTTATTACTAATAATATGACAATGAATATTTAATGTTACGGAAGTAACTTCTGAAAAAAGATAAATCATTATGAAAAAGATATTTAATATACGAACATTTCTATCTGTATTTCTGATATCCAATCTGTTTCTGTCGTCTTGTTCCTTAGATGAAGAAAATCCCGGAGGATTTACAATGGAAAAAGCTGCGGAATCTATCGAGGGATACGAATCGCTAATCAATCAATGTTATTTTTCGATGCAACGCTATTTTTATGGTACCGATAACTGGGTTACTTTAATGGAAGGTGGCACAGATTTGTGGACTTATCAAGCCAACAAATCGACCTCGTGGACTCAATGGTTCTGGTATTTTGCAGGAGCATCGCCCAATACAACCTATACCAATAATTGGTGGAATGGCACTTACGATGGAATAGGCTCATGCAATATTGCAATTGAGTATGCAAACAAACCTCCATACAAGACCGAAGAGTTGAGAAATGCAGTTGTTGCAGAAGCCTACTTTTTGCGTGCTGTATATTATTTTAATGCAGTAGAGCAATTTGGTGGTGTAACAGCAATTACCTCACCGGCTAAAGGGATAGACTTTCATCCGGAAAGAACCGACCCTCTGACAATATATAAGGATATAATTATCCCTGATCTCGAATTTGCATTTAAATGGTTGCCCGTTGGAGATCATTCAACCACTTCTCGTCCTACTAAAAAAGCTGCACTGGGTTTTCTGGCTAGGGCTTGTTTGCAAACGGTAGAATATGATGCTTCTAAAGCATATGCTGCTGATGCTCTTAAATATGCTCAAATGTTGATAGAGGATGCTGAAGGAGGAGGTGGTAAATATAATGCTTACCTCTATCCATCTTACGAAGATGTGTTTAAAGAGGCTAATAACTGGACAAACAAAGAGGCTTTGTGGAAACACCGTTGGTATGCAGGAGGCGACGGTCATGGATCGAGCAATGGTAATTATAGATTGAACCGTAACAATGAGTATTTCTACTGTAAGGTTCCTAATTTCGGAGCTATGGTAGACGATCAGGAAACCCGTTTGAAATGGGGTGGAAACCAACCGGGAATTTTTATGCCTACACAACATTTGTTGAGTTTGTATGTGCAAGAAGATGGAACACTTGATCCTCGATTCCATCATTCATTCCAAACAGAATGGAAAACCAATCAGAAGTATACTTGGGATAAGGGCTCAGTGAATAAATATGATAAAGAAGCTTCTGTGCTTGGCAATTCACTAGCTTTGGGTAGTTTGGCAATCAAGTTTGTAATGCCTCAGGATGCAGACTATAACGCGGAAGTTGCTCAAAAACATAAAGTACCTTACTTATTAGTTGATTATAAGGATATTTATAATGATGCGAATAAGAATATTAATATGACCTATTCGTATGTAAATCCGTCAGCAGGTTATGTTACTAACGGAAATTCGGAGAACTTATTTAATTATTTCTATCCATCTCTAACAAAGCATAACAGTAGCAATTACTTTGTAGCTAATGCTTCGCAAAAACGTAACGGTAATCTCAATGCTGTTTTGATAATGCGTATGGCTGATATATATCTTATTGCTGCCGAAGCCGATCTTTATGTATCGGGTGGAGCTAATGCTGCAAAATATATCAATAAGATTCGTTCTCGTGCCGGAGCAAAGTTATTAACCGAGATGCCTACTATCCGCACTATATTGGATGAGCGTGCTCGCGAACTTTGTGGAGAAGACAGCCGCTTTTACGACTTGAAACGTACAGGTATGCTCAAAGACGATAGTTATCTGAAAAGTACGCACCCTGATTTAGCGAAGTATTACCATGCAGAATATGCATTACGTCCTATTTCTACAACATTTACTTCTACACTCGAAGGTGGTGGAGGTTATTATCAGAATCCGGGATATTAAAACATACTTCTTCCAAAAACAAAGAGCCTTTAATTTAAAGGCTCTTTTTGTATGTGTATGTGTCTTGATATAAAGCAAAATAATAGTCTGGATAAATTGCGATATAAAAAGAAAGAATTGTATTTTTGTCAAATTGAATAAAAATTAGATGATAGAACAAATAATTGTACTCGATAATGCAGATGCTGCCGTTTTTTTCGGTACCAATAATGGTAATCTGCAATTACTAAAAACACTATTTCCTAAACTACGTATAATTGCCCGTGGTAATATTATAAAGGTGATTGGTAATGCTGATGAGATTCCTTTCTTTGAAGAGAAGATGAGAGATCTAGAGTTGTTCTGTGTAGACCACAATATGCTTACCGAAGATAATATAATAGATATTGTAAAAGGGAAATCTCCACAGGGGGTAAAGCAAGATAATCTGATTATTTTCGGGATGAATGGCAAACCTATCTCGGCACGTAATGAGAACCAACAAAAGCTGGTAAATGCCTTTCAGAAAAACGATTTGGTATTTGCCCTAGGACCGGCAGGATCGGGGAAGACCTATGTGGCTATTGCTCTTGCTGTAAAAGCCTTAAAGAATAAAGAAGTCAAACGCATTATATTGAGCCGTCCCGCAGTAGAAGCCGGCGAAAAGCTGGGCTTTCTTCCCGGAGATATGAAGGATAAGATTGATCCTTACTTACAGCCTCTTTACGATGCTTTGGAAGATATGATAACTCCCGCCAAGCTGAAAGAATATATTGAGAATAAAGTTATTCAGATAGCACCTCTTGCATTTATGCGTGGGCGTACTTTGAGCGATGCCGTTATTATTCTGGATGAGGCTCAGAATACAAGCATACATCAGATAAAGATGTTTCTTACCCGTTTGGGGATGAATGCGAAGATGATAATAACGGGCGATGTTACTCAGATTGATTTACCACCTTCTCAGATGTCAGGCTTAAAGCATACTTTGCGAGTATTGGATGGAGTGAAAGGTGTCGGAAAGATAGAATTTACGAAAGAAGATATTGTTCGTCACAAATTGGTTCAGCTGATAGTTGATGCCTACGAAAAAGAAGACGAGAGACGTCGAAAAGAGTTTTCAGAGTCTAAAGAGTAATATCTGATATTACTATCAGTTTTATTTTGGATTACGAAGCTCCTAAAATAAACGGATGGTAGGCTGAGTGGCAGAGTTCTTTAGACGGTAGAGTAACGTTAATTGACGGAAAATGTCTAATTATGTGAGAACAAAGGACGAATTTATTTGTTGATAGAAGTAGAAATTTTTCATATTCTCTTATCTGAGATTTCATACCTTTTTATTGCTTTCGAAGAAGCATAATTGCAATAATAAGTTGTTGTCCTGAAATATAGAAATAAAATGTTTTAGACTACTCAATAAGATGGAAAAGTAAGATTTTGTAGGTAAATTTGTCGAACCCAATTTATAAAAATAAAATATATCCAGATAATGAAAAATACTTTAGTTACTACCGATTATCATTTTTCAGATCAGACAAATGTATATCATGGTAAAGTGCGTGATGTCTATTCAATTGGTAAAGATACATTGGTAATGATTGCAACAGACCGTATTTCGGCATTTGATGTTGTGTTACCACAAGGTATCCCATACAAAGGACAGGTTTTGAATCAAATAGCAGCCAAATTTTTGGATGCAACAGCAGATATTGTTCCTAATTGGAAGCAAGCAACACCCGATCCTATGGTAACAGTAGGTTTGCGTTGCGAGCCTTACAAAGTAGAAATGGTGATTCGCGGATACCTTACAGGTAGTGCATGGCGTGAGTACAAAAATGGCGCTCGCACACTTTGCGGTTTGTCTTTACCTGATGGTTTGAAAGAAGATCAAAAGTTTCCAACACCTATTATTACACCGACAACTAAAGCGGATGAGGGGCATGACGAAAATATTTCGAGAGAAGAAATAATTGCTCAAGGTTTGGTTTGGAGAGAAGAATACGAGCAACTTGAGAAATATACTTTAGCTCTTTTCCAAAGAGGTACTGAAATGGCAGCTCAAAAAGGATTAATCCTTGTGGATACAAAATATGAATTTGGAAAGAAAGATGGTAAAATCTATCTGATTGACGAAATACATACACCCGATTCGTCTCGCTATTTTTATGCAGATACTTATCAGGATTTGTTTGCTAAAGGCCAAGAACAACGTCAACTCTCTAAAGAGTTTGTTCGTAAATGGTTAATGGAGAACGGATTTCAAGGAAAAGAGGGACAGCACATTCCCGAAATGACAGAGGCGTATTGTAATTCTGTTTCAGAAAGATATATCGAGCTATATGAAAAAATCGTTGGCGAGCCTTTTGTGAAAGCTGATATTGCTGATGTTGAAGGTCGTATTGAGAAAAATATAACTGCTTATTTGAAAAAATAAACACAGTAAATTTCAGATATAAAATCGTCTGTCGGATATAAGCCAATTGTTTTTGGAAATATTCTGACAGACGTTTTTTTATTAACGATCTGGTATGTTTTTTGCAGTATTCCTCAGTAGTGCCTATTGTTGGTGCCTATTTTATTAAAGTGTCAAAAAGGTTTTAGACCTTATTTGGTATTTGGCGGTAAATTGTTACCTTTATTTAAAAGCAATTGAATTCTGCTTAAGTACGGCTAAATATTTATTGCTATATTTTCAATTATGATTAATTTTGGTGGATAAACTGCTGAAGGAAAAAGAGGGTCTGTGACCTTAACAAGAAAACTTTAATTTATGCCAAATCTCTATATTATATCCGGTTGTAATGGTGCCGGAAAAACTACGGCGTCATATACAATGTTACCAGAGATGCTCGAGTGCAAAGAGTTTATCAATGCCGATGAGATTGCGAAGGGACTTTCTCCTTTTCAACCAGAGAAAGCTTCTATCGAAGCAGGGCGTATAATGATACGGAGAATGGAGGAGATGTTGAGGCTACAACAGGATTTCGCCATAGAAACGACTCTCGCAACCAAATCGTATGTATCATTTATTAAAAAAGCACAAAAAGTAGGTTATTTCGTAACATTGTTGTATTTTTGGCTCAGTTCTCCTGAATTAGCTATTAAAAGAGTCGAAGACCGAGTTAAAGCCGGCGGGCATCATGTGCCTCAGGATGTAATTCGTCGGAGATACAGAGCAGGAGCACAAAATCTGTTTACTTTATACACTCCGATAGCGGATTACTGGTTGGTTGTTAATAATTCGGAAAATCCGTTTCGTTTAGTAGCCGAAGGAAAAAGATCGGATATGATAGAGGAACATAATGAAGAGATTTTAAATCAAATTAAAAATATATGACTCGTAACGAATTGGCTTTGAGAAGCAAATTATTGGTTGGTCTTAGTCTTTCTTATACACGTTTAATTGAAAAAAAGCAAATAGAAGATGGTAATCTCATCTTTTCGAAAAACGGTAAAATCGTTAAAGTCAGAGCTCGCAAATTGAGCAACGACGTTGAAGCTGAAGCAGCAGACGTCATTTAAGTAATAGGGCAATTTATTGCTGAACTACTCAGTAATAAGTTAAGAGAGTCCTCTTACACTTATCAAAAGAAATAAAAAGGTCGGTGACCTTAAACTTACACATGACATATCAGGCAGAAAAAGTAGTTCCTTATGAGAGTTCCGAAAATAAAGGAGCTCAGGTCGAACGTATGTTCGATTCTATTGCAGAAAACTATGATACACTGAATCATACGCTATCTATGGGTATTGACCGTGGATGGCGCAAGAAAGGTCTTTTGACTCTAAAAGATCTCAAACCCCAATCTATTTTAGATATTGCTACAGGTACAGGCGATTTGGCGATAGAAGCATATAGGTTGCTTGGATCGGAAAAAATCACAGGTATAGACATCTCCGAAGGGATGATGGAAGTTGGTCGCCAAAAGGTGGCTAAATTGGGCTTGTCAGACAAAATTACTTTCGAGAAGCAAGACTGCATGGCGTTAGACATTGCAGACAATTCGTATGATGCAGCAATTGTTGCATTCGGAATACGTAATTTTGAAAATTTAGATAAGGGCTTAAAAGAAATACATCGGGTTTTAAAACCGGGAGGTAAATTGATGATACTCGAATTGTCAAGTCCCGAGAGTTTCCCTATGAAACAAGGCTACTGGCTTTATTCTCGTTTATTTATACCGACTGTTGGTCGGTTTATCTCTAAAGACAAAACTGCATACTCATATTTACCCAAATCTATTGAAGCCTTTGTACAAGGTAAAGAGATGGTTGGAGTGCTTGCTAAAAACGGTTTCCGTAATGCGAAGTGTAAAACTTATACATTGGGAGTGTGTTCCATGTATTTGGGTGAAAAATAAAAAATATCTATTATGAAACTTACATCACTATTGAAAGTTGGTACTGCATTGTCTCTTGTTGCATTGTCTTTCGTACAATGTACCTCGGGCAGCGATAAAATTCATCAACAATTAAAAACTGAAGTTGACGCTATAAATAAGCAGCTTCCTCAAATGATTAATACCACTATTCGTATAGATAGTACTGTGCTTCTTAAAAATAACGATTTACAGCATTATTATACTTATACTGATACAGCAGCTTTTGATACACTTCAATTTGAAGATGAAATTGTTGCTTCGGTAAAAGAGATGACTAAAAATGATCCAGGAATGGAAGATATTCGCGGATATGGAATTTCAACTGAATATATTTACAGAAACTTGGATGGTAAGACAATATATCGTTTTAAAATAACTCCAGAAGATTATAAGTAAATTCTGATTCTTCGGAATAAGATATAACAAAAAAAGAGAGACAATTAATTGTCTCTCTTTTTTATGCAGTATAGGAAAGAATTGGCGGCTTAGCCTTTTATCTTGCCGTATATTTCATCAAATTTCTCACGATCGAAGCGTTCGTAACGAGGTTTTGTTGGTGTATAATCATCATTATCCCAAAGGGTGCTGGTGATCATCAAATCGGCGCTGTAACGATTGCATGCAATCGGCACATTGTGTACACGGCACTGGCGCAATAACATCATAATATCTGCCTCGTGTGGTTGCGGATTCAAGTCATCGATAAGGAAAACAGCCATATTTATTTCTTGACGTACTACCATTGCTGCTATTTCGGCATCACCACCCAAAGGTCCCGAGTTCATACAGGTTATTTCAGCATCAATACCCTTTTCACTGAAAGCTTGTCGGATAAGGAGCCCTGTGGTTCCTGTGCATACCAGATGATGGCTTGATAGGAAATCTGAATTATAGTAACACCAGTCTACCATATCGGCTTTGCGATGGTCGTGTGCTACTAGAGCTATAGTCAATCGTTTTCTCATATTTTTTTGTTTTAAAGCAATAGAGCTTTGTATTTTTAATTTTGATAATTTATCAAAAAAGAATTATTCGTTGGTGCTAAAAAGGTATTAACCCTTAGCTACTAATTCGGCAATCTTTACGATTACTTGTACAGCTTTTTCTAAAGATGGGATAGGTACGTATTCGTAACGTCCGTGGAAATTTAATCCTCCCGCAAATATGTTAGGGCAGGGTAGTCCCATGAATGAAAGTCTAGCGCCATCTGTACCTCCTCTGATGGGTTTTACAAGAGGTGTTATACCTAGTTCCTGCATTGCGTTGAAAGCGTAGTCTACGATCTGTATAACAGGCTCTACTTTTTCGCGCATGTTGTAATACTGATCTTTTATCTCAAGCGAAATAGTACTGCTTGGATATAGTTTTTGCAGGTATTCAACACTATCTCTCATTATTTGTTTTCTGTTTTCAAATAATGCTTTGTCGTGATCGCGAATAATGAATGATACTGAGGCTGAATCAACCGAGCCAGACATTCCCATCAAGTGGAAGAATCCTTCGTAATGAGAAGTATGCTCGGGTCTTTCATTTGCCGGAATGAGTGATACTAGTTTATTGGCTACAATAAGTGCATTAATCATCTTGTCTTTAGCCGATCCCGGATGTACACTACGCCCTTGTATATTTATTTTTACGCCGGCTGCATTGAAGTTTTCGTATTCAAGTTCGCCTAACTCTCCACCATCCATAGTGTAAGCCCATTCGGCTCCGAATTTTTCTACATCAAACTCATCAGCTCCTGCTCCTATCTCTTCGTCAGGAGTAAAGCAAATGCGTATTTTACCATGTTTAATCTCTGGATGATCCTTCAGGTATTTCATAGCTGTTATAATTTCGGCTATACCTGCTTTATCGTCTGCACCTAATAGGGTAGTTCCATCGGTTACAATGATATCCTGATCGGTGAACTTCAATAGTTCGGGGAAATCATTTGGCGAAAGTACTATATTAAGATCTTTATTCAGTATAATATCTTTACCATCGTATGCTTTTACAATACGTGGGTTTACATTCTTTCCTGTTAAATCGGGACTTGTATCCATGTGCGCAACAAAACCGATTGTTGGTATCTTTTTATCCGAATTGGCAGGTAAAGTTGCCATCAAATATCCATTACCGTCTAATGATATATCTTCGAGTCCTATTTCTATCAGTTCTTTTTTTAGCTCTTCTGCTAATACTAATTGTCCCGGAGTACTGGGAGTAGTGTGAGTTTCTGTACTTGACTCGGTGTCAAATTTCACATATTTGATAAATCTGTCGACTACATTCATCGTTTTTGTTCAAGTTTTAAATTATTTTCAAAAAAAATATCAGCCTTTAAAAAGAACTTTTGAATTTATAACTAATTGCATTTAAAATAATTATTCCCCCGGCTGATTCTTATCAACAAAGATACTAAAATGAAATCAAAGGAAAAAGAGTACTTAGTATTTTGGAATGTGAAAAAAATATCTACCTTTGTGCCCGGGTAAGCCCTATACGGTCAGCTCCTGATTAATCCCCCAGGGTTTGATCGCAGCAAGGGTAGTCGGTTGAGCGGCGCGATATAGTAAGTTTACCCACCTGCCTCTTTAGCTCAGTTGGCCAGAGCACGTGATTTGTAATCTCGGGGTCGTTGGTTCGAATCCGACAAGAGGCTCAAAAGAAAAGGAATTAGTTATATAACTAGTTCCTTTTTCTTTTTATTATATGGTTATGTAAAATCCCTCCCAAAGTATCGTTGATCAGATCAATAAGATGTCTGTAAAAAGGTGTCTCGTCATTCTCTTCTTTGGTTTCTGGTATTTCTGTCAAATCATAGTCTTTACGCAATAGATTAAGATATCTCAGTGCAGTCTTTTTTAGATTGACTTCTGTAAGTAATCCCCATCGGTTTTGATCTATTAGATGCGTTATAGCTGCTATTTGAGCCGATACCTCATTGTTGGATGTTATCTCATCAATTGTAGGTAAGAAGGCTTCTAATGAAGAATTGAGGTTGCTTGAAAGCTTTTGATAATGCTGAAATATTTTATCATAGGTAATACCATAGCGTTTGTTTTGCCAGATAGCGGATGCTTGTCTCTTGGGATTCATCCCTGATTGCTTATTGAGGGCTTCTTGCACTGCTTTCTTTACTGTTGCTCCTATAAGTTCTCCTAATATGCAATGCTTGCCTGCATTATATAATTGAATTTTAGAATCTAGATTGCTTACTGCTATAATATTGTCGGTTCCCGATCCTGTTGCTAAGCCCTCCGAATACATGCTGTTTGCCATAAGCTCTTCCAAAGCGGCGCTTTTGGCTTCGGTAGCTGTGATGAGAGATCGGGTGAGTGTTCCTGCATCCAAATGGGCATCAATCAGTAGAAATATATTTATTGTTCCCTGTGTGCTGTCGAGAGGTTCGTTTGTAAATTCGTTAAACTGAGCAGGGTCTCCTGCGCGCCCTCCGTTTATATCTATTCCGGCGGTAACCATTGCTGTAACACTTATCGATTCCTTGGATTGGGTTACTGTTGCCATGTTTTCCATAAGGGCAGCAGTACACATGCCGGTAGTTTTATCAGCGGGGAGATTCAGTTCAAGAGTGAGGGCATGATAATGCTCCATCATATTATTACCTTTCATGGTAACAATATCTCCTGCTTCTATGCTTTTTCCGCAGCTATTGTTATAGATGTATTGAATGTCTTCTTTGTACCCACCGTTTAGATTGCAGGTGCTGACAACGTTTCGGTGTCCGTTTAGTTGAATTATAATGGTTTCTTGGTCGAAATATACACTATCGTTGCAAATAGTGTTGAATAGTTTCTGCATATATTTTAGCCTTGTGATCTTTAATATTTTAAGATAGGCAAATATACAAAGAGTTGTGTAGCTTTAAATGGTGTGTAGAGTGGATTTGTAAATTCCTTATTTTCTTCTTGATTTGTAGTATTTCATCAAATAGTATGACGATGCAGACAGTATAATAAATGTGCATGCTCTGGCATAATGGCTCGTATTCTGCATATCTCTAAATATGAGTATCATATTTACAAAAATACAAATTGTGGATATTATAAATAAGGCTACACATAGTTTATACATACGTCATTTCTTTAATTCTACAATAATGCAGTCGTTTTCTATTTCTATGCTACTATTAGGATATACACTTAATATGTATGCCGAAAGCCCATTGATAGTAGGGTAGTCTCTCTCTCCTATGAAGTAGCGTGCGTCGTCTATGAGTAATACATGCTCGATGTCTGAAGATAAAATGGCTTTCACCTCCTCTGTTATAGGGCAATCTTTGTCTCCCCGGGCAGTAGTACCTCCAGAGTAGTGTCCATCAAGCCAGAACAGAGTCTTCTCAGGGAGATCTTTTATTAATGTCGACATTAGTTTGCCACTGTCTCCATGGATAAATTCGATATGAGAACGATTGCGGAAACGTTGTTTAGCTGCTTCCTGCAAATACTTGCTTAATTCTATTGTGTATATTTTTTCGAAATTATCTTGTTGAGCCCATATCATGTCACCCAAATAGGTTCCCGATTCTACTAATGTAGATATATCATGCTTCTTTCGGTATCGTGTAACCAGCTCTTGTTTTATGGCATGAGGTACAGGCACAGGTTTCCCTTTTCTAACCCATTTCGAGATTTGAGATTTATTCTTGTTCGAATGATATATTCGTTGAAGAAATGCTGGTAATATATTGAATAATCGTTTAGAAGCTGGCATTTTTATATAAATAAAATTACACTCAAAAACTTTGATACAACAAACTACAACAAATATATATTAAGTGAATTAAAATCAATTAATTCTTTCCTAAATATATTTTGAAGAATATAGTTTTTTTATAAACAGGCTTATTAAATCCTAGGTAGTTGTTTAATAGGTCTGTGTCTTAGTATGTTTTTAGAGTTCTATTCTGCAAAGATAGATAATTTCTCTTTCTGATAAAAAGAAAAAGTCTTTAAAAACCGGGATTAGATTTTAAAGACTTTTATTATGTGATGAAATAGTTGCATTTAAGACTTTTATTTCAACTATTTTATTTTAGAATAACATCTTCCTTTTGAATCTTTATATCGCAATAATGACAATTCAGTACAACATTGTTGTTATCCAGAACCTCGAAGCGGGTTACCATAGGTTCGTTATTAGTGATGCATTTGGGATTGTTGCATTTTACGATACCCAGAATTGTTTGTGGGAGACTGATTCTCTTTTTTTCGACTACTCTATAATCTTTAATTATATTGAGTATTACGTTGGGAGCAATAAGGGCAATGCGATTGATTTCTTCTTCTTCAAAGAATTTGTCAGAAATCTTAATGATTCCTTTAGTTCCCATCTTCTTACTTTCGAGGTTATTACCTATCGTAACAGGGTTTTCAAGATCACCCAAGTTAAGAAGAGATAATACCTTGAATACTTGTTTGGATGGTATATGGTCGATAGCTGTACCATTGCAAAGTGCTGCTACCTGAAGTTCTTTTCTTTTTTCGCTCATGATTCTCAATTTTTTATTTTATTGAACATCTATTCCTAAACTATCGCAAATAACTGCCTGACGGGCAAATACTCCATTGCGAGCCTGCTCAAAATAATAGGCTTTCGGGCTATCGTCTACATCTTGTTGTATCTCGTTTACACGAGGCAGCGGATGTAGGATACGTAGATTTTCGCGTGTGTTTGTCAGCATATCTTTGCGAAGAATATATACGTTTTTCACTTTTTCGTATTCCATCAAATCGGTAAAGCGTTCGCGTTGTACGCGAGTCATATATAAGATGTCTGATTCGTTTAGGATATCCTCCGAGAAATCGGCAGACTCTTCGTATTTAATATGGTGTTCGTCACAAAAGCGTTTATAAGTATCAGGAAGTTTAAGCTCCTCGGGTGCTACAAATCTGAATGTAGGGTTGAAGTGAGACATTCCTATAATCAAAGAATGCACTGTGCGCCCATATTTAAGATCGCCTACTATGGTAATGGTTTGATTTTCGAGTGTGCCTTGCGTTTTGTAAATAGAGTACATATCGAGCATGGTCTGAGTCGGATGCTGATTGGCTCCGTCACCTGCATTGATTATAGGTACAGTCGATAGTTCCGAAGCATAGCGTGCAGCACCTTCAAGATGGTGTCGCATGACAATAAGATCGGCATAGTTGTTTACCATAGCTATGGTATCTTTTAGAGTTTCGCCTTTAGTCGAACTAGTCGTCGAAACGTCCGAGAAGCCGATAATGCGTCCACCTAGTCGATGAACAGCAGTCTCGAAACTTAGACGGGTACGTGTGGATGGTTCAAAGAAAAGTGTTGCACATACTTTTCCTTCCAGAAGGCGACGATTGGGGTTTTCGTCAAATTTCTCTGCTAATTGAAGTATCCTGATTATATCATCTTTCGTATAATCGGTAATCGAAACCAAACTCTTATTTTCCATATACAACCGAATTTATAAATTAAGGCATCAAACCTTTTTATTGCATTAAAGCACTAACTGTTACTTTGAGATCAAAAAAAACCTCGAAAAATAAATTTTCCGAGGGTATATTATATGAATGAAAAATGAAAACTCAATCTAAAGAATGATTTTTGTAAATGCATTACGTGTAGGTTTGGATGATCACTTCTCATTGCTACTTTTTTTCTGGAAACAAATATATCAATTTTTGGTCTATGATCTTTTGTTTTAGGAGAAATTTTTTCATTCAAATTAATATTGAGCGTATGTAAGTCTGTAATTAGCTATTTGAAGGTTGTTACGGATTATGGTTCTCATGATGTGGAAAATATTAAATAGGTTTCATCCTACTCTGTTTTTAATCTTATCATACTTTTATTATATAGGAAAATCTTAACTTTGTGTCTTCAAAAAACAGTAAATATATGTCATGTATCTTAAATATAGAAACTGCAACTCCTGTATGTTCGGTAGCAGTTTCAAGTAATGGTAAAATTGTATTCGAAAGAGAAAATACCGAAGGGCCTTCTCATGCAAGTCTATTAGGTGTATTTGTAGCCGATGCTATGGCAGAGGTAAGAGCTTTAGGTCTTACGTTGGATTCAGTATCGGTAAGTTGTGGTCCCGGATCTTATACCGGCCTAAGGATTGGAGTTTCGGAGGCAAAAGGTCTTTGTTATGGTTTGGGTATCCCGATGATAGCTATTAAAACACCTCTGGTTTTAACTCAAAAGGTTATTGAGACAGAAGAACTAGAAGCTAATACGCTTTTATGCCCTATGATAGATGCTCGCCGTATGGAGGTATACGCTGCTTTGTACGACAAGGAGTTGAAGGTAGTGAGAGATATTGCTGCTGATATTGTAGAAAGTGACTCTTATGCAGAGTATCTGTCTAACTCGAAAGTTTTATTCTTTGGTAATGGAGCAGATAAATGCGATGATTGTATTACAGATAGTAACGCTCGTTTCGTGAAGGGTATGTATCCTTCTGCCAGATATATGGTTCGGTTGTCGGAAGAAGCATATGCTGCTAAGCAATTTGTAGATTCTGCTTATTTTGAACCTTTTTACCTGAAAGATTTTGTAGCTACAACTCCTAAAAAGAATATTTTTTAGTCAATTTATCTATTGGTTGTTTAACTTTTTCCTCTTTGGTCTGTTATATAGGCAATCGAGAATAAAACACAATCATGAGATTTGAGAAATCATTATTTAAATTAGAAAGAATATTTTATATGCCTCTTTTAGTGGGGGAATTAATCGAAGGTAAGTTTCGAAAAAAAATAAATTGTAGGAGGAAGAATATTTCAAGATGGAATGTTCTTCCTTTTCGTTTTTAGAATAGGTTATTTGTTGAAAGATTTCTTTTGTTTTTATATTAAAAAGCATGTTTTTTTTATATTGTTATAATGATACTTTATTCTCTTTATTAGTATATTTGAAATAGAAAAATGACTTTAAAAAACTAGTCTTATATGGATATTAACAACATTTTGTCATCCTTGGAAGCTAAGCATCCCGGAGAAGTAGAATACATTCAAGCAGTAAGAGAAGTATTAATCTCAATAAAAGATGTTTATGAACAACATCCCCAATTTGAGAAAGCCCAGATCATAGAGAGGCTTGTAGAGCCCGACCGTGTTCTTATGTTTAAAGTGCCTTGGGTTGATGATAAAGGTGCTATCCATGTAAATATTGGTTATAGGGTTCAATTCAATAATGCAATAGGTCCATATAAAGGAGGTTTGAGATTTCACCCTTCTGTAAATCTATCGATTATGAAGTTTTTAGGTTTCGAGCAAACCTTTAAGAATGCTCTCACTACTTTACCAATGGGTGGAGCTAAAGGTGGTTCGGACTTCAACTGTAAAGGTAAATCTGATGGAGAGGTGATGCGTTTTTGCCAATCTTTTATGTTAGAGTTATGGCGTAACATAGGACCCGATACCGATGTGCCAGCCGGAGATATAGGTGTTGGTGCCCGCGAAATAGGATATTTATATGGTATGTATAAAAAACTGGCTCGTGAAAATACAGGTGCTTTCACAGGAAAAGGAATTGAGTACGGAGGTTCTCTTATTCGTCCCGAAGCTACAGGATTTGGAGGTCTTTATTTTGTAAAAGAGATGCTTGCAGGCAAAGGAATCAGCCTTGTCGGTAAAACTGTTGCTATATCCGGATTTGGTAATGTAGCTTGGGGGGCAGCTCTTAAAGCGACGGAATTAGGTGCTAAGGTAGTTACGATCTCGGGTCCCGATGGTTATATTCATGACCCCGAGGGTCTTTCTCCTAAAAAGATAGACTATATGCTTGAATTGCGGTATACAGGTGAGGATATTGTAGCACCTTATGCAAAGGCTTTTCCTGAAGCGAAGTTTTATGAAGGAAAACGCCCTTGGGAACAAAAAGTGGATATAGCTCTTACTTGTGCCATTCAGAATGAATTGGGTGAAGAGGATGCAAAACTGCTTTTAGCCAATGGAGTGCAGTGTGTAGCCGAAATTTCGAATATGGGTTGTACTGAAGAAGCAATAAAGTTGTTTATTGATAATAAAATTCTTTTTGCACCGGGTAAGGCAGTTAATGCGGGTGGAGTAGCAACATCAGGTTTGGAAATGACTCAGAACGCTATGCATTATCAATGGACTGCGGAGGAAGTAGATCAAAAACTGCATCAAATAATGTATAGCATCCACGAACAGTGTGTAAAACATGGAACCGAGAGCGATGGATATATTAATTATGTGAAAGGTGCAAATATTGCCGGATTTATGAAAGTTGCGAGAGCAACTATTAGTCAGGGAATAGTATAATGAAAAACGAGTAATTTATAGTAATTTATAATTAAAAGCCTTTGCTCATATATTTGAGCAAAGGCTTTTTTATTGAGCTTGAATTTTATATATAATTTGTTCCAATTTCTTAGGGGTAAGTATTTCTTGAGTATGGAATTTTCCATCTATAAATACGCTATATGTTGTTACAGGGCAAAAATGGGATTGCGCTTCCTCCCGTGACTTTATTTGGTGTGTGCGAACAGAAATATCAGATGATAATATTACAGGCTTTAGAAGCTCTATATAAGGAATTGTAAAAGGGCATTGTGCAGTGTAAAATATATCGATGCCTTTTATCTCCTCAGGAAAGCCTTTTTTCGCAGAATCAGTGAAGGTCGGTAATTCTGCATCATTCTCAAAGCGTTTAGCAACAAGTTCAAAATAGGGTGGGGCTGAGTCAACTACTTCATAACCAGATTTTAGATAGAATGATTTATCAGACAAAAACGGTTTCTTTTTATTTGCTGTTAAAACAACAATTCCTTTCATTCCGAGGCTTTTTGCTTCATCTTCGCATTCTTTCAATAATTCAGAGCCGTAACCATTACCTTTGAAGCTCCCCGATACCCAATGACAGTTTATAAGCATATATCCTTTTGCTTTGATTGGTAACCATCCCTTTTCAACGGGGATATATTCAATAAATACCTTACCTCGGGCATTCAATTTCTTAAATTTCAGTCCTTCGGGGATTCTGTCTTTGAGCCATTCTTTCTTGGCGGCTATTCCGATAGCACTTGTTTTACTGTCTATGGCACAGCAAATATGCTCTTTTATTAGATTATTGAGGTCAATCGTTATTATATCCATATTTAAATTCCGTTGATAATGAGGTAAATGTACTAATTATTCTACGAATTTTTGAATAATAATAAACTGTTTTCTGATAATAATGGCGATGCTTTTTGATTGTAATTTTCATCTCTATTTTTGCCATTTTACTGTAAATTTAATATTGCCCATTTCATCGATATTTAGATTGTAGATATAATATTCTATATGTCTATATTATTTCTAGTAATTAGATTGTTATCTGTTAAATTGTTTATTTCTTAAAAATGAATCATTATGAGACTTTTAGATTGTTAAATAATGCCGATGAAATCAACTGATTTGGATGAATATGGTTGCTTTGTATCCTTCTAATAATAGCTTTTTTCAGAAACAAAGATATTTCATATATTTAGAGACTTATTTGAGTCTTTAAAATGAAGAAAATTAATTTATATAGGTATTTTTTGCTTGTTTAAATTAGAAAATTGCTGTTTCGATGGAAAGGGACTATTTAGTTTTTGTGTTTTGTTTGTTTGTTGATAGTGAATAAGTGTTATATTGCTGTTTTGTAGTATGTTAAAATATATCTTGCTATTTGGATTATTTTTGATTGTTGGTATATAATAAGCCTTTTATATTCCTAACTATACGCTTTTAGCGGTATTTGGTGCATTTTTATTCAAGTTTTCCTGTTTTCGTTCCGTTTGACTAATTTATACTTAATATTTTATGTGTGTTATACTAATATATATAAATATGATATCATATAATATAGTGATATATTATACAGGTTCTAATGAGTTTCATCTTGTTTATTATGAGGTGATTATGTGTGTTGTTGTTCTGTGAATGTTATTGATGGAAGATATTTGTTGTATTCTAATCCATATAAGAAAGAGCTAGGGGATATAAGAATAGGGAAGCGGTTTTGTAAAACATAATATGAACTATAACTAGTCTGGGCTTGTTTATCATAAGTAAATAGGAAGTCGTTGTCGGCTCCACCTCTAAAAATATAACTTATGTCAGAGACTAGAGATGATTCTGTTGAACAACAAAGGTTGCAGGAATTGAAAAAATTAAAGAGAGAAAATAGACGTCGTAGAGGAATGCTGCTTATCGCTGCATTGCAAATCAGTTCATTAATAGCTTTCTATTATTTGGGACGCTCATCTCAAAGAAAGGATTGAATTTCGGCTACTATTAGTCTACTATTTTTCGAATATAAGAACTATCGTTTATTCAATCTAGAAGAAAGGAAATAAAAAACAGCACTTCTCTGGAAAACAGAGAAGTGCTGTTTGTAATATATATAGTTCTTTTAATTTCGGAACTCTAATTCACCATCTTTTATATCTACAGTGATAGGGTTTGACTTATCTACTGACTGAGCCAATAATCGCTTAGACAGAGTGTCAAGTACCTGACGTTGTATTACACGTTTCACAGGACGGGCTCCGAACTCAGGATCGTATCCTTTGTGAGCAATCCATGAGATGGCTTCGTCCGAAAATTCAAGTCTAACACCGTTTCCTTTAAGGAGTTTTACAAGACCTTCCAATTGAATCTTGACTACCTTTTCGATATCTTTTTCAGTTAAAGGCTCAAACATGATTATCTCATCAATACGATTCAAAAACTCTGGACGAATATTGGCTTTCAACATACTTAAGACTTCTTTCTTAGTAGTCTCTACAACTTCATCGTGATTTTCGGGAGTGATTGTTGCAAAATTTTCTCTGATTAATCCCGATCCCATATTTGAGGTCATGATGATAATTGTATTCTTGAAATTAACTACACGTCCTTTATTGTCAGTCAAACGTCCGTCATCCAATACTTGTAGTAAGATGTTAAATACATCTGGATGTGCTTTTTCGATCTCATCGAACAGTACTACCGAGTATGGTTTACGGCGAATAGCCTCAGTCAATTGTCCGCCTTCGTCATATCCGACATATCCGGGAGGCGCTCCAATCAGACGAGTTGCGCTGAATTTTTCTTGATACTCGCTCATGTCGATACGGGTCATCATATTTTCATCGTCGAATAGAAACTCAGCTAATGCTTTTGCTAACTCGGTTTTACCGACTCCAGTTGTGCCCAAAAAGATAAATGATCCTATGGGGCGTTTAGGGTCTTGTAAGCCTGCACGACTACGACGAATAGCATTCGAGATTCCTATAATAGCTTCATTTTGACCAACTACTCGTTCGTGAAGCTCGTCTTCCAAATGTAGCAATTTCTCGCGTTCGCTTTGTAGCATCTTGTTGACAGGTATGCCAGTCCAGCGAGATACTACATCGGCTATGTCAAAAGCATCTACTTCTTCTTTTACCATTGCAGTGCTTCCTTGCATACCGTGCAATTGAGACTGCAATTTGTCTATTTCGCTTTCGAGTTCTTTTATTTTACCATATCGCAATTCGGCTACCTTTCCGTAATCTCCTTCGCGTTCGGCTTTGTCTGCTTGAAACTTAGCGTCTTCAATCTCTATTTTATTGTGCTGAATTTTATTTATGACATCTTTTTCGGATTGCCATTTGGCTCTTAAATCTTTTTCCTCTTCTTTCAGAAGGCTGATTTCTTTACTAAGTTGAGCTTCTTTATCTTTGTCGTTTTCGCGTTTGATAGCTTCACGTTCAATTTCTAATTGTTTGATACGGCGGCTTTTTTCGTCTAATTCTTCAGGTACAGAGTCAACTTCCATACGTAGTTTAGCAGCAGCTTCGTCCATCAAGTCGATAGCTTTGTCTGGTAAAAAACGATCGGTTATATAACGGCTCGATAGCTGAACTGCCGAAATAATAGCCTCGTCTTTGATACGTACCTGATGATGGTTTTCGTACTTCTCTTTCAATCCCCTAAGGATAGAGATAGTATCTAATTCGCTTGGTTCGTCTACCATTACAATTTGGAAACGACGTTCGAGTGCTTTATCTTTTTCGAAATATTTTTGATATTCGTCTAAAGTTGTTGCACCGATAGAGCGTAATTCGCCACGAGCTAAAGCCGGTTTTAAAATATTGGCAGCATCCATTGCTCCTTCTCCTTTACCTGCTCCTACAAGAGTGTGTATTTCGTCGATGAAAAGGATGATTTCGCCTTCGGCTTTGGTTACTTCGTTTACAACAGATTTAAGACGTTCTTCAAATTCTCCTTTATATTTAGCGCCTGCTATTAAAGCACCCATATCTAGTGAATAGATTTGTTTGCTTTTTAAGTTTTCGGGCACATCGCCACGGATAATCCGATAGGCTAATCCTTCGGCTATGGCTGTTTTACCTGTACCAGGTTCGCCTATAAGAATAGGATTGTTTTTAGTACGACGGCTTAAAATCTGCAATACGCGACGGATTTCTTCGTCACGACCAATCACAGGATCGAGTTTGCCATCTCTGGCTCTTTGAGTTAAGTTGATTGCAAATTTCTCGAGTGACTGATAAGTGTCTTCTGCCGATTGGCTATCTACCTTGCTGCCTTTTCTTAATTCTATGATAGCTTGCTGTAATCCGTTTTCAGTAATGCCTGCATCTTTCATTATCTGAGAAGCAGTGCTCTTTTCAGCTAGTATTCCTAATAGAATATGCTCAATTGATACATACTGATCGTCCATTTTTTTTGCTAGATCAGACGCTTTTTGTAGTGCTGTGTTACTCTCTCTGCTCAAATAGGGTTCGCCTCCCATCACCTTTGGATAGGATTCTATTTGTCTTTCGAGAAGAATAGTTAGGTTCTGAGGATTTACTCCTTGTTTTTGAAAGAGAAAATTCACAATATTATCGCCTGTTAAAATAGCAGATAATAGTATGTGGCTAGTTTCTACTGCTTGTTGATTTCTCTCTCTAACGATCTCAATTGCTTTTTGTAAAGTTTCTTGAGATTTAATAGTAAAGTTATTGAAATTCATATATTATATCTCCTTTCTTTATTTCGTTTGTATTCTATTTTAGTAGCTATTCTGCAAATAATTTGCCATTGCTTGTTTTGTGTCAAAATGTCAGTAGTAGCGATTCTAAAATGAAAAAGCATAACCTTATAGGGCTATGCTTCAACTATATTTTGCATTGTTACTGTCTTATTGTTGTAATGCTTTGTCAATAGCTCCTTTAGCCAAAGGTTCCATAATGTGGTATCCTTTTATTTTAGGATGAACCCCATCGTCTCCGTATTTTACATCCAAACCATTGTTTTTGTCTTTAAGTGCCGAGTGATAATCGATATACGGAATGCTGTTTGCATCAGCATAATTTATTATTCTGGTATTGAGATCTATAACTTTATTAGCTACATCTGGAATATCAGGACTCCATCTGTATTGCTTAGTTGGTAAAAGTAATCCCAGAACAACTTTTATGTTATTAGCTTGTGCCAATTGAACCATCAAAATTATGTTCCCCAAAGTAATTTCAGGATTATATGTATCTGCACCTTCGGCAATATCATTTGTGCCTGCATTTATAACAACCAGACGGGGTTTTAGTTTAATAACATCTTCTCTCATTCTGAGCAGAATTTGTTAACTTGTTTGTCCGCTTATACCTCGCCCGATATAATTATTGTTGATGAAAAAATCGCGGTCTAAGCCCACCCAGTTTTCGGTAATAGAATTTCCTATAAAAACTGCGTCTATTTGCTTCGTAGATTCCATGAGTTCTTTGTTATTAGCTTGATAACGATTTGTATTTGCCCAATCTTTGTTTTGTGCGGTAGCTGTTATTGTTGTGAAAAATAAGGTAGAATAGAAAAGTGTCTTTTGTAGTATCGATCTCATCTTTAATTCATTTTTTTATCGCTGATAAAGGTAGAAAAATATGATTACAAGATTTCGACTTCTGAGAAGAAAAAAGTGGGATTCTCACCTTATTGATATTCTATTTACTCTTGAAGTTTTAAGATTAGTATAGATATTGTAAAATTGATCTTTAAAATATTAAAGTTTATCTGAAATCGGAGGGGTATCTCCAGATAATATCTATAATGTCATACCTTTGAGTCTAAATTGTATATTTATTTTGATATGATTCAGCCCCAACAACATATAAAGTATCTGATAGTAGAAGATGAACGATTGGCATACGAGGAGCTAAAGCGAATGGTAAGCAAATTGAGACCCGAATACATTTTTTCGGAACGAGCGGAGACTGTTGAGCAAACAATCTCTTTTCTTCGAAACCATAAGGTAGATCTTATTTTATTGGATATACGGTTGGCGGATGGAGACTGCTTCGAAATATTTAATCATGTTTCGGTTTCTACCCCTGTTATTTTTACTACTGCTTATGATGAGCATGCGGTGCAAGCTTTTAAATTGAATAGTATTGATTATTTATTGAAACCCATTGAAGAAAACGATTTGAGAGATGCTTTGATAAAATATGAGCAATTCTATCAGTCGAAACAAACTTCTTTTGATTATAAACAGTTGGGAGAAGTAATAACTCAAAAGGTAAAGAGCCGTTTTCTTATTCAAAGGGGAGATTCTTATTTTTATATTGAAGCAAAGGATATTGCGTTTTTTTATAGTGAAGATAAGGCTGTCTTTCTACATTCGTTTGATAACAAACGCTATATTATAGATTATACTTTGGATGAATTGGAGAAACTTCTCGAAAAATCGATTTTCTTTCGGGCTTCACGTAATTGCATCACCAATATAAAGGCAATACGCGATATATCTAAGTATTTTAATAGCCGTCTCAAACTTTCCTTTCAGCCCGAATGTCCTCATGAAGTTCTGGTTAGTAGAATACGGGTTGCTGACTTTTTGAAGTGGGTCGATGGAATTGTATAATAAAAAGAAATGGGTTATGGCAAACAGTAAAAAAGGCAATATTATAATTTTTATAATCATTATTGCTTCTTTTGAATTCTTGTTTGAGTGGATATATTATGTCATGACCGGACTGGATGACGAGAGTTTTTATAAGGGACTTATTTCTGACCTACCTTTTGTGTTAATTATGGCATTTGTAAGCCTATTGATTGTTCATACATCAAATAAGTATTTCAAATACAAAGACAATATATACATACGTGTTAGTTTTGAGTTATTTGTGTCTCTTATTTTTGCTTGTACATATTCTTTTCTGCTTAATTATGTGTTTGGAAATTTGTTTTTTGAAGAGGCAGTTTATCCCGAGCTTCCATCTCTTATTATATTGGTATTGGGCAATTCCTTTATAATTCTTGTGCTTGAGTTATTTTTTTATAATCAACGTCAATTAGAATCTCAAAGACACATTGCTGTCATAGAGAAGGAAAAAATAGAGTATTTGTACTCTACTTTAAAAACTCAGGTACATCCGCATTTTTTATTCAATAGTCTGAATGTTTTATCCTCGTTGATATTCGAAGATCCTCAAAGAGCAAATATATATACTAAGAAGTTATCGAACGTGTATAGATACTTTTTGTCGACCAATACTCAGAAAAGCGTATTGGTGAAGGATGAAATATCTTTTGTTGAATCTTATCTTTATTTGTTGTTGATAAGATTTGAAGATGCTTTGGAAATAAATATAACGGGAAACAGAGAGATACAAAAACAGGTAATACCTGTGAGTATTCAGTTATTGATTGAAAATGCAATAAAGCACAATGTTGTATCTGTCGATAGACCTCTTCTTGTAGAGGTAAACATAACTTCAGAATGTATAGAAGTAACAAATAACATGCAACCGCGTCTTAATGTAGAAGAGAGTGGGCATGGATTGAGCAATCTGCAAAAACAGTATACATTATATGGTAAAGAAATAGAGGTTTCGAAGACTACAAGCCAGTTTGTTGTGAGAATTCCATATCTATAAAATAACATAGAAATTTCGCAGCTTGTCCCGTAAATAATGTAGTTCGTCGATAATCTCTTTAAAGTTAGGTTTATTTGTTATTCTTTTGTAGAAGAAATAGAAAGGTAACTTCTTAATCTGGATTTTATTTAAAAGTAAAAGCATACCAATTTTTCAGAGGTATCCCTGTTGTTACGTTATGCTTATATATTATTTCTTGCGAGAGCAATAAGGTGACACATTGATTATATCAATTATATTTATAAACAAAATGAGAGAGTTTAACGTAATTTAGCTGTTAAAAGTTAGTCTTTTAATATCTTTGCGGCTCCGAAAGAATTTCTGACGATAGAATGACATCTAATTTTAATTACTATATGAGCAAGTTTTTTAGGCTAAGTTTTGGGTTTATCCTATTATTTTTATTGCCAATCTCGGCAATCGCACAAAACTATACTGTACAAGGCAAGATTGTAGACGAAAAGACAAAAGAGGCTCTTGCAGGAGTGCCTGTCGGAGTACTTGAAAAATCTGCAACGGGCGTTTTTACTAACAATAATGGTGAGTACAAGATCACTCTACCCAAGGGAAACTATTCTTTGATTGTTAGATACGTAGGTTATGAAGATAAAAAAGTGAAGATTTCTTTAACCAAAGATATTGTAGAGAATATATCTCTTGAATCGTCCTCTATCGATTTGAACGAAGTGGTAGTTTCATCGCGAAGAGTAGATGAGAATGTTGCAGGCGTACAAACTGGTGTTGAGAAAATGAGTATTCAGGAAATAAATCAATTACCTGTATTATTTGGTGAGCGTGATGTTGTAAAAGCTATACAATTGATGCCAGGTGTTAAATCGGCTGGAGAAGGCGGAACGGGTTTTTATGTTCGTGGAGGTAGTTCTGACCAGAATCTAGTGTTGCTTGACAACGTAGGTGTATATAATGCCTCTCACTTAATGGGTTTCTTCTCGGCGTTTAACTCAGATATGGTAAGAGATGTTACCTTATATAAGGGTGCTTTACCTGCACAATATGGAGAGCGTTTATCTTCGATTCTGGATGTTCAAATGCGTGATGGTGATAATCAAGACTATCATATGAGTGGAGGCTTAGGTCTTATTTCTTCTAAATTGAATGTGGAAGGTCCTATCAAAAAAGGAAAATCGAGCTTTGTAATAGGGGCTAGACGTACTTATGCTGATGTGATAGCTCGTGCATTGGGGTCGGAAGATATCAAGAATACAACCTTGTATTTTTATGACTTAAATATGAAGTTGAATTTTCAGCTTTCCGATAAAGACCGTTTGACATTTACAGGTTACTCGGGTAAAGATAAATTGGGAATATCTGATGTGGTTGATACAGACTGGGGTAATACGGTTGGAACTGTAAAGTGGACTCGTATAATGAACCACAAGTGGAATTCTTCGACTGCTTTAATTTACAACAGATATGCATACAATGTAGCTGTGGATATGAATCAGGATTTGCGTATATCGTCTCTAATAAATGATTATGCATTGAAACAAGAGTTTTCTTTTCAACAGAGTCAAAAATCTACTTGGAAATTCGGACTTCATACAACCTATCATGATATGGCTCCCGGAAAATTCGATGTGTCGGAAGATAAAGGTGTTTCTAAACATTTGAAAAATAGATATACATGGGAAAATGGTATTTATGCTTCAAACACACTTAAAGCTACTGATCGTCTCGAAATAATGTACGGACTTAGATTATCTGCATTTTCGGTTTTAGGTGCAGGCGATTTTTATAACTTAGATGATAATCATGAAGTTATTGATACTGTATCTTATAAAACGGGTGAGTTTGTGAAAACATACTTAAACTTAGAGCCTCGTGTATCTACTGCTTATAGGTTGAATGATGAGTCGTCGATAAAAGCAGCATATGCACGTACTACTCAAAGTATGCACTTGCTGTCTAATCCAACCTTTGCTTCACCTTTCGATCGTTGGGTATCAACATCTAACAATATAAAACCTCAGATTGCTGATCAGTTTACATTGGGATATTTCCGTAACTTTGCAAACAATCTTTTTGAATTTAGTGCAGAAGTGTACTATAAGGATATGAGAAATCAAATTGATTTTAAAGATAATGCAGATACATTTACGAATGATGATGTAGAGACAGAGCTTTTATTTGGAAAGGGTAGAGCTTATGGTATTGAACTTATGTTTAAGAAACGTGTTGGACGATTGAGCGGATGGATTGGTTATACTTTATCAAAATCTGAGAAACAAATAGATGGTATCAACAATAATAAATGGTACGATGCAGTTCAAGACAGAACTCACGATATTTCGTTGGTGGCAGTGTATAATCTGAATGAGAAATGGACACTTTCGGGTGCTTGGATTTATTATACAGGAAATGCGGTTACTTATCCAAGTGGAAAATATCAGGTAGATGGTAAAGAGGTTGTATATTATACTGAAAGAAATGGTTACAGAGCTCCCGATTATCACCGTTTAGATTTAGGTGCTACTTGTGTATTGAAAAAAACAAAGAAATTCTACTCAGAACTAGCATTTAGTCTATACAATGCATATGGTCGCGAAAATGCTTACATGATTGAGTTTAGAACCAATGATGACGATCCTTCGAAATCTACGGCATATCAGTACTCTCTGTTCCGTTTTGTACCATCTGTTTCATGGAATTTCAAATTCTAAATTTCATACCTTCTTATAAATTTGATAAGTATATAATCATACTATTTTATAAATAAAAGTTCAAATAAAATATGAATATCAATAAATATATAACAATAATTGCAGCAGCAGTATCACTTTTTATGTTCACTTCTTGTGAGAAAGAAATAGAGGTTGATCTTCATTCTGCTGAACCAAAGCTGGTAATAGAAGGTCTTATTACACCCAATACATTGCCTACTGTTAGACTTACTATGTCGAAAGAGTTTAACTCCGATAATACATTCGATCCAGTTTTAGGAGCTATTGTTTCTGTATCGGACGATAAGGGTAATTCTGAAATTTTAGAGATTGATACTGATGGCATTTATAGAGCATCGTATATGTTGGGCGTTCCCGGACGTACTTACAATCTGAAAGTGAATGTTGAAGGACAAGAATATACTGCATCATCTACAATGTCTCCACATACTGTGAAGATCGATTCCACTACGTTGTATTATATTCCGTTGTTTAAATATCCATTTCCGATGATTCACTTTCAAGATCCTAAAGGATCGAAGAATTATTACAGAGAGCTGTTGTATATAAACGGCAAACGTAAGAAGCTGGATGAGGATGCAACAGATACAGACGATCGTGAGGGTTTCTATATGAGCCGTATTGTTCCTGCTTACAAAGAAAATGGCAGCGATGAAGATCCTATAAAGAAAGGCGATACTATTACCATAGAACATCAGTTGTTAGATAAAGGTGCATTTACTTTTTTTGAAACTTTGGGTAGAATAAGCTCTTCTCAAACTAATCCTACAAGTAATATTAAAGGTGGTGCTTTAGGATATTTCAGTGCATATACTTACGATCGTCAAACAATAATTGCCGATTGGACTGAATAAGGTTAATATCTCATTTTATACAAACAACCCCTTCAATTTTTTATTGCAAGGGGTTGCTTTTTTGATCAAAGTGTTATAACTTTGCACCCCAGATAAGGTTTTTCGCGCTGTATCCCAACATTAGGGAAGAGAATCGGGGATATATGCAAACCTTTTGTAAATTTTTGTTTTTACATGCCCTAATAGTTTAATGTAAAATTTAAATTATTTGAGTAATGAAGAAAAGTAGAATTTACTTAGGTCTTTTAGTTCTAGGTACAGCTTTTTGGGGAATCTCGTTCCCACTTGTTAAGGAAGGCATCTCTATCGTCCATCCATTTTCATTTTTAATGTATCGTTTCCTGCTTGCAGCACTGGTGTTGTCAATCTTGTTTTTTAAGCAATTGAAACAGATAAATTGGCAAACAATCAAATATGGTGTATGGGTAGGCATACCTCTGCTTTTGGCTATTTTATTACAAACAATAGGTTTGCAATATACATCGTCGGCCAATGCTTCTTTTATTTCGGGTATGGACGTATTGTTGATACCTATTCTTAAGTTTTGTGTATTTCGCAAATCTATTAAGCCCAAAACATGGCTTGCCTGTACGATGGCTTTAGCCGGTTTGTATGTAATTGCGATGACTTCTGCCGGTAGTGGCTTCAATAGAGGCGATATGTATGCTGTAGGTGGTGCAATAGCCTTTGCGGCTTATGTGTTGATGGTTGGAAAATACAATAACAAGGTAGAAACTATATCGTTGGTTATTGTGCAATTATATACTTGTACAATAGTATATGCGGTGTTGGCTTTTGCTACTGTCGATTTTAGTCACATGGCTTTGCCTATGGATTGGAATGTATGGAAGGCAGTTCTGTTTACCGGAATTTTTGCAACAGCTTATATGTATGGGATACAAAATGTTTCTCAAAAATATATAGAAGAAGAAAAAGTAGCACTTACTTATCTATGCGAACCCGTTTTTGCAACATTAGCGGCTTATGTATTGATTAGCGAACCTATTACAATACGTACCATTATAGGAGGAGGTCTTATATTGCTATCAATGTTTATTTCAGAATATAGATTTAAATATATTCCGTTTTTAAGGACTGCCGATAAGGTACATTAATGACAAAAGGAGATGAGGCTAAGGTTATTTTCATTACAGAAATCAATGTTTTCTTTGAATCCCTTGATGCTGTTATAGATAAAGGCTTTAGTTTCATCTTTTTCTGTCTGAGCACGCCACAGCATATCTATTTGTGTATTGGTTAATATTACTTTTTGCAATTCGTTAGATAGTAAAAGTATTTCGTTCGGAGAGATTGCTCCGGCTAAAGGAAAGGTCGCAACATCGGGTAATCCTAAATCTGGAAAATTGTTAAGCAAAACTTCAGCAACAGTTGTTTCGATACCAAAATCGGACTTGAGATAACTATCTATCATTTCAGTCTCATTATCTAGCTCTATATCTTGGTTGTATGGTAATTGTGGTCCCAAAAAAGCGAAAATAGAAATGAGAGCATACCAGTAGGCATGTGCAGAATGTTTCTTATAAGGTTCCCCATGTATTATCTGTCTAAGAGCTTCTTTGGTTGATACCTGATTCTCTAGATCTTGACTTGCATAATTTTTAAACACTTCATTATCTTGAATCTTATCGAATAATAATGAATCGTGTGAATCAAAAACTTTTCTAACCTGTTCAATATCGGCGGCGAACGAAAATATACAGTATCCCATAATATAATTAAAGTTTGGCGTTAAAAAAGTATTCGATTTTTTGCTAAGGGATGCAATATATGAAATATATTATTGACAATGATTTAAAAAAATGCTATTTTTGAACATATTTATAAAGCATGTTTTATTGTTTTTTTCTCATTTTCGGCTATTCTAAATGTCATAATGAAAGTTTGTTTTACCTTTGTAATGCGACAATAAATATATTTGAAATTAAATGAAAGTACTTAATGGATTACTTTAGAATTATCAAGAGTTTCTGGTTTTATACTTTCTTATAAATCAAAGAGTCTAGTACCTTAATTAATTAACGAAACGATGAAGCAATATATAGATTTAGTACAGCGTGTTTTGACCGAAGGGGTTCGAAAAGAAGATAGAACCGGTACAGGTACTATCAGCGTATTTGGGCATCAAAGCCGTTATAATATGGCAGATGGTTTTCCGATGCTTACTACTAAAAAATTACATTTAAAATCTATCGTTTACGAACTACTGTGGTTTTTAGCGGGTGATACTAATGCCAAATATTTGCAGGATAATGGTGTACGTATCTGGAACGAATGGGCTGATGAGAATGGCGATCTTGGACATATCTATGGATTTCAATGGCGTTCGTGGCCAGATTATAGCGGAGGACATATCGATCAGATTACCGAGGTTGTAAACACAATCAAGAATAATCCCGATTCGCGTCGTATAATAGTAAGTGCTTGGAATGTAGCTGATATTCCTAACATGAATTTACCGCCTTGTCATGCATTCTTTCAGTTCTATGTAGCAGATGGTAAACTAAGTTTGCAATTGTATCAGCGTAGTGCTGATATTTTCTTGGGAGTACCTTTCAATATTGCTTCTTATGCCTTGTTGCTCAAGATGATGGCTCAGGTTACTGGACTTGAAGCGGGAGATTTTGTGCATACTTTAGGAGATGCTCATATCTATACAAATCACATCGATCAGTTGAAAATGCAAATGGAACGCGAATTGCGTACTTTACCTCAAATGATTATCAACCCCGATGTAAAAAGTATATTCGATTTTAAATTCGAAGACTTCAAATTAGAAGGATACGATCCGCATCCACATATTAAAGGTGAGGTTGCTATATAATAGTATTAAGAGACAAATTTGAGGTGATCGGATTTGTCTCTTAATAAATTTGTAGTATATTTGCCATTGTGTAATAACTATTTACGTTCGGAATGACTAATTATTTAACAAACATATCGGTGATTAATAATCTAAAATTTAACTATTTAGGTTTGCCTATGTGCGTCGAAATATTAGAGAGAGAGAGAGAGAGAGAGAGAGAGAGAGAGAGAGAGAGAGAGAGAGACTAGTAGGTAACACCCATCCCCATTCACAAAACATTTGTTTTCTTATTTTAGGCAGATTTTTCTGTCTTTCGCTGTTTTTGGCTCCCAATACGAGCAAATTTCCTAAAATACAATATTTCCCCAATAAATACAACAATCATAGATTAGCCGGTCTGGGTTGTAGTGCAAGCATTTTGTTTTTTTTGTTGTCGTTCAAAAGCTTCACTGCAAAACATCTTTACCTATGGCATAGCTATGTACAGCAGTGGTGTGTAGTGATTACATGCTACTGCTTTTCTTATTCTTATACTGAAAATTTACTAACTAATTTATCACATACAACAATGAAAAGAATAATTCTATTACTTATTGTAATCGGTTTTTTCAGCCCCATCTATTCGCAAGTAGGTATTAATACCAAAGCGCCACATGCAAGTGCAGCTCTTGATATCGTGAGTCCTGCCAACAATCAAGGAGTATTATTGCCTCGTATGGGTACTACAGCTAAAGAAGCCATCCCCAATCCGGCAGCGGGATTGATGGTTTATGATACTGACAAGCAATGTCTGTCGCAAAATGTAGGAACAGAAGTCAGTCCTATCTGGATTTGCTTGGCTCAAAATCAGACAAGGTTCTTTTATATGCCTTCGGTAGCCATCAGTGCAAAAACTTTAGGGGTTGTGGCTACTCCATTGGATTTATACAATGAATATAAAAAGCAATTTGCCACGCCTATGGTAAAGAATACCAGTGCACCTGCCAATATACCTTATTTCCCTGTGGCTACCGATTTACACTATTATATCACTTATTACGATGCGAATGTTCTTAAAATAAATAATATAAGTAATGACGGGAAGGTTACTTACGAAATTATTAAAGTGGCCGACTATAACTCGTTTCTCAATGTTGTATTCGTCGTAAAATAAGTGCATTAAATATACTACAATGAAAAAGATAATATTCATACTATTACTAGTGTTTACTCAGCAAGCTTACTGCCAAAAAGAGGCTTACCATTGGTATTTTGGAACTAACACAGGGCTTGATTTTTCGAATACTCATACAGAATCAACCTCATTAGGAAATGTTTTAGGAGTACCAAGTACTGTGCAGGGTCCAGTAAGTACTTTCGAAGGTTGTTTTTCGATATCGGACAAGGATGGTAATTTTTTGTTTGCGTCTGATGGTATTACGGTATATAATAAAAACTTGGTTACTATGCAGAATGGTACAGGGCTTTTGGGGCATCCATCCTCTACCAATTCGGGTATTGTAATTCCTGTGCCCGATAACCCTGCTTTATACTATATTATTACGGCTCCTGACCGAAATAATACAGCTCCGGGTCTTTGTTATTCAACAGTAAATATGTCTGCAGATGGAGGGTTGGGAGCAGTAGTATTAAAAAACGTATCTCTTACCTTCGGAAGTTCGGGGTACCCAATCACTCATGCTTACGAAAACCTAACGGCAATAGGACATGCCAATGGAAAAGATTATTGGGTAGTAAGTCGTGTGAGAAGTAAAATATTTGCGTGGCTGATAACTTCTGCCGGAATTAATGTTACTCCCGTGATTTCAGAAATTGGTATGGATTTGGGGATTCCAACAATTGCTCCTAGCAGTATTGGTGTAGGTACTACAAAGATATCACCTGATGGAAAACGTATTATTCATGCGGATTACAGATTTGATTCAAATCATTATCTGACAATAGGGAACTTTGACACTTCTACAGGTAAGGCTTCCAGTTTTCAGTTTGTTTCTACTTATCTTGAGAACCTATACAGTCTCGAATTTTCGCCTACAGGAAACTATCTTTATTTCACTGCAATCGAGAGAGGAAATAGAGGGCTTTATATCAAACCTATTAATAATATATCAGCTCCATTTACAAGAATTTTGCCGAATGCAAATATAGATAATGTGCAGCTTGGCCCAGATAATAGGATATATGCTATTGGAAATCAACAGTCTTCTTTATGGATTATTTTGGACCCAGATAATGGAGGTACTCAAATAGCCGAAGTTCCGAATAAATTTATCTCTCCTCGTTTGCCTCGCTTAGGATTGCCTCCGTTTATTACTTCTTTCTTTAATATCAAACCGATAAAAGGAAAAGAAATAGTCTGTGTTGGCAACAGTGCGGAATATTCGGTCGAGATTCCTTCTATTGGTAGTGGTACTCAGCAAATAGCGTATTTGGAATGGAACTTTGGCGATGGTACTCCCGTCGTAAAAGATTACAATATTAGTAGTTCCATCACGACTTATAAACAAAGTCATACTTATGATACTCAAGGAGTGTACACAATCAGAGTAACTCCTTATTTGGTTAATGGACTAGCCGAAAGCAGTAAAATAAATACTATCACAAATACTGTAGCCGAATGTAAAGTGGTTACCAATAGAATGATCCGATCCGATCTTCTTCCAAACTAAAATAGAATAATGATGAATAAAATAATATTACTTACACTAACTCTTTTGATTTCTAATCTCGCGTATTGCCAGATAGGGGTTGATACTGAAAATCCTCATAATAGTGCTATTTTAGAAGTTAGTAGTACCAATAGAGGAGTACTTTTGCCACGACTAACAACTCTAGATAAGGAAGCCATACCAGCACCTTCAAATGGGCTTTTAGTGTATGATACCGATAAACAATGTATATCTCAAAACATAGGAACGGAAACCGATCCTCAATGGATGTGTTTGACCCAGAATGCAACACGTTTTTTTTATATGCCATCCATTAATATTCCAACTCCCAATTTGGGTGTAGTTGCAACGCCTTTAGATTTGTATGCTGAATATAAAAAACAGTTTGATACTCCTCTGGGTAAGAACCCTACTGCCCCAAGTGTGATTCCACACTATGCGAATGCCAATCAGTTGCATTACTATATAACTTACTATGATACCAGTGTCTTGAAAATAAACAATATTACAGATGATGGAAAGATGACTTATTCGATCGTAAAAAAAGCAGATTATGATACGTATATGAATGTGGTTTTTGTAGTGAAATAACAGAAAATATTTTATTATTCAGCTAGATTTATTTTCTGAAAAAGGGACAGCTTATTTGTAAATACACTACCTTTGATTATCGAAATCATATAGAGTATTGTTATTATGGAATTAGAAGATTGTCAAAGCGAGAAATTTGCTACTCGTATTATAGGTGCTAAGTTTAAAAAGGAAGACGCACATGGAGCTATAAGTATGCCTATCTATCGGAATGCCGCATTTGAATATCCTTCGTCGGAAGCTATTGCTAATGCTTTTCAGAATAAAACTGATAGCCACACTTATTCTCGAATATCTAACCCTACAGTCGAAAATCTGGAGTTGAGAATGAAAATTGCTTCGGGAGCCGAAAGTGTAATGGCTGTAAGTTCGGGCATGGCTTCAATATCCAATACATTTATGGCGCTGGCTTATGCAGGTAGTAATATTGTAACCTCGCCTCACTTATTTGGCAATACCTTTTCTTTATTTCAATTTACTCTAGCTGAATTTGGTGTAGAAGTTCGCTTCGTAAATACTGATAATCTGTCAGAAATAGAAGCAGCTATTGACGAAAACACATGTGCTTTCTTTTGCGAATTGATTACTAATCCTCACATGGAAATAGCTGATCTGCCTAAAATAGCGGCTGTAACTAAAGCCAAAGGTGTTCCTTTGATTGTAGATACTACTATTGTACCTTGGTGTGGATTTTCGGCAAAGAAACAAGGTGTAGATATAGAAGTTGTTTCTACTACCAAATATGTATCAGGAGGTGCAACCAGTGTGGGAGGTGCTATTCTTGATTATGGAACATTCGATTGGTCGAAAAATAAGAAGTTGGCAAAAGTAGTATCTAACAATACCTCTATGTCGGCTTTTATGTATAAAATAAAGCGTGAGATTGCCCGTAATATAGGAGCTTGTATGGACTCTGAAACAGCTTCTTTGCAGGCTTTAGGAATGGAGTCTCTCGAACTTCGTTTCGAGCGTATGTCTCAATCGGCTTATAATTTAGCGTTGTATCTTTCTGAAAACAGTAAAGTGAAAAGGGTAGGATATACCAAATTGGAAAGCTCTCCATATAAGAAAATTTCGGATCGATTATTTCCCTCTAATCCCGGAGCAATGTTGACGTTTAACTTGGCAACGAAAGAGGATTGTTATCGCTTTATGGACAGATTAAAAGTAATCCGCAGAGCTACCAATTTATTTGATAATAAAACATTGATAATACATCCAGAATCAACAATTTATGGAACATTCACTCCTGAAATGAAGCAAGTGATGGGCATTGAAGATAATCTGTTGCGTTTGTCTGTTGGTATTGAAGATGTAGAAGATTTGAAAAAAGATATTCTACAAGCATTAGCTTTTTGAAGTGTATTAATTTGCACTTTTAATTATAAAATAAAAGCCCGATCATATTTAAATATGATCGGGCTTTTGTATAAGTATTATTTATTTTTCCTTATATACGAAATATGCTAGAGCGATAATAGGTAGTGACATTAAGGCTATAAAATAACCGTGAAATAGAAGTAACTGTGGTACGAATAATATAGCCAACAGTAATCCAACAACTGCGCCACCCAAGTGTGCTGCGTGCCCGATGTTACCTATTGATTTTTTCATCCCATACACCGAATATCCCAAATACAATATCCCGAATACCCACCCTGGCATAGGAATAAAGAAGAATCCTATCATACGTTGAGGGTCCATAGCAATAGAAGCAAATAATACACCACAAACTCCACCCGATGCTCCTATGGCTGTGTATATAGAGTCTCTTCTATACATCCATAGTGATATTGTATTTCCTCCTATTATGGCAGCCAAATACAAGATCAGAAATTTTACGGGTCCTACATAAGCTACTAATACTGGTGCGAAAAAATACAGAGTTACCATGTTGAATAGTAAGTGCATAAGATCAGCATGTAGAAAAGCAGCAGTCAGCATTCTGTCATATTGCTTCATTTCGAGAATTGCATAAGTGCTGAACTTATAGCGATCGAAAAATTGTCTGTTATTAAAACCTATATAGCTTGTTATTGCTGTAATAATTATAATCGCAAAAATTACAAGAGTACCTAAATCCATTTGAATCTTTTTTAGTTCGATGCAAAAATAGTATATTATTTGTATTGATAATGCATACTTCGTATAATGACCGTTTTTTATACTATAAATTATTTAGGCATTTTTTCATAAGATTTACTTACTTATGTTGTAAAAGGAGAAGACTTACTTTTTCGAAAGTTGAAGCTCAAATGTTATATTAACAATTGGGTTGTATTTGTTATCGAAAATAATTGAAGTAATAAGGATATAATTTTTATATTTGATAATTGAAAAACACAATTTAGGCTGGAAGAATCATCTGAGACTTCTGGTCTAATTTGATAAGTACGATAATCCTTAAATATAGTATTATGAAAAAACGATGCATAACACTGCTGATTGTTTCATTTATCGTAGGGCTGATACATGCTCAGGAACCATTTATTCATAAATCATTTGATAGTAACTCGGTAGATTTCTCTAAAGTTAGAGAGAATCTGAGCGAAGCCGAAGATTCTCGCCTAGCATTTGTACCCACATATAGCAAGGGTCTTAAAGGGTTGTGTTTAGACCTTACGAGTGATGTAGCCATACGTTTACCTATTGCACTGGATGCTAGTGAAACCTTACCATATGATAAGAGTTTCGCCATTGAGTTATGGGTAAAAACGAAGAAGAATGCCCGACAAGGGACACCTATAATGAGTAATAAGAAAGTAGAGGATAAAAACAAAGCAGGATGGATGCTGGGAACAAACGACAGTGGTGCTTGGTTTTTCAATATAAGTGATGGTAAATCTACTTATAATTATGCTCCAACGCCTGACCGTCAATCTCTAAATGATGGTGAGTGGCATCAGATTGCAGTAAGTGTCGATCTGGATAAGAAAGAAATATGGTTTTACTATGATGGTGAAAATGTTGGAATTTACAATGTTGATGGGCTTGCGACCGCAAGTAGCGAATTGGCAACTATAATTGGAGGATCGGATGAATATAATGATTGGTCGTCTCGTCGGGAATGGACAGCTTTCAATGGTATGATAGATGAGGTGAAAATATATAATAATACTCTTACATCGTCTGCTGTTAAATCTTTATATAGTGAATTTGTACCCAATAGAAGTGAGAACCCAAAGGTTATTTCTCCCAATGAATTAAAAGTGCAAGTATGGAATATATGGCATGGAGGGCATCGTTTTGGTGAACATGTGGGATTGGAGCGTGTGATTAATGTACTGAAAAAAGAGAATGCAGATGTAATAGGTCTTATCGAAACATACGGTTCGGGAGAAGTTATAGCCGATTCTCTAGAATATTATTTCTACTTAATCAGTTCTAACCTTAGTATCATGAGTAGATATCCGATAGACGAAACAATAAAAGTTTACAAGAGTTTCAATTCGGGAGGTGCTGTTCTTAATTTAGGAAATGGTAATAAAATGGCATTCTTTGATATTTGGCTGGACTACTTACCTAATATGTGCGATTTGGTTAGTGATAAAGTGAATCTTACAGATTTTATGAAGGAAGAGAATAATAGAAGAGGCAAAGAGATAAAAGCCATATTAAAAGAGATAGAACCCTATACTCAAAATGCAGATAATGTGCCTGTATTTATGGTAGGCGATTTCAATAGTGGTTCGCACCTCGATTGGAATGATGCTACCAAAGATATTCACAATGGCAGAATTATAAAGTGGCCTGCTTCTATAGAAATGGAGAGCGCAAAGTATAAGGATAGTTATAGGGAAATCAATCTAAATCCATTAACCGATCCTGGCTTTACGTGGTCTCCACTTATTAGTAATTCGTCAGTAAAACCTACTTGTATCCGCGATCGAATAGATTATATTTACTATAAGGGCCAAAATGTGCAACCTTATTGGAGTAAAAGCTTAGATCACCATCCGCCTTTCTGGCCTTCGGATCATGGTAGCGTTATTACCTATTTTTACTTAAATCAGAATAAATAAAGGCTTAGTTCTTTCCTTGATAATCAGAATAGGTTATGGACTGAAAAATATACTCAAATACATTACTTTTAATCAGAGAAATATACACTTAAATGAAAAAACTAATTTTAATCTTAATCTCTACAATTCTCCCATTAGCAAGCATCTTTGCCATTCATATGGGAAGAGTTTATGTTGATGCCAATAAAAATGGTGTTTATGACAAAGGCGAAAAACTGCTCAAAAATGTAATGGTTTCGGATGGCTTAAATGTAGTTTTAACAGCTGCAGATGGTACATTCGAATTACCGGGGCATGCAAAGGAACGATTCATTTTTATAACTACACCCTCGGGTTATAAAACTGATAATGCTCATTATAGAGCTATCTCAGATAAAAATAAAAGCTACGATTTCGGATTAGATGTATTGAATGGAAAAATCAATGCAGATGGTAGCCATAATTTTGTTCACATAGCAGATACCGAAATACATAATTCGGTAGATATGGAACGTTGGGCAAACAATGTTCGTGATTATGTGGCAGACGAAAAAACTGCATTTATAATGCACACCGGCGATATTTGTTACGAAAATGGTCTGAAAGCACATATTGGTTTGATGAATACCAGTAATATGAATTGTCCTATATTTTATAGTATTGGCAATCACGATCTGGTAAAAGGAAAGTATGGTGAGGAGTTATTCGAAAGTATTTACGGACCGGTTTACTTCTCTTTTAATGTTGGTAATGTACACTATGTAGTAACGCCTATGGCAGGAGGAGATTATAAACCGGGATATACCAAAGAGGATGTATATCGGTGGTTGAAAAACGATTTGGCGCATGTTGATAAGAATACTCCCGTAATTGTGTTTAATCACGATTTGTTATCGTATGCTGATAAATTCATTTTTGGAATAAATGATGCTGAGTTTGTTGATCTGAATGCACATAATCTTAAAGCTTGGTTATATGGTCACTGGCATATCAATTTTGTCCGTAAACAAGGCGATGTATTGGCTATCTCTACCGCTAATCTGGATAAAGGAGGTATAGATCATTCTACATCGGCTTATCGTGTAGTATCAGTCGATAAAAAGGGTGATGTCAAAACTCAGTTACGTTATACTTATATAAATAATTCTATTCAGATAGCGTCGATCGGAAATGAAAGAGCTTCTATTAATGCAAATGGTAAAATCCCTATTTCGGTTAATGCATATAGTGCCGTATCGCCTGCTCGAAGTGTATCTTATACTTGTACAATTGATGATAAGAAAGTGGTGAGCGATGTAGCTCTTACCCAGAATACCGATTGGAATTGGTCGGGCGAATTACAATTGCCGTTATCGGCTCAAAATAGACGAATATTTGTTGAAGCAAAAGTTGTTTTTAATAACGGAGAAGTTGCTAAAACTAAAGAATCGTTTATCTATCAGCCGAATGAGAAGTTGTCTGTTAAAACAAATCAAGATTGGTTGACACTATTGAATAATTCGGCACATATTGGTATTTCAAAAGATACGTTGAGTTTGCCTCTTAATTTGAGTTGGATAACTAATATTAAAGCTAACTTATTTTTCTCGTCTCCTATAATCTATAATAACACAGTATATGTAGGTGCAGTAGATGAGGATTTGAGAGGCGAGGGCGGGGTATATGCTCTTGAAGCTACAACAGGGAAATTGTTGTGGAAATACAATACACGTAACTCAGTGAAAAATTCAATTGCTTGTGATAATGGAAATATTTTCGCCCAAGATGCAGAAGGCTACTTATATGCAATTGACGCTAACAGTGGAAAATTAAGTTGGGAGAAAAAACTCGGAATAAATGGATTGCCCGCGCTCGTTGATGGTCTTACTGCCGACAATGGTACAGTATATGCAGGTACGGGTAAAGGTTTTGCTGCGTATAATGCCAAGACCGGGAATGAAGTTTGGAGAAACGAGGGATGGGGGCAAGGAGAAGGCACTACATCAACCCCAACTGTAGGAAGTGATGTTGTGGTATCGGGTTCACAGTGGAGAGGTTTGTATGGTAATGATGCTAAGACTGGAAAACTGCTTTGGCAGCATGCAAACTACGGTTTGTCGAGTAGGGGAGCTTCACCGGCAATTCATGGTAGTCTATTGTATATCATATCTGGTGAATCTTTGTTTATTCTCGATGTGAAAACGGGCACTGTTGTGAGTCGCAAAGAATTGAAAGTAAGTGTAGACGTAACATCTACACCTTTAGTAACTGATAAGCTAATTGTATTTGGCTCTGTTGATAATGGTCTGATTGCTTTAGATAGGGAAACGTTGGAGCAGAAATGGAATGTACCTACACTTCCTGCACTTATCTATACTGCTCCTTATACACGGTTTCCGGTAACCACTATAGAGACTAGTCCTGTGTTGGCAGGCAGTACTATTTTCTTCGGAGCTTCGGATGGTGTTCTGTATGGAGTAAATGCAAATAGCGGAAAAGTAGAATGGAAACAGGCTACGGGAGCTCCTATATTTAGCACTGTAGCTATATCAGGAAACTCTTTGTTTGTAACCGATTTTGGTGGTAATGTATATGGGTTTTCGTCTTTAGTAAAGTAATAGAATAGTAATAATAAATAGGAGAGAGGTTATTCTTAAAAGAATAGCCTCTTTGTTTTGTATTAATATTTAATCCAATATTTCAGATTTCAATTGTATCTTTACTTCATACATTATCAAAAGGAGGTGATCTTACTTAATCGTTTAGTGCTAGCTAAGCAGGCACTTCTTTTTATTTCTAAGTGAAAATAAAAATGACTTCTCTATTATGAAAGCAATCTTCGAAACTATAGATCTTGAGAAATGGGAAAGAAAGTCCTATTTTGATTATTACAACGATATCATAAAATGTAAGTACACACTTAATGCTAATATTGATATTACAGATTTACTAAAGATGTCAAAAGAAAGACATCTTAAATTTTTTCCGACTTTCCTATATTCTATTATGCGTGCTATTAATCAAAATAAAGAATTTAGGATGAGCTATAACCAACAAAAACAATTGGGTTATTGGAACTTTCTTTATCCTTCATACACGATTTTTCATGACGATGATAAAACCTTTTCGGATGTGTGGAGTGAATATCATGAAGATTTCCCTAGTTTCTATACAACGATAGTTGATGACATGACGAAATATAAAGATGTGAAAGGTATTAAAGCACGATCGAATTGTCCTCCTAACTTTTGTTCTATTTCTGCATTGCCTTGGCTAAGCTTTAGCAGTTTTGCACAAGATACTTATGAGGCTTCAAATTTTCTTTTTCCGCTTATTCGTTTCGGTAAATATTATAAAGAGCAGGACAAGATATTGATTCCTCTAGCTGTTTTTGTAAATCATGCGATTGCGGATGGATATCATACCAGTAAATTAATAAATGATATACAAGGTTTTGTGACTGGTGTAAAAGATTGGATAGAGTAATAGAATATCTACTTGTATTTAGACTTTTGTCTAAGAACCCTAATACTTTTATGATACTCTAAATAAAGTTCATCTAAATTTCATAGATATGGCGTTTTGTTGTTTGAATAGTTCTTATGTTTTATTCAATAAGATGGCTTGTAATATAACGTAGAGGCGATTTAATTATTTATTACGTGAAATCAGTATTTTTTTTATTTAATATTTTCTTTTTTAATAAAAATGGCTATCTTTGCACTCGCTAAACCGAAAAGGTGAGGTCCGGTAGCTCAGCTGGATAGAGCATCAGCCTTCTAAGCTGAGGGTCCCAGGTTCGAATCCTGGTCGGATCACTTAAGAAAAGCAATAAAAGCGTATAACTTAACAAGTTATACGCTTTTTCTATTTATGCTTGCACAAGATGGAAGGTTAAGTGAATTCGTATATTGCCAATTTAAAAGCTGGATGATGTTTTTTGGACAACATTAAACAACTTATACACCCTATTTAGGGTTACATTAAAATCAGTATGTTAAGGGGAAGTATTCAAAGAATGACATATAATCTTATCCATTTCTAGATTGTGATTGATTATTTGCTTACATAGTATTGTATACAGACTGTCATCCACACCTTTATTCAATATTGCTTCTTTCTGTTAAAATAATTGGCTTGTCGGAGGTAACAATAATAGTATGCTCGTGTTGCACACAAAATCCACCTTTGTTACCAATCAATGTCCATCCATCAGGTTCGGTATTAACTAAAGTAGAGTTGGTTGCTAAAAATGTTTCGATAGCAACAACCATATTTTTTTTAAACCGCCTTTGCTCGTATTTGTCGTAATAGTTAAGAATGCAGTCAGGTTCTTCATGTAATTTTCGACCAATACCATGACCTCCGAGATTCTCGATTACTTTATATCCACTGCTCTTGGCTATTTTCTCGATAATTCGTCCGACTTCCGAAATTTTTACTCCTTCTTTTATGTGAGAGATTGCTTCGTGTAATGCATAGATAGAAGTGTCCACTAATTTTTGTTGATTGTTTATATCCCGACCTAAAACAAAAGAAGCTCCATTGTCAGAATAGAATCCATTTAGACTAGCCGAAACATCAATATTGATCAAATCTCCTTCTTTGAGAACTTTGTTGTGTGATGGTATTCCATGTGCCATTTCGTGATTGATACTGATACAAGTCCAGCCAGGAAACTCATACGTCGAAAAAGGTGCGGATTGTGCCCCGTAACTTTCAAGGATCAATTTTCCATAATCATCCAATTCTTTGGTTGTCATTCCTATTTTTGCAAACTCTATCATCTTCTTCAGGGTTACGGCTACAATTTGGCTTGCTTTATATAATCCCTCTCGCTCTATATCGTCATTTATAATCATATCTACATATTCTATAATATTAATAGCACAAAACTATGTCTTTAAATACTTTATCTATAGTATAAATTAGACATAAAGAAATAATCCAGAATATATAAGTTTACGTACTTTTGTACTATTATGCCTATTGATCATCTGAGACAAATAATTAAATCTATCAACGGGAATCCTAATTGTGAAAGGATAGCTCCGTCTGAAAGTGTAAAAAACTACATTGAAGGTTTTTATATTTTCTCGTGTGATGATATGGCACAAAACCAGTTAGTGTTTAATGATGGATTACCAACTATTATCTTCTTTCCTTCCATAACTGATCAAATTGATATTCAGAATAATGGTTCTTTGATTACATTTAAAACAGCATGGATTAATGGTGGGATTATGAAAAGTATCTATGTGAATAATCTTAATAAGGTTAAATCTATTTTAGTCATGCGGTTCAAATCCTACGCATTCTATGATATTTTTAATCTGCCGCTTCACTTCTTTAGAAATAAATGTGTTGCTTCGCTTGCTGATATTGGTTTTGATACGTTTGTATTAAATAAAATTTATGGAGAACAACAAAATATTCAGAGAATAAGGCAAATAGAATCTTACATTGAGCAAAAAGTCCTTAGCTCTAAAAGCAATGCCTTATTTGATGCAGCCATAGGATATATAAATGAAATGAAGGGACAAACCAGCGTGTTAGATGTAGTTTGTCAAATAGGGGTAAACTATAAATGGTTGGAACGTAGTTTTCTAAATTGTCTGGGCATCTCTCCAAAGGAATACATATTGCTTCAACGGTTTATCTTTGCATATGGCAATCTCATTGAAAGTAAAAATAAAGATCTAACAGAGATTGCCCTTAAGAGTGGTTTCTATGACTACAATCATTTTCTAAAAGAATTTAAATCTTATACAGGAAAAACTCCGCTCGACTATGCATCCAATTCTTGAATTACAATAGGCTTTTCCTAACTAATAATAGTGGAACGAAGAATAAGTTGCAGAAAGAAGCCAGTTATACGAAGATATTGTATAACTAAAGATGCAGTCAGCAGATGGTAGGTTTTATAGTAGAATAACCTGATACTAAATTCGTATATTATTTATTGCAATCATAATTAAGAAATATTGGACACTATCTTTATAAAATTAATATCTTATTTCCATCAGGATCAGTTAATAGTAGTTCTTTTCCACCCCATGGAGCAGTGGTGGGAGGATTAAGTTCAACACCTTTTCGAGTCAAATCTTCATATGTTTTTATATGGTCATCACAATTAAAGACCAAACAAACGGGTCCCTCATTACTTTTCCCCCATTTATTCTCATCCCAAATCCAAAAAACGGGAGCATCTTTGATAAATCCGAATACTACGCCATCGTAGTTTTCATCATCTTCCAAAATAGGGATTTCCAGAACTTTTTTATAAAACGAAACGAGCCTTTTGGGATCTTTTGATGATATATTAATACCTCTAAAACTATTTATCATTTTCGACTTCTATTTTTTTACTCGATAAATTATGAAATAAATTCATTGTAAATATATGTAAATATTTAAGATACTCATTCTGCTTTTTTCATGTTTAAAAGTAGTGATACTTCTAATTTAATTCATCTTAGTTTATTTAGAACTTCTACCCCAATCACTTTCTCTTTTTTCTGTGTGAGTATTACTACTCCTAAAAGGAATAATTAGAAGTATCTGTAATAAAGAAAGTATTCACGTCACGTAGTTAGGTATCTGATTTTTTCATGATCTCGCCATGTTGTTTGTCCAACCATGTATAGCAACGATTGTTAGTTGCTATTTTTAAATAATAAGTTTATGTATCTGTTTATCATTTGTTTATGCTTGTTCCTTAATTGTACATGCTTTATTTATACATGTTTTTGACCTAATTTTTATAGGTAGGAAGATTTCAAAGCTAGTTCTTTGTGCTTGTAAGTAATGGTAAGTATTGAATGCTATATTATCTAATTATAGCTGTCAGTTCTAATCTTATACTTACCTAAGCAATAAATAGGTCCGAGACCTTTGTTAACAAGTACGTTTATTAATTTAATACCAAAAATGAAAAATGAGTATGAGAAACCTTTTCTTAATACTACTCCTATTTTCTTTCTGTAGTTTTATCAAAGCTCAGGATATAGATATAAAAGGAGTTGTAAAATCTGCAACAGACAATGAGCCTTTAATCGGGGTCAGTGTGAAAGTGAAGAATGCAAGTATTGGTACTACCACAGATTTGGATGGTCAATTTACATTGAAAGCCAGTCCTGATACTATTCTAGAATTTACTTATATCGGATTTAAAACACAGAACGTTTCTGTAAACGGTAAACGCGATATCAATGTCTTAATGGCTGATGACTCGAAGATTCTTGATGAAGTAGTAGCAGTTGGATATCGTACTGAACGTAAAGCCGACCTAACGGGAGCTGTATCAGTTGTAAAAGTAAATGATATGATGTCTGAGCCCGAAAACAATCCTATAAGAGCATTGCAGGGTAGGGTTGCCGGTATGGAAGTTACGGCAGATGGAAATCCAAGTGGATCGGCTACTGTACGTATTCGTGGTATAGGAACCTTGAATAATAATGATCCATTGTATATCATTGATGGAATTCCATCTCAGGCAGGTATGCACGAGTTGAATTCTAATGATATAGAAAGTATTCAGGTGCTTCGTGATGCTTCTGCAGCTAGTATTTATGGATCGAGAGCTGCAAATGGAGTAATCATTATAACTACAAAGAGAGGAAAAGCCGGAGTTCTCAAAATTGACTTCGATGCTTTTGTATCTGTAGCTAATTATAATACGAAAATTGATGTTTTGAATTCTCGTGAATATGCACAGGCAATGTGGCAGGCTTCTGTAAATTCGGGAGTTGATCCTAATAGCAATAACTTAGGAATTGTTTATAAAGACGGAATAGGTGCTCAAGGCAATAGGGTCTTGGAAAACGTTTATTTTCCTGAATATTTAGATAAAAACAGAACTTTAAGAACTTCTAATACCGATTGGTTCGATCAGATTACAAAAACGGGTGTAGCACAATCGTATAACTTAGCAGTAAGTAATGGTACCGAAAAAGGAAGTTATTATTTCTCTTTAGGACATTTTGGCAATGATGCATTGATAAAATATACAGACTTTTCTCGATTTTCAGTACGTATGAATAGTGATTACAAACTGTATGGTGATATTCTTACCATTGGAGAAAATTTTACTTTGAACAGAACTTCGGAAGTTGCTCAACCTGATAAAATAATAGAATCGGCCTTGATAGCGGTTCCTTTTATTCCGGTTCGCACAGCAGATGGGTCAGGATGGGGAGGACCTATAACAGGATTACCTGACCGTCAGAACCCTGCTCGTTTGATTCATGATAATCAAGATAACAGATACCGTTATTGGCGTATGTTTGGTAATGCTTATGTGAATCTGCAACCCATAAAGAAACTAAATATCCGTTCGAGTTTCGGTTTAGATTATGGGAACTTCTACAAGAGAAGCCTAACCTATAGTTATCAGTCGGGATACCTCGAAAGTGACAGAACTGCTTCATTGATGGAGCAAGCTCATTGGACTAAATGGACTTGGTCTAATACGGCAACCTATGACTTCGAAATTGGAAAGAATCGTTTCGAAACATTGGTTGGTATGGAAATGTTCAATCAGGAGGATATCAATTTCTCAGCCAAAAGAGAAGGTTTTGCTGTAGAAACTCCTGATTATATGTGGCCTGATTTGGGTACAGGATTAAGTGAGGGTACAGGTATATCTACCGGATATTCGCTAATGTCTTTCTTTGGTAAGGTAAACTATGCTTACGATGATAAATATTTGGCATCGGTAACAGTTCGTAGAGATGGCTCGTCTCGTTTTGGAAAGAATAACAGATGGGGAACATTCCCAGCTTTCAATCTGGGATGGAGAATAAGTCAAGAAGCTTTTATGGCTTCGACCAGCGATTATTTGTCTGACTTGAAATTGCGTTTCGGTTGGGGACAAAATGGTAATCAGGAAATTAATAATACCGCGATATACGATATTTATGTGACCGACTATGGCAAAGGAAATCCTACTTGGGATTCGGTTTGGGGAACAGCCTATGATTTGAATGGTAAAGGGGCAGGGTTGCTACCATCAGGATTTAAACGCTCTCAGTTATCAAACCCTGATTTGAAATGGGAAACCACAACTCAAACCAATATTGGTCTTGATTTTGGATTCTTCGGTCAGGCTCTTTATGGTTCGGCTGAATACTATTGGAAAAGCACCAAAGATATTTTGTATTCTCCGGGCTATGCGGCAATAAAAGGTGAAGGAGCCAACAAATGGTACAATGGTGCCAGTATGGAAAACAAAGGTTTTGAATTCACAGTTGGATATAGAGGCAAAATTGGTTCAAGTGGGGTTACCTACGATGTTTCAGGAAATATCTCAACCAATAAAAATCAAGTGACTTTTCTTCCCGAATCAGTTAAAAACTCATACGGAGGAAATGGTAAATGGGATAATATTCTAGGACGTCCCTTAGGTTCTTTCTATGGATATGTAGCTGATGGAATCTTCAAAACTCAGGACGAGCTAGATAGACACCCACAGCAAGACGGAAAAGATCTAGGGCGTATTCGTTATCGTGATTTAAATAACGATGGTGTTATAAATGATGACGACCGTACGTGGATAGGTGATCCATTCCCCGATTTTGCATATGGATTGAACTTGAATTTTGCGTATAAGAATTTCGACTTTATTATATTTCTTCAAGGGATACACAATGTGGATGTTATAAATACAGTGAAATATGCAACCGATTTTTGGAGCGTTTCAGACACACGATCTAATAAAGGTACGCGATTGCTTGATGCATGGGATCCTATAACCAATCCTAACTCTAATATTCCCCGCTTATCTTATACAGATACAAATAACGAGGCACGTATGTCTACTTATTTTGTTGAAAATGGTTCTTATCTGAAACTTAGAAATGTACAATTAGGATATACATTGCCTAAACATATTGTTCAGAAAATAAGATTAAGTCATTTGCGTACTTATGTAAGTGCCCAAAATCTATTGACCATTAAAAGTAAAAGCTTTACGGGGGTAGATCCTGAAAATCCTGCATGGGGATATCCTATTCCGATGACATTTACTTTTGGGCTTAATGTTTCATTTTAAATTAGCAGTATACAACAATGAAAAAGATAAAATATATAGCTGTACTTTTTGCAGCAACAATCATATTTTCGAGCTGTGATTTCTTGAATGATGATCCTCAAGGAATATTGAGTGATGAGCAGGTAAAAGGTCCCGATCAGGTTGAAGGCTTGGTTACGGCAGCCTACTCTTCATTAGGGAACGATCATTATGATAAGCCATTCAGTTTGTGGCCTTATGGAAATGTTCGTTCAGACGATGCCTATAAAGGAGGAAATGACGAAAATGATATCAGTGCATTTCATTTCTATGAAATAGCACAAAACATAAAAACAGACTTTGGAGAAGCCGATGGACTTTGGTTTTATTGCTACAAAGCAATTTCGAGAACCAATACAGCATTGAGTGTACTCAAAACGGTTTCAACAAACGATGTTCCATTGAGAGATACACGTATGGGTGAAATGTATTTCCTTAGAGGTCATTTTTATTTTATCCTTAAAACCGTATTCGGGCGTATTCCTTTTGTGGATGAAGATCTGCCGATTGACGAATATGATAAAGTAGACAATAAACTGCCTAATGATGAGCAATGGGCTTGGATTGTTAGTGATTTTCAGAAAGCATATAATCTGCTTCCAGACAAACAAGATCAGGTCGGACGTGCTAATAAAATAGCTGCGGCTGCTTATTTGGCGAAAGCAAATCTATACAAAGCTTACAGACAAGATGATCGAAATAACGTAACTGAAATAAATCGTACCGATCTTGAGGAAGTGCTTAAATATACTGATAAGGTTCTTAATTCGGGATATGGATTAGAGTATGACTTTGCCTATAATTTCTTACCCGGAGCATATCAAAATGGTAAAGAATCATTGTTCGCGGTGCAGTATTCAATTGATGATGGAACTATGTTTGGTAGATTAAATTGGGGTGATGTGCTATCTGTTCCAATGGGTGTAGGTTGTTGCGATTTTCATAAACCAAGCCAAAACTTAGTGAATGCTTATAAAACGGATAAAACGGGATTACCTATGTTCGATTCGTTCGATAATACCAATTATGATTCGAATTCAAATAATGCAGACCCTCGTTTGTTTCACACTGTGGCTATGCCCGGATTTCCTTACAAATACAATAAAGATTTGATTTATGAAGAGGGCTGGAACCGTAATCCTACCGTATATGGTTATTATGCTTCATTAAAAGAAAATGTTGATCCTTCATGCGATTGCTTTGTAAATGTTGCTCCATTTTATGGAAACTCTAAAAACAGAATCATTATTCGTTATGCAGATGCTATTTTAATGAGAGCTGAGGCTTTAATAGAATTGGGACGTCCGAACGAAGCCTTACCTCTTATCAATCAAATAAGAGAAAGAGCACAACGTAGTACTGATATGATTGATTATGCTCCCAAATTGAGTATGTCACTTTATCAACCCGGAGTGAATTGTGCTTGGTCAACTGATTTTGCTCGTCAAGCTTTGCGTTGGGAACGTCGTTTAGAATTTGCTATGGAAGGCAGCCGTTTCTTCGATTTGGTGCGTTGGGGTATTACCGATCAGGTAGTCAACTCATTCTTTAAAACAGAATCGTCAAGACGACCCTTCTTGAAAAGTGGAAACTTTACTAAAAACAAGAACGAATATATTCCTATTCCTCAACAGCAAATAAACTTTGTAAACGGAATATACAAACAAAACTATGGCTGGTAAAGGTAAAGGTTGCAGACCTTCTTATAGCTTTGGCTTGTAAAATAACCCAAGCTAGTTATAACTATGAAAATTAAAATAAGGATACAATGAAAAAAAGAATAAATAAAATATTGCCTTTTATCTTTTCCCTGATTCTTTGTGTGGGGTTCATTACATGCAGCGATGATGATCGGGAGAATTTGGATTTGTCGGGAGGTGTCAGAATATTATCTTTCTCAGTAAATGGGGTAGATGGAACTATAAATGATGAGAGTGGAACGGTGCAAATTTTACTACCCATGGGTACGGATTTGACAAAGTTAACACCTAAAATTACATTATCTGATCGGGCAGTTATAAATCCTGCGGGCAATGAAGCTATGGATTTATCGAAGGCTACAAAATTCAGAGTTACAAACGGTAATCTGTATAAAGATTATATGGTGGTAGCTTCACATATCAAAGGAGAGATGTTGAGTTTCAGTATCGGTAAATACAAAGGTACAATTGATAATGATAAGAGAACAGTTCATGTAAGATATCCTAAAACAGAGGATGTTACTAAATTAGTTCCAGAGTTTACGATTACAAATGGTGCCACAGTAACTCCTGCACAAGGAGCAACGGTTGATTTCACAAAGCCTGTAACTTATACAATATCTTACATGAATGAGACATTCCCTTATGTGGTTACTGTAGAAAAAGTAGACATAAAACCTATTGCATTTTTAGGAGTTGCAAACAGTGCTTCTGCAATAGAAAATATGGATGAAAAAACTGCTTATGACTGGTTTGCTGCTAATGTGGCTGACTTTGAATATGTCTCTTTTAATGATATTAAAAACGGTAAAGATTTAGACGGTTTTGCAGCTATCTGGTGGCATTCCGACGGTAATACACAAGCCTTACCAACGGTGGCTCTAGAGCCAACAATCGTTACAAGCCTTAAAACATATTATCAAAACGGAGGTTCATTCTTCTTTTCTTCATGGGCTGTTCAGTACGTATCGGCACTGGGTATAGCTAAAGACGGAAAAGCTGTAAATAATATGTGGGGCGAAACTAACGATGCGACACCAATAGGTGATGATTGGGGATTATGCTTCACAGGAAATGAATCTCATCCGATATTCGCAGGATTACAAAAACCTATTGGTATAAATAATAAAGTATACCTATTGGGTAAAGGAGTAAAAGCGAGAGGTCATAATGCAATCTGGAATTTCGAATGGGGCGATTATGCAAATAATATTCCTCTATGGACTACTAAGAATGGTGCAATTAATTTAGCTAGTTATCATTGGGATGATCAACTGAAAGGACGTTCTGTAATGTTTGAATATCCTAAAGTAGGTACTTCGGGAATAATAATCTGTATTGGAGTTGAATCCTATGATTGGTATAATGAAGATGGCTCTATCGTAAATCTTTATAAGGGAAATATCGAAACACTGACATCTAATATTTTCAACTATCTATTGAAGTGAGTATTATAAAAACTAAACCAAATAGGTCTGTGACCTTAACCTTTCAAATTTTATAAAACCATGAAACTCAAGAATAAATTTTTAAGTATGTCCTTATGCCTGATTGGCTTGACGGGATGCAATAATAATATGGATTATGTAAGTAACGACCCCAGATCAGCAGAGGCTGGGTCGCCTACTTGCTATAACGTGAATGATTTGCATAGAACCTATTCAACCTTTTTTAAACCTGCTGCAGGATGGGTAGGGGATCCTATGCCATTTTATGAAAATGGAAAATTTCATATATTCTATCTTCATGATGCAAGAGATGGCTCTCCTACTTTTCATCCTTGGTATAAGGCAACTACGGAGAACTTTTCAACATTTACTGATGATGGGGAAATGGTTCCTACGGGAACAATTGAACAACAAGATCGTGCATTGGGTACGGGTAGTGTATTTAAACATAATGGAGTGTATTATGGTTTCTATACTGGACATAACGGAGATCTTGACCCTCGTGAAAAAATAATGTTAGCCACATCTACCGATTTAAATACATGGACAAAAGACCCTTCTTTTCTCTTAGCTGCATCGGATGGCTATGATCGTAATGAATTTCGGGATCCGCTGATCATTAAAGATGAGCCTTCGGGAACTTTTAGAATGTTGATCAGTACACGTGCCGATTATAAAGGTTCATGGAGAGCAGTTATTGCTCAGTACAGTTCTACGGATTTAAGAAATTGGAAACTGATAGAACCCTTTTATGACGATCCTAGTACCTTTATGCTTGAATGTCCAGATGTATTTACAATGGGAGATTACCAATATCTGATTTACTCGAATATTGATGATCGTAAAGTACATTATCAGTTCAGAAAAGGAACAACAGGTGCATGGACTATCCCGACAAATAGTGCGCTAGATGGGATTGCTTTTTATGCGGGAAAAACTGCATCGGATGGAGCAGACCGCTATATAACAGCATGGTGTCCGACAAGAGAAAATCACAGCGATTATACTGGTTTCGATTGGGCAGGTTCATTGATTACTCACAAACTTATTCAATATGCAGATGGAACAATTTCAATGACTTTCCCTCATGGTTTGAATGATAGATTGACCAGCATTCAAAATTTGAACATGACAAGTTCTGTGAATACTCAGATTGAATCTAATTCATTTACATTGAAAGCTTCCGCTGATCAGGCTATCTCAGTTTTTGATAGACAAGAAGGTACTTACAAAATATCTTCAAAGGTGAAGGCTACAGCATCAAATAGCTTTGGTTTCGAATTCGGATCGTGTGGTAATCGCCGAGAAGTATATGCGGTTGTATTCGACTTAGAACAACAACAATTAAGATTAGAAAGAAGAGTATTTGGTGAAGATCCTTTACGTATTGATAATGTAAAACTAAATATACCAGAGAATAAAGAATTTGATGTAACTATAATGGTCGAAAATTCTATTTGTGTGGTATATGTGAATCATCAAACTGCATTTACAAATAGGATCTATAAAATGAGTTGGAATCCTTGGGGTATATTCTCAGATAATGGAGAAGTTACATTTTCGAATCTGAATTTATCAAAATAAAAAAGTAGAACATATACATAGAAATTATGAAAATATATTTTAAATCAATTTTTTGTTTGGGGCTTCTTACTTTAATAGGCTGTTCAACAAAATCAGATATTGTAGTTGAGGATTTCGAGGCTGATTCTTACAAGAACTGGACAGTTGAAGGAGAAGCCTTTGGTACAAGTCCGTCAGAAGGAAGCCTTCCCGGTCAGCAAGAGGTAAAAGGATTCGAAGGAAAACGTTTAGCTAATAGCTATTATGGAGGCGATGATTCAAGAGGAACTCTTATCTCTCCTGAATTTACTGTCGAACGCGATTATATAAATTACCTGATAGGTGGTGGTATGCATGCCGATACTTATATTGAGTTATTGGTTGAAGGAAAAAGTGTATATGTATCGCGATCTATTGTAGAGACTGAGTCTTTACTTTGGATGACATGGGATGTGAAGAACTATAAGGGAAAGAAAGCCGTTATAAAGATTGTAGACAACCAAAGAGGCGGTTGGGGACATATTCTCGTAGATCAAATAGAAATGAGTGACACTCAAAAAAGCAATATTATGGTAGATCATCGCTTATCGTTCAAGATAGACAAAAAATATCTGCTTGTACCAATCGAAGATAAAGGACCTGAATCTCAAATCTATTTAGAAACCAATGGCAAAACGGTGAGCCCTCTTTTGAGCATACGTGTTGCACAAACAAAGATCGATTATTGGGTACCTATAGATGTAGAACAATATAAAGGACAAGATTTGACTTTATTATTTGCTCATGTAAAGAGCGGGGATATAGGATACTCTCAAATAAAGCAATCGGATACTTTCGATTTCGATTACAATGAAAAATACCGTCCACTTTATCATTTTTCACCTCAATATGGATGGACTAACGATCCTAATGGTATGGTTTATCACAATGGTGAATATCATCTGTTTTTTCAACACAATCCATACGGATCAATGTGGGGAAATATGAACTGGGGACATACGGTAAGTAAAGATCTGAAGAAATGGGAATATTTGCCTGTGGCTATAGCTCCCGATTCATTGGGTACGATATTTTCGGGAAGTGCTGTAATTGATAAAAATAATACAGCAGGATTTGGCAAAAATGCAATGGTAGCTATTTATACGTCAGCAGGGCGTATTCAAACTCAAAGTATTGCTTACAGTTTGGATAATGGACGTACATTCACTAAATACGATAAAAATCCTGTATTGTCGGATCTTAACTTTGTAGATTTTCGCGATCCTAAAGTTTTTTGGCATCAAGCAACAAATCAATGGATAATGTCATTGGCAACTACGCAGACTATTACTTTTTACGGGTCGAAAAACCTGAAAGAATGGAGTAAACTCAGTGAGTTTGGCGAAGGTATAGGCGATCATGGCGGGGTGTGGGAATGCCCTGATTTATTTCCGCTTACCTATAATGGGCAAACCAAATGGGTATTATTTGTAAGTATCAATCCCGGAGGACCTAATGGAGGTAGTGCCACACAATACTTTATAGGAAGTTTTGATGGTAAGACATTTAAAGCAGATGATCTCCCTTATCCTATTTGGTTGGATTATGGACGTGATAATTATGCTGGTGTTACATGGGCTGATGCTCCTGACAATAGACGTGTATTTATCGGATGGATGAGTAACTGGGATTATACAAATCACGTACCTACCGTTAATTTCCGCAATGCGATGACAATTCCACGTGAGATAACACTTGTAAATAACGGAAAGCATCTAGTCGTAGCTAATGCTCCGGTAAAGGAGATTACCGAATTGAGAAGAACGACTGAGAAAGTTTCTGATTTTACAGTTGATAAAACATATACAATTGATCGTTTATTGAAAGACAATCAAGGTGCTTATGAGATCGAAATGACAATTAAATCAACTGCTAATTTCAATTTCAAATTGGTAAATAAGAAGGGAGAGAATCTCAAGTTTATTTTTGATTTAGCAAAAGAAAGCTTAGTTGTAGACCGATCGAATAGTGGAATATCTGATTTCAGCAACAATTTTGCATCTGCCGAAATTAAAGCTCCTTTGGTAAAAAAAGATACTTATAGAATAAGGCTACTTATCGATAAGGCCTCATCTGAATTATTTATAAATGACGGTGAACTTGTACAAACAAATACGATGTTCCCATCTGAACCTTATAATTCTTTGGTTTTTGAATCAGAAGGAAATACAGCAGTGGAGAATATTAATATCTATGAATTAAAGTAGGTCGCACACACTAATAATAAAGTAATGAAAGAAAAAAACATATATATTAAGTTACTCCCTCTTATGCTGGCATTCTTTGCCATGGGATTTGTTGATTTAGTCGGAATTGCTACCAACTATGTTAAGGCAGACTTTTCGCTATCCGAAACAGAAGCAAATATATTTCCGTCTATGGTCTTCTTTTGGTTTCTGATATTCTCAGTTCCAACTGGCATGCTTATGAATAAGATAGGGAGACGCAAAACGGTTATTATCAGTTTAGCAGTAACATCGTTGGCTCTATTATTACCTTTTGTGAGCTACTCTTATGCCACTATGCTTGTTTCGTTCTCATTGTTGGGAATTGGTAATACATTGATGCAGGTTTCGCTAAATCCATTATTGTCCAATATAGTCACTGGCGATAAACTGGCAAGTACACTTACCTTTGGTCAGTTTGTAAAGGCGATAGCATCTTTTCTTGCTCCTATTATTGCAGCATGGGCAGCAGCATCGTTAGGCGATTGGAAGTTTTTATTTCCTATCTTTATGGTAGTAGCCATCTTAGCGACTTTACTGTTGAGTATGACATCCATATCGGAAACCGATGAAGAGGGCGAAAGTTCTACTTTTGCTCAATGTTTTGCTTTGTTAGGTAACAAGGTTATACTCTTATCTTTTATTGGGATTATGTGCCATGTAGGAATAGATGTAGGTACTAACGTTACGGCTCCTAAAATATTAATGGCGCGTTTGGGAATGACTCTCGATGCAGCTGGTTATGCGACTAGTGTTTATTTCCTTTTCCGTACTATTGGTTGCTTTACAGGAGCTATTGTATTGGCTCGTTTTTCTGCGAAGAAATTCTTTATGATGAGCGTTGCTTTAATGGTTCTTGCGATTATCGGATTATTTATGTTTCATAACCTTACAATGATCTATATTTGTATAGCACTTATAGGTTTGGGAAATTCGAACATATTCCCTATAATTCTTTCTCAGGCACTTTTGTATATGCCTGATAAGAAGAATGAAGTTTCGGGACTTATGATTATGGGACTTTTCGGAGGAACAGTTTTCCCTCTATTGATGGGTTTAATGACAGATTTACTATCTTCTCAAACAGGAGCCTTATTAATATTGGCTATTGGTATACTTTATTTGGTTTTGATGTCATTCAAGCTGAAAGAAAAAGCGTTATAAATAATACTTTACGATATATAATAAATTAGACATGAAAAATATAGTAGTAGGATTGGGAGAAATCCTTTGGGATGTATTTCCCGAAAGAAAAGTTCTGGGTGGTGCACCTGCCAACTTTGCTTACCATGCTTCTCAATTTGGGTTCAATGGTTATGCTGTAAGCGCAATTGGTGACGACTTGTTAGGTAAGGAAATTCTTACGAGCCTCGAAGAGAAAGGCTTGAATTATTTGTTGGAAAAAACTGACTATCCGACAGGAACTGTTCAAGTAACTTTAAATAAAGCAGGCGTTCCTCAATATGAAATCTGTGAGAATGTAGCTTGGGATAATATCCCTTTCACTGCACGAACCGAAAATCTGGCAAAGAATACTCAAACAGTATGTTTTGGTTCTTTGGCTCAGCGAAACAGTGTATCTCGAGAGACTATCCGTAAGTTTATTACTGCTATGCCCGAAGACAGTTTGAAGATATTCGATATTAATCTGCGTCTCAATTTCTATTCAAAAGAGATTATACACGAATCTTTAGAGATGTCGAATATGATGAAAATAAATGATGAGGAAGTTCTCAAGGTAGCCAATCTGTATGGCTGGAAAGGAGATGAGCAAGAAATCTGCGGCAGACTTCTGGAAGATTACAAATTAGATATACTTGTATTGACAAAAGGTACTGATGGTAGTTTTGTATTTACTCCCCGTCAAACATCTTATCAGCCTACACCAAAAGTGCATGTGGCTGATACCGTAGGCGCAGGCGATTCTTTTACAGCTGCATTTGTTGCCGCTTATCTGCATGGTGAGCGTATTGAAGATGCTCATCAATTGGCAGTTGAAGTTTCAGCTTATGTTTGTTTGCAACATGGTGCCATGCCTAAACTAGCCGATTCTTATTTGGAGTTATTCCGAAAATAACCTTCCTATATATTTAAAAGCACTATAACCGCTGTTGGGTTATAGTGCTTTTTCTTACTTTTGTTCTTCTACCAGAGATACTCCGACCATGAAAAATATAGTAAGTAGTATTAAATATTTATTGTTACATCTTAAAACTATAACTACCTCAGGCTATTTTTTTACCAAAGTAATAAAAAGGTCTGAGACCTTATTAGTTATTTGTATTTTGCTTTCGATTATCCAAACTGCATGCCGATTAGATAAGAAGTCGCAATATGTGGTTGGTGTTTCGCAATGTAGTGACGACTTATGGAGGGAAACTGTTAATGGAGAGATTTTGAGGGAAGCTTCTTTCTTTCAGAACATGCAAGTTCAAATAAAAACGGTAAAAGATGATACCCAGCAACAAATAAAAGATATTGAATCTTTTATTGATGCAGGTGTAGATCTTCTCGTTGTTTCTCCTAATGAGTCCACAGCAATTACTCCCATTATACAGAAAGCTTATAGGTCGGGTATTCCCGTTATTCTTTTAGACCGAAAAATAGATACTGATGATTATACCGCTTATGTAGGTGCTGATAATTATCAGCTTGCCTATGAGCTTGGTTTATATGTTTCCGATGTCTTGAAAGAAAAAGGAAATGTAGTAGTAATGAGAGGATGGAAAGGATCAACAGCAGATGCTGAACGATACAAAGGCTTTATGGATGCTATCGGAAAATATCCTAGTATAAAGATTATAGCTGAAAAACGGGGTGACTTCTTGAAAAATGTAGCAGAACAGCAAATGGAAGAAGTCTTTAAAAACCATGAGTCGATTGACCTGGTTTTTGCGATGAATGATCCTATGGCATTAGGTGTACACAATGCAGCTATGAAATATAGTGGGAAGTCTCCATTTATTGTTGGTATAGACGCACTCTCTGGTGAGGGTGGAGGTATTGAAAGTATTCAAAAGGGGTTGATAGATGCTTCCTTTATTTATCCCACAGGAGGAGATAAGGTCATTGATATTGCCAACCGTATTTTAAACAAAGAATCTTTTGATAAAGAGAATATTCTTTATACAGCAGTTGTAGACAAGAGTAATGTACGTGTGCTACAATTGCAGACTAATCAGATATTCGAGCATCAATTCAAGTTCGATAAAATGAATAGGCTTTTAGATAAGAGTCTGCTCCAATACTCTAATCAACGTACTCTTTTTTATATTTCACTGATTGCTTTATGTCTGATTACGTTACTATTATTTCTAGCCTATAAGGCTTACAAAGCTAAAAGCAGAGCTAATACTCAATTGGAAAAACAAAATGAGGAAATAAAACGTCAGGCAGAAATTCTTACAGAACAAAAAGAACAACTAATATCTCTATCCAAGCAATTGGAAGAGGCTACCCATGCTAAATTGGTTTTCTTTACCAATATTTCTCATGAATTTAAGACACCCTTGTCTCTTATTTTAGGTCCTGTGGAAGCATTACTTGCTACTGATAAATTGACTACAGATCAAAGGGAACTACTCACATTGGTGAAACGTAATAGTAATCGTTTGTTACATCTTATTTCTGAGATAATAGAATTCAGAAGTTACGAGAATGGAAAAATGAAGACTAATTTTAGCCATAATGATTTGAGTATTTTCCTAAATGACTTAACACCACTTTTTTATGATTCTATAAAGAGAAAGCAAATTCAACTGTTAGTTGAGGCAGATGATTCTGACTTTTTGATGTGGTTTGATAAAGAAAAAGTTGAGAAGATATATTTCAATTTGTTATCAAATGCTCTCAAACATTCCAATGCAGGAGGTAGAATAGTTATAACCTTAAGAAAAGAGATTATATCAGATGTTGAATATGCAAAGCTTTCGGTATTTAATAGTGGCTCCTTTATTGCTCAGGAAGAATTGCATAATATATTCGATCGTTTCTATAAACTAGATTCTCGTGATGGTAGTACTGGAATAGGACTAGCTTTGACAAGTACTTTAGTTGATATTCATAGAGGTAAAATATACGTTGAGAGTAAAGATGGTGAGGGCACTACTTTTTATGTGTTACTACCTTTTTCTCAGGAGCATGATTATTCGGACAATAATCAAATCTCGTATGAAAAGGGCTATACCGAAGCTCGATTAGAGTTAGACTCGATGGTTGTAGATGAGGAAGTTTTACCCGAAAACAATTCAAAAGAAGATAAACCACTAGTACTTATTATCGAAGATAATGCAGATATGCGTAGTTTTATGTATCATATTCTCAATCAGGAGTACACCGTAATAGAAGCTGAAGATGGAGCTGAAGGGCTTAAAAAAGCAAAGAAGTATATTCCCGACCTCATTATAAGCGATGTAATGATGCCCGAAAAAGATGGCTTTGAGGTCTGTCATTATTTAAAAGAAAATATTTCTACTAGCCATATACCTGTAATTCTGCTAACCGCTTGCTCGTTGGATGAGCAGAAAGTCATAGGTTTTGAAAGTGGTGCAGATGCTTATATACCCAAACCCTTTAATGCTAATTTGCTAAATATACGGGTCAGGAAGTTGATTGAAAACAGGCAGAAAATGAAAGAAGCTTTTGGAAACAGTCTAATAAATGACTCAAAGAAAACGTCCTTGGCTGAAAGCGAGCAAAACTTCATTGATAGTTTTAGAGATTATGTAGAATCTCATATTTCTGATTCGGAACTGAATTTGGATGATGTAGCTAAAAGTATCGGGTTATCTAAATCTCAATTATATAGAAAAATAAAGTCTTTGACGAATTATTCGCCCAATGAGTTAATTCGTATTATTCGTTTAAAATATGCCAAACATTTGTTGAACTCAAAAGATAAAACGATCTCAGAAGTGGCTTACGAAGCAGGATTTTCATCCCCTTCTTATTTTACTAAATGTTTTAAAGAGTTTTATAACGAAAGCCCCACTAGCTATATTGAGAGAATCAGCAAATAGTGCAATATTTGACTGATGCAGTATTTCTGTATATTTATATCGATTATATGGTAGGGCCGAAAAATAATTAAAACTTCAGAAAAGCACAAAAAGTAGATTGTTATTCAATCTACTTTTCAATAGGTCATTCATCCTTTTTGGATTTTTTTTATGTGAATATATGAAAATAAACTTACTTGCTTTATGTTGGATTCATTACAAAATACCAGCTCTCACTCTACTTAAGGTTTCGGGGCTCATCAAAAGATAGGATGCAATATGGGCTATTGATGCACGTCTAGCTATGGTTGGGTTTTCTTGGCAAAAGCGTTCGTAACGTTCTCGTGAGCTTTCAAATCTCCAAGAATCGGCTTTCCTTTGGGAAACAACTAACTTATATTCTATAATACGTCTATATAGTTTATTAATATCGGAGTATTCATCACATAGAGTTTCCCATTTTGCATAATCTAGAAGATAAACTACCGATGGCTCTATCGCTTCAACCAATAAGCTAGTAGGTTCTTTCAGAATTAAGCTTTCTATACAAGTAGCAACATAGCCTTCAGGTGAGAAATGTTCTGTAATATCTCGTCCATCCTTATAATAAAATTGGCGGATCATCCCTTTTTCAACAATATATAGAAAATGGCAAGTTTGGTCTCTATCTAAGATTATTTCTTCTTTCTGATATTCTTTTCTTTCCATTATTGATGCGAGTTTCTCAACTGATTCATCAGAAAAAACTACATCGTATTTATCTAATATTTTTTTTATTATTTCCATTATTACAAGTCGTATAATCAGTCTCAAAAGTAATAATTTTTCACTGTGCTGATCGAAATTGACGCAGGTCATTTTTGGGTCACTTGTTTACATTTATTTTTGCATCAGATGAAAACTAAATATACTAAAAAAAATAAATGGATATGAATATGAAAATTGAACATTTAGCAATTTGGGTAGATGATATTGAACTTCTTCGTCAATTCTATCTAAAATATTTCGAAGTTACTTGTGGAGAAAAATATATTAACACAATGAGAAACTACACTGCTTACTTCTTGTCGTTTGGCGAAAGTAAGACTCGAATTGAGTTAATGCATATTCCTGATATGCCAGACAGTCCTGAACGTAGAGGTTTTATGAAAGGCTTAGCTCATTTTGCTATTTCGGTTGGTGGTAAAGATGTGGTAAACGCTCTTACCGAACGCTTGAGAGGTGATGGATATGTGATTGCAAGCGAACCGAGAACAACAGGAGACGGCTATTATGAAAGTGTGGTATTAGACCCGGAAGGAAATTACGTAGAAATAGCAGAATAAATTATGAAAGAAATAAAGAATATAGTTTTTGATTTTGGCGGTGTTCTCTTGGATTGGAATCCAAGATATTTTTATAAGAACATTTTTAAAGAAGAGTCTGAATTAAATTTCTTTTTAAATGAGGTTTGCAATCATGAATGGAACGAAAAACAAGATGCAGGAAGATCTTTTAAAGATGGTATTTCAGAATTAATTATCAAGCATCCGCAATATAAAAGGGAAATAGAATTGTTCTATACACATTGGATTGATATGGTTGGCGGAGAAATAGAAGAAAACACTGCTTTAATCAGTGAATTGAAATCAGAATATTTGCTATTTGGATTAACAAATTGGTCTGCAGAAACATTTCCACTTGTCTATGAAAGATACTCTTTCTTTAAAGAATTGGATGCTATCATTGTTTCAGGTGAAGAAAACGTAATTAAACCTAATCCCGAAATATACAGGCGATTACTTTCTAGATGTGAAATAGATTCACAACACTCTCTTTTTATAGATGATAATAAAATAAATATTGAGGCAGCACAAAATCTAGGTTTTCACACTATTCATTTTCAACAAGGCGTGAGTCTAAGGGACGAAATGAAGAAAAAAGGAATAGATTTAATGTAGCTTAAAGTGACATTAATTTGAAAGATGAATTAAAAAATTATAGTTTTACAATATGTATGATTTTTATCATACATATTGTAAAACTTCTAGGCATTTTGTGAAAGGGGATAGAACCCACTTCGCTCGATAATAGAGCCTTGTAGTTAATTGTATTCTTCATCAAGAATCTATAAAATCATAAATAATAATCACAAAATGGAAAATAAAACATCTACACTTCGTCTTATATACCCTCAATGGCAAGGAGGTATAGTTGCTCATTGGATGCCTGATCTGGCTCCCGATGATTCGTCTCGTGGTTATTATTTAGGTGCACAATTATTAAATTTTTTAGCTCCTGTAGGTGATCAACATACTGAAGAAGTTCCAGTTTCATTAGATATAAATGACAGGGAAACAGAAAACGGAATCAGTTCTTACAGAGTTATTTTGAAGCAAACACAAGCGGCTCTGAAAATTGTTGAGAAGAATAATCCGGATAGGATCGTAACACTCGGTGGGGATTGTGCAGTGAGCGTTGTGCCATTTTCTTATCTGGCAGCGAAATATGCTGATGATATTGCTATTATTTGGATAGATGCACATCCTGATGTAACCTTGCCGTATGACGATTATAAGGGCTATCATGCTATGGCATTAACTGCTTGTCTAGGGATGGGAGATGAGAATATTTTGAATGCTCTACCAGGAAAAGTGGACGCTTCCAAAGCATTAATTGTTGGGCTCCGTTCTTGGGATGAAGGTATGCAGGAAAGGCAAAACAAATTAGGTATAAAAGGTTTATCTCCATCGGATGTGGCAGAAAATAGTACTCTGATAATGGACTGGCTAAAAGATAGAAACGTCTCGAAAGTTGTTATTCATTTTGATATGGATGTACTGGATCCTGCGGAGATAATAGCGGCAGTAGGTACTGATCCCAATGGGATGAGAATTGACGAAGTTGTGCGGGTAATTAATGATATAGCTTCTGAATATGATGTTGTAGGTCTTACCATAGCTGAACCGATGCCACGAGTAGCGATTAAAATTAAGAATATGCTGAATCGGTTGCCATTGCTTAGTTAGTAAACAAGATGCATATTATAATCTTAAAGAAATAAACGAAACTATTTATACAGCAAAGAACATAAAAGCTTATCACAATCCGTGATAAGCTTTTATGTTTTAAAGATGCTAACTTTTTTCAACTAGGCTTTTATGTATTTCTCAAAAGCTTTGATAATGTGGTTTATCAGATCTTTCTTTTGATATTAAAAAAGGCAGAAAAGAACCTCTACAAATATTTGTTAATGAATATATATTAGTCTGATCTCTAATTATAGAAGGTCTATAGGTCAATTCTGATCATTTCCATTTTTTATTTAATGAATTATATGCTATAAAACATTTTTTATTTATTTATTGGATTGTGTCTATTAACTATCTGTTTTGCAGTGTATTGTTCGGCTGTTTTCTAAGTGAAATGTTTTTTTGTTTTGCTAAGTTTAAATTTTCCAAAATATTCTTCTATCGCTCAGTCTGAGTATTAATCAAGGATGAAGATTTAGAGTATTTCAGATTTGACTTAATGTCATCATATTTTATATTTTAATATTTATTTTGCTTATTGAACAATAAATAATGTTTACATGTTATCAATAACACGAATATCAAAAAGGTAACATTATGAAATCTGTAATTCTTATATTCTTATATTTTATAATTACTGTAACAGCATTAGGGCAAACTGCTAAAGGTAAGATAACGAACTCTATTGGCAAGCCTATCGAAGGAGTTCAGATTTTTAATGCACGAACGAATGAGCACACTCATAGCAATGAATTCGGAGTGTTTACCTTAGATAAAACAAATCAAAATGATATTCTATCAATTGGAGGATTAGGATACAAAACCCTCGAAATAAAAGCAAACTTATCGGAGACAGAAACTGTGGTTCTGGATGAAGATGTTCTTCGTTTAGAAGAAGTGGTTATACATCCCAAACTTGCAGGATTAAATTTCATAACAGCTATCGATCTCAAAGTAATTCAGGTAAACTCTTCGCAAGAATTATTACGAAAAGTTCCCGGATTATTTATTGGACAACATGCTGGAGGAGGTAAAGCAGAACAGCTATTCTTACGTGGTTTCGATCTCGATCATGGAACGGATATAGCTATATCTGTAGATGGGATGCCCGTTAATATGGTATCTCATGCGCATGGACAAGGTTATGCAGACCTACATTTTTTAATACCTGAAACTGTAGATAAAATAGATTTCGGAAAAGGGCCTTATTATGCAGATAAAGGAGATTTTGCAACAGCCGGTTATGTTGCTTTTAAAACGAAAGAAAAACTCGACAAAAGTAGTGTAGGTGTAGAACTCGGTATGTTTAATACCAAACGGATTATTGGTATGTTTAATATCCTAGACCAGGATAAAGCTAATCAAGATGCTTATATTGCAACTGAATATCTGCTAACTGATGGTCCTTTTGATGCCCCTCAAAACTTCAAAAGAATAAATCTTTTCGGAAAATATACTTCGCGATTCAACGATAATAGCAAGTTTTCTTTAACCGTATCTCACTTCACCAGTAAATGGGATGCTTCGGGTCAAATACCCCTACGTCTTGTTAATGACGGTACTATTTCGTGGTTTGGAGCGGTAGACGATACTGAAGGAGGAAACACTTCGCGTACAAATGTAAATGCGGCTTATTTTAGAGCAATTGATGACAATACTTACTTCAAAGCGAATACATTTTATAGCAAATATAAATTTGAATTATACTCTAATTTTACTTTCTTTCTGGAAGATCCTATAAATGGAGATCAGATCAGACAAAAAGAAAACCGAGACATTTTTGGACTTAATACAGAATGGGGTAAGACTCTCGATCTGGGAGACGTAAAAACATCTATACAAGGGGGCGTTGGTTTTCGAGCTGATGCCACTAAGGGCTCAGAACTATCAAGAACCAAAGAGCGCTACATTACTCTTTCTAATGTAATGCTTGGCGACATAGATCAATCGAATATATTTGCCTATGCAAATGCTCAGTTTGAATTAGGAAAATTGACGATAGCACCTGCCCTTCGGATAGATCAATTCCAATTCAATTATCAAGACAGATTGGATACTGTTTATAAAAACAAAGGCGTTCAGAAAACATTAGTATCTCCTAAGTTAAATTTCATATACAGTGAAAGCGATAACCTACAATTTTATCTTAAATCGGGACTAGGATTTCATTCTAACGATACCCGTGTAGTTGTGGCTGATAAGGATAAAAAAACGGTTCCCCGAGTTTTCGGATCCGATTTGGGAAGTATCTGGAAACCTCTTCCACGTCTAATAGTCAATAGTGCATTCTGGTATTTGTATTCAGAACAGGAGTTTGTGTATGTTGGTGATGCCGGAATTATAGAACCTAGTGGAAAAAGCCGAAGAATGGGTGCTGATCTCGGAATACGGTATCAATTGAACAACTGGTTATTTTTTGACGTGGATGCCAATTATGCCTTTGCTCGTAGTATTGACGAACCCAAGGGAGAAAATTATATACCACTAGCTCCCGATTTTACAAGTACAGCAGGATTGGGTTTAAACAATTGGAATGGTTTTTCGGGAAGTTTAAGGTTCCGTTTCATGAATAATCGTCCTGCAAACGAAGATAAATCAATAATGGCAGATGGTTTTGCCATCTTTGATGTCAATCTCAATTATCAGTATAAAGGGTTACTTGTTGGAATGAGTATAGAAAATCTGTTTGATACAAAATGGAAAGAAACTCAATTTGCAACAGAATCGAGATTACAGAATGAAACCACAAGTGTAGAGGAAATACATTTTACACCCGGTACTCCTTTCTTTTTGAGAACACGTATTGCATATAGTTTTTAATACAACTGATACACAAATCAAAGCTAATATCTAGATAAAGAATAGCAATTTAGCATACTGTATATAAAATATTGCCGTATTCCATTTTTCAACAATGAAAAGAATACGGCAATATTTATATTCTATCAAAAGAATAACCTTCAGTAATAGTTAAGCCTTTATCTAATTTTCCGGAAGTGATATCGTAGATATAGACTGCAGGGGATTGACTCTTTGGATTTACTCCAATATAAGCTTTTTTACCCAGTACAATTGATCTTTAAGAGAAAGTCCCCTCATTATAAGTTAAGTCCAATATTGTCAGTTTATCCGTATTTAAATCCAGAACAGCGTAAAAATACAAAAGAAATACACTCAGATAAAAAATGCCTTCCTTCGAAAATGGGGAGATTTTTTACTTGTAATGTTCTTTAGCTCTATTCCAAGAAAGCTTTAAACTATATTTTTTGGCAAGTCTTCTGACTTACTTCCTCTTTAAACGTCCTTCCCATTCTTTATAGAACAGTGGCTTGAGTATTGTTTAAAGATTTTGTCGAAGCTTACAGCAACGGGTCTGTTCAAGATTTACACCTGATTTCCTTTTAATTATTAATCCGAAGATGTGGATGTATAACACCAAAACTGACGCAAGGGTATAAGATATATTTATACTAGATAATAATTATTTATATTGTGATTTATGAGTAATATTATTCTATAGTATAGGTAAACTTTAGATTTTCTAGTTTACGCATGGTTTATATAAGATATTGCGTAAAATAATAGATAGGGTAGAGGTTAGAATAAAAAATAGACAGGGCATGCCTATAGAAACTTAGGCTAAAAGAGGGTAAAATGGTCTTATGTTTTGGCATAAACCCTCAACCAATATATAGGGAATTAGTTATTTCGTAATATTCTTTCTACTAATAACATCCGATAGAGAATACTTGTATTTAGTTCCCAACAGATTGAGGTATTCTTTGCAGAAATTATCATAAATACCTTTAGCAATACCTTTTTTTCCCGAATTAAAGAAAATTGAACACTTTAAATAAAGAGCCTCTTCATTTATATAATCATGTAAAAAAAGAATATCAGCAATTTTCAATTTAAGTTCGTCACTTAATTTCTCATATCCATCGCTAGAAAGGCTTGTTAATGTATCAATCGTTAGATTCGAAAAGTCGCTCTTAAAATTATCAATCCAATCAGCTTCAGTATTAGGAAGAAATACCCCTTTGAGCAAAAGTTCTACTAATTTATTTATTTCTGAGGGAGCCAAAGATTTATTCTCTTTGATTAAAGAGAATAATTTCATGGTTTCTATGTAATCACACCTAATATTCTCTCCAAGCGAGATAGACCAAAAACCATTCTGATTTGTTATTGTACACTCGCCAACATTCTCCAATACTGTTCTAAGCTTACTTAAATAAACATTTCTGTTATTTTTGGCAGATTCATCGTTCTTGTCGAACCACAGTAGTTGAATAAGCTTGTTGCCCGATATTCCTTTACTCTCTTTTACTGTATGTAAAATGAGAAGAATGAGCAAATACTTTAGCATTGGTGTAAATTGTCCGGTTATATTATGTCCATCTTTATCGGTAACAGAAAAACCACCGAGAAAGCAGATTGATTGCTTCGAGAAGTCATAATAGCTTGTTTCAATCTCTCTTTTTATATTATCGGTTTTATTAACTTCGAGTGTATTCGGTAATTTAGTGTTGTTTATTTTGCTGGAAGGTCTTTTTCTATATTGAAAATATATTAATAGTATTAATCCCACTAATCCTAATACGATTAGAGTAATAAGTTTAAAAGAAAAAGAAAATGTATGATCAGAAGACTGTTCATTTACTACCGAGTCAGTTATAGCTGCTGGGGGATAACTTAGAGAGTATATACTCACTTCTGCCGATCCATCTGTCTTTATTTTATTTACTAACGCATAAAATTTCTTCAGCTTTGGAGAGAAATATAAGTTAGTGTATAAATAATGAGCGTTAAGGTCTTCTTGTATAGGATGAGAAACAGAGGTATATCCTATTTTGTCTTTCTCTATTCTTAATAAAGTACCTCCGTCTTTAGTGGCAAAAATATAGAAACAGTTCTCTTTTTCATCGAAAATCATATTTTCGCTAGGTAAAAAATCTATATTTTCAGACTTATTTTCCCATAGCTTATTTGTTTGCTCTGTTAATAGGTTTACAGAATAGAAGTCGTAATAATTCTTAGGAGATAATTCTTGTCTACCCGATTTATTTCCTCTTCCTCCAAATATATACAATGTATTACCTATAATAGCAGTAGATGCCGAATGCCGTGGTGGAATGTCTAATAAGTTACTTTTTGTGATTGAACCATGATTTAAATGTAGACGAATTAATTCGTTGTTATACTTGTAAAAACCGTATCCGCCAAAAGATACAATAGTAGAGTCTGCCTCTGAATAGGATGTTGAATTATTCCAATATCCATGGTCTAATTTGGATTCTATATGGCTGTCCCATGATGAATTTGCAAATGAAAAGCGAGAGATCGTATTTTCATCTAAATTATAAGAAAACAATAAATCTTGTTCAGGATTATAAAACACTTGGTTGGGAGCATTAGCGGCAATCACTCCGCTTTTTACAGCAGTTGTGGTTTCGTTTCTTCGTTCAGGATCAAAAGTTATAATATCCTTAGAATCGGGATCTATAATATATATCAAGTTTTCATTGGGGTTAAAGCAAAACAATGAGTTTGCTTTTATCTGTTTCGAATATATTTTTTCCCATGAGGCATACATATCGGTAATCCAGCGAGGATTGGTTGTTATGGCTGGTACATTAGCCACCGAATCGAAGCTTTTTAAGCCATCATGTTCGCGAAGCTTCCAGTTACGAATTAATTCTTTTTTATCAAAAATATTTATGTCTCGTATGTTCACGGATGCAATATCATAAAGAGAATATCCTGTAAGAGGACAGAGACCAAATGAGATTAAAGCATTTTTGGTTTCCGTCAGAGAATGTGGTACAGATAATTTTGTATTATTATATACTATTGAAATCTCATTTTTTTCGGATGATAATGTTATACTACAAGGAATCCATTGATCACAGACTATTTCTTCCGAAATCATAAAGACCGATTCATTGATAACGAGCATAGGATATCGTTTGTCTTTATCCCCCACAGTAAACATAAGGTCTATATTCTCCTTTTTGTCAGTAATAATTCTGAATACAACACCAAAGGCATTGTCTTTACGAATATTGATAAAGAAAGACATTGTTGTTTCTTTACCTAATTTCAATGGTTGATTATTCTCTAAAACTAGAGATGTCTTATCCTGGTCATTATAGGGGAAAGCCTTAATGAATAAGCCATAATCAATATTGTCAGAAGAGATTATATTACATAATCCTGAAATGAAAATAAGAGATACAATAAAAAACAGTTTTTTCATCAGATTATATGTGGTCTTACAGAGATTTTTGAACGAGTGTAATTAAGGTGTAACAAAAGCTAACAAATGTAAAGATAGAGTATTTCTTTTCTTCAGCACAATAAAAGAATATTCGAATTGGTTATTCTGAGGCAATTTTAAGGAAAATAGATGGGATTTTTCCCTATTAATGGAATTTTAATATGTTTATTAATTGCAGATCTTATGAGTTTTTAATGTGTTGATCTTTATTTTGTGTTAATATTTTATTTAAATCTATTTACATGAAAATTACGAAATTCACGTTATTAATTGTTGCTCTATTTATTGTCCACTTTGTTAAAGGGCAAGATTATTCTTTTCGAGATACTACGTTGCCGATGGAGGATAGAGTAACCGACCTTATTTCACGTCTTACCTTGGAAGAGAAAGTATATCAGATGCTAAATGATGCTCCTGCAATTGAGAGATTGGGTATACCATCTTATAATTGGTGGAACGAATGTTTACATGGAATAGGACGTACAGAATACAAAGTTACAGTTTTTCCTCAGGCTATAGGTTTAGCTGCGACTTGGGATCCAGTATTGTTACAACTAGTATCGTCCGCAATATCTGATGAGGGACGTGCTATTTACAACGATGCTTCATCAAAGGGTAATTATACTATCTATCATGGTTTAACCTATTGGACACCTAATATTAATATTTTTCGTGATCCTCGCTGGGGTAGAGGACAAGAAACATACGGAGAAGACCCTTATCTGACTGGGGTTATGGGTAAGTCTTTTGTGAGAGGCTTGCAAGGAGATGATAATAAATATCTAAAGGCAGCCGCTTGTGCTAAGCATTATGCTGTACATAGTGGACCCGAAAATAATCGGCATACTTTTAATACTTTTGTCACCCCATACGATTTGTGGGATACTTATTTACCTGCTTTTAGAGATTTGATTGTAGATGCAAAAGTTGCAGGAGTTATGTGTGCATATAATGCTTTTGGTGGACAACCTTGTTGTGGAAACGATTTACTTATGCAGCAAATATTAAGAAATACATGGGGATTTGATGGATATGTAACTTCGGACTGTGGTGCTATTGATGATTTTTATCGTCATCATAAAACACATCCCGATTCGAAGTTTGCGGCAGCTGATGCCGTGTTTCACGGAACTGATATAGACTGTGGAGAGCAGGCGTACAGGGGTTTGATAGAAGCTGTGAAGATGGGACTAATTAGCGAAGATCAGATTGATATATCATTGAAACGTTTATTTACAATAAGATTCAGATTAGGTTTGTTTGATTCTGTTGAGGATGTGAAGTATTCACAAATACCCCTATCTGTTCTGGAATCTCAGGAGCACAAAAAAATAGCTTTGGATATAACCCGAAAATCTATTGTCTTATTAAAAAACGAGAAAAACTTCCTGCCTTTAGATAAAGGACTCAAGAAAGTAGCTGTTATAGGACCTAATGCCGATAATGAAGAATCTGTTTTAGGAAACTATAATGGATTTCCCTCTGAAATAAGTACCCCATTTAAAGCAATCAAGAAAAAACTGAAAAATGCAGAGGTGATTTATCAAAAAGGGATTGATTTTGTTATGCCATCCGTAGACAGTAAAAAAGAGATTAGTGATTTAGTGCAGCTCTTAAAAAAAATGGATGTTGTAATCTTTGTAGGGGGTATATCTCCACAATTGGAAGGAGAGGAAATGCCAGTAGATGTTCCTGGGTTTACAGGAGGAGATAGAACCAGTATAAAGCTTCCTCAAATACAGACCGATTTGATGCAAGCCTTACATGAGGCAGATATTCCTACCGTATTTGTAATGATGACAGGAAGTGCTATTGCTACTGAATGGGAATCAGAACATGTGCCTGCTATACTAAACGCTTGGTATGGAGGACAGGATTCGGGAACAGCAATTGCAGATGTTCTTTTTGGAGATTATAATCCTTCGGGAAAACTACCCGTTACTTTCTATGCTAAGGATAGTGATCTTCCTCCTTTTGGATCATACGAAATGAAAAATCGTACTTATAGATATTTTGATGGACAAGTTTTATATCCTTTTGGTTACGGTCTTAGCTATACCTCCTTTGAATACTCTCCAATACAAATGCCTCAGAGAATTAAAGCAGGCGAAGAAGTAGAGGTAACTGTTAGTGTGAAAAATACGGGTAAAAGAGATGGCGATGAGGTTGTACAACTTTATATGTCTTATCCTGAAGCAAAAGAGGTAAAGCCGTTATATGCACTGAAGGGATTTGTGAGAATTTCGCTGAAAGCTGGAGAGAGTCAAAATGTAGTATTTAAATTAAACCCTCGGGAGATAGCGCTGACTAATGCTGAAGGTATATTAAAGATTGAAACAGGTAAAAGAAAGCTATATATTGGAGCTTCGTCCCCTGCGAAAACAACAGCAGAGCAACTGCCTTTGGTTCAAAAAGAATTCGAAATTATAGGCAATGAATACATTGTTCAATAATTAATATTGCCGAATAAATTAATACAATCAGAAATTCCCATAATCTTCAAATTATGGGAATTTTAATGCTCTGGTTAATGGCTTTTTTATATTTCTGTTAATACCTCTGATCTACATTTGCCATCGTTAACTAAAAATAAAATCATGCAAAACAACAAAGAACACCCCCTTGCCAATTATGATTAATTGGAACATTCTTTCAACAGGAATTAATTAAAAACAATACTCATGAAAATTTAATGAAGTTTTAACCATGAAAATCACAGAAAAAGATTTCAATTTAAGAAAAGAAAAATGTTACCTGCATACTATTAAGCGGTACAGCATTCTTCTACTTATGTCTTTACTTATACCTGCCTTGGCATTTTCGCAAACGAAGATGTTTCAAGGTGTAGTGAAAGATTCGCAAGATGAACCTATAATAGGGGCATCAGTAATTGTTGTTGGTTCTAAAACAGGTACGGTTACTGATCTTGATGGGAAATTTAGTATTCAGGTTTCACCTCAAAGTCGGATTTCTATATCCTATATTGGCTATTTGAGGCAAGAAATTAGTGTCGGGAATAATTTCAATCAGACTATTGTTCTGAAAGAAGATAATACCCAATTGGATGATGTTGTCGTTGTAGGTTATGGAACACAAAAGAAAGCCACCCTAACAGGAGCAGTTTCGTCCATTGATAGTAGGGAGCTAACCTTAACCCGAAATGAGAATGTGGTTAATATGCTTGCCGGAAAGATACCCGGTGTACGTATTTCACAACTTAGTGCTCAGCCCGGAGAGTTTGATACAAAAATAGATATTCGGGGTATGGGAGAGCCACTTATTGTAGTGGATGGAATCCCTCGAGACAAGGACTATTTCTCACGTATGGATCCTTCCGAAATAGCAAGTGTGTCGGTATTAAAAGATGCTTCCGCTTCTATTTATGGGGTACGTTCTTCTAACGGAGTTTTACTTATCACAACCAAAATGGGAACATCTAATCCTGACGGTAAGTTTGACATTTCTTATTCGATAAACCGAGGATGGCAACAATTTTTATATGTTCCTAATACGGTAAATGCTATTGACTATATGAGGTTGAAGAACGAACAAATTCGTCGCAATTTTGATTCGAACTATATGAATCAACAACCTCTTCAGTTTTCAGATGCAGATATTCAACCCTATCTGGATGGTACAAAAAAGACATCAAATTATGTAGATGCAGCATTCAACAAAACGTCACCACAAGTTCAACATAATTTGAATGTCAACGGGGGAAATGGAAAAATCAATTATTTCCTGAATCTAGGATATATGGATATAGAAGGAGCTTACAAAAGTGGCGATTTGAACTACAACCGTTGGAACTTTAGATCTAATGTAGATGCAAAAATCTCAGACCGATTGAAAGTTCAAGTAAACCTGAGCGGTTTTATGGACGAAAAAAATCAACCTCGTACTGATATCTGGGCTATTTATAAACAAGCATGGAGACAAAAACCTACCGTGCCGATCTATGTAAATGACAATCCTCTCTATCCGAATTTCGATATGATTGATAATGAGAATCCAGTGGCAGTAATAGACGCTAATCTTACGGGATATAGAAAAGATGTAGGGAGAACATTTAATGGTATAATGGCTTTAACTTACGATGTGCCCGGAGTTAAAGGACTTACTGCAAAAGGTCTTTATAGTTATGACTTTAAGCACACCGATAAAACTGATTACAAAAAAGCTTATTATTTGTATAGCTATACTCCTGCTGAATATGGACAGAATGGTGAGATTATAAAGGCAGAATCATATAATCCTCATTTGAGAAATTCACCCACTACAGTTCGTAGAGAGTCATTTCCTGATTATAAAACTTTGATGCAATTATCGTTAAATTATAGTCGCAGTTTTAATGATGCCCATAATGTTAGCGGCTTATTTTTATACGAAGAAGAATACGCTAGTTGGGATAGTTTCTATGCCCAAAGAGAAATTTTAGTTGCATCTCAATACCTGTCTGCCGGAGAAGACCTTAGACAATTAGCAGGTATGTATGGAATTGGAGAACGTGCGTCTCGTGCATGGGTTGGTAAATTTAATTACGATTATAAAGGAAAATATTTAGCTGAATTCAGTTTCCGTAACGATGCTTCTTCAAAGTTCCCGAAAGATTCCCGTTGGGGATTCTTCCCTGCTGGATCTCTTGGATGGAGACTTAGCGAGGAGAATTTTATCAAAGAGAATAGTTCGCTATCCTTTATAAATAACATTAAACTGAGAGCTTCTTATGGTAAATTGGGAGACGACCGCTCGGCGGGAGATTATCCACCTATTTATGTAGGATATAACTTAGAACCCAACGATCGAGGATGGATATATAATGGTGTATTGGTAGGAGGTGTTATACCAACTGCAATACCTAATATAAATTTGACATGGTATACATCTAAGACTCGTAATTTTGGTTTAGACTTCGATTTATGGAATGGCTTGCTAGGTGGTACTGCCGAATACTTTCAGCGTGATCGTGAGGGATTGTTGGATAATGCAGGTACCGTAATTCCGGGAACAGTAGGAGCTGTTTTACCTCAGGAAAATTTAAAAACAGACCGTACATTTGGAGTAGAGCTTGCACTTACGCACCGAAACAAAATAAGAGACTTTTCTTACTTTGTAAACGGACAAATATCTACTACACGCAATCAATACAGATTTAATAATGAATCTAAAGCCGGCAACTCTTATGATAACTGGAGAAATAGAAACACCAATCGTTATGCAGACATATGGTGGGGTAAAGGTTACGGAGGACAATTTACTAATTACAATCAGATCTATAATCACTCAACATTAACAAGTAGCGGTACTGTTCCCGGAGACTATTATTATGAAGATTGGAATGGTGACGGTGTAATAAATGGAAATGACGATTATCCTATAGCAACTTACAATTTGCCATTGATTAACTATGGTATAATATTGGGAGGAGAATGGAAAGGCATAGAATTAAGTTTTATTTTTCAGGGAACTGCTAACGTATATACCCAATATACAGAAGTACTTGCATCTCCCCTTCAATTTGATGGAGGAGCGCTAACTCAATTCCTTGACAGATGGCATCCCGAAGACCGCAATGCCGATATATTTGATCCATCGACCAAATGGGTTTCAGGATATTATCCAACAACAGGCTCTTCAACAGGCGAAGGTAAAGTTACTATCCGCGATGCTTCTTATTTAAGACTTAAGACTGTTGAAGTTGGATATAGTTTTCCTCAAAAAACAATAGGAAGATTTGGCATCAAAGGACTTCGTGTTTATTTCAACGGCTATAACCTCCTTACATTCACAGGTCTTAAATATACTGATCCTGAGCATCCAGGCTCGGCAGGAGGAGCCTCTTCTAGCGAAATTGATGTTTATAAATATCCGGTTAATAAAACCTATAATATAGGAGCATCTATTAAATTCTAAAATACTAGGAAAATGAAAAAAATTAAATATATATTCTTATCTGCTCTAACGCTATTTGTTGCCATATCGTGCAACGACATGGATTTGGAACCTAAAGGATTATTAGATAAAAATGCCTTATTTGGAACTGAAGCTGGGCTTCAAAAATATTTAACAGGTATTTATAGTTATCTGCCTATTGAGGATTTTGTATATCATCCTGAAAAAGGATTCCGATGGGATAACTATTGGGAAAATTCGATGACGTTAGCTACGATGAGTGGTGAAATGACAGGTCAATTTTGGGGTATCGCAGGAGCACAAGGTTTTGGTTACTGGCCTTATGATCGTATACGCGAAATTAATGAGTTGATCAGAGACTTTCCGGCTTTTGAATCTCAATATACAGCCGAAACATACAATGCTATACTTGGTGAAGCTCGTTGTTTAAGAGCATTTTATTATTTTGCATTGGTGAAACGTTATGGTGGTATACCCATTATAAAAGAAGTTCAAGACCCTCTTGCAAATGTCGAAACATTACAAGTACCTCGTGATAAAGAGGAGGATGTCTATAAATTTATTCAAGAAGATTTAGATTTTGCAATAAAAAATCTACCCGCTAAAAGCGATAGAGGAAGAGTTAATAAGTACGTAGCCGCCGCCCTTATGTCAAGATCTATGTTATATGCGGGTTCAATAGCTAAATATGGATCAGATGTCGGATTTACAGGTGAAGCAGTTGACAAAGGATTAGTAGGCATACCGAAAACTGATGCCGAATGGTTTTTCCAACAATCGTATGATGCATCTAAAATTGTTGAAGAGGGAGGATACGATTTATATAAAATGAATTCCGACAAAGTTCAGAACTATGTTGACTTGTTTCTTGACTTGAATAGCAAAGAGGACATTTTTGTTAAGGAATATAGTACCACAGCTCCTCACAATAACAGATTGAAACATAGTTATGATGCAACTCATCTTCCAAATCCAGACTTTTCGAGTGATAACGAAGCTGCAGCTTATCCTATTCTTGATATTGTTGAATTATTTGAAAAACTGCCTATTGTAAATGAAGATAATACTCCGCGACGTTTCAAAAGTTTTCAGGAACTATATGAAAACCTAGAGCCAAGAATGCAAGCAACATTCTATTTTCCTGGAATGGAACTTAGAGGAAAGAAGTTTGATATTCAACGTGGATTATACTTAAACTATGATGGAACAGTATCTGATGCACAAGAAGGTTCGACAGGAGCTCCCATCAACAGTGAATCAAACAGAATACTAGGAGGTCCTAAAAATTCGCAGTATGACTATGCCGGAACTAAATTTAACATTACAGGTCAACATGGTATGTGGAAAGATGGACACGCTAATAATACCCGTACAGGCTTCTTTATTCGCAAGTATATTAATTATAAAATGCAAACCTCGGAAGTGAAACTATATAACAGCTCACAACCCTGGAAGGTATTCCGCTATGCTGAAATATTACTCAATCGTGCCGAGGCAGCCTATGAACTGGGTTTAATAAAAGGTAATAATGCATTAAAACAAGAAGCATTCACATATATAGCAGCAATACGAGATCGTGCAGGGGCTAAACCATATCCTTACAATCCTGCTCCGACAGATTTAAGTTCTAAATATGGGTATTCACTTGATTCAAATTTGCAATTTATTCGTGAAGAACGCGAGCGTGAGCTTTGCTACGAAAATCACCACTGGTGGGATATCCGCCGTTGGAGAGTTGCCGATGTTGAACTACGTCAATTTGTGCCTAAATCTTTAATGCCCTATTTGGTATTAGATGAAATTAAATATGAAGGTGGAAAAAGGATCAATTCTTACATATTCCTACGTGAAAGAGAACCTTGGAATAAGACATTCAACTTCGAGAAAAAATGGTATTACGAACCAATACCGGGAGGTGAGTTCAATAAGAATCCAAATCTTTATCCACAAAATCCTATTTACTAACAGACTAAAATTTTCACAATGAAAAAGATATTATATGGCTTAACCGGATGTCTATTATTATTTGGTGCTGCATGTACCGATATTGATAATTACGACGGGCCTAATGCTAGCTTAAGTGGCAAAATTATAGACTCAACTACAGGCGAACCTTTTATTACGGGTCAGGGAGAAATATCTATAAGACTTTGGGAAACAAGTTGGGGTGAGAAGCCATCACCTCAGGATCTCGTTGTTAAACAAGATGGCACATATGTAAACACAAAACTGTTTAAGGCAACATATAGTGTTCTGCCCTACAGTGGACCCTTTTGGCCGGTAGCTGATACAATTAAGAGTTTCAAATTGAATGGATCTAATACTTTAGACTTTGAACTTACTCCTTACCTTAAGATTATTGATGTGAAATGGAATCTGGATAAGGATAACAAGTTGCAAATGTCTTGTAAATTACAAGCTCCTATAACAGAGAGCTTACCAACCGTTCTGGAAGTGAGACCTTTTCTTAGCTTAACACAATACTGTGGAGCAGGCAACCGGATTCAAGAATATTTTAAAGACGAGTACCGCGTAAATATTAATAAGAATTGGTGGGACGGTGTTGGGGATATGAAAACCGGAATCAGTAACGAGACCTATACAGTATCGGGACTACAACTAAAACCAGGTAGAACATATTATGTTAGAATGGGTGCTAAAGTAAAAGACAACTTCGAACAGTTTAATTATTCTGAAGTAATTAAGGTAGAAGTGCCTTAACCAGTTCAGATACGGATGTTCAAAAAATAGAGATAATTATCATCCTGAATACAACCAAAGGATATTTTATTCAAACAACATTTTGTTTGTTATTCAGGATGATGATTTTACACCCAGAATGATTTATTTCTAATGATGCTTAATTTGAGCATTACAGAACTCTCTACGTAATTTTTAATCTATCTAAACCAATCAGTATGAAAATTAATAGAGTCTATTTTCTATTACTTATTTTGATTTTTTCAGCTTGTTCAGCTAATAATAAAGGAATCGTAGGACAATTACAACCTGTTGATTATGTTAACCCCTATATAGGCAACATTAGTCACTTGTTAGTACCTACTTATCCAACAATACATCTGCCTAACAGTATGCTCAGAGTTTATCCTGAGCGTGCCGACTATACAGGAGATGTTCTTAATGGGCTACCCCTTATTATAACCAGTCACAGAGGTAGTTCAGCTTTTAATCTGAGTCCTTATCAAGGCGATAAGAAAAACATATCACCAGTTATCTCGTACAGTTACGATAACGAGAAGTTGACTCCCTATTTTTATGAAGTAGATTTAGACGATCAACAAACGCATATCCAATATGCACCCTCACATCAATCGGCAATATATAAAATTGATTATAAGCAAGATAATTCTCCTGTTTATCTGATCTTGAACTCAAAAAATGGAGCTATAAAAGCAGAAGGAAATATTGTACAAGGATATCAGAATCTAGAAAATAATACAAAAGTATATCTATATCTTGAAATAGAGCAAACTCCGCTTCAATCCGGATTATGGGTAAATAATGCTATTAATGAAAGTCAGAAGCAAGCAAAAGGTAACAATGCCAATGTTATACTCTATTTTGGAGACAAGGCTCAAACGTTAAACCTGCGTTATGGAATCTCTTTTATTAGCGAAGAGCAAGCTAGAAAGAATCTGGAGAGAGAACAAAAGGACTATGATGTAAAACAATTGGCAGACAAAGGTCGTGCTATTTGGAATGACATGTTAGGCAAGATTGAGGTTGAAGGAGATAAGAAAACAGATAAGGAAGTATTCTATACTTCGCTCTATCGGTGTTACGAACGTCCCGTTTGCATTAGCGAAGATGGCAGGTATTATAGTGCATTTGATAATAGTGTGCATGAAGATGGAGGTAATCCCTTTTATACAGATGACTGGATATGGGATACTTACCGTGCAACACACCCCTTGCGTGTACTAATCAATGCAAAAGAAGAAGTAGACATTATCAACTCATATCTGGCTATGGCCAAACAAATGGGTACTAACTGGATGCCTACTTTCCCTGAAATAACAGGAGACTCAAGACGAATGAATTCAAACCATGCTGTAGCTACCGTTATTGACGCATATGCAAAAGGACTCCGAGGTTTCGATCTGGAACAAGCATACGGAGCATGCAAAAAAGGAATAGAAGAAAAAACACTGATTCCCTGGTCGGGAGCACCCTCTGGATGGATTGACGATTTCTACAAAAAGAACGGCTACATACCTGCTTTAGCAGTAGGCGAAAAGGAAACCGTTGCCAATGTAAACCCATTCGAAAAACGACAACCAATAGCCGTAACCTTAGGCACATCTTATGATCAGTGGTGTCTGTCGCAAATAGCGAGGGAACTGGGTAAAACAGAGGAGGCTGATTATTATTTAAAATGTTCGTATAACTATCGAAACGTATACAATGCCGAAACGGGTTTCTTTCACCCGAAAGACAAAAACGGAAAATTTATAGAACCGTTCGATTATCGTTATTCGGGAGGAATGGGAGCACGCGAATATTATGGTGAAAATAATGGTTGGGTATATCGTTGGGATGTACCTCACAACATAGCAGATTTAATAAGTTTGATGGGAGGTAACGAGCAATTTATAAATAATTTGAATCAAACATTTGTAGAGCCACTTGGCAAAAGCAAATTTGAATTTTATGCTCAATTGCCAGATCATACAGGTAATGTTGGACAATTTTCGATGGCAAATGAGCCCAGTCTTCATATACCATACCTATACAACTATGCAGGACAACCATGGAAAACTCAAAAACGTATCCGTACTTTACTTAAACAATGGTTTCGTAGCGATTTGATGGGAGTTCCCGGAGATGAGGATGGCGGCGGTATGTCGGCATTTGTATGTTTTTCGATGTTGGGCTTCTATCCGGTTACACCCGGTATACCTGTGTATAACATTGGTAGTCCACTATTTAAATCGGCTAAAATGACCATGAGTAATGGAAAGGTATTCGAAGTCGAAGCTATAAACTGTTCTGACAACAATAAATATATTCAGTCGGCAACATTAAATGGTAAAGAGTGGAACAAACCTTGGTTTAGCCATTCGGATATAGAAAATGGAGCTAAACTAGTTCTGGTAATGGGCAATACTGCAAATAGAGCATGGGGAGCAAACGATGTTCCACCATCGGCAAAGTAATAGTATGGATTGAATAATTTATTAATAATGAAGAAGATAATTGCATTTTTGCTTTGTGCTCTAAATATAGTAGCAATAGCTGCCTTTCCTGCTGGCAAGACAGACAAGATATTGAATAATGAGCTGCCGAAAGATGTTCTCAGCCAGTTGAATAAATACAATCTGATATGGAATACAACAAGTATTAATGGTTCTATGAAATCTATGCCATTAGGTAATGGAGATATAACAGCTAATGTATGGGTCGAAAAAGATGGAGATTTAATGCTATATATTGGGAAATCTGATACATGGAGTGAGGCAACTCGTCTATTGAAAGTAGGTAGAGTCAGAATAAATTTTTCTCCTAATCCATTTATCGGCAATACCAGTTTTCAGCAAACTCTTAATTTACATAAAGGTGAGATTAATATTAAAGTTGGAGAAAAAGGAAATACTACAGATATTAATCTCTGGATAGATGCCAATCAATCTGTAGTACGAATTGAGACAAAATCGGATAAAAATATCTTGATTAACTGCACTACCGAATTGATGCGTCCTCAACCTTTTACCCTCACTTCGGGAGATCATCCTTTAGCATCCAGTTTCAGAGGTGTTATAGATGGAGATATAAGACCATCTGAATCGGCTGATGTATTAGTCAAAAAATCAGATAGGATACAATGGTATCATCGTAATGAGAGTTCTTTTTTTGAAACAATCCTGACAAAACAAAATGTAGCCGAACTTATAGGTAAATATCCCGACCCATATCTGCATAGAACCTTTGGGGCTGTAATTATGGGGACTGATATGACTGCAATGAATGATAGTACTTTGGCTTCTATTAAAGAAGGAAGAAAGTTCGATATTTCGATCTATCCTTATACAGCACAAACCTCCACAGTAGAGCAGTGGGATCAGCAATTAGGGCAACTAATTATCGAAGCCAATAAAGAACCCTTAAATGTAAGCCATAACAAGCATTACGCATGGTGGGATCAGTTTTGGAATCGGAGCTGGATATTTTTGTCAGGAGATGAGGATGCTGAGAAAGTTACAAGAGCTTATCTCTTACAACGCTTTATGATGGCTTGCCAAAGTCGTGGAGCATATCCTGCTAAGTTTAATGGGGGGAATTTTACTTTCGATTATAAAGGAAATAATGGAGACTATCGTAATTGGGGACCTGGTTATTGGTATCAAAACTGTCGATTATACTATTGGCCATTAACCGCTTCGGGTGATTTTGATTTGAAGAAACCATGGTTCGATATGTATATGAATATGCTTAATCTCCAAACCGATATCACTCGTATATATTATGGGCATGGAGGTGCTTTTTATCCCGAAACGCTCAATTTTTTTGGAATGTATATTCAAGATGACTGGGGTTGGAACAATCAAGGTAAAGCATCTCAAACCAGATGGATACGTCATCACTACTCGGGTACACTCGAAATGTTATCCGAAATGCTGGACTATTATGATTATACGAAAGACGAAGCATTTGCCCGAAACTATATTGTTCCATTTGCTACACAAATTATTCGATTCTTCGATCAGCATTGGTCACGTGTTAATCAGGAAATTCGATTTATTCCCGCAGGAGCATTGGAGCAATTCTGGGATTGTCTTAATCCGGTAGATTATATTTCGGGTTTAAGATATACAATTGGTAAATTAAATACTTTGCCTCCAAGCATTGTAGATAAACTTTTGCTTGATGAATGGAATAATTGTGCTAATTCTTTGCCGCCTCTTCCAATGACAGCAGATAAACAAAAGATATTACCGGCAGAAGAATATGGTGTAGGTCGTAATTTCGAAAACCCCGAATGTTATCCAATATTTCCATTTAAACTTTATGGATTGGAGCGTCCGGATCTGAATATTGCACTGAATACTTTTAACGATCGGATTTTCAAACAGACTACATGTTGGTCGCAAGATGTGATACAAGCACCTTTATTGGGTTTAGCCGATCAGACAAAAGAGTACTTGATGAAAAATGTAAATGCACTTGATCCGGATATCGCGTTTCCTGCTTTTTGGAAACCGGGAAGCGATTATGTTCCCGATTTAGATAATGGAGGAGCTATGGCTATGGGATTACAAAATATGATGCTACAAAATGTAGATAATAAAATATTGGTATTACCTGCATTACCCGCATCATGGAATGTTGATTTTAAGCTACATGCTTTTGGAAACACAACTGTACGAGTGATAAGCAAAGGAACTGATATTTCAACGATGGAAGTTTTTCCTTCGAAGCGTAAGCAAGATATTATATATAAGAAATAATAATTATAAACTAATTACATCATGAAAAAAACATTCTTAGTATCTCTTCTACTAGCAGCAATAAGTTTGTCTGCTCAACAAAAGAATACAGATATAGAACCCTGCCCCGAGTCGGTGGATGTGGTATCTGTTTACAGTTTTGGCGCAAAAGGCGATGGAAAAACAGATGATAGCCAAGCCTTTCAAAAAGCAATGGACTCTTTCGGTAGCAGAGGGGGAACGGTGTATGCACCTAATGGAACCTATCTGTTGGCAGGATCACTAAATGTTCCTCAAGCCGTAACCTTAAAAGGTTCAATCGAATCGGTAACCTCTCATAATGGAATAAGACAACCTGAGTTACCTAAACCGGGTGATGATGGAACTACATTTCTCATTACCGGAAATAAGGGTAACGAAAAAGCTAGTCCTGCTATAACTCTCAATACCAACAGTACACTGAGAGGTGTAGTAATGTTCTGGCCTGCACAAGAGCCCGATAAGGTGCCGGATGCTTATCCATGGGGAATTGCCATGCGAGGCAAAAATCCGGCTGTGTTAGATGTAGAAATGCTCAATCCTTACAATGGAATTGATGCTTCTCATAACGAACGGGCTTTGATTCGTAACATTAGTGGACAACCCTTACGTAGAGGTATTTATGTAGATGCAATCTATGATATAGGACGAATTGAGAATGTACATTTCAATCCTTGGTGGAGTATGAAACCTGCACTCTATAACTGGCAAAGAGAACATGGGGAAGCATTTATATTCGAACGTACCGATTGGCATTATGTTATCAATACATTTTGTTTCGGATACAATGTGGGATATAAGTTCGGTGCGAGTTCGGGCAGCGAAGGTGCTTGTAATGGAAACTTTTTGGGAATAGGAGCCGATGCTTGTCATACTTCTGTAAAAGTAGATCAAAGTGCAGCTTACGGAATACTTATTACCAATGGCGAATTTGTAGCTATGCAAGGAAATGATCCTACAATGGTTGAAATAACATCTGCTAATAAAGGAAATGTACGCTTTGTTAATAGTGCTTTCTGGGGACCTTGTAATCAAATAGCTAAGATTGACGGGCAAGGAACTATTGGTTTTTCGGATTGTATTTTTGTAGAGTGGGATCGAAAGGGCGAAGGACGTAGTGCCATCCAAGCACATAGCGGATCGGTTTTAGTAAGAGGCTGCGACTTTGGGCATGATAGTCCTCAAATATCAATTGACAAAGGTGTTACACGTGCCATTATATCCGAAAATACGATGAAAGGAAAAGTACGTATCAACAATAAATCTACAAATAGTTATGTAAATGGAAATTTAGGAACCGAATAATCGATTTTCCTATTTACGATAATTAACTCAGAAATAAGATATGAAAAAAATAAGCATAGTATTTCTTGTTGCGATTTTTGCAGGAATGTTGAATGCCCAAAATTATCAACGAATAACTAATGGTATAAAGGCAGAAGTAGAGTCAGTAGGCATTGAAGTACACTTCTACAGTCCTACGATAGTTCGTATTCTGAAATATCCTAGAAATGAGGTTCCTGAAGCGAATAGCTTTTCGGTGATAAAAAAAGAGGGAAATACACCCTTTCAAATTAAGCAATATAACAATGTCGTAAATCTTTCATCCTCAGATGTAGTTGTTTCTCTAAATTTAACAACAGGCGATGTCTCGTTCAGTAACATTGATGCAAGTCCATTAATTTCGGAGAAGAGTGCAACAACTATATTCACTCCACAGAAATACGGTAAAGAGAGGACTTACGAAATACGTCAAACTTTCTTGTTAGATAAGCAAGAGGCTATATATGGGCTTGGTCAGCATCAGCAAGGACATCTGAACCAGCGAGGGCAAGAAGTTCTTCTTCAACAAGCAAATACAGAGATAGCTATTCCTATTATTCATTCGGTAAAAGGATATGCTGTACTTTGGGACAATAACTCTTCTACTACCTACAAAGATTCGTATGAGGGTCTGTCGTTTACTTCCGTCTCAGGAAAGTGTGTTGATTACTATTTTATGTATGGTAAAAATGCAGATGGTACAATTGCTCAAATACGTGATCTTACAGGACAAGCTCCTATGTTTCCTTTATGGACATACGGTTTTTGGCAAAGTCGCGAACGTTATGTTTCACAAGACGAGCTTGTGGGTACGGTGAAGAAATACCGAAGCTTATCTATTCCTCTTGATGGAATTATACAAGATTGGCAATATTGGAGCACTGATAATAAACTTTGGAACTCTGTTGAATTTGGTAATCCTGAATTTCCAAATCCACGAAAAATGGTTGATGATGTACACAAATTAAATACTCATATTGCAATATCAGTATGGCCGTCTTTCGGCCCAAATACCAATATACATAAGGAGCTAAAAAGTAAAAACTTACTATTTAATTTCGATGTATATCCACATAACATCGGGGTAAGAGCGTATGATGCTTTCAATCCCGAGGCTCGCCAAATATATTGGAAATATATGAATGACAATCTTCTGTCAATAGGTATAGACGGATGGTGGCTCGATTCTACTGAACCGGAGGATAATATTAATGAAGAGGGTTTGAGTGAGCCTACAAACATGGGAACATTTAGAGATGTACGTAATGCTTTTCCGCTTGTATCAGTAAAGGGAGTTTATGAACATCAACGTGAGACAACATCCGATAAACGTGTGTATATTTTTACTCGTTCGGCTTTTGCAGGACAACAACGCTACGGAGCTAATTCGTGGTCGGGCGATATTGATTCTCGTTGGAGCACACTCCATAAACAGATTTCAGCAGGATTAAATTTCTCTTTAACAGGAATTCCTTTTTGGAATACCGATATAGGTGGGTTTTGGGCTGGACGTGTATATCCGGAAGGTATAAAAGACAAGGCTTTTCATGAATTGTATGTACGATGGATGCAGTTTGCAACATTTACTCCAATGATGCGTTCGCACGGAACTAATACACCTCGCGAAATATATCAATTTGGAGAAAAAGGTGATTGGGCATTTGATGTACAAGAGAAATATATTAATCTACGTTATAGCCTTCTTCCTTATATGTACTCAATCGGTCACGAAATTACAGTCAACTCGGGTACAATGATGCGCGCATTAAGTATGGATTTCGCAGAAGATATCAAAGTTCATAATATAGATAATCAGTTTATGTTTGGAAAATCTATCCTTGTTGTACCCGTTACCGATTCTATGTATGTAGATCGTATTGAAGGAAAAGCAATAGAGAATTTCAATACAGTAAAATCGCAGAAAGTTTATCTTCCGAAAGGAGCAGATTGGTATGACTTCTGGACAGGTGAGAAGTTTAAAGGTGGACAAGGGATAGACAAAGCTACGCCAATAGACATTATTCCTCTGTATATAAAAGCAGGTAGCATCCTTCCTTGGGGACCAAAGGTAGAATATGCTACCGAGAAGAAATGGGATAATTTAGAGGTGTTCATTTATCCGGGAGCTGATGCAGAATTCCTGTTGTATGAAGATGAAAACGATAATTACAACTACGAAAAGGGAGTTTTCTCTACAGTAAAAATGAAGTGGAATAACAAATCTCAAACATTGGTAATCGAAGCACGTCAAGGTGAATTTCCGGGTATGTTGAAAAAACGAAACTTCAATATAACTATCATCCATGAAAGATATAGTATTGATAAGCTGTCAGGAAAAATAGATAAAAGCATTGTTTATCAAGGAAAACAAGTCGCTGTTAAATTTTAACTGATTCAAATTTAAAGCATGAAAAAGGTAGGTTATAGGTACACAATATTACTATTATTGATACTAATACAAACTTATATGTTTCGAACATAAAATCAAATAACAAGGAGGAGATATTACAGTTATTACCAAACGTGGTTTAAAGCATCATCCTCATAGTTTACCTAACCCTACTTTAATTGTCTATTTCATTCTTAATTCGATATATAATTATTAATATAAATAATAAAATGACAAAAAAACGCAAGAACAAAAAGTCTGTAATTCTGACTACATGTCTTTCCCTATTCACTTTATTTTCAGTAAATGTATGCAGTCAACAAAATCCATTCATTCAGCATATGTATACTGCTGACCCATCAGCTCGGGTATGGAATGATGGACGATTGTATGTATATGCTTCACATGATATTGCACCGCCTAAAGGGTGTGATTTGATGGACCAATATCATGTCTTTTCTACAGATGATATGGTGACTTGGGTCGATCATGGCGAAATACTTCGTTCGAGTCAAGTACCTTGGGGCAGACCCGAAGGCGGATTTATGTGGGCTCCCGATTGTGTCTATAAAGATGGAATATATTATTTCTATTTTCCTCATCCCAGCGAGTCTAATTGGAATAATAGCTGGAAAATAGGTGTAGCTACCAGTAAATATCCAGCCAAGGATTTTGTTGTGCAAGGTTATGTGCAAGGTTTAGAATCGCATATTGATCCTCATGTATTTATTGATGATGATGGACAAACCTATATTTATCAAGGAGGTGGAGGAGTCTGCAAAGCAGGCAAATTAAAGGATAACATGATGGAAGTTGATGGTGCGTTGTTAACCATGGAAGGTCTTACTGATTTTCATGAAGCAGCATGGGTACACAAGCGTAATGGAATTTACTACCTTTCATACTCAGATAATCACGATGATAATCTGAATGATGGAGTAGAAGGTGATAATAGAATGCGCTATGCAACAAGTAATAGCCCTTTAGGTCCTTGGAAATATGAAGGTATTTATATGAATCCAACAAACAGTTATACAAATCATGGCTCGATAGTAGAATACAAAGGTCAGTGGTATGCATTTTATCACAATAGTGAACTATCTGCTAAAAATGGAGTATTTAATGATTGGCTACGTTCTATTTGTGTAGACAAGTTATATTATAACGAAGATGGTACTATCAAGATGGTAAAGCAAACTACAAATTTAGAATAGCTAGACCATTCTTCTAAAAAAACTCTCTGAAAAAATCAGAGAGTTTTTTTTCGCCCCTCAGAAATCGTAATAATTTAGACTCTGTATATCTTCCTTTACTTAACTATAATATTTAACTCATTTCCCCACAAATTGAGTCCAAATAAGATACAATCATATGGGTGATATATGTAGTCCCATCAATACAAATATAGTCTCATTTGATGAATTTAATTTTTTTACTTTAGTTTATTGATGTTGCTATTTTTTGAAAACTTTGAATGTTTAAAATTGTGCTGATCTTTGCTATAACCAAACAAGTTATAAACCGATCCAGACTCTTCCTCGCTGCATATATAAATAATATCATTTTCAGAATCATACATTCCTTTGATATGATGATCTTCTAATACTCGTAAAATTACTTCAACGTATTTATCCATAGTTATTTATTGTTATTTAATTTCTTAAATAAACCTTATGAATTATCATAATGTACACATCTGTTTTTGAGTTCACTGACAAACAACAGTTATTTTTGCTCTGTCCATCCACTCTTCATAGTGAAGAGATAGATTATAAGAGTAATCAATAACAGATTCGTCAACAGCTTTCAATAATTTCATTATGCGGTAAGTACGCAAAATGTTTCGATTCAATCCCCACAGAGCACGCTTGAAAGCCCAATAGCGTCCTTTACCTGCAAGCAGAACCAAAGGTAACTCCAACTGCTTGTCGCCATCAGAAAGTACAGGAGCAAATAGATGACTCCGATTAGTATCTATCTTGCGGCATATAAAATGCATATTTAGGCTAATATAGAACTGTTCGTCTTGTCGCTTCATCTCAACAAGGCTGTATTGAATTTTACACATACTCATATTCGAACATATTAAATTTGATACTATTTTTGCAGCAGAATTCGATAAGTTCTGTTTCCGACTTAAAGTTGTACTTATCTAAAATTTCATCTAACGGTAAGGTGTCATATACCAAAGTATAATTTAGGCTTTTTACTTTCTGCATCATCAACCATTTGAGAGGAGTAGTATTGAATTCAGTTTTAAAATGCCGAGTAAATGTCTTAGTAGTCATACAGCATTCCTCAGACAGTTCTTTAACTGTAATTTTATCTGTGTATTTTGCAAACACAGTCATTCTAAACTTGCTTTCATTTAATACAGTAGGAGAGAAGAATCGAGCTAATAAGTCTTTAGCATAAAACTTACGCATAATAAATAACCATTCCATTTTCTTCAAATGAAAGAAACCTTTAGAGGAAAATTCGCCATTCTTATAGTATATAATTTCAGATAAAAAGTAACGAAGAGGTTTCTTTATTTCTAATTCATCAAGTCTCAATTCATCAGGAGTATATTTTGCAATAATATTAAATAACAGAGCCTGTTCGATATACGGTAATAGATTATCAGACTTTAATTCAACACAGGTTGTCGTTTTATTAACAATCCCTTTGTAAGGGGTGTAATTCTTAGACAGAAAGTACATAGAACCTGCTTCAAATACTTTTTTTGTTCCCTGAAAATCATTTATTAGAATTTCTCCACTCATTATGAAAAAAATGCTATTTTCATCAAAACTTCCTATATCAATTATTTCATTCTTTTGATAATGATAATATTGAAAAACATTATCATCTTCTTCTTTTACTATTAGCTTTGCGATAGTTTTGAACTGAACCCCCATTTGTATATTGATTTAGTATTTTATTCTTATCTATATTATAGCAATAACTATATAGCCAATTTTGCGAGATATAACGAGGATATTTAGAAAGATTCCAACTCGTATTTATTCTGGATTCAAAAGTATTAATGATCATAGATTCTTTTTTGAAGAGTTGGGGACAAAATAATGTGAAGAAAGGGACAATCGAAAGACGAATAATAAATGATTAAATAGGAAAGTTAAGCTATAAGTTTGTGCAGCTTTAAATCTAAGATATTGTAAACTGAAGGTATACAACAATTAAGAATACCCTAGCATTAGGTCGTTATTGAGAAATACAAAGTAAAATTGAAACTCTTTTTTTATATGTCTATCTGCCTGATATAGTGTTGTTAAATAAGATTCTCTTTCTGTCAGTTATTGTGAATATAAAAGCTATTTAAAATTTATCTTGATTCGTATTACTTAGAGTTAGAAGATGTTTCGATAGAGAATATAAAATCAGTTATAATATGCTATTGAGATAAATGAAATATTTATAGTTACATAAAAAGGAAATAGACATTGGAATAAAATAAGTCTGCTAGCCTAAGTTTGATACGATTGTCCCTTTTTGTTGATATTTTGTCCCTTTTTTGTTTCGGTGTGTTAATTAACTTTCTTATAATTAGTTTATTGTGTAAAATACACCTTCTGTTTTTGATAATTTGATTCGTCCTAGTTCTTCTTTTAAGAATAGTGTGGCTACGATTCTTATTTTTATATTAAAACCTTCTTTTAGTCTATACTAAGCTGATAGTATAAATACTTCTCAGAAAGAATGTATTCTAATCTTTTGATAACTTAATTTTCTACTGTAAGTATTCTATTTTTGGAAATTTAGAATATCTATAATCGCATATAGTTTTCTTTTTTGTGAATATTAATGATGACTTATTGGTAATTAAATTTTCATTTTAGAACATTATTCTCAAATAATTGTTTAATCTTTGTATAAGATTTTGGTGTCATAAACTTGCATCTTCAAGTATGTGATGAAAAGGGAATCAGGTGTAAATCCTGAACAGACCCGCTGCTGTAAGCTCTAAAAGATGTTTTCACAATACCTATTGCCACTTTTAAAAACTAAAGGGAAGGCCGTGAAAAAAGGAGTAAGTCAGAAGACCTGCCAAAATAAAAAGAAAACTTTTTCTTTCGGGTGTAAAGATGAGTTTGCTAAAAAAAGATATCTCATAAAATAAAAATGTGTGGAGTGTAGTATTTTACTAAACTCTTATTTTCTATATATTAATCAAATAAAGACATGAAGAAGATAATAAAATTCGAAAAGGAAGATTGTAATCCATGTAAAATGGTTTCAGAATATTTTAAGACTTATGATGTCTCAATAGAGGCAGTAAATCCATTCAATAATCCAGAGACTGCCATGAAATACAAAATCCGTTCTGTTCCTACCACTCTTCTAGTAGACAATGACGAAATAGTGATGCGCGTAATCGGATACCAGCCGAATGAACTTAAGTCAATGATAGATTCTTTATAAAGAAGAAGATGATTATTTATTATGATAGTAAGACGGGAAATGTAGAACGTTTCGTTCATAAGATTCGTTTATTGACAGACTGGCGTTGTATCAAAATGTCTGATTCGATGTTGGCTGATAGGAAAGGGCATTTGATTACCTATACTACTCAAATGGGGGCTGTTGCGGAAACAACACTCAGGTTTATGGAACAAAACAGTGATTTCATTCTGTCTGTCTCCTCCAGTGGAAATATGAACTGGGGAGCCAATTTTGGATTGGCTGCTGATAAAATAGCCGAAAAATATGGCATCCCTATATTAATTAAATTTGAATTATCCGGATTAGAGCGTGATGTAAACAGCTTTATCCTAAAAGTAAAAGAATATGCAAATTAAAAAGTGGATACTCCTCAATAATGAGGTAATGATAAAAAAGGACGAGGATTTCCAATTGGAAAAAGATAAGGAAGCAGTCCGCTCTTATTTTCTGGATTATGTAAATAAAAATACAGTCTTTTTCTATACCCTAAAAGAAAAGATAGATTACCTGATAGAGAATAATTACTACGAAAACCTCTATGAACAATACTCATTCGAAGAAATAATGCGGGTCTATGCGCTTATTTATGAGCGGAAGTTTCGCTTTCCTTCATTTATGAGTGCTTTCAAGTTTTTTCAGAATTACGCTTTAAGAGATGATAGTGGAGAGAAATTTTTGGAAAGATACGAAGACCGTGTTGCCTGTATAGCCTTATACTTAGCTCAAGGAGATGTTAACCAAGCAATAAAATATGCAGAATTGCTAGTTAATCAGGAATATCAACCAGCTACACCTACTTTTTTGAATGGAGGAAAAAGAAGATCAGGCGAATTGGTTTCTTGCTTTCTTGACGAGATAGGCGATAGCCTCAATTCTATAGGTTACGCTATAAACTCTTCGATGAAATTATCTTCTATTGGAGGTGGTGTGTCTTTGAATCTTTCTAAATTACGGGGACGCTCAGAAGCAATAAAAGGAGTGGAGGGACGCGCAAGCGGCGTATTGCCTATTATGAAATTATTAGAAGATGTTTTCTCCTATGCCAATCAATTGGGACAACGTCCCGGAGCCGGAGCTGCATATTTAAATGTTTTCCATTCAGATATAGAAGAGTTTCTGGATTGTAAGAAAATCAATGTGGATGAGAAGGTTCGTATAAAATCTCTTTCCATAGGTGTTATTATACCTGATAAGTTTATGGAGTTGGCGGAGAAAGATGAGCCATTCTATGTCTTTTATGCACATTCGGTGTTCAGAGCTTATGGGAAATATCTCGATGATATGGATATGAACTTGATGTATCAACAGCTTGTGGATAATCCCAAAGTCAGAAAAAAACGTTTGAGTGCCCGTGTGTTATTGGTTAAAATTGCACAAACTCAGAAAGAGAGTGGGTATCCTTATTTGTTTTTCAAGGACAATGCGAACAGAGAGCATGCACTCAAAGATATAGGCGAGGTAAAGTTTAGTAACCTTTGTACCGAGATTATGCAATTGTCGGAAGTTTCTGAAATAAACGATTATTTCCAGGAAGATATTATTCGCAGAGGTATATCCTGTAATTTGGGTTCTTTGAATATTGTTACAGTTATGGAGAATAGCCGGATAAAAGAAGCGGTATCTACAGCTATAGATGCTTTAACTGTAGTTTCCGATATTTCGAATATAGACGTAGTTCCTTCTATCAAAAAAGCGAATGATGAGTTGCATAGTGTGGGATTGGGGGCGATGAATTTACATGGCTTTTTTGCGAAAAACTTCATTGCATATGAAAGTATTGAGGCTCTTGACTTTTGTAATGTTTTCTTTATGATGATGAATTTCTATTCATTAGAGCGTTCCATGGAAATAGCACGAGATAGAGGTATTACATTTAAAGACTTCGGCAAATCTGAATACGCTAAGGGTACTTATTTTGACAAATATGTAAATAAGGAATATTTACCACAGACAGATAAAATAAAAAGTCTATTTGAGGGACTACATATCCCAAATAGTCAAGACTGGCAAATTTTGAAAGAGCAAGTGATGCAACATGGACTATATCATGCCTATCGTTTGGCAATAGCGCCTAATCAGTCTACGTCGTATATTATGACTTCGACAGCATCTGTAATGCCAATTGTAGATACGATTGAAGTTCGCGAATATGGCGACAGTACAACTTTTTACCCTATGCCGTATTTGACAAATGATAATTTCTTCTTTTACAAATCGGCATATGAGATGGATCAAAAGAAAGTGATGAAGCTAATTGCTGTAATCCAGCGTCATGTGGATCAAGGTATATCTACTATTCTTCATACTAAGAGTAGTGATACTACCCGCGATATTGCTAAATATTATATTTATGCGCATAAGATAGGTTTAAAATCATTGTATTATACACGTACACGGAAAGCTACAATTGACGAGTGTGTGTCATGTTCTGTATAATTAAAAAAGAAATAAGAGATGAGCGAAATAAAGAAATTTAGGGCCGTAAACTGGAATACACCCGATAATGATTATGTGGAGATGTTCTGGGAGCAAAATCTTAAACAATTCTGGATTGACACCGAATATATTCCATCGAAAGATATCGATTCATGGAAGTCTCTATCTGCCGAAATGCAGGAAGCATATAAAAAAGCACTGGGTGGTCTGACATTGTTAGATACGTTACAAAGTCATACAGGGATGCCGAAAGTGATAGATCATATTGAGGGATTACAGAATAAATCGGTACTGTCATATATGTGTATGATGGAGGCAATACATGCCAAATCGTATTCAACTATTTTTTCGACAGTAGCTACCGCTGCCGAGATTGATGCTATCTTCGAATGGGCTTCTAGTAACGAGCAATTACAGCTGAAAGCAAAAACGATAGATTCAAATTACCGTAAACTGGATAAGGCGAATGTCTCAACCGAAGATATTTATATGGCTCTGGCTTCGTCTGTAATGCTTGAAACTTTTCTTTTTTACAGTGGCTTCTTTTTACCTCTTTGGCTTGCCGGACAGGGACAGATGGTTGCAAGCTGCGATATTATAAAAAAGATTGTGGCAGATGAGTCTATACACGGTGTTTTTGTAGGTCTTTTAGCTCAGGAGTTTTTTGCTGCCTTTAGCGAGAAACAAAAAGCTAAAGTGAAAGAAAATTTGTTTGAATTGATGGATAAGTTATATGAAAACGAATTGAAATATACAGACCATGTATATGGTGATGTTGGGCTTACAGGAGATGTAAAGGAGTATATCCGTTATAATGGGAATAAGGCTTTGATGAATCTGGGCTTCGAACCACGTTTCGAAGTAGGAGAGGTCAATCCGATTGTTCTTAATGGATTGAATGTTGAAACGACTCAGCATGATTTTTTCTCAAAGAAATCGACTAACTACGAAAAAACACTGGAGGTTGTCCATTTACATGACGACGACTTTGCAATGGATGAAGAGTTAAGTATAATAGTGTAAAAGGAAAAGGTTTTTTCGAATTTATATGAATAAAAATGTTTGCTTTAGATTAAAAAAAGAGGGAATACAATTGTATTCCCTCTTTTTTAGGGCTTGCTTTATTATTAGTTATATTGATGACCTTGGTCTAAATTAAGATAAATATCATTACTCCAATTTAGATAGCTTCATCTGTAAAAAAGATCTCTTGATTACTTTTACAATCCTAAATGCTCATTCCAAGATTCAGCGTTTTTAACTGCTTCTTTCATGTGATTCACCCAGATAGTACGTATATCTTTATGATCTGCTAAACCTATAACATTAAAATTATTAGACCCAGTAAGAGTTCCGTTTGTACTAATAATAAAGCCCATCTTTTCGAGTTTCAGTTTCCAACTATATTGAGCCTCATGATCATTTTCATTGGGGTCTACTTTATCAACCGTTTGTCCATCTTCCAAATCTCCAAGCAGATCGTTTTGGGCATGATCACCAGCAATTGACATAAGTGGAGAAAGGCTAATTGTAATATCTTTAGGTTGCTTGCCTTTTCTTTGAGCAAAGCTTGTTACTTCTTCTCTTATGTGAGAAAACATTTTGTCACCCCAATCTACTGTTCCAACAAATATGTTTTTTTCGCCACTTAATTTTTGCAATGCCACTTCAAGTTTATCATACATTGCATTTGCCTGATTATATTCTTTATCGGGGTTGCCATGTCCCATAAGCGCAACTAGTTCTCCTTTATCTAAACGAGGCTTGTAATAGTTATAAAGAACTTTTGATACAGCTTCTACGTCTTCATCGGCTTCAAGCAGACACGAACTTTTAGCAACTCTAATATCAGGAAATGGAACCATAAAGTTCTTCTTCACGTCAGTATTCATCAAACTTAGATACTCTTCTCCTGGTATAATGTGTAACGATTGTACATAAACTGTTTTATAGCCTGCAGCACCAATAGCTGTTAACCAAAGATCGGGTTGTGCAAAAGCTTTACCCAACTGTGCATAAACACGCGATACGATTGTACGTGATGTAAACGAGAGATAAATATCCGTGTTAGGATAAGCAGCTTTATAATCGGCTATAATTTTTTCGTAAGTAGCTTGTGGTTGTTCATATGTACTACCGAATGAACAGAGTAATAAAGCTGTGTCGTGATTTTTAGCGATTTGAACTGGGTTTCTGTCATCTTTCTTGTTGTCATCATCATCAGAACATGAAGTGAATATGCCTATTGACAGAAATAAAGTCAAGGCAAACAAGTTTTTTAGAATTGTTTTCATAATAGAATAATTTAATAAGTATTATTTATTTTGATTTTGGAATTTTATAGTAACTGAAGTATAATAGTTTCTACCCGGAGAGGTTGTTGCTCTGTTATGACCAAAAGGAGTACGGTCTACATAGTTAAAGATATTATCTACTCCCAGATTAATGTCGAGATTCCATTTTTTCTTGTTTAGTACAGAATGAGAAGTATTTATACGCCACAATTGAAAACCTTTCGTATTTCCATCGGAAGTGTAATACCGTTTAGATTGATATCGCCCATTTAAACTTACTCCCAATTTGTATTTCTGCCACGAGTGAGACCAAGATGAGCGGAATGCGATATTATGACGAGATGTGGCATTCATATATACATATTTCATATAATCGTCAGATGTTTCATCATCAGTTCGTTGAGCTTTTGCATCTAAATAACTGTATCCGCCACCAATTTTTATGTTCATTGGTAAATCGGCATCAAAAGTAACATCAACCCCATAGGTACGTGCTTTCGCTAAATTAACATACTGCATGGTTTCTTCTACCAACTGCATTTTATCTTCAACTGAAGTTGGAATTGTTTGAAGGGAGATCATGTCTCGAATACTATTGTGAAAGCCTGTTATGCTTGCTTTAAATTTAGGTAAGTGGTATTCAATGCTTGTAGCATAGTAATTCGATTTTTGAGGTTTTAGATCCCTATTACCATAATAAGCCTTATACTTACTCATAATTGTAGCATAATATTGGTAGTATAACTCTTTTATAGTCGGAGCTTTAAAGCCATTGGAATAGGTGGCACGCAGATTGAAGTCTCCTAATTTATACATTGCCGAAATTTTGGGCGTTAGGGTCTGTCCAAAATCTTTATTATAATCTAGTCTTAAACCTGCTGTTATGTTGAACTGATCTGTTATATTCCATTCATCTTGCACGTAAGGAGATAAAGCGTAAGTAGAAGACCTATCTCCCTGCAATCTACGAGGCGACACTAGCTCGTCCCACATATACTCTAAACCTGCACTTAGCGTATTCTTTTTACCTAAATAAAAGACACCTTTTGAGTTGCTTAACCATCGGCGTTGAGATGTTTGAAGAATACGGTCATCGGGATAGTAAACGATCCTATTTCCGTTTTCATCAAAATAGTCGGTATATTCACGGTTTGTATAATCATAGTAATAGTCATAACGATCATAAGATAAATCGAATGAAAGAAAATTCTTTCCTGTAAGATTGTATTTTGCTCCTGTTGCGTAGGTCTGATTACGATAATAAAAATCATTTAATCTCCATAATGGAATCCCTGTCGGGCGATAAGTCCATTTTTCATGAAATGAGGCATCTGCTGTTAAGATTAAGTTTTTATTTACTTGATAAGATAAATTCTGTGACAGCGTATAGTTAGTCGATCTGTTTACTGTCTTGGTAACACTGTTATTGTATAATGTATTTCGATGCCATTCTTGGGTAGTATTTCTCCATCCGTCTGTATGATTAAAGATGAATGAGCTTGTTGAATTCCATTTACCATGGTTGAAACTAAAGCTGTTTCCTTGGTCTATATCCCCGTATTCTCCAATTCGGGTTGTATTGGATGCACTGAATTTATCTTTGTTTTTCTTTGATATGAAATTGATAACACCTCCAATTGCATCCGAACCATATAGAGAAGATACTGCACCTTTTACAATTTCAATTCGATCAATATTATGCATATTGATTCGGCTTAAATCGTTCTGACCACCAACGTCGCCATTTATCCGTTTACCGTCGATAAGAATTAGGATGTAATCGTTTTTCAATCCGTTTAATTGAAGGTTACTTCCCATGTCGTTCCGATTGAAAGTGAGAGAAGAAGATAATCCACCTAATACATCTTCTATGTCCCGACCCGCATACTCTTTTAATGCAGCACCCTTAATCACTTCAGTCTGCACAGGGGCATCCTTAAGATAGTGCTCAGTTCCTGTTCCTGTAACTACTATCTCATTCATTGAGGTGGGTTTGCTCTTCAAGGTCAAATTGACAAGAACTGAAGTATCTTTGATTGTTATAGTGCTTTCTGCAGGATTATAGCCAATGTAAGATGCAATTAGAGTGTAAGTATTGGGCGATAGATGGTTGATTGCATAATTACCGTCTTTATCAGTAGATACACTGATGTTGGTATTATGGAGATGGATGGTTGCACCAATGAGTGCTTCCTTATTCGAAAAGTCAGTGATAGACCCTTTGATCGAGAATTTTTGTGCATACAGCAAGTGACAACTTATTAAGAGCGTCACTAGGGTTAATAATGTACGATGGCTCATATTTTGTTTTATTTTAGTCAAATAAAATAAAACATCGAGTTTCCTTTACGCAGCTTATTACTGCTAAATAAAATAGTGATAAATACCTTTTTGCGAGTATCATACACAGCTTTCTATTCCTGGAAGCTTGGTGTTTATTATGATCTAGCAGGTCTTCTGGCTATCCTCTGGTCAAAAACCTTCCCATATCTATCCGATACAGTGGTTATAGAAATTTTGACCAACATAATGAGGAATTACAGCTGCAGGTACAGCCCCGGATTTTCACCGGGTTCCCTTTCATTAAAGTATAAGAAATACTTCAATTACTAAATCAGCGTCAAAGGTATAAAATATATTTATATAAGATAATAATTATTTATTTGATAATTTGTAGGTCGTATTATTTCTAATTGTTACTAATTATAGTAATCTTATTTAAGGGGATAGTAGATTCTCTGAAAATGACATTAGGCTTAAAATAATATCAAGGTATGCGATTTATCTCTTTTTCTTATCTGTTTTAGTACTTATATCTGTATTCGGAGGGTGTCATATTTGTATGTTTTTTGAAGAACCGACAAAAGAGTGATGGCTCAGTAAAGTGCAATGCATCGGTGATCTCCGTGATTGACAAATTTGAAGTCTTTAATATTGATTTTGCTTGTGCTATGATAGCTTCATTTATCCAGCTAAGAATAGATCTTCCTGTATGTTTACGTATCATGGTTGTGAGATATTTGGTCGTTAAATGCATTTCGCTTGCATAGAAAGAAACGCTTCTTTGTTCTTTGTGATATTTATATAATAAATCAAAAAATTGAAGGGTTAGTTCTTTACCTCTTGTATGTTTATTGTTTTGCTCTGGATTGTCATTGTATAGATCTTTTATATCAGTAAGAAGAGCAAGTAATAGATATTTAAGTATATCTAATTTGCTTTTACTATGTTCTCTGTAATAATGCATCGAAATATTATTATGGTGTTTTCTAAATATATCAAAGTGACTATCACTTAATTTTATACATGGCATTTGACGTATTTCCTGAAAAAGAACAAAGTCATTGGATAAAGAATCTCTGGAGACTAAGTCTAAAGAGAAGAAGATAGTATCTATATGCAAGTCATCTGAAACGGTTATAGGTTCCATCATGGAGTGGGGTAATACCACCATCAAAGTACCGGGTTTTAGTTCTCTTTTTTGGAAATTTATCTTCAATTCTGCACTACCTTCCACACAAATTGCACAAATGAATCCACTAACAGAATGTGGATAATTTGTCAATCCCTTCCTTACTGAATCATCTGTCTTATTTACAACTATCCCCTCTATATCAAGTAGACCTATTTCTTTTGATACATAAGATATGTCATAGTTTTCTATCTCAGTTATACCTTCCATTTGACTATGTAAATTTACTGTAAAGAAGATGTTTATATTTCAATAAAACAAACCTATTGAACATTTATTGTTCTTTTCGGATAATATTCACCGAGACAATAACCCATTACTTTGCAGTAGTTCTTTTTCAAATAAGAGTATAAACTAAAAATATTGAAGTATGAAAACAAAAATGACAATTCCAGCACCTTTATCATTCAGAGAACGCGATCGTCGTTGGGAGATAGCACGCACAATAATGAGAAATAATGAGCTAGATACACTTATTATTTACGGAGATAGAGAATCTGCTGCACCCGCACCATTTTGTATCGATCATTATTTTACAAATGATAGACTAGGTTCTGTAGTGATTTTTCACAAAGAGGCAAAGCCGGTTGTTATAACTTTTGCTCCTATGATGGTTGCCGACCATATGCAGGCATCTATGCGTGGAGATCAACAATGGATTGAGCCCGAACAAATATATGTTGGAAAGACAGGTGCAAACATTGGAAATATGCTCAAGGAAATAGGTTTACCTGATAGACCAAAGATTGGAATCATTGGACTAGAGCCATATCCTCCATTTTATTTCGATGGAGCATTGCCTCACCGTACATGGAAGGGTATAATGGAGGCATTTCCTAATGCTGAAATTAAGCCAGTTTATATGGATTTTTTCAAACTAGCTGCCCCGAAAAGTGAGGAAGAATTGGCTTTGGTTAGATATGCTGCACATATTGGTGAAGCAATGAGTGAAGCTATGCGCATAACAGTGAGACCTGGGGTAAGTGAAGCTGAAGTAGCGGCAGCTATAACCTCTACTTGTATTTCGATGGGAGGATTTACAGCCGAAATTTTAATGGGGTCGGGTCCTGAATATATTGCTTGGGGACCTCCTGCTTGGCAATATCGCTCTCAAGCTCCACGAATAATACAAGAAGGAGATATTGTTTTGTCAGAGATATTTGCATTGTACGGTATGTATGAGACTCAACATCAAGCAGCAGTGGCAGTCGGAAATATACATCCAGACTTGGAACGTGCGGCTCTGGTAGCTCGCGAGTGTTATGAAAGAGGAGTTGACGTTCTGAAAGCTGGAGTAACTTTTGGCGAAGTTGTTGATGCAATGGAAAAACCCCTTTTGGATGCAAAAGGATGGCATGTACACCCCTTGATACACAGTATAAATCCTTATGGTCCAATTGGATTCGGAACCGCACCAGGTATAGAGATACTACCTCAAGCTAGTAGATATGGTAATGTGGGTAGGTTGCCAAACCCCGGTAGAGATTTGGTATTACAGGCAGGAATGTGCTTTGCTTTTGAACCAAACTGTGCTTTTGGAAACCATTTAGCCAATATTGGTGGAACTGTAATAGTGGGCGAAAATGGAGGAATTGAACTAAATAGCAATTCAACACACTTGATGAGAGCCGAATATTAATCGTCAGAAATAACAAAAGCTATTGATGTGAATCAGTAGCTTTTGTTGTCTATAATTATTTTTGTAGCAATGATTTAATTACTTCTACATTGTTTCGTAACAACATAAGTATTCATTTGTTACAGATAAAAAATAATAAAGCTATGACAAATAATTTTCAATCAGAATTAAAATCCGACCTTCAACTGTTTCTGAACGAGCAGAAAGAAAGGTTTCCACAAAAAGATATACTTAAGATAGACCTACATTGCCACGACTATAACAGTGATGTACCTGATGAACTTATGGGACGTATATTGAATGTTCCCGAAACATGGTTGCCAACCGACAGATTGTTGCAGGAGTTACAGACCAATGGATGTAATGCTTTCACAATTACTAACCACAATAATGCACGCTCTTGCTACGCTTTGCAGGATAAAGGATTTGATATTCTGACGGGGTGTGAATTTAGTTGCTTGGTTCCAGACTACAATATAGGGATACATGTATTGGCATACGGTTTTACTCCCGAACAAGAAGTAAAGTTGAATAAGCTTCGCCGCAATGTGTACCTTTTTCAAGAGTATGCCCTAAAGCATAATATACCAACTATCTGGGCACATCCCCTTTATCATTATGCTGTAAAAAAGATGCCTCCTATGGAATTTTTCGATAAGATGGGACTGATCTTTGAACGGTTTGAGGTTCTCAACGGGCAGCGTGATACTTGGCAGAACCTGTTGGTAAGAGAATGGATAACAGCACTTACTCCTGAGAAAATAGATGGTTTTTCAAAAGAGTTTGGAATTGATCCTAAAATGTATTGCTCTGATCCATATAAAAAATCTTTCTCAGCAGGGTCTGACAGCCATATGGGAATTTTTGCAGGACTAACAGGTACATATTTATATATTCCCAATCTCGAAGAAAGATTAAAATCTGAATCGAAATCATCTTTAGCACTTGAGGCTATACGAAAAGGAGATATGGCTCCGTATGGCTCGCATCAGAATTCCGAAAAACTCACAATTGCCTTTCTGGACTATGTCTCGCAGGTTGCACTCAATTACAAAGATCCGGGATTGCTAAGGTTGCTTTTACATCAGGGTTCTACATCCGAGAAAATATTGGCATTTGGATTGTCTAATATCTTTCTGGAAATACAACGTCACAAAGTGACATCTTCTTTTTTCAAACTCTTTCATGAGTCTATTATGGGCAAGTCTCCATCATTCTTTAAAAAGCTTATTTTAAAACCATCTTATAAACCCATATTTGACGAAGTGGCAAAAATGGCAAAAGCACATCAGGAGGGATCAAATAATATAGTTAATGAATACAATCAATCTGTTCATAATATAAATGAAAAACTAAACGAAATACTATTTTCACGCATTACCAAGAAAATAGATAAGCTTGATCTGGAGAATAAATTATCTGCTGATAAAATAGAAGAAATATTGATGAAGCTCGACTTGCCGAGCAACATAAGATCGTATGTGAGTTCCGATTCAGATAAAAAGGAATCGACAATCAATCTTACAGACTTTCTGGATGGACTTTCTTTCCCTTTCTTTGCTTCTGCACTTATCTTGTCGGCACACTTTACCAGTACAAAAGTATTATTTAATACACGTCCGTTTCTAAAAGAGTTTTCGAAGAAAATAGGAAAATATCACCATCCCGAGCGGGTGTTATGGCTTACCGATACTTTCGGTGATAAAAATGGAGTGTCGACAGTGCTTCAATCCATACATAACGAAATAAAAGAGCGTAATCTACCAATAGATATACTCACATGTAGTGCCACTATGAAATCGGACGATCATCTGATTGTGATGCCTCCTCTCTATGAATTTTCAGCGCCTTTATATAAAGATCAGCCTATTCGTATACCTAACTTACTTGATTTACATAAACTGTTTCATGAAAAAGAATATGACCGAATTGTATGTTCTACCGAAGGGGTAATGGGGCTGATGGCTCTTTATTTAAAGAGTGCCTATTCCGTAGAAACCAGTTTTTATGTGCATACCGATTGGGTAATGTTTGCCCGAAAAGTATTGAATCTGGATATACATAATCAAAACCGTATTCGACGTATGTTGCGCGTATTTTACAAATCTTTTGACAGAGTGTTCGTCTTGAATACCGATCAGCAAAAATGGCTGACAGGACCCGATATGAAACTTAAGCCCAACAAGGTGAGTCTTACTGCTCATTGGGTAGACGATATATTCACTCCTCAGAAAGTAAATAAAGGGCAAGTATTTGGTATTGAAAATGATGCCCTTGTGCTTCTCTATGTAGGCAGAATAAGTGAGGAAAAGGGAGTTATGGAACTACCACGTATATATAAGAATGTCCAAAAAGCATACAAAGATGTGAAGATGGTAATCGTTGGTCAAGGACCAGCAAATGAATCGCTTAAAAAAGAACTCCCAGAAGCGATATATTTCGATTGGCTTGATCATGATAAACTTCCTGCATTCTATTCAGCCGCTGATCTATTAGTGTTCCCATCCAAATTCGACACTTTTAGTTGTGTGGTATTAGAATCTCTTAGTTGTGGACTTCCTGTTATTGCCTATAAAACTAAAGGCCCCAAAGACATCATCCGGCATAAAAAGAGCGGTTATGTAGTAGATACCGAAAAAGAGATGACGGAGTCTATAATATCATATTTAGAAAATGAAGATTTGCATAGTAGTTTTAAAGCAGCTGCTATAAAAAGGTCGAAAGATTATAAAGCAGTCAGTATAATGAACGATTTAGTAAAAGAAATAGGTCTTTAATATAGCCTTAAAAAGTTATTCGATAAATTATATTGTGGAGGAAAAAGAGACTTATTCGTGGTGGAAACATGGTGTTTTCTACCATATATATCCTAAGAGTTTTAAAGACTCGAATGGAGATGGTGTAGGGGATATACCGGGTATTATTGAAAAACTGGATTATCTGGTAGACTTGGGAATAGATGCTATCTGGCTATCGCCCGTTTATAAATCGCCGATGGTAGATTTTGGGTACGATATTTCGGGATATAGGAAGATAGACCCTCTTTTCGGTTCTATGGAAGATCTAAAAGAACTGATCGCCCAAGTACATTCTAGAGGCATGAAGCTGGTAATGGATTTGGTTATGAACCACACTTCTGATCAGCATCCTTGGTTTGTCGAATCTCGATCATCAATCGACAATCCCAAGCGAGATTGGTATATATGGCGTGAGCCTAAGAACGGAAAAATTCCGAATAATTGGATAACAAACTTCGGTTCAGCAGCGTGGACTTATGATAAGCATACAAAGCAATATTATTATCATTCCTTTTTCAAGGAACAGCCCGATCTGAATTGGAGAAACGAGGATATGAAACGTTCGTTTTTCGAAAAAATACAGTTTTGGCTCAATCTGGGCATAGATGGCTTTCGGCTTGATGTTATCAATCTGCTGATTAAAGAGAAAACTTTCAGGAACAGTCCTCTGCTTAGCAATTGGTTTTCGAATGGGAAAGTACTCAATAGAAATCAACCGAGGACATTTAAAATATTGCAGGAGTTTAGAGCTCTTCTTGATACTTCCGATAATAAGATGAGTATTGGTGAGATATATGTTTTGCCACCCGGTGATACAAATCTGGTAGCTCAATTCTTAGGTAAAGGAGATGATATGCTACATATGGCATTCGATTTTTCACTCATCTTTTGCTCATGGAATGCTTGCAAATATCACGAAGCCATTACAAAATGGTATGGTGCTATACCTCCCGAAAGTTGGCCTTGTTTTGTATTATCAAATCACGATCTTGGGCGTTTTGTTAAGCGATATAGTTTGGGTATACACAAATATGCCAAAGCTAAACTATTGGCAACTCTTCTACTTACGCTCAGAGGTACTCCATTTATTTATTATGGAGATGAAATAGGCATGGAGAATAGTCGTATATCGAAGAAAGATATAAAAGACCCTTATGGCAAGAAATTCTGGCCTTTCTATACCGGTAGAGATAAAGCTCGCACACCTATGCAATGGAATAGTGATGAAAATGGTGGTTTTAGTAACACTACTCCATGGCTTCCTGTAAGTGAATCATATAAAAGCCTAAATGTAGAGGATCAGTTAAAAGATGAAGATTCGATGCTTAACTTTTACAGACAACTAATAAAAGTACGTAAAGAATATCCTTCATTGTCAATGGGAAATTGGCATAGCATAATTGATGGGGTAGGAGGTGTATTGGCCTATGAGAGGCGTTACGAAAAAGAAGAGATATTGATAGTTTTAAACTTTTCGTATAGAAGAAAAAGTTTCTCATATCAAAAACTTAAATCGTCTTTTGTTCTTGTTTCGACTCACAGACAATACAATACAATGATAGAAACCCACGAAATAACGTTACAGGCTTATGAGGCTACAGTATTGAAGCTATTTTCTTAATTTCGATTTAAAGGTTTATGAAAAGCTTAATTCAGAGATGAGAATGGCATTATGTATATTGTTTTCTATTTCATTATATTATATACAACAATGCAGGTATCTTGAAATACCTGCATTGTTTAAATAGAAGTTAGAAATTCGTTTTGTACTTTTTTACTCCTTCTATGAGTTTTGAAAAGGATTTATCCCTTTTACGTTTTTCATGTTCCGAAGTACAAAAGTGCCATGCTTCCCGCCGAAGTTTCAGATAGCTCTCATAAACTTTATGGTCTAATATACCACTATTTACTGCTTCTAAAACGGCACATCCGGGTTCGTTGATATGTTCACAATCCTTGAAGCGACACGATTCCTCATAGTCAGAAATCTCTAACATTTCGGTAAGAGAATCGGGATCATCGATAGCCAATCCAAATTCCCGAATACCCGGAGTGTCGATCAAAACACCTGAGTCGTCCATCAATACCATTTCCCTGCGAGTCGAAGTATGTCGCCCTTTTCCTGTGGATAGGCTTATATCAGACGTGAGCAATACTGAATTTTCGCAAAGGGTATTTACCAGAGAACTTTTCCCTACCCCCGAGGAACCTACAAACACCACAGTTTCACCTTCCGATATAGATTCCCGCAATTGGTGAATTGTTTGAGGTTGATGAATACTTGTGAAAAATACAGGCATTTGATGAGCAATGTGTTTAATATGCTCTTCAATTTTCTGTTTCTCAAAACCTAAATCAGCTTTATTGAGTACCAAGATAGGTTTGATTTTCTCCTCTAATATCTGAACCATGAAACGCTCAGCTCTACGAACATTGAAATTATCGTCAAGGCTTTGTACAATAAAAGCCTTATCAACATAAGAAGCGATGGCTTGTTTGTCAGCAATTGTTCCGCTTTTTTTGCGATACAATATTCGTTCTCGGGGCAGCATATCAACTATAACTCCTTTATTCTCATCGAATAGTTGAAAAATAACCCAATCACCCACACAAGGTAATTCAAAGTCTGATTTTCCGAACATCATATTTCCTGTTAGTTCGCATTGAAGCATTCCGTTTTCTGAAATAACTTCATAACAAGTGCGGTGTACGATAGTGACTCGCCCATGGAACAATGCTTTATGTGCTGAATCTTGTTTTAGTTGGTTTAATTTATTATTCCAGCCGTAAGTATATAAATGAATCATTGTCCTATCTTTTTTGCGATGAAAAATACATAACCGTAGAATTCTTTATACTTGTGGTATATTTCTTCATCATAGTGTTGAAATGCTACGAATTCTTTGGCAATTTTACTTCCTGCATATTTATCAAGAAACAATTCTTGTGCTCTAATTAATGGAGCAAAGTAATGTTCTGTCCAGCAGTTTTCCGGAAGAATAAAAGTCGTAACGGGAATATACCCTGCCTTCTGTATTTGGGCAACTTTATATGGAATGGTATCCATTTCCGGAAATTTTTTCATACAGTAGTTTTCAATTTCAGCCGGACGTTTTTCGGTAAACCACGAGATATCAGAAACGGCAATATATCCTCCTGTTTTCAGAAACTTACACCACTCGTTCAACCCTCGTTCGAAACCGATATTATAAATTGCTCCTTCTGACCAGATCAGGTCTAACTCCTCATTCTGAAAAGGTAGATTATCCATTGAACCAACAATACCTTTTACTCTATCCTGAAGATTCAGTTCTTTGACATTCTCGTTGAATATATCTAAAAACTTAGGAAACAAGTCTAGTCCCGTAATTTTTCCCTCAACATGCTCGGCAAGCGTCATTGTCTGCCCACCTGTTCCACACCCGATGTCGGCAATAAGGGATTTATCGGTAAGATTATCTATAAAGCTCAATGCTTTAAGGGTTACTTCGGGACTTCCCGGTCCTTGTCGTTTTGTAGTTGAAAAAAAATCGCAGATGAAATTAAAATCGAATTTGTGAATTAATTTATTTTCGTTACTCATTTCATTATTTGTATATAGCATACATGCAAAAGCATAACAATGCTTTCGTCATCGTACGCAGGTATAAACTAAAATTATAATAATATAGAAATTTCTCTCGAAAAGGTTTATCCGAGAGTAAACGAAGGGACAATCTGTATTAGAACTACAGATTGTTTAATACACCAAATCCGCTTTATGTAGAGTTTTAGTCATCCAGCAAAGGTATAATTATTTTTTTAGAGTGCTTTCTCTTTATAAAATTATCCTCAATTTAAAAGAAGAATTATGTATTATTGAAAATGGAATAACTATGAAGTCAACTTTTAGAAGCCTTTTCTATTTAAAGGAAAGATCAAGTAAGAAGAGACGGGCCAATACCGGTTATGGTTAAGATTAGAGAAAACGGAGAATGAATCCAATTTAGTAATGAAGCTTATATTGTTCCTTTTATTTGAAAGTCTAAATAAGGAAGAACTATCAAAAGTACCATCAAAGTTCAAGATATTAACATAGCAGTGGACCGTTTTGCGGCGAGCTCTCCGTTTATATTAAACAAATAAGTAAGAATTATGGGCATGTTCATAAATTTTGATGAAACATGTAAATATAGTAATGGTCTTAGATGAAGACTATATAATTTCGTTGTCAATGAAGTTTGTTTTACAATTCAGATGCTTAAATATATCTATGCGTTTTATAAAGCGTTTTATAAAAAACGGAATAATTATGAATCAAAAAAGATGTTAATGTAAATGTGTAAAAATTACTTACGCACCTATTCATAGAATAAATTATTTGTCGATTTCTATTTACTAAATCCAATACATATGATAGATTTGATAACAGGTGTCAAGATTCAAATTAGTTATGAAAAGCATGTATTCTAGTATTTTATAAATTTTACGATGTGAAATTTATATTTAAATTCTCACCACTTTATCCACTACAGATTCAAAATCTGTCAGGTGAGTAGCCATTAAAATTGTAGTTTCTGGATGTTGATGTTTGATATTTTGAAAAATAGTAATCGCATTTTCGGAACTGATACCTGCTGTGGGCTCATCCACGACTAACAGTTGTGGTTTTTTTAGTAGTGCTTGAGCTAGCAAGAGCTTTTTTCTCTGTCCACCGCTTAATGTCTCTCCGTTTTCACCTAACCAGCTTCCTAAACCATCTGGAAGAGATAAACGCCAGCTTGCCAAATCAACCGTTTCTAAGGCTTGTTCAATGGCTTCGTCAGTATAACCCTCGAAGTTTTCACGCAATGTTCCGGTAAGGAGATAAGCTTTTTGAGTAACGTAAACACATTCAGGAATAGGTAAATGAGATAATTTGGTGTTGTGGTTCCAAATCAACGAGCCACTTCCTCGATATTCAGGATAAAAAAGACTATTCAGCAGTGTGGTTTTGCCTTTTCCTGTTTCGCCGAAGAGTGCGATCCATTCTCCTCTTTTTATTTCTAAAGATACTTCGCTGGTACGTACTGATGTTTCGGGGATTTTTGCACTTAGATTCTTTATACTCAAATTTTCTAAAGAAGAATGCACTTGGACTATCTCAATAGGTTGCTCACCTTGTTTAATAATCGTATCAAGATCTTTAATCTGATGTGCTACCGAACTTTTTTCCGATTTTCCAGAAAAAAGCATTTCTGACAATTCGGCTTGAGCCATGATACCAAAGAAAATTCCAATTGCCATCGGTGCACTGATTCCGTAATTTCCAGAATCCCAAAGTAAAAAAGCAGCAATATAACTAAATCCGAGTCCGGCAATAAGTTGTAGCCAAAATGAATTGGTTTGCAATTTATTTTCTAATTGCTCGAGTTGTAATAATTTTTGCTCGTATTGTATAATGGCTTTTTCTTCGAGATTGTATTTTGATATTTCTATTCGACCTCTGAAACTTTGGATGAGTGCCTGATTATTCTCTTCGCGGTGCGTTTTCAGTTCTTCGTAGAGTTTTCTATTTTTCAAGAAAATTAATTGGGGAATAAAAAATAGCAGGATAGCAGATGAAATCAAAAATTCTAGAGCTATCACCTTCGAAAATACTAAAAGAAAGAAAAAGTAGATACTGAGTGAAATTATCAGTGTACTAAATGGTAAAAGCCACAAAAGAATGTGATTCAATATTTGGTCAATGCCATGTGTGCTATTTTCGAGCAAAGATGAGTTGTTGTTGGCTTGCTTTTTGAAATAGGGAAACTTGGATACCGATTGAAATATTTTCAATTGTAAACCTTGCTGAGTTTCGAGCGTTGTTTTGTGGTTTTCCAATCGTTCGAAATATCTGGTTACTGTACGCAATAGTGCCAGCAAACGGATAATTGCGGATGGAATTAAATATGAAAATGTAATGCTTGCTGTAACGAATACTACGCTACACATTGCCAAAAACCATCCCGAAATAGCAGGAAGAGCAATGAATGCTACTGTCCATAGTAGCAATAGAAAAAAGCCTCTCAGCCATTTACCTGTTAAAGGCTTTACTATATGTTGTATTATAAATTTATTCATGATTCATTTGTTCCCCCCAGTTTAAATTTACGATTGTATCTGCAACGGTATCGAACATTTTCTCATGTGAGGCGATAATAACCAGTCTGTTTTCTGCCAATTTCATAATTTGTGGGAGAATAATCCCGACGGTTCCAGCATCTAGATTAGCCGTAGGTTCGTCTAAAATGGCTATCGGTCTCGGATGCAACATCATGCGTGCAAGTGTAACTAATTGTTTTTCGCCACCTGAAAGTTGCTTACCGTTGTGGCTCAACTCAGCCATCCAGCCTTGTTCCTTTTTGGCAAGTATTTTATCCAGAAATTCAGGGTATTGATCATGTTTATCTGCCTCTTTCTCGAGGAAAACATTGTATTGCAATGTTCCATCGAAGATGAAAGGGAACTGATTCATATATGATGAGTTTGCTTTCAGCCATTGGTGTGACCACGCAGTGTCTTTTCCGTTTATCGAAACTTTACCGTCTTGTGGAAACAAGCTTCCGGTAATGATTTTCAGCAAGGTCGATTTTCCTGAACCCGAAATGCCTTTCACCAGCACCAATCCTTTTGTAGGCAATTGCAGATTGATATTGTGTAAAACTTTTACGGGCGAATCGGGATAGGCAAAGTTCAAGCTATTGATCTCAATAGAACTAAGCACTTCGTTTGTATCGATCAGAGATGTATCAATATTTTCTTCGTTCAGTATTGGCATTATTAATTTGGCAGATGCCAAGGCTCTGTTTCGATCATGATAGGCACTCACAAACTTCCGTAAATAAAAGAAAAAGTACGGAGAAATAGTAAGTAAAAAGAGTGCTGTACGAAAATCGTAGCTTTTCCCGTAATTGGGACCTGTCATAATTCCAAGTAAGCTCATCCCTAAATAAATAGCAATGGCTGCAATGCAAATTGTAACAAAAAGCTCAAGTACTGCCGAAGACAGAATGGCAACTTGCATCACGTTGGTAGTTGCTTTGTTTAGTGCCTTACTCTTTTCTGACAAAAAACGGTATTGTGGTTTAAAATTGTCAAGATTGACTATTTCTGCGATAGTTTGGAGGCGATTGTAGAAAACTGCCGAGTATTTCACGAAAAGGTTGATATGCTTTTTGTGAAGCGCTTCGGCGCCTATGCCAATGACGATCATTTGAAAAGGAATAACCAATAATGAAAACAACAGTAACATTCCAACCCACTTCTCAATCCAAAAACTTACTACCAATAACAATCCGCTAACTAAAAACGAAGCCATGGAATATGGTATAAAAAAAGCAAAATAGGGTTTTAGGTCATCGCTTACTCGAGTAACGAAGAGAGTACTCGATACAGAGTCTAATTTGCTATTGTTAAGCAATATTGGATAAAGTTTCTTTTTAATTTTAGAAACAATGATATTTCCTGCTTTGTAGTTGAATAGCGACGCAAAATGGGCAAGAATGTATCTGCCCGTAAGAAATACCGCTGCATACAGTAATACATTAGGCAAAATCAATCCGTTGTTGAGCCACGAGGCAGCGAATTCAGATAAGTACCAGCAAAAAACAACAAAACACCCCGCGCTTAAAATAGTAAAGACCGAAGCTGAGATATATGCACCTTTTGCTTTAGCTAACTTTTTATTCAGCCATCGAGAAGCGCTTTCTTGATTTGAACTCATTAATTCTATGTAATTTTAATTTCTATTGTATTCTGCTAGATTGCCAATGTAATTGTTTATGTAAAGATATAATCATTTTTGCGATTGTATCTTTGTTTATTTCACTATTTGTAGTGATTTTATATGTCGAATAAGCTATAGAAGTGCTTCTCGATAGGTAATCCCAACTCAAATTTATAAATTTTGCGGCATTTCATAGAGTAATGAATGATAGAATTATTCTATTTCTTCTTTAGGAATAGGATTATTGGTATTCTTAGCTTCAGTAATTAATTATTTATTGCTACATAATATAGTTTGGTGAAGGCTTATAGATTATGTGGTATTTTCAAGATTCCATTTTTCTTAATATATTTAAGAAAAAATATTCTGGCTGACTAGCGTTTTCTTTGAAAATTGAAGTGTGAAAAAGATTATTATCCAGCAGATAATATCATAACGACGATAAAATATAATTTTCACAAAAGATGGTTATTGAGATAATAACTGTATAATAGCATGTGTATGTGTAAAATGAAATTCAGCAAGGGTGTGGCAACCCTATAACCTTAACAATAAGAGAAGATGAAACGGATAAAAACGATAAGTCTTTTGAGTCTTTAATACTAATAAATGGAATGAAAACACTGATTAAGATTGTCTTCGTATTATTAATCTCAATAATCACAAGACAAAGTTCTTATGGAGGAGATGTTTATTTTAAGCACTTATCTATAATGGATGGATTGTCACAACCATCAGCCATTTCTATATGGCAAGACAGACTCGGAAATATGTGGTTTGGAAACAATGTCCTTAACAGATATAACGGTAATGGCACTAAAATTTTTCAAGTATCTAATTTTATTGATAATATTCAAGATACCAATATCAAGCAAATTTGTGGTGATTCCAAAACAGTAATGTATGCTTTGGTAAATAACCAACTTATCAGCTACGATTATTTTGCTGATAAGTTTAAGGATATGAATATTGAAGCCAACTGCATTTATATCTTGAATGATATTTTGTACTATGCTTGGGGAAATACAGTCTTTGTATATGATGCTGAGCATAATAAGTCTTTTAAGTTGATAGAATTGCCCACAGAAATAAAATGTTTCCTATTTTCAGATGATTTAAATTATTGGGTTGCAACAAGTGATGGCATATATAAGGTAACCAAAGAAAATCAAGAGAAAGTACTCTCGGATAATAGTATTGCATGTCTGTTTAGAGATTCCAACAATAATATCTGGGTCGGAACCAGAGATAATGGAGTATGGGTTATAAAACCAGAAGGAGATGTTATGGATTTAAGAACTCAACTGCCGGATTCTACGAATAAGAGTTTTCCATTAAATCATATCCGTACTATTAATGAGGATAATAAGAATAATATATGGATTGGTACATACAATGGAGTTATTGTATTTTCGCCTCTTAACCGATCGGCATACCTTCTAAATCATAATGAAGTTAAACCTTATTCATTGAGAAATAACTCGGTCTACTCTATATACAAAGACAAACAAGGCACTATGTGGGTGGGTACGTATTATGGAGGAGTGAGCTATTTTAATCCGGATATAGAACTATACACTTATTATAGTACAAGTAAGATAGATAAAGGAATGCTCAGTGGACTTATTATCGGAGAGATGACAGAAGATAATGAAGGGAACTTATTTATAGCCTCTGAGGATGGTGGACTTAATATTTTGAATCGACGCAGTCAAAGCATCAAAAGATATGATACCGAAAATAGTTTGATGCCTCATAATACTCTCAAATCTTTATGGTACGACTTGCAAAAAAATAAATTATATGTAGGAACTTTTACCGAAGGACTTGTAGTATATGATAGTAATAATCACCAGATAAAAAGGTTAGGTCAGGATTTTTTTAAAACAATCGGGCAAAGAATCATTACTCAGATAATACCTTATAAAGAGTATCTTTTAATATCTACACAAAGCGGTATTTATAAATTAAATCGGAATACTGAGGAATTTTCTGATTTTAGTAGCGATGATGTATTTTCTACGAATAAGCTCGGTTTTATTCAAACGATGTGTTTAGATGAAGATAATCTCTTATGGCTGTTTTCGTCAGAGAAAGGTTTATTAAGTGTAGATACTAAAACTCATCAGGTAACCCATTTTGATGATATAGAAATGATTCTCAAAAAGAATTCGATTATAAAAATTAAATCAGATGAAAAAGGGAAAGTCTATTTTCTGACAAATGGAGTAGGGGTCTTAGTTTATGATAAAATAACCCGAAAAATTACTTCTTATAAGAAAGAGATGAACGATATATTGTTATCCGATATATGCTATAATCTAGCATTTACACATTCGGGACGGATTATTATAACATCAGATAAAGGTATTACTTTATTATCTCCGGAGGAGAATAAGTCAGTGCATTTGAAAATAGGGGAGATATTCCCTCTTAATATAATGTCTTCAAGTTGTGGGTTATTTGTATCGCCTTCTGATGGTAGGATATTTATTGGAGGTATATCGGGTATGCTTTCTGTTTCGGAAAAAGATATTTTGACTATGACTGAATCGAGCAAACCTTATCGACTTCATTTTTCATCTCTGTCAGTTAATAACGATATTGTGAACTCAATAACCCATCCTAATATCTTAAAGGAAAATATAGCTTATGCAAAAGGTATAACATTAAGCTACGAGCAGAACAACATAAGTATCACTTTTGCTTCCTCGGATTATATACACCCGAATAATACAAAATACGAATATATTTTGGAGGGCTACGATCAGCAATGGACTAAAACAAGAAATAAAATAATCCGCTATACATCGCTCCCTCCCGGTAAATATCATTTGATTGTGAGAGATATAAATGATAAGGCTCAGTCTTTACGAATCGATTTAGTAATAAAACCACCATTTTATGCGTCGGTATGGGCATATATCATTTATACAATCCTCAGTTTATTATTATTAATTTATATAATAAGATCAGCCCAAAGAAATATGATGCTCAGGGCTACACTAAAGATGGAGCATAGAGAAAAAGTACGCATGGAAGAGCTGAATCAGATGAAAACTAATTTTTTCACCAACATATCTCATGAATTCAGAACTCCGCTAACCTTAATATTGAGTCATCTGGATATGGCTTTAATCTCGGAGAATATGACGGCTGCAATAAGAAAGCGGTTGTCTAAGATTAAGAAGCATACCCGAAATATGCAGGATTTAATAAATGAATTGAAAGATCTGCGGAAAAGCGAAGAAGGAGTCTTGACAATACAAATTGTTTATAGAGACGTTTGTTCTTTTGTAGAGGATATTTACTCTTCTTTCAAAGACTACGCACAAATGCGGAATATTAATTATTCGATTGAATATTCTTGTGAAAGGATAGAATTATGGTTCGATCCTTATCTGCTTCAAAAGGTTATATATAATTTGTTATCAAATGCTTTTAAATTTACTGACGATTCGGGTACTATAACATTAATTCTTATTGAAACTAAGACACATATTGAAATTACCGTTAAAGACAACGGTATTGGAATAAGTGGTGGCGATTTAGAGAGAATATTCGAAAGGTTTTATCAAGTAGAGCAAGTTCACGAAATAAAACGTATGGAAGGTATGGGAATAGGATTAGCCCTTTGTAAGAATATAATTGAACTGCATCATGGAGAAATACTGGTGGATAGTAAACCTGCCCTAGGCACATCCTTTACAGTCAGATTACAGCTAGGAGGAGCACATTTTGAAGAATCATTTAAATATTCCAAGAAAAGTAATCGAGATGACATTCCGTTACTGCCATCGGTTGAAATGGAAGATAATAATGAATTTATAGTGGATGGTAACCTGGGTGATAACTCGAAAACAACTATTCTGATAATAGAAGATAATGGAGATCTTCTTCATTTATTGGTTGAAGCATTTTCACCTATATACAAAGTCCTTATAGCTACTAATGGGGAGGAAGGATTGAGCAAAGCCAGAGAACATATGCCTGATATTATATTGACAGATATTATGATACCTCGGTTTTCGGGTTTGGAAATATGTAAGCAATTAAAATCGCATATAGAAACTTCTCATATTCCGATAATCCTAATAACAGCTTTGGCTTCATTAGAGCAAAACATTGAAGGACTCAAACAAGGGGCTGACGATTATATAACTAAGCCGTTTGATCTCGAAATATTATTACTTAAATGCAACAACTTGGTTAGAAGCCGTAAAGCCCTTCAATACAAATTTCGGGACGAACAATCGTTTGAAACAGTTGGATTGGCAACAAATATTCAGGATCAGAAAATCCTAGATAAGTCTATTCTGTATATCGAAGATAATCTGACTAATGAAAATTTTGATATTAGTCAATGGGCTAAAGAATTGCAGATGGGAAGAACTAAGCTGTTCAACAAAATAAAAGGTATAACCGGATTAACTCCTAATGACTTTATTATTAATATAAAGATGAAGAAGGCAGCTTTATTATTAAAGAACAACCCTGATATGACAGTTGCGGAAATTGCCTACCAACTGGGATTTGCTTCTCCGGGATATTTCAGTAAATGCTTTAAAGAAATATATGGCATAACACCAGTCAATTACCGTAACAACTAAAGACTGAATAAAACATATGTTAAATATATGCATGCAATAAAGTATTGATATACTTTGTTGATGTAGAATCCTTATTTATTAAACTCTTCTTCTTTTCGGTGATAATTCCGTTCATAAAATAGCAAAATCGTACGTAAAACGATTCTGCTCTATTCCGTATTGTTTTGTATATTCATTAACAATAACTCCTCTTAATTTTAGTGAAAATTCGTTTTACACTAGAAAATATATATTAACCTAATACGCTTAATTCCATAACGCAATTAACCTTAAATCTATTACTTAAAATTTAATCATTTAACCAAATCTTAAAATTGACAGACTATGAAAGTATTAATAAAACCGATCTGTTTGGCTCTATTTTTCCTAATACCAGGAGTAAATAGATTTCTGTATGCATCAGATTCTGGCTCGAGAGATGCAACAGGCATTACTCAACAACAAAAAAAGTTAACGGGAATTGTGCAGGACGATCAAGGCCCTATTATTGGAGCAAGTGTTTCCGTAAAAGGTGCTACAACTGGTACAGTTACTGATATGGATGGTAAATTTTCATTGGAAGTACCCGATGGAGCTACATTAATTATCCGTTATATCGGATATGTGACACAGGAAGTAAAATACACAGGACAATCAGTGTTGAATATTAACTTAAAAGAAGATTCTCAAACTTTAAGCGAAGTGGTGGTGACAGCTATGGGTATAAAAAAAGAGAAAAGAGCTTTGAGTTATGCAATGAGTGAATTGAAATCAGAAGAAATGCGTACTGTACCAACTCTTAACCTAGGTAGCTCGCTATATGGAAAGGTAGCAGGTATGCGTATTGTTTCTACTGCGGCAGGTCCTACAGGTGGTACCAAAATCCAGATTAGAGGATTAAACTCTATTGCCGGAAATAACCGTCCATTGGTTGTTATAGATGGAGTTCCTATTTCGGATAATGATTCGAATTGGGATGGTCGGGAACGTAATCAGACACAAACCGGATCGGCATTAAATGACATTAATCCGGATGATATTGAGTCGTTGTCGGTATTAAAAGGAGCAAATGCTGCTGCACTTTATGGCTCACGAGCTTCTAATGGAGTAATCTTGATTACTATGAAGAAAGGTAAAGCCGGGAAAAAAGGTCTGGGTGTTGAAGTTGGAATGTCACATACAACTGATAGATTATCTTATTTACCAAAATATCAAAACGTATTCGGACAAGGTACGAAAGGTTACTTTGATATAGATGCTGCCACCGGTCAACCCAAACCGGAGTATAGCACATACCGTAGTTTTGGACCTCGTATGGATGGTACTCCCGTACTTTGGTGGGATGGACAAGTGCGTCCTTTCTCGCCTCAGCCTGATAATTATAAGGATCTGTTTCAGAATGGGTATACAAATAATAATAATATATCTGTTTCGAGCGCTTCAGAGAATACAACACTTAGGGTATCTTATGCCAATATGAATTATGAAGGTTTCTTAGAGAATATGAAACAAGAAAGACATAATTTCAATATTGCAGGTACTGCTAAGCTGTCAGAAAGAATATCTCTGGATGCAAATGTTTCTTATAGTCGTATAAAAACAACAAATGCACCAACACGTATCGATAGAATTTCTAATTTTCCTATACCCAGAAGTGAGATAGCTCAACTTTACAAGGATCATTATAAAAATGCTAATGGATATTACCTCACAAACGAGATTAATAATATTGCATCGTCAAATAAAGACAACATTTTAAATTATTTACTGTGGCAACAAAACGAAAACCGCTATGTCACTAGTCGAGATCGTATAGTAGGAACAATTGCTGCTAATATAAAAATAATAGACCCTCTCAATTTGAGGCTTACCGTCGGTACCGACAGGATAAGAGATTTGAAAGAAGACAAAGAAATGTTTAAGAAATATTCTGATCCTGCTGATATGAATACCTTAGAAGGTCTTTATCGTAAGACGAATGAAGATTATACGAAGAAATTTTTCGAAGCTCTTTTAACCTTTAATAAAACATTAAATGACGATTTCGACTTGTCTTTGACTGGTGGTGCATCAGCCGAATATATAGACGAAAGTCAGAATAAATGGGAGTCTAATGGGTTGAAAATAAATGGAATGTTTTCAAGTAGAAATAATAAATTATCACCCAATTCGAGTACATACTCAGGATTTGGATATAATAGAAGCGAATACTTAAGTGGTGCGTATGGTTCGGGGCAGTTAGCATATAAACGCTATTTGTATCTAGATGTTACAGGGCGGAATGACTGGACTTCACGATTACCAAAGGGCGCTAGAAGTTATTTCTATCCATCAGTCGGACTAGGATTTGTTTTCTCCGATGCTTTGAAAATGCCGGCATGGCTTACATTCGGAAAATTAAGAGCCTCATATGCTATTGTAGGTAACTCTACACCAAGTATATATTTTGCAAATAGTGTGTATAATCTCGAAACTTACGATGATCGTCTTATAACTAATACATTTGGCTCTGAAGTACCTCCCGTATCAATCAAACCCGAAAAAACATATGCTTGGGAATTTGGTTTAGACTTAAGAGCGCTAGATAATAGAATCGGTATTGATATTGCTTACTTCAATAACGAAACACGGAATCAGATTCTATCGATAGATATACCTGTATCAGCCGGAGCTAGAAAAATGAAAACAAATGCAGGAACGATTTCTAATGAAGGTGTAGAAATACAACTAAAAGGTACTCCTATACAAACAAAAGATTTTAGCTGGGATGCGACAATTAATTTCAGTTATACCAAGAATAAATTAAAATCGTTTGTTCCGGGGCTCGATGTATATAATATCGGAAGTCCATGGAGTGCGGCTAACTTTATTGCACAACCAGGAAATGCAGCATATACTGTAATGATAAAAAAATGGAAAAGAGATAACCTTGGCAATAAAATAGTTAATGCTAATGGTGCATACGTTCAAGAAAGTGATTACACCTATGCAGGGGAGGCCATGCCTAAATTCACCGGAGGATTTAATACTAGCATTCGTTATAAAGACTTCTTATTAGTAGCCAATCTTGATGCACAATTTGGAGGTAAAATACTATCATTTACGAATAACTATCTTAAATCGAGTGGAGCCGGAACAGGCTCTTTATTCGGACGAGATGAAGAATATGGAGGATTGGCATATTATATCAATAACTCAAAACAAAAGATTGCATTAGATAGTCATTCGGCAAACGCGCCGGGTACTTCTTTCGATGGACGTGTTTATCATGATGGTATAATAGCAGAAGGTGTAAAAGCTGATGGTACAGCTAATGATATAATTGTATCAGCCGAAAGCTACTATAACTCTCGTTATAATATTGCCGGATCAGAAGATAATCTGTATGACAATACATATATAAAATTCCGTGAATTGTCAATCTCATATCAGGTTCCAGCCAAGATTTATTCAAAGGCTCGCCTTCAGGGGTTGAGTTTGTCTCTTATAGGAAGTAATTTATTTTATATATATAAGAGAGTGCCCAATATAGATCCGGAAGCTACTTTGGGAACCTCTGGTACTAATCAGTTTGTAGAATATACGGCTTATCCGTCTATGAGAAGTTTCGGGTTCTCTATAAAAACAAGATTCTAAAAAGAAAGATGCACTTATAAAGAAGAAAAAATATGAAACGAATATTATTATATACAACGATTCTATGTTCTGTGATGTTTTCGTCTTGTGAATCGGAACTAGATAGTAGGCACTATGATCCTGATGGATTTACAGATGCTAAAATTGAATACCTGTATTCGAGAGGTCTTGTCAGAACTATTGAGAATGATTACGGAGATTATTGGAATTATGTATTTCGTTTATTTGGCACTTACACTCAGACTCTATCGAGAGAGGCAGGAAGCAGTCGGGTAAATGTATATACCATACAATCGGATAACGGACGTTGGGAAAATTATTATGTAAAGAGAATGCAGGAGTTGGTAGAAATGGATAAGATATATAATTATAGATTATCGGATTCCGAGAAGCTAAGCTATACACCGTTTATGGAAACTGCCAAAATACTGAAAGCTTATAACACAGCCCTTGCAACTGATTATTTTGGAGCCATGCCTTATTCCGAAGCATGGGGTGCAAGAAATGCTGTATACGGGCAGCCTATAAACTTAACGCCAAAGTATGATTCGCAGAAAGATATATATTATGCAATACTAGCCGATTTAGAGTCTGCTGCCAATTATCTGAAACAAGCATCATTAGATGCTAATAATGTATTGCATATATCCTTCAAAACACAGGATATAATGTACGGAGGAGATTTACAGAAATGGTATAAATTTGCAAACTCATTGCGTCTTCGTTATGCTATGCGGATTTCGGAAGTAGATTCGGAAAAAACACAAGAGGTTTTGAGAAATTTATCTATGAATGATCTTATCCTGTCGAATAGTGATAATGCTTATACATATTCTAAAAATACGACTAATACCGGTATTTGGAGAGCTCTTGTTGAAAGTCAGGATAAAGATAACGGTTATGCTTTTGCACCCGAACTAATGACCGGATTATTGAAAGAAGCGAAAGATCCTAGACTTGTAGTTCTTTTTCAACCCGCTAGTAATGAATTGGGTATTATTTATGATAAAACGAAAGAAATCATAGCTTATCCTTCTTCAGCCAGCGGTGCTTTAGATATAATGAATACAACTACGGCTGTTGAAAGAAGACAAACTTATGGAGTTGTAAATACTGTTACTTTCAGAAACAATTATAACTTACCATATGGTGTTGGTATAACAGCTGCAGATGTATATCTATTATTGGCTGAAGCTAAATATCGGAATCTGATTTCATGGGGAAGTAGTACTGAGGAGTTATATAATACAGGAGTTATTTTATCAGTACAAGAATATTATAACTATTATAAAAACAGTACTGCTACAAATCTGAAAGATGCAGGTATAGCTGCTACCAATGTTTCGGACGCTACTCTGAAAACATGGTTAACCGGTTCGTCCTTTAAGTTCAATAGGAATAAAGCATTAGAGCAAATAGCCACTCAAAAATGGATAAATTTTGGTATCTTGGAACCTTTTGAATGTTGGGCAGAATATCGTCGTACAGACTTGCCTATCCTTATTGATGATATAGAAAGCGGAACTTTATTGAATAAAGGGAATGCTCCGGTACGATTCTTATATCCGGCAAATGAGGCTTCGATGAATTCGGAAAATTTCCAAACCGTAGTCGATCAGAACTATACTAATAAAAGAGTATGGTGGGATGTAAAGTGAAAAATGAATAACTAAATAGAGTAGGGCACAGTGAGTTGAGTATCTAGAAAACAATAGCTTGTGCCTTACTTATTTACTTGAATATAATATACAATGGTAAATAATTTGAAAGTAAAACTACTGTTAACAGCTCTTATTTCATCAGGTTTAGTGTGTGGTCAATCAAACACTCTTTACAAAAAGGGGTGGATTGATTTCAACAAAAATGGTAAAATGGATGTATATGAGAATCCAAATGCCTCGATTAGCGAGAGAACCGAAGATCTTTTAAGGCAAATGTCGATGGACGAAAAAACAGCTCAGATGGCAACCCTTTACGGATCGGGCAGAGTATTAAAAGATGCTTTGCCTACGCCTGAATGGAAATCTGAGATATGGAAAGATGGAATAGGGAACATCGACGAACAGCACAATGGTTTAGGTAGCTTTAAAGCGCAATACGCGTTTCCGTTCTCAACACATGTAGATGCCATAAATACTGTTCAGCGTTGGTTTGTAGAAGATACTCGTCTGGGTATTCCCGTAGATTTTACCAATGAAGGTATTCGTGGGCTATGCCATTATCAGGCGACGCTTTTCCCCGCACAGAGCGGGCAAGGAGCAACATGGAATAAGGATCTTATAAGTAAAATAGCTGAAGTAACAGCCGTAGAAGCAAAAGCCTTAGGCTATACAAATATATATTCGCCCATCTTGGATATAGCTCAGGATCCTCGTTGGGGAAGAGTTGTGGAATGTTACGGAGAAGATCCATATCTGGTGAGTCAATTAGGAAAGAGAATGATAACCGGACTTCAAAGTCACGGATTGGTAGCTACACCCAAACATTTTGCTGTTTATAGTATACCCGTAGGTGGACGCGATGAAGAAACCCGAACCGACCCACATGTAGCTCCGCGTGAAATGAGAACTTTGTTTCTTGAACCTTTCAGAGTTGCATTTCAGGAAGCAGGAGCATTAGGTGTTATGAGTTCATACAACGACTATGATGGAATACCCATCACCGGGAACTATCATTTTTTGACTGAAATACTCCGTCAGGAATGGGGGTTCAAAGGATATGTAGTTTCGGATAGCGAGGCTGTGGAATACCTTTACAGCAAACATAAAGTATCTAAAGATGCAGTGGATGCAGCTGCAGAGGTTGTAAATGCAGGATTGAATATACGTACAAACTTTACTCCTCCCGAAGATTTTATATTACCCCTACGAGAAGCAGTTAAGCAAGGAAAAGTATCTCAACAAACCATAGATTCCAGAGTAAGAGATATACTTCGGGTTAAATTTATGCTGGGATTATTTGACAACCCTTATACAGGAGATAAAAAAGTAGCAGACAAAATCGTAGCTTCTGCCGAACACAAACAAGTTTCTCTTGAAGCTGCCCGACAATCGGTCGTCCTTCTGAAAAATGAGAACAGCATACTGCCTTTAAGTAAAAATATAAAAAAGATAGCTCTGATAGGACCTAATGCTGACGAACGTAAAGATTTTATTTGTCGCTATGGGCCAGCTAATCCTACTATAATAACAGTAAAAGAAGGATTGGAGGCTTTGCTTCCAAATACAGAGGTAGTTTATGAAAAAGGATGTGATATAATTGACAAGAATTTCCCCGAAAGTGAAATCATTAAAGAACCTATATCTCAGGAAGATCAAGAAATGATAGACAAGGCTGTAAAAGCAGCACAAGAATCGGATGTTGCAATTGTAGTTTTGGGAGGATCGGAAAAAACAGTCAGAGAATATTATTCTCGTTCAAATCTCGATTTAGCAGGACATCAGGAAGCTTTACTTAAAGCTGTTTATGCTACAGAAAAGCCTGTGATATTATTATTGATTGATGGTCGTGCCGTATCAATCAATTGGGCAAACAAATATATTCCCGGTATAATACAAGCTTCTTTTCCCGGAGAATTTACAGGGACAGCTTTGGCTGAGGTTCTTTTTGGAGATTATAATCCTGGAGGAAAATTAGCAGTTACTTATCCTAAGTCTGTGGGGCAAATACCATTTGCATTCCCATTCAAGCCCGGTTCTGACACAAATGGTCCCGTACGTGTATCAGGTGCATTGTATCCATTTGGTTATGGGCTTAGTTATACTACTTTTGAATATTCTGATTTAAGAGTATCACCCACTAAAACGGGACTTCTGTCGAATGTGGAAGTTTCTGTGAAAGTTACGAATACAGGAAAAGTTAAGGGTGACGAAGTGGTGCAACTTTATCTGAATGATGAGGTAAGTAGTGTTACTACATACACACAAGTATTAAGAGGGTTTGAGCGTATCAGCTTAAAGCCGGGAGAAACCCAAGAGGTGAAATTTACTCTTACTCCTCAGGATTTAGGTTTATGGAATAAACACAACGAATTTGTAGTGGAACCCGGATTCTTTGAGGTAAGAATTGGTGCATCTTCTCAAGATATTAAATTGAAAGAACGTTTCGAAATTGCCGCACTATAAGAATTCGAGAGTATGCTTCCATCATGAAGGTAATATAAAAATCATTATCAGGATGGTATTTTAGAAAACTAAAAAAAGCGGCTGGCAAATTTGTCAGCCGCTTTTCAGTTTGGAAACATTTAGCGACCAGTTACTTGTAAGTATTCAAGTCGTTTCTTTTGATATGAAGAGTATGAATCTACATATTTGTCTCTGCTCTGCTGTAAAAGAGTTTATGCATCAAGCAAGTCGGTAAAAGAAACCATTCAATTATTATAATCATGATTTGCGTTTTTTATCAAATCTGTAGACCTTATTGCTTTCTTTATATTATATTGGTATGTTAAACATGCTAGAATAAAATACACACCACATTGTATCCATAGAGTGATATATTCTGTTTGTATATCAGCTAGAGATGCACCCATGCAATTTAATTTCACAAAGGCAAGTGTACCGGGAGCAGCAGGTATAACATAATGAGCGGCTTGCCAGTACCATGGCATTAATTCCAGAGGATAGGAAATACCTGATAGAAAAACTAAACCAACCGAAAAGAAGGCAATCATCAATATAGGAGTTTCTGAATCTGTGAAAAATATAGATGCAGATAATCCTAAAAAGCTGATTGATAATAAATAAGGAGTGAGTAACATAACTATCTCATAAACATTTCCAAGATTCGGTAAATCGAATATTACAGGAAGCAGTCCCAAAAGGAATAAGCAAAAAACTGCATATAGAATACAGTAAACAAATGTTTTACTGATAATAATACGTGATACACGGCTCAGACTTGTTCCTTTTTCTGCAAAGAGACGAATAGAACGGGACTCACGCTCTTTCCCGCTAATCATACCTATTACCATAAATAAAGTTTGAAAAATAATAACCATTAAAACGGGAGGTATCAGATAGTTTCCATAACCTTCAGTATGATTGTAAAGAATAGTCCCGCTTATGGTAATAGGGCTCGATTGTGCGATTTGTTGAACATCATTGGCTGGTAAAAATACAACCATATCAGCACGGTGCCTTCCGTCTAATTCCAACATCGCACCTGATGAGGCTTCTTGTAAAGCTGAATAATAAAGGAATGCTTCGGTAACCCCATATGTGATGAATATAGATTCTTCGCCTAGTTTTACTCTGGTGTCGAAATCTTTAGGTATATATACAATTCCTACAACCTCATTCCTCTTCATCAATTCTTTAGCTGCAATAAAGTCTACTTCGTTACTATGAACTGTTACTTGTGGAGCGGCATCTATCAAGCGAGTGTATTCTCTACTCAAACTACTGTTCGATTTGTCAACTACAACCACAGGTGCATTCCTTATTACATTTGGTTGATACATGTAGTTGTATAGGAGACCATAAATGAAAATTCCACCTATCAATACAAGTAAGATTGAGTAACTTGTTGCAATAGTCCTGAATTCACGACTAATTAGTTCTGCTATGTCTTTTAGATTACTTTTCATATTATTCAATATCTTCATATTTATAACTTAGAATGGCATTTTTTTAATGTGTCAGCATCAATAGCGCTACTAGAGGAAATATAAATAGAGCACTTACATTTTGCCAAGTATAAGCAAATCCATAATTCCCATAGAGTAGGTTTTGATTTATCTCAACAAAGTGTCGAACAGGAAATAGAAAAGAACAATAATAAACTGCCGAATACATAAAAGGTACAGGAAAAGTGATTCCTGAAAGAGTTGCCCCTAATGATCCCACCATTGATACTACACTTATAACGATTCCAATAGCTGGAAATAAAGAGAACAGAAATACACCAAATGCCTGAGTTGCAATAACGAAAATAATTGTAGTTATATTCAAGGGTAAGAAACCGCATGAAAAGGGTATATCCATTACTCCAAACAAAATGTAATTAGCAAAAACGCCTATAATACAGAATATGACTGTATAAGGTAGAAGCTTGCCAACGATAGCCGTAAACATATTCATGTTTGCTGTTTCTAACCATTGTGTTGCGGTTCGGAATTTAATTTCACTACCTACAATATATACTGTAACCAATAGAATGATTACTTGAAAGAGGATAAAGAAGAAAGGGTTTGTCAAATAGATCGAATAATCTAACCCCGAATTATATAATGGATGAGTCTGAGTATTGACAGGAACAAGAAAATTTGTTATTTGATTTTCGCTTATTCCTAATGCCATAGCTTCTGTAACAATTGGCGTCATAGACAGAGGCTCTAAAAGAGATTCAAAAGCTCCATAAATCTCAGTTCCCACACTTAATAAAGCATAGTGATAATAATACGAAAGAGTTGCTTGTCTACCTGCCATCACATCAGCTTCAAAGTTGTTAGGTATAACTAAATACCCATATATTTTTGTTTGTTGTGTTGCTTTTCGTGCTGATTCTATATCTGTGTAATGTTTGGTAACTTTAAAAGTAGGTATAGTTGATACTGTTCGAGAGATATTTCGAGAAGTTGAAGTTTGGTCTAAATCAACAATACCAATCGGAATATTTTCCATCTGTCCTGTACCAAAAATGGTAGCCATAAAGAAGATACAGAACAAGGGTAATACAATACAAATGCCTAAATATAGTTTGCGAGAAGTCATTCGTATTAATTCTCGTTTCAATACTAAGTAAAAAGGACTATTGTTTTTAGAAATCATATCCAGGCTTTTATTTACTTTTTATTGTCAAGATTTACCAAAACAGACATACCTGGACGTAATCCTTCGAGTGGAGATTCGGGTAATGCATGCAGTTCAAAAGTTGTCATATCGTAACTGCCCGATTCTTTTGTCGATTTCCAAGTTGCATAACTACCTAGTGGACTGATGTAGTTTACTATGAAAGTGATTCCCTTTTTATTTAAAGCAGGAACATCTCCTTTAAACTTATCACCCATCTTGAAATTATGTAATAGATCTTCCCTCACATTTAATACCACATGAGCATCTTCTAATACCACAAGGCTCATTATAGGCATTCCTTGACCGATAAGTTCTCCCGTTTTTGGATAAATGGTTGAAATCTGACCATTTTCGGGAGCTAATAATACGGCATCTTTTAGAGTGGCACTAACTTCATTAACAGTTCCTTTTGCAACATCTACTAAAGATCGTGCACTTGCTCTGTCCTGACTACGTGCACCATCGAGTGCCATTTGATATTGTTGATATGCAGCACGCTCTGCTGCTACAGCTGCTTTATAAACTGCTTCGCTTTCATCTTTTCGTTGAGATGTAAGGACTCCCTCTTTATAAAGTGTAGATATTCTTTCGTGAGTAGTTGTTGCTAATTCCAAATCAGATTTAGACTTATTCCAAAGTTGAAGAAACGATTCAATGATTTGTTTACGATTACCTTCGTCTATTTTGTTGTTTTGAGCTGCAGCTATACTTTCCATTGCATTTGCCTGCGATAATTTAGCAAAGCCTTCGGGACAGTTAATGGTAACTAAGGTGTCTCCTTTCATAACCGCTTGACCTTCTTTTACGTAAAAGGAATCGATTCGTCCAGGTAATTTTCCTGAGATACGTATTTCAGTAGCTTCTACCTGCCCTTGTAAGATAACAGGCTTTTCTTTCAACATAAACATTCCTAATACAGAGATGATTGTGACAACCGCTAAGATTGAGATGAAAGCTATAATCAAATATTTTTTTGTCTTGTCCATAATTATTGTTGTTTTCTTTTTTTGATAAAATTTGAGAATTAACGATTGAAAATATACTGTTCAGTTTTTCCGTTATTGCTGTATTGATCAAATGATTGAGGAATACCACAAACCGAAAGCAGGTTTATCAATGCAACATCATACTCGTAGTATGCCAGTAATGAGGCTATTTGAATTTTCGAGAGTATTACTTCTGCATCAACTACTTCGGTTGAGGTAGACATTCCCTCCTGATATGCCAGTTTACGTATTCTCAACAACTCTTTACTCATCTCTATAGTTGTAGTCAGAGTTGTAATATTATCCAGTGCATTTTGCATCTGATTATAAAGCTTATCTATTCCTAGTTCATTGTCATCTATTATCTTTTCGCTTTCTATATCCAGAATTTGTTGTGCGATTCTGGCTTGTTTAATTTTCTTCTCTCTATTAAATCCATCAAAAATATTCCATGTAAATCCAGCCCCAATAAAAGTTCTTGGTAATAGGCTTCTCTCTATTCCATTTGCATAAACAGTTTGTTTTCCGAGTAAAGCAATGTTTGGTACATATGCTGCATTTGCTATCTTTAATTGATTACCAGCTATATCCTTCTGTATCTTCATTTGCTTAACCATATAATTATTATCTTTTATCAGTCCTTTGAAATATGATAAAGAGGGTACAGAATCATTTATAAAGAGAGATGATACTGGAGATATAGTATCTTCCGTTTCCATTTTGATTAAGACTTTGAACGATTTTTGAGTAATATCCAAGTCTTTTCGTGCAGCCTCTAATTCTCGTTTAGCCTCGTCTAGGTTTACTTTGACAAACAAGCGCTCGGCTTTATTTATCATTCCGTTTTCTTCAAGTTTCAATGCATTCTGATAATGCGTATTTAAAGACTCGTATGCTTTTTCTTTAACATCAACAATTCTGTTACCTAAACGCAAACCATAATAATTTTCAACAAGTAATATTTGTACTCCTGCATCTATTTGTTCTTTATTTACATTAGCTACAGAGATCATCTGTTTACTTATTCTGCCTGCATAGATACGTTTACCTCCAGTGAATAAGGGCAATGTTAGATTTGCATCAATTGTTGTAAAATTTTGTGGTACAAGTGGCACATTAAGAGATTGACTGCCTAACTTATCTAATGCCGATGAGATAATCTGCTCGCCGGGATAGATAGAATGTATATAATCTTTTGCAGGATTAGTATAATCGCTCAATGGTTGTTTCACTTCTATTTTATTCGACATATGCATGTATGCACCCGTTGCATTAATGCTTGGAAGCCAAAATGAATTTATTCTTTGATGCTCGTTCTTAGCCCATTCAATTTCTTTGGTCGCAATCTTGAGGCTTTTGTTTCCATTATGTGCCAATTGCATAGATTGCTCAAGACTGAGTTCAACGTTTGTATCTTGCGCCAAAAGAGTTGCCGAACAAAGAAGAGAAACTATACTAGAGGTTATTAAATGTTTGAACATATTATTGGGATTGTAATTTTTGATGTCTATTTTAAATCAATTAATTTTTGAGAGGTTGAGAGAATTATAAGTTCATTTAAGCGTTTACACCTATAAATTTGAAAGGCTCTGCTGGTTTAAAGTCTTTAGCAGTATTGCCACTGTATGTTTCGTCATTTGCAATAGATAATTTCATTACAGGAGCACCTTCTGATAGATTCATATCTTGTAATCTTACCCAAAAAGTATTTGGAGTTACACTCGATTCGAAAAAGTAAATCAGATTCTTACTATCTGATACAGTTCTCCATTGAGTAGAAGATATTTCAGGATTTTCAGGAGTTGATATGCCGTGAGGAACAGAAGCATTTCTAATTACACTGAATACACTAGCAATTGCTACTTTTTGGTTATCTGTTTTAGGAATTACATCAATATAAAAGCTAGCTCTGGCAAAACGGTCGGCAGGACGATTGGTTCCGGGTAAGAATGTTAATCCTCCAATCGATTTCCAATAATCATTCAATGCCAGTTGTTTGTCATAAGTAGGCGAGTTTGTCATTACCTTATACTCTGTGCTGTGGTGAATAGTTAGTTTGCCATCCACATATTCAAAAATGGCATTGTCGCCTGTGGCATCCGAGATAGATAAATGCAATGTTGCTAATCTCGATCCATCAGGCATCTGATCCGATACTACCTGAAATGTACTTTCTTCAATGGAAGAAACAGCTTCGTTTACTGTTGCAAAATTATCCAACATATATTGTACCCATGCAGCAATAGTAAGTCCCGGTTTGTTTTGATCTCTAACCGGATATTCCGATTCGGGTAACCAAAGCAGATTAGCTACTAATCCTTTTTCATTCATACCGTCTGTACTTGCTATCTCAAAGGCTGAGGTTACGACACTGCCATATTTAGATGTCCACTTTAATGAATTTTGACCAGTTTTTCCGTTGCGTTCCATTCCTCTTGGGAATATCCAGATATTGCTGTATAGTTCCGTTTTCCAGTCCATCGTACGACCTGTAACTATCATTTCATTTGTTCCTGTATAAACTACTCTTGTACACATAATTTTAATTTGTTTGATGATTATATATTTAAAATTCTCTGCTTTGATTATCGATTTTAATATTCTAAAATTCATTTATTGAAATCGAACTTCTTCAAATCTGTGTTGCAAAAATAGGCAGACTAGTTAGCATATAAAGAATAAACTTAATTAGAAAAATATTAGAATTAATGAATTGAATTCTAATGTCTTTCTAATTGAAATTATTGTTATCCAAGAAACGAAAGCCTATACTTTTGTATCGGAAATAAACGAAGATATCTACAACAAATCGTATCTGAATATATTTCACCACATCAATCAAGTAGTTTGAAATATAACTAAAATCAATGTAAATAATTAAAAAACTTATTATATGAAATGGACAATTACAATGCTCAATATTATTAATCACACATGTGATTTCATTAACATTTGCAAGACTACAGGAAGTATATTAAAAGGAAAATATCTATTTAATTAATTATATAAAAACAGAAAATTATGCCACTACATTTAGTTGATTCAGACAAAAACAACAGTTTTTTTGACACTTATGCCGAATCGGCAGCGACAAATTCTATTCCTAAATTCAAAATTGCGGAGGAGCCCAATGATCCAACAGTTATTCAAGACCTCTTGATCGACGAATTATTACTTGATGGTAATGCAAAGCAAAACTTAGCTACATTTTGTCAAACTGATCTCGATCCTCAGATACATTATTTAATGGATAAATGTATTGACAAGAATATGATCGATAAAGATGAGTATCCCCAAACTGCCGAAATAGAAAACCGCTGCGTACATATATTAGCAGATTTATGGAATTCGCCTCAAAGTGCTGATACTATCGGGTGTTCTACAACCGGTTCTAGCGAAGCTGCTATGTTGGGAGGTCTGGCTTTGAAATGGAAATGGAGAGCAAGAAGATTGGCAGAAGGAAAATCAACAGATAAACCTAATATTATAACAGGTCCGGTACAAATATGCTGGCATAAATTTTCACGCTATTTTGATGTTGAGATTCGTGAAATACCTATGGAACACGGACGTTTATTGATGACTCCCGAAGAGGTATTGAAAAGAGTAGATGAAAATACAATAGGTGTTGTTCCTACTTTCGGTGTAACATTCACATTAGAATACGAAAATGTAAAAGCGATAAGTGATGCGCTTGATCAATTACAAAAAGAAACAGGACTTGATATTCCTATTCATGTAGATGCTGCCAGTGGTGGATTTGTTGCACCATTCATTCAAGAAGATATTGTATGGGATTTCAGATTACCACGTGTAAAATCTATTAATACATCGGGTCATAAATTTGGATTATCACCACTAGGTGTGGGTTGGGTAGTATGGCGCGAGAAAGAAGATTTACCCGAAGAACTTGTATTCAATGTAAATTATTTAGGTGGCAATATGCCAACTTTTGCTTTGAACTTCTCTCGTCCCGGTGGACAAATTATAGCTCAATATTACAACCTATTACGTCATGGACGTCAAGGATATGCACGCATCCAACAAGCTTGTTTGGATCATGGAATCTACATTGCAGAAGAAGTAGAAAAACTAGGCTTATTCGATTTATTATACGATGGAAAATCGGCACTTCCCGGAGCTGCATGGATGTTGAAGAAGGATATTAATCCCGGATTCACTTTATATGATCTATCAGACCGCATGCGTAGCCGAGGATGGCAAATAGCATCTTACTCACTACCTTCTAATTGTGAGGATATGGTTATACAGCGTGTTTTGATCCGTCACGGATTTAGTCACGATTTGGCACAACTAATGATTGAAGACTTGAAACGCTGCATAGATTATTTCCAAAAACATCCGGTTACAAATAATTCAGACTCTGATGAGTCAAATAGTTTTCACCATTAATTATTCAATTCAAATAAATCAGTCTCAATCATATGGAATGGATTATAAAAACGATGCAAGCAGCTCCCGAGCTTGCCATATTCTTAACGCTGGCTCTTGGAGTTGCTCTTGGAAAAATTAAGATAAAAGGCTTTTCGTTAGGTTCAGTTACAGGAGTACTTCTAATGGGTGTATTAGTCGGACAGTTAGATTTGGTTATATCGCCAACAGTTAAGTCTGCTTTCTTTTTGATTTTCTTATTTGCAGTCGGATACAGCGTAGGACCTCAATTTGTGCAAAGTCTCAAAAAAGGAGGATTACCTCAGATCGCTTTTGCTTGCTTAGTGTGTATTGCTTGTTTGCTAACAGCATGGGGTGCTGCAATTATCGCAGGATTTGATATTGGTAACACTGTTGGACTAATAGCCGGAGCGAATACAATTTCGGCTGTAATTGGGGTTGCAACCGATACCATTAATCAGTTGACAATTGGCTCGGGACTTAAAACTGAAATGATAAACAAGATACCCGTAGCGTATGCAGTAACTTATATTTTCGGAACAGCAGGTACAGCTTGGTTCTTATCATCAATTGGACCTAAAATTCTGGGTGGTGATATTGTGAAGCAAACAAAAGAATATGAAGCCTCTTTGGGCGGTTCTATTCAAGACGAAGATTCAAGCCTAGGATATGCTTACAATGGTGCTACTTTCAGAGTAATTCAAGCTAACAGCAGTTTTTTTGATACTCAAAGAACAGTGCAAGAAGTAGAAGACTTACTTGCAACTAAAGGATGGCCTGTATATGTAGAAAGAATTCGTCCGATAAATGGCGTTATAATACAGGAACCAACTCTGGATAATAAAGTAAGTAAAGGGGATAATTTAGTATTAAACGGTCCTTTAGAAACCATTCTTACCGACGAAAATTTCATTGGAAAAGAAGTTGCTGATATAGAATTGCTCGATTTCCGTGTAGAAACTCTGAAAGTAATAGTTTCAAACAAAAAAGTACAAGGAACAACTCTTCAGGAATTAAAAGACAGTAAAGATCGTCATGGTGTGGTTATCCTCAAAATGTATAGAGGAAAAGCAACATTACCTCTTCTAAGCAATGTAAAAGTTCAACATGGTGATGTACTAGAAATAGAAGGTCGTAAATCGGATGTTGACCGTTTTGCCAAGTCTCTAGGTTTTGCCGAACGCCCAACCAATGTAACAGATTTACTGTATATGGGATTAGGTATTTTCTTAGGAGGTTTATTAGGTTCTCTTACTTTCCGAACAGGCAATATTCCATTGAGTCTTAGTGCCAGTGGTGGTGTACTTATCATGGGTATCATATTCGGATGGTTAAGATCGCGTCGGCCTACCTTTGGTGCTATCCCCGAACCTGCTATTTGGTTAATGAATAATCTGGGCTTGAATATATTTATCGCCATAGTAGGTATTTCTGCAGGACCCGACTTTATCGCAGGGCTTAAAGCCTCAGGGTTAAGCTTATTTGTTGCAGGTATTTTTGTGAGTATAGTACCTATGCTAGTTGGATTATTACTTGGGAAATATGTTTTCAAATTTCATCCGGCTATCACTTTGGGAGCTTGCGCCGGTGCACGTACTACAACAGCCGCTTTGGGTGCACTCGAAGACGCTACAAAAAGTAAAGTTCCCGCATTATCATATACAACAACTTATGCAGTAGGTAATACACTCTTAATTATTTGGGGAGTAGTCATTGTACTATTGATGAGCTAAGGAAAGGTTACAGACCTACTAAAATACTTATTCAACTCTTATTAAAAAACAATCGAAAATATATAATTATGAATATCTCAAAATTAAAAACATCACGTCATCGCGAAGAGCAACTAGAAACATTAAGTCCTTTCGAATTAAAAGATAGCTTAATCAGTCTGGCATCAGATCAACAACTAAAACCGGTAAGAACAATGCTAAACGCCGGACGTGGAAATCCTAATTGGATTGCAACAACACCTCGCGAAGCATTCTTTAAACTGGGACAATTCGGAATAGAAGAGTGCCGTTTAGCTATGAACAACCCCATAGGAATGGCTGGAATACCACAAAAGAGTGGAATTGCAAAACGCTTCGAAGATTTTCTTAAAACGAACGATCAACAACCGGGTATCGAATTGCTTAAGAATATCTATAACTATGGCATACAAAAACACAACTTCGATGCTGATGCATGGGTATTCGAATTAGCAGAAGGTATAATTGGAGATCAGTATCCTAGTCCTGTAAGAATGCTTGAGCATGCCGAAGTGATTGTGCATGACTATTTGGTGCAAGAGATGTGTGGATCGAATCCTCATCGCAAAGGCAAATACGATATTTTTGCCGTAGAGGGCGGTACTGCTGCGATGTGTTATATTTTTGACTCACTGGTTGTAAATGGCTTGCTCAAAAAAGGCGACAAAATAGCTCTGGGTGTGCCTGCATTTACTCCTTATCTAGAAATTCCTCAATTAGCCAGATACGAATTTGATGTAACCTATATCTATGGGTCAGGAAAAGATGCAGATGGCAATTCTAACTTCCAATATCCGAACGAAGAGTTTGATAAATTGGGTGATAAATCAATCAGAGCATTCTTTGTAATCAATCCAAGTAATCCTACATCGGTGAAAATTTCAGATGAAAGCATTAAATACTTGGTAAAAGTGGTGAAGAACTTGAATCCAAACTTAATGATTTTGACAGATGATGTATATGGCACATTTGTAAACGGATTTAATTCTTTAATGAACGAATTACCACAAAACACGATGTGTGTATATTCATTCTCTAAATACTTCGGAGCCACAGGTTGGCGTTTAGGAGTTATTGCTCTACACGAAGACAATATCTATGACAAGATGCTTTCCGCACTTCCCCAAAAAGAAAAGGAAAGACTTGCTAAGTTGTACGAAAGTCTTACACTTCATCCCGAAAAACTAAAATTTATAGATCGTATTGTAGCCGACAGCCGTCAGGTTGCATTGAATCATACCGCAGGATTGTCGCTTCCTCAACAAATGCAGATGATGTTATTTGCCGCATTTGCAGTGCTTGATACTGAGAATAAATACAAAGAAGCATGTAATAAACTGATTCAAGACCGTTACCATTTGCTTTGGGAAGGTATGGAAATGCCAATTATTGCAGATAAAGAGAGAGCCGCTTACTATTGTGAAATAGATATTCAGGAATGGGCTTTAAAAAACTATGGAAAAGAATTCGTTGAGTTTCTACAAAAGAACTTCGAACCGGTTGATGTAGTTTTCCGATTGGCAGAAAAGTCTTCAATAGTATTACTTAATGGTGGAGGTTTTGCTGGTCCCGAATGGTCGGTTAGAGTTTCTTTAGCTAATCTCGAAAATGAAGATTATGAGGTTATTGGTAAGCAACTATCGGCAACTATGCAAGAGTATGTAGAGGCTTGGAAATCAATCTAACTAAAATCTCGATTCTACAGAGAGAAGATGTCGGTCGGAGTATCTAATCGGCATCTTTTATAAATATTCAAATCAGATGAAAAAAATACTATTGATACTCTCATTGTTATGTTTTTACCTAAACTTATTTGCTCAGCATAGAGACAGTGAAAATTTAGCGAAAAAATTGGAATGGGATGATAGCAAACTTAATATATTAGTTGATACAAGAATTGATCTGCAAGCTGATTTTCAGGATGGAAAATTAGAAGATCGCACTTTCAGAGGGAATGCTCTTAAAATTTGGTTAGTGGGCGATATTACACCAAACATACATTATAGGGTAAGACAACGCTTTAATAAAACTCAGACGCCTTTGCGTGATAACTATTCAACAGCAACAGATCAGGCATGGATATCTTTTGATATAGATAGTAAATGGACAATTACCGCAGGTAAACAGGCTGTACAATTCGGAACATTCGAATACGATTATAGCGGAGCAGATGTGTATTTGCCAACAATGATTTACAATGATCTGGATGATTCTAAAACAGGAGTAAATGCGGCTTATCGTTTTGCAGGGCAAATAATAAACTTACAGATTGTAAATTCGGATGCACCTCAATTTGCTGATAATGCTTACAAGAACAAAGCAATGGCAATAAATGTATTATGGGTAGGCAGTCTACTTGAAGGCAAAGTGAAAACTCGTTGGGCATACGGAGCCTTTCAACATAGCGAAAGTAAATTTTATAACTGGATTACCTTAGGTACACAGCTCAATATAAAGAAATTTACAACAGAGCTTGATTATTATATTGGAGATAGAAATATGGATTATAGCTCAATAGTTAATGATGCTAATTTAGGTGAGAGGTATGTAAAAGATCAATCTGCATCCATCAATATAAAATATGATTTCGGAAAATGGAAACCATCAGTTAAGACTGTCTGGAATGAGCGTTATGATAAGGATTTCCGAAGCGATGCGTATCAAAGTAAGGGCATTGAGGCTGTTATGGAGTGCTATCCTTTTACGAACAAAGTAACTAAAGATTTACGCTTTCATGCTGCGTATATGTATAGCAGAACCAATTTTAAGGGAGAATTTGCCGACATCTCAAATTGTAATACACAAACATTACTCGTAGGAACCCGTTGGATATTTAAAGCCAAATAATGGTTTATCTCTTTTTCTTGAGAATAAAAAGATTCAGCAATAAAGACAGGCACTGATAACTATTTCTCATTGAAGTCTAATTAGATAAGAGTTACAAAAACAAAGGCGCTGTTTTGAAAATAGATCAGAGGACGTATTAGAAAATTATTAGAATTAAAGGGTTGGTATTTAATGGTTTTCTAATTGAATATAGAGTTGTGAATAGGACTAAAGCCTATACTTTTGTATTGGAGACAAACAAATAGCTGAAGTAGCTTGAAATATACTAAATCAATATAAATCATTACAGTAAGAAGCTCTCCTCTTTTACTCAATTAAAAACAACAACTTTATTTATGCGCCATCAACTGATAATTGTATTCTTTTTTATAGGATTGTCTACTCTGAATGCCCAGATCGAATCGAAACAGGATACTTTATATGTTCAAAATAAAGAGAGTAAAGGTTTGATTACCCCCTTAATTGCATATGTAGAAAAAACAGCTTTTCAATACTTAGAAAGCTCTAATGACAAAACATCTGCTATAAAAGGTTTTGATTTCTCTATAATGGGTGGACCTTATTATTCGAATGAAACCAAGGTAGGTATGGGGTTGATTGCTTCGGGACTATATCGGTTAAGTGGATGTAGTGAAGATATGGCTCCATCTAGTGTATCACTATTTAGCAATATTACAACAGTTGGAGCTTATTCTTTCGGAGTAAAGGGAACCACTTTTTTTCCTGAGATGCGTTACTGGATTAATGCCAATGTTTCATTTTCAGATACGCCTCTTCGTTACTGGGGTGTTGGATATAATGCCGGAAGTAAAGAAGATTACTCAACATATAACAATATGCAAAAAAATATAGAAGTTGACTTCTTTAAGAAAATAGGTAAATATTCGGCTCTCGGAATTACGAGTAATGCAATGGAAGTGACAGGGCTTAATTTTTCGGATACCAATATTCTTGGTGGTGAAAGTCGAAAATCGACAGGAGTAGGTGTCGGTCTTATGCTATCCTACGATTCCAGAGATTTTATACCCAATCCTTACAAGGGGATGTATGCTATGATGTCTAATACTTATTATTCGGGATTATTGGGAAGTACACACAATTTCAATAGAACTGATCTTATATTCAGATATTACAAGCAATTAAGAAAAGGTAGTATTCTAGCCTTTGATTTGGATAGTACTTTGAATACAGGTAGTATAGATTGGGGTACGATGGCATTAGTTGGAAACCCTAATCAAATGAGGGGATATTACCAAGGGAGGTATCGTGATAAAAAGTTGATTGATTCACAAGTAGAACTTCGCCAACATGTTTATAAACGTAGTGGTGTTGTGGTTTGGGCAGGAGCAGGAAATGTTTTTTCTAAATTCTCTACTTTTCATCTGTGCCAAACGCTTCCAACTTATGGAACAGGCTATCGTTTCGAATTAAAAGAGAGGGTTAATTTTCGTCTCGATTATGGAAGAGGAAAGGGAGAATCGGCATTTTATATCAATATTAATGAAGCATTTTAAGTAAAAAGGTCTTATAACTAAAAAACTGTAACTATGTCGATAAGCAATTTGTTATTTATATTTTCATCATCCTTTATGGCTCTGTTCCCAGTAATAAATCCTCTGGGAAATGGTTTTATTGTAAACGGTTTCTTAACAGGGTTGAGTGATCAACAACGAAAATCAGCCATTCAAAAAATTATAGTCAATTACCTTTTGATTGGTATTGGAACTTTGCTAATAGGGCATTTGTTTCTGTTACTTTTCGGTCTGGCTATACCTGTTATACAGTTAGGTGGGGGAATCCTGATATGTAAAGCAGCAATGGAGTTGCTTTCTGATAATGGAACTTCAAGCGACAATGAGACTAAACAAGCCTTAGATAATCTAAAATGGAAAGAAATGCAAGGAAAAATATTCTATCCTATAACTTTTCCTATGAGTATTGGTCCCGGTAGTATATCTGTACTTTTTACCTTAATGGCATCTGCAAGCGTAAAAGGTCGCTTGATAGAAACAGGAATTAATTATTCAGTTATTGCACTTGTTATTCTTTGCATGGCGGCCATGCTTTATATATTTCTTACTCAGGGACGCAGGATGATGGAAAAATTAGGAACTGCGGGTAATCTGATTATAAACAAATTGGTAGCCTTCTTTACATTCTGCATAGGCATACAAATTATAGTTACAGGTATATCAAAGATATTTCATTTGAACATTCTGTAAAAAAGATAAGATGTTAAACAGATCTGTTTAACATCTTATCTTTTTTACTAGGTAGTAATGTTTATTTATTAGAAACTAGCTTAATTCTACACGGAAAGTAGTACCTTTTCCAACAGCCGAAGCAAGAGTGATGCTCCCTTTATGTAAAGTTATTACTCTCTTTACAAGAGCAAGCCCGATACCATTTCCCTGAGTAAAAGATTTGTTACTACCTCTGTAAAATGGAGTAAATAGGTGTTCAATTTCATCTCCGGGAATACCAATACCCGTGTCCGAAAATAACAACGTTATTTTATTATCTAGAGATGTGATTTTTACAATAGAAGTTTTATTATTAGAATACTTACAGTTATTTTCCATTAAGTTGGCAAAAGCCATTCTCAGCAAATATTCGTTACCTCGGAAAGTCATATCAGGGGTTTCCTCTATATCTTGATTGAACAGAAACTCAATATTATAATGGGGATTGCCTTTTAAAACAAGCTCTCTTGCATCGAGAAGAACCTCATCTATCCTGATAATACTCATAGATATTATACTCTCATCGTAACTTGCTTTTGCAAGGTCTAATAAACCATTTAGAAATTTAATGAGTTTATTGGTATCCTGACGCGAATTGATAAGTGTTTGTTTATACTCTTCCAAAGTACGGTCTTTTAGTAAAGCCAAGTCTATTTCGCCGATTAGTATAGCCAGAGGAGTTTGCAGTTCATGTGAAACATTGCTAACAAACATTTTCTGAGAATTGAAAGATGATTCGATAATATCCAAAGCTTTATTAAAAGAGTTTGCCAATTCGCCAAACTCATCTTTCTGATTATATCCTAAAAGACGCAGATGAAGGTTGTTCGCCGTAATGTCTTTCATCTTATTGGAAATTCTGGCTACGGGTTTTAACGCCGATTTTGCAAGAAAATAACCTAAAGCACAAGCTGCCAAAAGCGACACTAAACTCAAAATCAATAAGTACAAGGCTAGCTTGCTCATCTTTTCAGACCCGTAACTATCGTATGCGGATACTAGTATAATATAATCTGTATTTTGGTATGAAAATATAAATCCAATGGTTTGATATTTTCCTTTATTTTGAGTAAAATCGCCCCTTGTTTTCCATATTTCCTCTAATGTCTCGCGGGAATGTGGACTAGCCTTAAAATTATCTGCATCCTGATAAAGGAGATTATAGTCTTTATCATAAATAAAAACGTCTACCTTATCCATATCTTCATTATAAGCCTTTGCTTTAAAATAAAGATTAGCTCTTGATATTCCTTCCTTTTTTAAATCAATATAAAACTCAGTTTTCCTAACATGCGTTGAGACTATATAGTTAAGGGCTACGAATATAAGCATAACAGCAGTAATGACAACTGTTATACGAAGAGCAATTTTAGTTCTTATTTTCATTCTTCTTTTCTTAATATAAAACCTAATCCCGGGCGAGTATGTATTAGTTTTGTATCGAATCCTTTGTCTACTTTCGATCTTAGGTAGTTAATATACACATCAATGAAATTGGTTCCTGTATTGAAGTGAGTATCCCATACTTTTTCTGCAATCTCGGTACGGCTTAATATTTTTTCGGGATTCATCATCATATACCTTAAGAGATTAAACTCTTTTGGTGTGAGTTTCATCTCTTTCCCATCTCTGAAAACCGTTTTAGTATCTATATCCAATTTAATATCGGCATATTCCAGTTGATTTGCTTCAGGTGCATTTTCACTGCTACCTTTTCTTTTTAATAATATGTTTACACGTGCATTTAATTCTCTAAGGTCAAAAGGTTTTACCATATAGTCGTCTGCTCCTGCATCGAAACCATCGAGCTTATCATCAGTAGCACCCAATGCCGTTAGCATAATAATAGGCACATGAGGTTGTACTTTACGTATTTCTTTACATAATTCAAAGCCATTTATATTAGGTAGAATTATATCTGTAATAATTAAATCATAAGCATGCGCATTGACCAAACGTCGTCCCATTTCTCCATCAAAAGCTAAGGTTACAATATAACCAAACTCTTCCAATCCTTTTTGGAGGAGTTCGGCTATACGTTGTTCGTCCTCTACAACCAGTATTTTTTTCATAGATAAGCAATTATTATAAATAATAACAACATATAGTTTCTTTAGTTCGATTATTGAAACTCCTTAAGCTACTTGTTGTTTAAACGATTTTTATTGATTTGATATCTAACATAAGAGCAGATCATATTATTAGATCATTGCTTCTCATAGCTGTAAGCAAATGTATGAAAATAGACTTTAAATAGCTATCTAACAGTTATTAGAAAGTCGTTAGAATTCAATTCATTGATTCTAACGACTTTCTAATTGATTTTCTTCTTCTTTTTACTCACAATTTACCTACTTTTGGAATACAAATTTGTAGAATATATTATAAATAGATAAGCCAAAATAATCAATTTGGTAAACCCTATTAAAGCAATAAAAGGATTTTAATTTACATTAAAATAAAAAATTATGAAAAAAGTATTTATTTTTTTATGTTCGTTAACAACACTAAGTTTAGCTTCAAAAGCCGAAGCATGTACAAGAGTAGT
>NZ_JADCLR010000010.1:0-18834 GCF_015233815.1 Dysgonomonas sp. GY617
GGCTGGGAACAACAAGTCCAGCTGTACGTCTGGATTTGAGAGGCAGTTCAGGAAGCAACAATATTATCGGTATCGGGGGTACTAATCTTTCAGCATCAGCCGCTCAGTCCGGAGCTTTAAAGTATGTGCCAAGTAGTACGGAATTACATTTTTCAGATGGAACACAATGGATGTCTCTGGAAGCAGATATGGTAAGAAGTTGTGTGGTTGCCGATAATTCTTACAATATGGTGGTCTGTCCCAACAATACAACTACCCGTTTGGGTAGCTGGGAAGTCCAATATGACCCTCTGAACTCTTTTGATGGAACGACTGGTACCTTTACAGCTCCTAAAACCGGATTGTATACAGTTTCATTTATGGTTCAATTAACCACTGGTTCTGTTCAAGCAGATAGTTATTTGGAAGGGATGTGGGTTGCGAGCAACGGTGCGACGATTAAGTCTGTGAACTCTTTTGCAATAGCAGGTACTTTTATGACGCCTATTATTTGTACTGGTACACTCTTTTTGAATGCAGGTGATACTCTATTTCCTCAGCTTTTTCACAATAGAGGCCTAGATACTCATCCTCGTGTCTATGGAGATAGTACTAACCCTAATGCGGATATTGCTTTTAATAAATTATCTATTGTTATACAATAAATATCTACAGAAATGAAAATAATTATTCTATATATACTACTTCTTTCTCCTTGTTGTATTTTTTCCCAAATCGGGATAAATACAGAATCACCAACTGCCACTTTGGATATCAAATCCGAATCGACCACCATGCCGGTTATTTTATCACGCAACTCAGCTAATACCGAATTAAGCAGACTCCTGGATAACGGGTATTGGGGATTGGCAAGGACTAATCCTGCGGTAAAAGTCGACCTGAGAGGATCTCTGGGTAATGGTGAATTGGGGTTGGGCACAACGGCGATGACGGCAGCAGCTGCCGGAGCCGGAGCTATCAGGTACAATAATGGCGTAGAATATTCGGATGGGAATACTTGGTTACGATTAGCTGTTTTACCTACCAAAGCATACGTAATAGCCAGGAATGAGGTGGCACTAGATATGACGACAACAGGTGCTCCTATTACTAAGAGCTGGACAAACTGGACAGAAGTAGAGGATTTGACAAACAGTTTTGATCCTGCAACTGGAGTTTTTACTGCTCCCCGTACAGGTGTATATGCGATATCATGTACAGCTATGTTCGAAAATATAGTGTGGTCATCAAATCTATCCCGTATACATCTTGAGCTCACTATTGGAACAAATGTTGGTAATGCTACAAATTCTAAAAGTGTATTTACTGCTCCTATTGTTAGTAGTACAGCAAATCCATTCAATGCGACACTTGTAAATAAGGTATTTATATATTTTCACGTAAATGATACTTTTAGGATGCTATTCTATAGTAATAATAATACTAGTCAAATAAAAACAACGACAGATGGATCATATAATACACTAACTATATCAGAGATGTAAGTAGTTTTTAGGATGTTCGGGTAATGCCGTTGATCAGGTAGATATTCGGTTGGGACAAGGCAGTGTTAGTTCTGGAGATTATAATATATGAGGAGTGTATATTCAAGTTTTGTGAATCCAAATTCAGCAGCAACAAGTATGCTATTTTGAAAATTGCAGATGACTTCAGCCCCTTCGAATTTCAATCGAAGGGGTTCCCTTTGCAAATACACCCATATATTTTATATAGAATAAAGTATTTTGCCCAATAAGTGAGAAAAAATACTAATAACTAAAAATGGGTGAAAGTTTCTCTTGTTGTTGTTCTTTTTCATATATATTCTGTCAGAGATTTATTTGCAACTGTTTTTGAGTATTTAATATTGTAGAGGGTCTATTGATATGGTATATTTATTTTGTTTTAGACCTAAATAGTATATTTAATCTGGTGTTTAATCTATTTGTTTGCAATATTTATTTTGATTAATTAGAAGTCGAATTTCTTTATTGTTTATTTGGTGTGTATATATCCTCATGGAGAAAAAAACTAAATGTTATAATATGTCTATATTTATTTAGCTTAATAACTAGCTAAGATAAACTGGCAAAATTGTTTTCATCTTGGCTACTATTTGCTTATTAACAGCCTGCAATTCAAAAAAGAGTGAAGAGGTCATTTGGTAGTAATTTTAAAACTAAAAATGAGCGTTATGACAAATGAATTAAAGGTGTTATTTTACCTGAAAAAGAATGGACTTTGTCCAGCCATGAGACGAATCCATGTGGGTAAAACAATGGCTTATTCTGTACGAAGATTGATGCGACGTTAAGCTATGGGATGCTAGAGTCGGGAGGCTGAAAGGGAAAAGTACATTTGCCAATGGGCTGAACAAGCAGATAGAGAAAATTAACCTGCTAATCTATTCCGCTATGACGAAGTCATTCGCTTAGAGCGGGAGAGTGTGGTCTCCGACTTGAAAGTCATGGTACAGGGCGTAGTGCACAAAAGGCAAGGTCTAGAGACTATCAAAGGATGAAAGATAAGAACTAAACAGGAATAAATGGCTGAGTATAAAATAGAAAATCAAGGTGATAAAATTTGTTTAACAATTTTAAATTGTAGACAATCAGGATGTGCTACTTATTTTATAGGTATCACAGGATTATTTATATTTCTTTTGCCTATAGTTATTATAATTATTTTATCTATCGAAGTAAGTTTTGGAACTATGCTTGTTTGCTTAGTTGCATGGTTAATCTCTGGATATTTATTTCGTTTATTTCTATGGAACTAATTACAGATAATATTAATTTGAAGAATGTGATATCTTTATCATTTCCTTTTGAAGACATTGAAATAAATAATCTACTACTATGATTTCTTTATTAAACTCTAGAAAATTATGAAAAATGTAGTTTTGATATTTTTTATGTTATTTTCTTCTTTATCATACTCTCAATCAAAAATCGACTCTATATTGAATATATTAGATAAAGAAATCATTAATAGAAAAGTATATTATGCAGAAAGAGAAAATAGAATCAAAGAATTAAAAATAAGCCTCTCAAATATAAATAGTGATAGTGAAAAATTTTCTTTAAACAACAAAATCTACGACGAATACAAATCGTATCAATACGATTCAGCATATACATATGCTATTAAAACAAAATTACTTGCAAAAAAACTGAATGATCCTGAATTGCAAATTATAGCAAACTGCAATTTGCTGTTTTGTTTCATGTCTTCAGGTCTATTTAAAGAAGCCGTTGATATAGTAAACACAACTAATATTAATAGTGCTTCAGACAAGTTAAAATCTAATTATTATTCCGAATGCGCCCGTCTGTATTCTGATTTGATTAATAATAATAATACAGAACCATATAGAACGGAGTATCAAAATAAAAGTATTGAATATTGTGATTCAGCCCTAATCTATCTTGATCCTAATTCATATGAATATCATAATATAAGTTCACTAAAGAACATACATCTAAGTACGAAAAAAAAAATAACTATTTATACACACCTCATAAAGTCATTTAAGACTGATGACCATCAACTTGCGATCAACACAGCACATCTAGGAAATCTTTATATGTCAAAAGATGATGACGAAAATGCGATTTATTACATGGCTCTATCTGCCATATCAGATATAAGATCTGCTACAACTGAAACAACATCCAAAACTACTCTTGCCAGATATTTGTATAAAAAAGGAAAGATTAAAGAAGCTAGTCAATACATTCAAATCTCACTTGAAGAAGCTAATTTCTATAATGCACGACATCGAAAAATGGACGTAAATTCTATTCTTCCCATTATTGAGAAGGAAAGATTAAATATTATTGAAGAGCAGCGAAATAATATCAGTATGTCTTTAATAATAGTAAGTATTCTCTCTGTCTTATTTTTAACATCTTCGATAATCAACTATAAACAAAACAAAAAACTCAAGGAAGCTAAACAACTTATTCAAAATCATTTGAACGAATTGTCCACTTTTAATAATAAGCTTAAGGAATCTAATGATATCAAAGATCAGTACATCATCGAATCTTTGTATGGTAAATCAGAATATTTGGATAAAACTGAAATTCTTTTCAGAAATTTAGATAATAAACTCAAAGCCCGTCAATATAATGATATTTATAAACTTCAATTAGAATATAACTTAAAAAGTGAAAGAGAAAATATGTATTCTTCTTTTGATAATACTTTTTTAAAATTATTCCCTACTTTCCTTGAAGAATATAACAAATTATTTCCTGATAGCAAGCGTATTCATTTAGATAATAATACTCTTACCCCTGAGCTTAGGATATTCGCTTTAATCAGACTAGGAATAAATGACAATGAAAGGATAGCCAAATTTCTTAATTTTTCGGTAAATACAATCTATACATACAAAGCAAAAATTAAAAATAAATCTATCGTACCTAAAGAAGAATTCGAATATAGAATAATGCAGATAAAAAAGAACTAAGCCCATATTTGTGAAAAATTTCTTATAATAAGGAGATTTACTACACTTTCTAATTTATATACAGTCTTGATTTTATTTAGGAGTAAGATCTGTATCTATTTGACAACAAGTGGAATACATGATTTAACCTTTCGTATTTTATATTAATTATTATTACACAAAGACCTTCTATAATACCTTCGTCAAAAATACTAATCCTAAATAACCACCTAATTTTTTTACCATGGAAATAGAATTTATTCCTTATTACTCGAGGAAATTGTTTTGTTATTTTATAATGGTATTATTGTCTTCATTTGCATTATCATTAAATGCACAAACAAACGGGAAGATAAAAGTATCAGGTATAGTAGCTGACAATAAAAACGAGCCTCTCATCGGTGTATCTGTTCTTGAAAAAGGAACAACCAATGGTACTATGACAGATATAGATGGGAAATACGAGTTATACCTACCCTCGAATGCAACTATAGAAACTACCTATATTGGATTTGCGAAGCAGGAAATTCCTGTTAATGGACGTACAACTATAAGCATCAAACTACAAGAAGATGCTATCATGCTGAAGGATGTTGTTGCAATCGGTTATGCAGTAGGTAACAAACACTCGATTTCGGGGGCTGTACAAAAAATCGGAAAAGAGGATATGAATGTAGGAGTGGTAAATAACCCTCTAGATGCTATACAAGGTCGAGTTGCCGGCGTTAATATTCAGACTCTTAGCAGTGATCCAACAGCAGCTCCGAGTATTCGTATTCGTGGTACAACTTCGTTATCTGGAGGAAATGATCCCTTAGTAGTTGTGGATGGTGTAATGGGTGATCTGAATATGTTGAACTCACTATCTCCTAACGACATCGAAAGCTACACAATATTGAAAGACGCCTCAGAAACTGCTCAATATGGCTCTAGAGGAGCAAGCGGTGTGATTGTTGTTACAACTCAAAAAGGAAAATATGGAACAAAGACACTCAGTTATGATGGAAATTTTGGAGTACAGACAATTGCTAAAAGAACACACTCGTTAAGTGCTGATCAGTATCGCCAAGCGGCAAAAGACAGAGGTTTGAGCTTCATCGATGATGGTTATTCAACTGATTTTATGGACGAAATATTACAGACGGGCTATACACAAAATCACAAAATTTCTTTTGGTAAAGGAGACGAAGATTCAAATTACAACATATCGTTAGGTATCATAGACCAAAAAGGTATTATAGAAACAACTTCCAAACAAAGATATAATTTAAGAATAGATGTATCACAGTTGTTTTTCGATAATAAACTGAAACTCGAATCGGGCATATTTGGTTCCAGAATGAAAATGCGTAGTTTATACGATGCTAGAAACACTTTTTATGGTGCTGTGACAATGAATCCGACATTCTCAAATGCACAAAATGCAGATGGCACATGGCCCAGAGACCCTGTTGCCAGCGAAGTTTATAATCCGTTGGATCTTATAAATACCGAAAAATATAACAGAAGATATGACGCAACAGCACATACTCGGGCAACATGGACTATTATCGAAGGGTTTAAAGTGAGTGCTTTTGGTTCTTACACATTCAACGATGATGATGCTTCTACTTACCTACCAATAAAATCGAGACCGGGTATGATTAAAAATGGCGGACGAGCTGAGAGAAATGACAATAAAAACGAAAATTATTTAGGAAATTTTAGCTTAAGCTATATAAATACCATCGGAAAACATTCTTTGAATATTTTAGGACTTGTAGAAGGACAAGAATACAAAAGTCGGGGTTTTGGTGCTGCATCCAGCAGATATTCGAGCGATTATCACGGAGCCGACAATCTAGGAGGAGGCGCAATTATTAATTATGGTGATGTTTCGTCTTACAAAAACAGCTTCAAATTATTTTCTGTCCTAGGGCGTATCAACTATGTATATGATGACAAATATATTGCAACTATCAATATGAGAGGTGATGGCTCATCCAAATTGGGTAAAAATAATAAATGGGGATTCTTTCCCGCTTTTTCGCTGGCTTGGAATATGGCAAGTGAGAATTTTATGAAAGAAAGCCTAAGCTTTGTCAACTACCTGAAACTAAGAGCCAGTTATGGTATAACAGGTAATCAGGATGCGATTTCTCCATACAACTCATTACAATTGCTAGGAACAAACGGTTCGTCGCTCATCACAGTCAATGGTAACCCGACAATTGCATACACCTATCTGCGTAACGCAAATCCCGACTTAAAGTGGGAAACAAAGAAAACATTTGATATAGGGTTCGATGCTTCTCTCTTCAATGATAAAATTACTCTTACGTTCGATTACTATAATTCTAAAACCAACGATTTACTCTATACATATTCTGTTCCGCAACCACCATTTATCTACAATACATTGTTAGCTAATATTGGATCTATGAAGAATATGGGACTCGAATTTTCAATTGGATATTCAGCCATTAACACCAAAGATATAGGATTTGATGTGTCTGCAAATGTATCTTATCAAAAGAATAAAGTAACATCTCTGACCGGAACCTATAAAGGACAACCTTTGACTCCAAGTGCTTATGTAAAATTAAGCTCGGTTAAAGGAGCCGGAATACAGGGTAACAATAATGTTGTGTATATGTTTGAAGGACAACCTCTCGGAGTGTTTTATCTACCAAAAACCGATGGTTTGAAAGACGTAAATGGTAAAAACAAGTACAATGTACTAGATATTGACGGCGAAGACGGTATAAACATTGCGGATGGTAAAGACCGCTATATTGCCGGACAAGTTATGCCTAAATATTACTTAGGAATGAACTTGAAGTTCCGATATAAAGTATTTGACATTCAGACACAATTGAATGGAGCTTTCGGTCATAAAATATATGATGGAACTGCAATGACTTTGAATAACATGAATAATTTTCCCGGATACAACTTGTTGAGAGGAGCTCCCGAAAGAAATATTTACGACAATACTGTAACAGATTACTGGCTAGAAAACGGTAACTATCTGAATATTGCCTATGTTACTTTAGGATATAATATCAATACAGAGAAATTCAAGAATTGGGTAAAATCTATAAGATTGACAGCTTCGGTTAATAACCTACATACTTTTTCCAGTTATTCGGGTCTTACTCCAATGATAAATAGTTCTACTTTGGATAGTAATAATAACACATTTGGTAACGATGACAAGCGATTTTATCCTGTAGCTCGTACGTTTTCGTTAGGTGTAAGTGTAAACTTCTAAAAAACAATTCAAATCATGAAAAAAATATATTTTATCATAACTACAATTCTATTTTCATTTAGTGCTTGTTCTCTAGATGAAACTCCGATTGATCAACTACCAGAAGAGGAGGCCTACAAAACTCCAGAGTTAGTATATGTAAATACTGTAGCTAGTCTATACAATGACATAAGAAACCTGGCAACAACAGCAACTTGGGATTTAAGCGAATTGCCTTCGGACGAAGCTATCATCCCAACACGAGGAAGCGACTGGGACGATGGTGGCATATTCCGCTCTTTGCATAATCATAGCTGGACTCCCGCACTCAATTTCTTAAATGACTCTTGGCAAGAAAGATATGCAGCAATCGGAAAATGTAATCAAAGTCTGAAAATAGTTGAAAATGCAAAACAGAATAATCCTTCCGCGACATTCTATGATACATATATAGCGGAGATAAAAGCCATAAGAGCACTAAACTATTTCTATTTGTTAGATCAATTTGGGCGAGTACCTGTTGCTATTACTGTTGACATTCCAATTAAGGAAGTAAAACAATCTAAAAGAAGCGAAGTATATGCCTTTATAAAACAAGAATTAGATGAATTACTGCCATTCATGGCATCGGGCTATTCAAACAAACAAGGCGACTATTATGGACGTATGACCAAATCGACAGTATATTTCCTTTTAGCTAAATTGGCAGTCAATGCTCAAGTATATTCAGACGACAATTGGGAAGTAAATGGAAGTAATCCTTCAGGTTCAACCTCTTTTACTATTAATGGAACAGATGTAGGCGCATGGGTAGCAGTCAAACATTACTGCGATTTGATCAAAGAAGAAGGTTATAGCTTACAACAAAATTATTCTTCAAATTTCGAAGTAAAAAATGAAACATCCAATGAGAATATTTTTGTCATCCCACAAGATCCGAATCTCTATCGTATATCAAATGTCAATATAAACAATCGGACTTTGCATTATACACATGGAAATGCTTTTGGAATGGGAACATGGAATGGTTCGTGCGCTACAATAGAAATGATGCAAGCATTGGGTTATGGAACAGACAAGCCCGACCCTCGTATGGATTTGTGTTTTTATACCGGCAAGGTAACTGGTCCGAATGGTAAATTTATAACAGCAGAGGACGGAAACGATTTCGAATATCTGCCTTTAGCTGTAAAATTGCAGCTAGATGGATCGGATGCCAAAAAGAGAGCCGGAGCCCGCTGGAAAAAATATGAAATAGACCGTCAATTTCAAGGTTCGGGCGATTTTGTCCACAACGATTGGGTACTTTTCCGTTATGCTGATGTATTGCTTATGAAATCAGAAGCTGAATTAAGGTCAGGAAACACAGGAGCAGCCTTGACGCTTATTAACGAAGTAAGAAGCCGAGTGAATACAACCCTCTTGTCATCAGTTTCATTAGATGATATATTAAAGGAAAGAATGCTTGAATTGAGTTGGGAAATGTGGCGTAGAAATGATATGATTCGCTTCGGAACATTTACTAAACCTATCACTGATAAAGCACAATCAGAACCTTATCGTATCGTGTATCCAATACCATCGGACGTATTATCCAGTAATAAAAACTTGACTCAAAACCCAGGTTATTTAAAATAAAAACAAAAAGTAAATGACAGATAAGTAAAACCGCTTATCTGTCATTTGAAAAATTTAGTAGTCACAGAGATTTAGCTTATTTTTGTACTTAATACAAATTCTAAATCTATCTTATAATAACATATAAAAACATGAAATGAAGAAACTGACTCTACTCTGCTTCAATTTACTCGTTTTCGGTAGTTTGATTGCACAAACACTCAAATCACCGGATAACAACCTGACTCTTACCCTCCAACTAAAAGAAAATGGAACACCTGTCTATAATCTTCAGTACAAAGGCAAAGAAGTTATTAAAGACAGTAAAATGGGTTTTGTTATCAATGCTCCTCGTCCTTTTGCCGAAGGATTTTCCATTGCCAATACTGAGTATGCTTCTTTTGATGAAACATGGACTCCTGTTTGGGGCGAAAACAATAAAATAAGAGAGAATTATAACGAAATGTTGATTTCTCTAACTCAAGAAAAAACAACTTGCTCTATTAATATACGTTTCCGTCTTTTTGATGACGGATTAGGGTTTCGCTATGAATTTCCCGTACAAGCCAATCTTCGTCATTTTACTATAAAAGACGAATTAACGGAGTTTAATTTGACAGGAGATCATAAAACATTTTGGATTCCTGCTGATTACGACACCAATGAGTTCCCGATAACAACATCTAAAATTTCAGAAATTGCGGGATTAATAGACGAAGTACGTAAAGAGCCGCTTGCAGCAAAAGCGCCAAGTCCTAACCTAGCCATTCAAACACCATTGATGATGAAATCAGCCAATGGTCTATACATAAATATACACGAAGCAGCACTTGTCAACTATCCGGCAATGCACCTAAATGTAAATGACAAAGAATTCGAACTGAGTTCACACTTAGCTCCCGATAAAAACGGAAACAGAGCATATATACAAACAGGAAATGTAAGCCCATGGCGTACAATTGTTGTAAGCGATGATGCTCGCGACATTTTAGCATCTAACTTGATACTGAATTTAAATGAGCCATCTAAAATAGAAGATACATCATGGATTAAACCCACAAAATATATTGGTGTATGGTGGGAGTATTTCACAGGAGGTGGTTCTAAATGGGCATATACCGATAATCAGGATATTATTATCGAAAAAACAGATTATGCAACTCTCAAACCTAGTAGACATCATGGTGCTAATACTACCCATGTAAAAGAATATATAGACTTTGCTGCAAAACATGGTTTTGATGCGGTACTTGTCGAAGGATGGAATGAAGGATGGGAAGATAATACTGCCTACGTAAAAGAAAAGATATACAGTTTTACAAAGGCATATCCCGACTTTGATGTAAAAGAGCTGCAACGATATGCAGCCGAAAAAGGTGTAAAAATAATTATGCACCACGAAACAACCTCATCAGTTGTGGACTATGAACGTCAATTGCATGATGCATTCCAATTTATGGTCGATAATGGTTACGATGCTGTAAAAACGGGTTATGTAGGACCAATGATACCACGTAGTGAATATCACGATGGACAATGGATGGTCAACCATTACAACCGTGTAGCAAAAGTTGCTGCCGATTACAAAATTATGGTAAATTCGCACGAAGCTGTACGCCCAACAGGGCTTTCTCGTACATATCCTAACTGGATAGCTCAAGAATCGGCACGTGGAACAGAATTTGAATCGTTCAACGGGAACAATCCGGATCATACAACTATTTTACCATTTACTCGTCTAATGGGCGGACCTATGGATTATACTCCCGGAATTTTTCAAGGTGATTTATCTGTATATGGTTCCAACAGTGCAAAGCTTAGTACAACTTTAGTTAAGCAATTAGCATTGTATGTAACTATGTATAGTCCTTTGCAAATGGCTGCCGATTTGATCGAAAATTACGAACATTTCCCGGATGCTTTCCAATTTATAAAAGATGTAGCCGTTGACTGGGATCAATCATATATCCTCGAAGCCGAGCCTGGCGATTATATCACTATTGCACGAAAAGCTAAAGGTAAAAACGAATGGTATATTGGCGGAATTACGGACGAAAATCCTCGAGAAGCAATTATTGACCTTAGTTTCTTACCCAGTGGAAAAAAATATGAAGCTATCATATATGCAGACGGTAAAAATGCAGATTGGAGAACCAATCCACAGAGTTATATCATCTCGAAACAAGCAGTTACCTACAAAACAAAATTAAAACAAAAATTAGCTCCAAGTGGAGGTGTTGCTATTAGCATAAAAGAAATATAATGAAAAGGAATGTAATCACTCTCATCCTCATATCCCTTTTTTCAATTGCAATAAAATCTCAAGATGCTTGGGTTATTAAAGCAGATAAAATAGACCCTTCGGACTACTATGGAATAAGTGTTTCGAATGGAATGATAGGAATTGTATCATCGCCTGAACCTCTGAAAGTGAAAGAGGTTATACTTGCAGGTGTATATGATACTTATGGACGCGGACGTACTAGCAACTTCTTACCTAGTTTTAATCTATTGGACATAAAATTGTCTATCGGATGGGAAGATGTTACAGAGACCAACATATCCAATTTCGAACAACAACTGGATATGAGGACGGGAGTTTTTACAGGTTCTTTCGATTTCAAAGATATTGCATCGGTACAATATTATTATTATGCATTACGTCATTTGCCCCACAATGCAATGATGAATATAACAGTCATTCCTCTAAAAGATACTTATCTGGTAGCTGAGAACATATTGAAAACACCTTCCACTTTTCGGGACGACCAACAATATTTTAACGAGATAAACCCATCGCACGCTTATATTCCATTATTAACAACTATTGCCAAAAGTCCTTCGGGGAAAACAACAGTGGTGGCTTCAAATACATTTCTTTTTGATGAAAAGCATGGTGAAGAGCCACGAGTTTTACATGAAATGAGAGATAATGATGCTCATCTGATGAAATTCGTTAAGGCAATAAAAAAAGATCAGCCCTACACCTTCTCTTTAGTCGGTTCTCTAGTATCATCCGAACAATTGAAAGACCCATATAATCAAGCAGAACGTCTTTCTATCTATGCAAATCTTCAAGGTAAAAAAAAATTACTAGCACATCATAAAAAAGAATGGGATACTCTTTGGGAAAGCGACATCATTATCGAGGGTGATGCACAAGCACAACAAGACATACATAATATGATGTACCATCTGTATTCCTTTACTCGAAGCGGATCGGGATACTCTCTATCTCCAATGGGATTAAGTGGATTAGGATACAACGGGCATGTATTTTGGGATACCGAAATATTTATGTATCCCCCATTGCTAATACTCCATCCCGAAATGGCTAAAGAATTTATCGAATATCGTTTCAACAGATTAGATTCTGCCAAAAGGAATGCTTCAGCTTACGGTTATAGAGGAGCAAAATATCCTTGGGAAAGTGCAATGAGTGGAGAAGAAGAAACTCCGGTGTGGGCTCTGTCAGGTACCTACGAACATCATATAACAGGCGATATCGCTTTTGCTGCATGGAAGTATTATCTGGTAACACAAGACAAAGAATGGTTAAGAGACAAAGGATGGTCAATACTCAAAAACACTGCCGAATTTTGGGAAAGCCGTGTAACCGAGAACAAAGGTAAATTCGAAATACGCAATGTAGTATGTGCAGACGAGTGGGCTGAAAATGTAGATAACAATGCCTATACTAATGCCATAGCTAAACTGAATTTAGAATATGCAAATGAATGTGCCAAAATACTCAACCTCCCAATACAGAATAAATGGAAAGAAATTGCAGAGAATCTTGTCTTTTCGAAAATGGAAAATGGAGTTACTCGTGAACATGATTCATACAATGGAGAGAATATTAAACAAGCAGATGTAAACCTATTGGCTTATCCTCTCAATATAATAACAGATAAAGAACAAATCAGGAGAGATTTAGCATACTACGAAACAAAGGTTCCACAGAAAAACACTCCTGCGATGACTCAAGCTATATTTGCATTACTATATAGCCGATTAGGAAATAGCAAAGATGCTTATAAATGGTTCAAGGATGCTTATGAAGAAAATTTACTCCCTCCTTTTCGGGTAATGGCTGAAACCAAAGGCGGTAACAATCCATATTTTATTACAGGTGCAGGAGGCATTTTACAAACTGTTTTGATGGGATTTGCAGGAATAGACATTCAATCTGATGGAAAGATTCAATACTTACAAACTGCAATGCCTTCTCATTGGAAAAAATTAACTATCAGGACTCCTTCTTCAAGTGTAATTAAACAGGCAAAACTATGTCTTCCTGAATGATAGGAGATTGGCTGCTTTACATCAGCCATAACACGCAATCCTCGCATATTGAGTTGTACCACTTCTGCCGACTGTATCGGGAACAATGTTTCTCTGTCCTCGTCTTTATATTTTTCAAGCAGGGCGATGGCTTCGGGCAGTAATTTGACACGGGTCTGAAAGTCGGTTTTCTTTCTGCGGTATTTAAGCCAAAGGTTATTTTCTTCGTCGGTAAACAGGTTTTCTTCTGTTATACGGACTATATCTGCATAAGAACTACCGGTATAGCAGGCGAAGAGAAACAAGTCACGGGTAAGCAGATAGGAGTGACGGTTAGGATCAATCTCCAAGTCCCGTATCTTTTCAAAACTCTCCCTGCTTAATGCTTTGGGTGTAGCTTCTTTTTGTTTGGGTAGTTTATAATGGGCAAAATGCAGTTTCTCGGAAATACCTTCTTTGAATGCAACTTTACATGTCTTTTTCAGGATGGCCAGATAATGACAAACCGTATCCATTGAATAAGCCTGTTCGACAAGAACGAAGTCCTGATACTCACGGATGAACTGCTCGTTCAACTGCCCGAAAGCGATATCTTTGGTCTTGAACTTCTTTTTGATGAATTTGCCTAATGACCGATGGGTGTACACATAACTGCTTAATGTGGTCGGGCCAACATCTATTTCGATACGAGCTCGTAATCCTTTCATATGCCTGTCAAGAAGCACAAGCAGGGTTGTTTGTGCCCCCATGCTTCCCTGATACAGATTTTTGACGGATTCTGCATCAAAAGGCTTCTTGCGAGATGTTGAGACTTCTTTTGAGTATGATAAATATGGACGACAAACTGTAATACATGATCCCAGTGCAGGAACAAAAAGGTTTGAGTTTGATGCTGCCGGTAATATCAATAAGGAGACTGACGCAAGAGGTAAAGTAACCAAGATGGTTTATGGTTCATATAACCGACTGACGATAAAAGAGATTGTAGGTGAACTTACTAGCACTTATACTTTCAATGGAGACGGATTACTTGAAAGTGAATTCAGCAATAATGGTATATCGGTTGCTTATGTTTACGACGAACTGTTTAGACTGAAAACCCAAAAAGAAACCGTTCTCGATGATAAATGGTTACAAAAAATATATGCCTATAATGGAGGTAATCTTTCATCTGTAAATTATAATTCTTCGCAATCGGGAGATATTACAACTCTGACCTATATATATGCAAACGGTCATAATACAGAGATAAAGCTTCATGACGAAACTTCAATTTGGAAACTGACCGGGGAAAATAACCTGGGAATGTCTGTCTCAGCTACTACAGGAGTATTATCTCGAACCTATGAATATGACAGTTTTGGTCTGCCCACATCAAGGGTGATAAAGAATGGCACTACTATTATCCAGAATTTTAGCTATAATTTTGATCCTCAAACGGGGAATCTGAATTGGCGAAAAGACAATATCAGAGATCTGCGCGAAAGCTTTAGTTACGATAGGCTAAATCGTTTATCGGTTTTTGGAGATAAAAAAATAGGGTATGACGAAAAAGGGAATATTACCTATTTCCCGAATGTCGGACAGTTTAAATACAATTCCCCTAAGCCTTATGCCCTTACAACAATTGCTACTTGTCAGCAAGGAGATCTCGATGGATTACAAAATTACCGCAGGGGGCAAATTGTTACCTATACCAATATGATGCGACCTTTATCCATTCAAGAAAATGGGAAGGTAACGACTTTTACTTACAATGGAAATGGTGATCGGGTGAAAATGCTAACGCAACGGGGAGATACAACTGAACTGGAACGTTATTATATTGGCGGAGAGTATGAAATTGATAAAACTATTGCCGGAACAGAGGAAAGATTGTATCTTGGAGGTGATGCATATTCAGCAGCGGCTGTGTATGTTAAACAAGGCACAGGAACATGGCAGATTCAGTATATAGGACGTGATTATTTAGGTAGTATTACCCATGTGATAGATGCAACAGGGACTAAGTTATGATCCATGGGGACGTTTGCGTAATCCTCAAAGCCAGAGCGTATATGAAATAGGTAACGAGGTCGTCCTAGTTTTGGGAGGCAGAGGTTTTACGGGACATGAGCATTTGACAAGCTATGGGCTGATAAATATGAATGCCCGCTTGTATGATCCGGCAGTGGGAAGATTCTTATCTCCGGACCCATATGTACAATCACCTGATTTTAGCCAAAGTTTTAACAGGTATTCATATTGCTGGAATAATCCGTTAAGATACAATGATCTCACAGGAGAGTGGCTGGGCATTGACGATCTTGTGGCGGGTATTATCGGAGGTGTTATAAATCTGGGTGTTAATATTTGGCAAGGAAATCTACACGGAACCCCTTGGCAGATGATAGGACAAGGGGCTGGTGCTGTAGCTGGAGATTTAGCACTGTATGGTCCCGTTGGATGGGCTGTAGGTGGTGCTCTCGTTGGAGCAACGAATGCAGCTTTAAGCGGAGAAACTGGAATAGGAATTTTAAAAGGTGGAGGTATTGGTGCTGCATCTAGTCTAGTAGGAGGGTATGCCGGACAGTTTGCAGCAAGTTCATTAGGTGCTGTCACAGTCAACGGATTTAGAATAACCAGCCCAGTGATAAAAGGTACCGTGGGAGGATTGGCTGGAGGAGCTGGCGGTGGATATGCTTCTGGGTTTACAGTCGGTTATCTAACAACTGGAGATCTAGAGCAGGCTAATGAGATGGGCTTATCAGGAATGAAGTCCGGAGCGATAATGGGCACTCTTTCTGGTGCGGGTGCGGGTTATAAATACGCAAAGGATTATAATCTGGATTGGAAAACTGGCACACCAATTTATCCATCAAATAATGGAGCTGTTCTAGGTAGTACGACTAATGAGTATTTAATGCCAAATACAAAAATAGATCGTTATGGTGGAGATCAAGGTTATTTTTTCTCTGAACCAGGTACCCCAATATCATCACGTTCACTTCCTCCAAACAATAGTGGTGTATATAATCAATACGAAGTACTAAAACCAATCCCTGTACAAAAATCAATAATAACGCCATGGTTTGGACAACCTGGTGGAGGCGTTCAATATCAGACACCTGTACCAGTAAGAGTTTTAATAGATAAAGGCTTTATTATTAAATATTAAATTATGGAAAAAAAATATAACTGGAGAGAGTTGATAAAGTGCTTGCCTATAAGTGAGTCTTATTATTCTTTAGATGGAAAACAGAATCCTGACTGTCTTATTTTAGATAGGTTTCAAGATAAGTGGAAAGTATATTATCTTAGTGAAAGAGGAAGTATACACAATGAACAGATTTTTGAAACAGAAGAAGATGCTTGTCGATATATCTATAATGAGCTAAAAGGAACAATAACGAGAGCTAAAAAAAATGGACTAAATTTTTAACATAATAAATTCTATTTCTCCCAAGTATTGGGGAAAATATGGAATCGACTAAAAAATTATGGCAAAGAGAATCAGTAATACAAAGATCGGGGACATATTTTGTGCACAGAATGGAAATTACAATGTTTATCAAGTAGTAAAACCAATACCTGTTGTGAGGTCAACAATTGCCCCTGCATTTAATCAACTAGGAGGAGGAGGAGGAGGAGGAGGAGGAGGAGGAGGAGCACAATATCAAGTTCCTGTTAATGTAAATACATTATTAAAAAGAGAATTTATTATTAAATTTTAAATAAATGGATATAAATCAATTAAAAGAAAAACTTAATGATTTAGGAATTGATGAAAAAGAATATTCATTAGAGGGAGATTTGCAGCCTAATACCATCATTTTGTATCAAAACTATACTAAATGGGATGTTTTTTATTTAGATGAAAGAGGTGGAAGAAACGTGGAACGTAGTTTTATATCAAAGGAAGATGCATTTGATTATATGTATAAACTTTTTTTTGACGAAATCGAAATTAAAAAGAAGTTTGGATTAAATTAATTTTTTCGATATAAAATCCCCTTGTTTAAATACAATTCTACTACAGTTGTTGGGGAAAATATGGAATTGACTAAAAATTTATGGCAAATAGAATCAGTAATACAAAGATCGGGGACATATTTTGTGCACAGGTAGACGGTACAACAAAAAGATACCTGCAATATATCATCAGTGACATGGAACAGCTCAACAGCGATGTGATTAGGGCTTTTAAGAAAGTATACCCGATAGATGCAACACCTATACTGGAGGAGATTGTAAGCGATCAGGTTGACTTTTATGCCCATTGTGTAACCAAAGCTGGAATTAAATTCGGTTTTTGGCAAACCGTAGGAAACAGTCCGCAAGTTGGAGATACGGATATATTATTTAGGGATAAGCGTGACTGGACTATCTCAAAAGGGAAAACCGATGATGATTGGTGGATATGGTATGTAAATCAACCATTTGATCATGTTGGAAAACTATCTGAAGAAAATAGAAAAGCGGATCTGGGATTAATTTTTCATCCGGAAGATATTGTGTGCAAGCTAAAAACAGGAACATTAGGTAATATCTTTGCTCATTTCGAATGATTTAACTACTATCCTCCAGTATTAACTACTGGAGGCTAATTTCTATCTAGACTAAGAGGTTTCCAAAATAAACACAAGCGGTCGATGCTGAATAATATTCTTTATTTTTTACTGTTACATATCTTTTTGCTAATACAACGAGTGAAATGTATAAATTTCTCTTTTATAATAAGCGATATAAAAGAATTTCAATGAAAATAGATTGTTTCGGATATTAAATAAGAGATCATAATTGTAAATTTGCGTCGGTTTTAATTATCACACTTAAAAATAGTTTTCACTTTTATGAAAAAAACAGTATTAAAAGCAGTATTCTTTGCTATAGGAGTTTTGTTAATCGGTGGAACTTCTTCGTGTACTTCAAAGTCAGAAAATGCAAGTACTCAAAATGCGTTATCATCTCATCAAAATGAGGTCGATTTAATTGATGAAAATCCTTTAACGAATCTGATTAAAGGAAACGAAAGATTTGTTTCGGGTAAACTAGCCCACATCCATCAGGATTCTTTACGGGTAAAAGAGTTGGCAGAAGGTCAGCATCCCAGAGTCGTTGTTATATGTTGTTCTGATTCAAGAGTGACTCCTGAAATTGTTTTTGACCAAGGTTTAGGTGATATATTTACGATTCGTACAGCCGGAAATGTAATGAGTGATTACGAAGAAGGGAGTATCGAATATGCAGTAGAACATACCGGAGCAAAGCTTGTTGTTGTGTTAGG
>NZ_JADCLR010000011.1:0-6336 GCF_015233815.1 Dysgonomonas sp. GY617
TTTGCCATATAAAAAGATATTTAATATCCAATTATTACATAAGAGTATTTGAAATCATAAAGTAAGCAAAAAAGTAACTCAGAGACTGTTATACCATAAGTAAGGAATTCAGGCTAGCTAAATTGACAATCAGCTGCCTAATCCATTATATATAGTTCAATTTTCATAAAACAGAGCTGAATTTAGTCCTTATTCCCCAATTAACAACAAGTTATGATATACATTAAATTTAAAATAAAGCATCAATATATATAGAGTTATATGAATTAAATCTGCGGCAATAACGACATATCAATTTATCCGAAATTCCGATATTTCCTTCTCAAATTAAGATTTGGAACGTAGAATTATCATGCCTGAAAATATGAATTTTAGTATCAATAAAATCTATCAGCAAAAACGAAACTTGGAATTTCAGCCGGAGCACAGATATGGAATCCGCACTGCGCGCGCAACCCTCCCTGTTATTTTAAAAAAGTTATAGTGCATATATTCAGGTAATTACAATGTCTTTTTTCTATAAAAGAAGACACTTAAACCCCAAATAAGGCTTATTTATGGGTTTATCGACTGGAAATGTGATATTTTGATAGTTATTTCAATTAATACTACTTAAATATCAAATTAGACAAAACACATCTGTCTGATATTATGATATTTACATATTCAGAGTTGAACTATCAGAATAACACACACATAGAATCTGATACTTTTTTGTTTTTGTGAAAATGGATTATTTTTCATTTTTCTAAAATATTGATTTAACTATCTGAATATAAATCGCTTGAAGTCGTGTATACGCGCGTTTATATTTAAAAAAAACAACGTTTTAAAACCGATACTTTGAATAATAAGTACTAAAACATTTGGCACTTTAGAATATTGATTTTATAATAGTCTTAATCTCGAACGGCAAAAGAGCCGAACAAAAAGAGAAACAAAAACAAAACATTTAGATTTTAAAAACAAAAAGTAAAAACCGCTTTAAGCGAGACAGAAACAAAGAACCCTAATAAGGTCAAAGAAAGTACACGAACAATAGTAGTGTATGATAATATTAAATAGCCGTGGACATTGCAGTGTCTAACCACCGGTAGCAAATCAGCACTACCGGCACGATATAGCAATCACTTATGAAAAAAGGCGACAGCCTGAACTATGCGGGATTGCCAGGTATAATCTAAGATTGTATTTAAACCGTATAGCCAAAGAGGAAGCACAGGAATAATGCCATAACCAGCGTCCAGTACGCACGGAGATAAAATGTGTAATATGGTAAAAACAGACCATACGGAGCTTGAGAAAAGAGTATATGCCCTTGCTATACCCATAATCACCAGCCGCAAACCGCCTTACTGTTAACTGTCAGACTGGAAAAGGTCTGAGACGTGCCCAAAGTGTGCCGTTACTCTTCAAAAAGAGTATTTCTGTACATAAAACCTTGCGGAATCGGAGTAGCAAGGGTTGCTGTCTGTGCCAAACAGATTGTAAATATAGTACGTTTTTGTAATAAGGCGAAAAAAAGAAATTGATATCCCGCATAAATTCAGGTGAAAGAATTGTGCGGGATACAGGCATGCAGTAAGGTATCTGCCACCTCCCTCTTTTGAGCGGGGTGTGGGGTTCGATTCCCCGGTGCTGACAATATGCACTTTTGCATAGTAATAATCTAATAATAAATAGTATGGCTACTTCTAAATTAAATGCAGTTCAATTAGAAAACTTAGCGTCAGATCATGCAGGTATTTTGTTTGTTTACACCTCTTCAAACGGTACACAAACGGCTCAACATTTTTTCGGTACTGATTTTGAGCCTAAAAAGACTGAAATTAGCGACAAAAACGACAAAAGGCAGGAAGACGAATTTTTCAGAGTATGGAAAAATATCATTTCGACGTTATGGGCTGCAAAGGATGCGGAAATGACTTTCAGAGAGGATAATGACGGCATTCGTACTAAATTCCGTGCTGCAACACCCTCCAAAATTGCCATTAATTCTGACAAAGGTGTAAACATTGCAACTTTTGAAATGGATTCTTCTGTATGGGCGAAAATTGGTTTAATGCCTACCAAAAAGGACTTTGAACGTACTGCCAGAGATTACAAAACTGCGATTCACAGAGCTACAAAAGCGTCTTTTGATGCCTTGAAATTCCGAACGGAGGATTACTTGAAACAAAAGGAAAAAGAGGCTAGAGAGGTGGAAAAAGCGTTGGAAAATGCTGCAAAACAAGCCAACAAAACAAATGAGAAAACACAGAATAATACCGGAAAAGAGACTGCCAAAGATGAGATATTGGTAACTGCACCCGCAGCTTAAAAATACCCGGCATCTATAATTCCAAAGCAGATAGCCTGACAATATGGTGTTCCGGCTATCTGCTATTTTCAGCTGCATTTGCGTTTATTTTTTTCATATACATACGTCTTAAAACGTGCTAGGCGGGAAAATTTTCCCGCTGGAATTACCGCTTGCCATATCCGATGAGAGTGGTATTAAAAAAAGAATACCGGAGCCAATGTTCTGAGTAAATCTTTTATCCGGATAGAAATATACCTGAGATACGGGAATCGCCGGTAGCCCCCCTGCCAAAGCCTCAAACCTTTTTTTGCCAGACTACTAATCTTTAATACACCCCTCTTATATCAGTTCCGGGGAGTTAAACATAAGAACGAGATGCCTATAAAGGTATCAAAACGAGTGGCAACACCCTTACTAAATGTCCTGCTCTGTATTACGGACCGACAACAGGCAACACCATGAGGCGAAAGCAACAAGTAAGGGCAACGGGGAGATTGTACGTGTTGAACTCTGACAATTAAACAGATGGTTTTTATATTATTTAGGTTACTTTATACATATAACTTTTTATAATATAATACAATAACTATTCTTTTATTGTTTACCCTCTACTAGTTATGGTGGAGAAGGGTCCGCTATATGGGTATGGGTAAATATACATACTATCTGAATTCGAAAAGCGATAAAATCAAGGATAATAAATATCAATAAGCGGTTAGGTGTATTTGAAGATGCCCTTCATCAATCAGGGAAAGAATAGTATCGATACCCCTTTATAATCAAAAAACATCATGGAAACAACAACTAAAATACAAGACTTCGGTCAAAAAATAGGTGGAGCCAAGAAAGACCTGGCTCAGGAATATTCTGCAAGGATCGCACAGATAACAAGTCAAAGCCTACTTTCACAACTACTCTCAAAATCATTTCCACGCCCGGACTTTGTGAAGATGTACTCTCAAAAGCTCATAGATGCAGATTCTGCAATAAAACTGCGCTTCCTGTACGAATCCATCCGCAAGAAACCCAGATCTAGAGGTCTGAGAAGTTGGGCTGAAAATACGATGAATCTGATAACACTGATAAAATCAGGACTAAATAACGAAGAATCGTTTATTTATAATACCATGTTCTTAACGCCCGACTTTAAAACCTATGAGTCGATGATGAAAGCAACAAACTTTCCCGAAGAGGAATTCAATCCGTTTCCATTCCGTATAATACCACCATCAGAATGGTGCATGTCAAGAGAGTTTGCCGTTACTAAAGGACAAAGTATAGAATATCGCAATCGTGATGTAAGCGAATGTGTAAAATGGATAAATGAAAATACCGGAGAAGGCAAAGCTCTATCAAAACAAGAGTATGAAATACGTTACTATACCCTAAGTAAAGAACGGTTCATTTGTCCGAAAGGAAAGCCTAGTATTGTTATTGTAAAAGGGCTAACCTTAGAAGAAGCTAGAGATTGGAAACTGAATAAACACGATGAACTAGAGAGAAAGTACAAGGAAATCCGCTTTGTGCCCAATGAACGCAATGACTGGAACCGTCCTCGCTTAGGGGAAGATTACCGTCAAGGCAAAGACATATCACCGGAAGTATTCGCAACTGTATTCCCATTTAGGGGAGTCGAATTTGGCAACTGGGTAAATCAGATAGAACGTGCTGCCTGTCTTAACGAGGCATACGATGCACTTTCGGTACTTGCCAAAATACTCGGAATAGGCAATCGTGCTATATCCTTAGATAACACACTCGCAATGGCTTTTGGAGCAAGGGGTAGCGGAAAAGCTATGGCACATTACGAACCGCTAAAAAGAGTAATCAATCTGACTAAAACAAAAGGCGCAGGATCGTTAGCACATGAATGGTTTCATGCCCTCGATAACTACATCTGTATCTGTGAGGGAAAAGGGTATACATATGCAACTGATCAGCCCCGGCATCTTAACAACAGCCTGCTATCAGAAGTGTTTAGTAAACTTACTTCAGCTATTCGAAAAAGTCCTTTCTATGACCGTTCAGAAGAAATAGACAAGGTGAAAACTAAAAAATACTGGGCTACAATAATTGAACTCTCGGCACGGGCATTCGAGATGTATGTAGTTTATAAACTCGCTCAGCAAGGTCACCACAACGACTATTTAGCAAACATCAAAACATTCGAAAGTTATGAAGTTCCGGACAAATACCCTTACCCTACAAATCAGGAAATGCAGGTCTTAGCTCCACTTTTCGAGGATGTATTTGCGATTGTGTTCTCTGATATATTAAAACAAACTGCTTAAATATACTACTATGGAAGAGAACGAAGTAATCCTGTTTTATAGCTGCAAGGCTTGGCATAACAGGGATAGCATGGATTTAGGTGTATTTACTGATAAAAATGCATTTGAGCAGTATCTCAAAGACATGAAAAAAGACAAGAAACTCTCTAATGATGATATCAAGGAGTTGGAAAACATAGGGCAAACTCAAGGGCGCAGACTCAACTATCAGATAATGAAAGAATTTCTAAATCCTGTTTATAAGCAAACTTAATATGAAATCCTACAGAGAAGAATTCTATAAATGGGTTAAAGACAATAATATTGAAATTTCCCAAAACCTGTTCGATGTTCTGCCCGATTCGCCTTACAACCTAAAAGCTGGACAAACTTGTACATTTCGCAACTATTGTTTTTGCGACTTCCCCGGATACACAATCATGGGATTTTGTAAGCCCGAATTATGGGGGGGATGTGTTTTTCTTGACTTCGATAGTTATTGGTGTCCTGTAAAACCTGAATATATTCTATTGGATGGAACCAAAGACCAGCGATGCAATGTAGAAGCTACTCAGGGAAATGGGAAAATCATTCTCGAAATCAACCGAATCCGTTGTTTACTCCAATCCTACGAAAAAGGAGTATTTGCAAACCTGATCCCTTTACAAACCGGAGGTGAAACAATAGAAGAAAAACTCAACAATATCCACATCGATTTTGCAGAGAATACTATTTCGTCTGATGATTACAAATCTGTCAAATGGCATAGCTTCAAGCATACTATTGACATTGAAGAAGTAAAAATAGTAATCAAAAAATTACACCTCAATGAACTTGAATGATTTTGCTACAATAAATTTTACACAGATTGGGGCTAATATACTGAATGCAGATAATGAACGTTTTAATGAGATTTTTCAACGAGAATTAAAAACTGACTATAAAGAAGGAGATGTGTATGAGAATATACTTTGGTGTATTCTAATTCTATTTGTTGATTGTTACGAAGACCCTTTGAAATCTCCTTTTACCAACTTAGAAAAATTACGGCAAAATCTTGAAGGATTCAATAAATGGCTTAAGAAATGATGCAAAACCTTTTCAATCCCAATATTACATGTACTGACCCCGATAATCTCCAGTTCTGTCTCAAAATATCAGATCGTGAATTCTGGTATTGCGAACCTAATATCTACAACGAAAAGCTCATGCCTGATTCAAATGCCAGAGAACTTGAATTATTCGAGAGATACAAGGGTAATCCTAAAAAGTTGCTCCAGGACGCACTAACAGTTGAGGAAGTAAAAGCTTTAGTCAACAATCGTCAGCTATGGCTTACCGGAAGCAGCGAAATGAATGACTTTACCCAAGCAAAACAGATTGAACTTTTGGATGACTACGGCTATAAATGGAATGATTTCAAATCCGATGCAGAACGTAACCAGATTATCTGTGAAAACTTTTTCGAACAAAATCCTATGGATTTTCGGAATGATTCATAACTAAAACGGCGACTACCTACTCTCCCATGTTTCATAGTACCATTGGCGTTACAGGCTTTAACTTCTCTGTTCGGAATGGGAAGAGGTGGATATCCTGCACTATAATCACCTTAATAAATCCAGACTGGCGGAACACCCGTATAGTGTCCTCACGGGAGGATGTTTCGACCTATTATCCTCCTAGCATACTATCGTATACTAACCGTTGTACGGACGCTAGTGGAAGGCAATTAAGCCAACGCTATTACTAGAATACTTAGCC
>NZ_JADCLR010000012.1:0-1819 GCF_015233815.1 Dysgonomonas sp. GY617
CTATACAAAGGCTTACTATGACCTGGTCATTCGGCAGAAAAATTCAATATGTCCGTATAACAACAGAAGAGGAGGAACTTTTTAAAATCTATAAACAGATGTACGAAGACGATCCATCACGGGAGATCGAATTACGCATTGATGTAAATGAAGAAAACAATTTTGTACGTGCCTGGTTTTCGCAACCGGGATTGGAATACCCCCGGGAAGTCGAACTGGTAAGATCAGACATCGGTATATATCCCAAAAGTGAAGGTTTCAGACACTGGGTAACGGCTTTTAAAGACGAATATGAGGATGACTATCCCTATGCAAGAAAAGACGGTAAAAAAGACGGAAAGTAAATAATTAAATATGATATTTCTTAATACAAATAAAGTACATCTTGATGAAAATAAAACTGACATACACCTTATCATTATTATTAATGATATTTCTTAATACAAATTGCAAAAATATGGAAAAAGAGAAAGATACATTTGTGTGGCAATCAACAGTCACTGCGCCCTGACATACACCTTATCATTATTATTAATGATATTTCTTAATACAAATTGCAAAAATATGGAAAAAGAGAAAGATACATTTGTGTGGCAATCAACAGTCACTGCGCCCGAATTTTATCCAGTACAGGTTATAAGAGGAGCTTTTTACAAAGGAGACGAAGTTGTACAATCTGTACCCGGTGGACAACGTATAATCGGATCAGACTGGGGATATTCAATAGGAGATAATAATTCGGGGCGGGGACCACTTCCCGACGGACTGGGTATCGAATGGTTTTCTTTTGCCGAAAACAAATTCTATTCAGGTTCTTTTGACCTACCTTATGATACAATCAAAAAACTCTTTAATACACAGATGATAGAAAGTGTTAGAAAAATCCCCTGTAGATTTGATGAAATCAGTGTGGGAATGGCACCGGGAGGTATGGTTGTTGTCTGGGTAAGGGGGGACAGCCATTCGGTGGATATAGGACGATTTCAGGCAGATGAAGCCCCCGCCAGAGATTTAAATGAATTTTTGCCTTCAACACATGTATGGTATGATTGGGAAGACAGGGCTGCCGCACAGAAAGATTTTGCCGATACATTTATGGGTTCTTTACCCCAAAGAATAGCTAATTTTCAGAAGAACGGATTATCTCCGGGCTTGTATGATAGCTACCGAAAAAAATATAATATACGCATTACGCCTAATTTTGCGGACAAAGTAGCTATTGTTGATGAAGTATATATTGAATACTACAGTGGAGAAGAAGACCTTCTTGCTTTGGAACAACTCCGGGACACTTTCTATTCGCCTAAGTCACCTATACAAAGGCTTACTATGACCTGGTCATTTGGTAGAAAAATGCAATACGTACGGATAACAATGGACGAGGTAGAACTTTTTAATATTTATAAACAGATGTATGAAGACGATCCGTCAAGGGAGATTGAATTACGCGTTGATGTAAATGAAGAAAACAATTTTGTACGTGTCTGGTTTTCTCAACCAGGACAGGAATACCCTCGGGAACTGGAATTGGTAAAATCAGATATTGGCATATATCCAGTCAGTGAAGGAGACAGACACTGGGTAACGGCTTTTAAAGACGAATATGAGGATGACTATCCCTATGCAAGAAAAGACGGTAAAAAAGACGGAAAGTAAATAATTAAATATGATATTTCTTAATACAAATAAAGTACATCTTGATGAAAATAAAACTGACATACACCTTATCATTATTATTAATGATATTTCTTAATACAAATTGCAAAAATATGGAAAAAGAGAAAGATACATTTGTGTGGCAATCAACAGTCACTGCGCC
>NZ_JADCLR010000013.1:0-584 GCF_015233815.1 Dysgonomonas sp. GY617
GCTATATCAATCAAAACGGTATGATATTAGCCATATTGTAGACCGTGTAGGTGGTGGTGATTCATTTATGGGAGGACTGGTTTACGGACTAATCACTTATCCTAAAGACGATCAACAAGCTCTTGAATTTGCGGTTGCTGCTTCGTGCTTGAAACATACCATTTATGGGGATTACAATCTGGTAACTGTTGCCGAAGTTGAGAACCTTATGAAAGGTGATGGTTCGGGAAGGGTATCCAGATAAAAAAATACAATCTAATACTTATCGGAATACACATCTTTACATTAAGTAGATATGTAATGCCTTAGATGAATGATTTTTCAAAGTTTATAGATTGCATATCTACTTTTATAAAAAAAAGGAAATAAAAAAAAAGTTCAACATATGTCACGATTCAGCCGCATCGAAGCCTGTCAAGCCATGGCCAGCACAGGAATGGTTCCCGTCTTTTACAACAACGACCTGGAAACCAGCAAACAAGTAGTCAAAGCCTGTTACCAAGGAGGCGTTAGAGCCTTCGAATTCACCAACAGAGGAGACTTCGCACACGAAATATTCGCCGAACTAGTCAAATGGTCAGCCC
>NZ_JADCLR010000014.1:0-244713 GCF_015233815.1 Dysgonomonas sp. GY617
TATGTATAACCTTGTCAATGATCGCTTCTTTTTGCTTCTGGTAACAACCATCTCTCGGTTGTAAAGCGAGTGCAAAAGTAGTCCCTTTTATAATACACTCCAAATAATTTATATACTATTTTTGAAAGTTTTTTCGCGTTTTTGCTTAACTGCTATTTAAACAGTGTTTTACAACATGATTTATTTTGAAAGTTTTTTTCAAAACATCGAAAGCTTGACCAACACTACAATCACAGAAGCAAAAAAGGCCGAAACATTATAGCTTTAAACTAGAAGATCGGCATTTTGAAAGCGTTCACTTTTTAATTCCTGAGAACAGACTTCTTTATATATCTTCCCATTTTCGAGTATGCCTATATGAGTACTGAAACTTCTTATATCATCTATACTTCGACTTGACATCAGAATAGTTCCACCTTTCTTCTTGATTTTAAGAAGTAACTTACAGATATCACCCTTTGAATCTTCATCCAAGTCTCTTAATAAATCGTCAAAGACAAGTAGATCCGGATTATGGTATAATGCAATTCCTACACTAAGAAACTTTTGTTGGGTTATGGTTAGCTTTTTCACCTTGGTATTGGTGTATTTTGCCAACCCGATAAACCGTAAGACTTCGGCTATCCGCAAATCTCCATAACCAAAGAGCATATCTATATATAAGAAGTTCTGCTTAACTGTTAGGTAATTTTGATAATACGGAAGATCAATAATAGCACCAACAATACTCTGGAGACTTTCTCTCCGGTTATAAAAGTCTTGCCCTTTAATATATACTGTGGAAGCAGTCGTTTTTAATAAACCTAAGATCAATTTTAGCGCTGTCGTTTTTCCCGATTTAGGTTTTCCTACTAGACTATAAATACTGCCTTCTGCAATGGACAGCACAAAGTCTTTGAGAACGAACTGTTGCTTATAGCAAAAGTCCATCCTTTCAATTTTCAAGATGTTCATTCCCTTATTTTATTAATTTCCCCAATAAATAGAAGGCAAATAAACAAAAAAAACAGCATGAAACCACAACAAAATCCCTCTATTTACAAAGGATGCGGCTTATTGAAGCAAATAAACAAAAATATTACAGTTATTGTAAGATTAAACACTCTACAGTATAGGATAAGTTCCTATTTTAACAAATACCGAACACGACTAACCTTAAAATAGAAATATCCTTACAATACCCTAATACAGAACTCTAAGAAACTATTTTTGGAAGATAAACGTGAAAAAAGATCAATAGAACACATAGAATAGATTTAAAGAAACCTAAATGCAACTTATTTAAAATTAAGATATACTGTTTTTATTATTCCGACCAATACAAGAAAAAAAACAAAGAGATGAGCCTCGCCTAACATTAAGGAATTCCTTTCAGACCTATATACAGCTATACAACCCAAACCACCTTTGGATTTTGAGGTAGAAAAAAATATTAGATTATATATAGATTACCTCTCTATATTTAGCTATCTATCGTTCCAAACTTATTGACTATTTTACATTACGATCTCTATTAATAGAAGAGGAACAAGAACTAATCGTTAATAAAGATTGCACATATCAATTTAAACAACAATATATCTGAATATTGCAAGTTTCACATCTAGGATATTACAACAAATCAGATATAAGTTTGCGATTATAACTTTTTTCTAATTTTATCTTCCTTATTCTCTTTGTAAAAAAATGAGATTAGTTAAAAAACGAGAGGGATAGAAATAAAAAACTGAAACTTTCATTATCTTTTTTAGACAACAGTTAAATGAAAGTTTCAGTATATACAGTGAGCTTACTTAAATTAAGAAACTCATCATTTACGAGCTCGCATTGTGTATTACAGCTTTATTATGACTCACGACTAAGACATAATCATCTGTTTTTTTTAACAGTGATATACAAAAACTGTATATGCATTTTCAGTTCTAATTAGACAATATGAAAACAAAATATCTTACAAGAAAAGTGCTCGGAGCATGTGCGCGAATCGAAAAGTTAAACACTCTCCGATACACTTAACTATCAGATAAACAACACATTATTGATTAGAAGGAGATAACAGCTTCTCTAACGGACAGTTCTATCACGCTTTGCAGTTACAAATGTAAAAACACAGCATCATAGTAATATAAGAGAAGAAAACAACTACAATAAGTCAACAGAAATTATGCTTTATAAAAATCTTATAGAACAAACACATTTAAAATATGATAAAATTTCAACTCTTCCCCCTCTTTATTTCACACAAACTACCTTAGAGAAGCATTAAAGACATTTCCTAAACTACTAAGAAATTAGTCTTGTACACTTTTTCTAGTGATTCTTTCCTTACTCGCCTCATTCTCATTTGCAGAGGGCATTACATCGGAATATATTACGATGCTGCTCCACAATTTTTGAAATGCAAACTTCGAAATTTCAATATTTTTATTGATTACAGGGTCGTAAAAAACGACATTACCCTCAGTCCCTAAGCTCTTCAGCACAACATAACGACCTCCATCGATTCTCAGATGAAGTATTCCTTTACGCTTATCTTTTCTTAGAGTTTCAAAATCAGAGTAATAAGTTTTACAACTCAAATCATAATCTTTTAAAATATTGGATATTGCGAGAATGGAAGAATCTTTTTGCTCAAAATCTAGCTGAACGCCAATCACTTTTCTATTATGCACAACATTGCATAACGAAAGGTATGTTGACACGAGATTCACCATGTAGGTACTACGTACATTCATAACAGAAATGTATTTTAACAATTTATATTCAAACAACCAACTTTATTACAAAGAAACAATAAATTTCCAAGTAATACTATAACCTTTTTGTCATCTTTTCTTATGTTTAGGCAAAAGTGAGCCATATTTTATATATTTAACATAGAAAAAAGTGATTTACGAACATAATCGCACTTTCAGAAAGCCAAAAACGACATATATTAACAAACAGAAATAATAATTAAGCTTTAGGCATGCGTTAATTTTATTGCAAACAATAACTATACATAAAACATGTATCTTATAAATAGCTATATTTGTACACAGTGTTATATAGAAGTTTAATACAGAAGTTTTATGTTAGAAAGAAAACATCCTCTTTATCAATTCAAATACTGTCCCAAATGTGGATCGGACCACTTCGTCGACAACAACTTCAAATCTAAACGTTGTCAGAACTGCGGATTCATCTATTACTTCAACCCCTCATCTGCAACAGTAGCCGTCATCATCAATGAGAAAGATGAAATACTGGTAGCTACGCGAGCTCATGAACCGGCAAAAGGAACCTATGATCTTCCAGGGGGCTTTGTAGACATGCAGGAAACTGCGGAAAAGGCTGTTATCAGAGAAGTAAAAGAGGAGACTGGACTAGATGTATCTTCTGTTCAATATTTATTCTCTCTGCCTAATCTATATATGTATTCTGACTTTGAGGTTGAGACAACCGACCTGTTCTTCTTGTGCAAAGTAGACAGCAATGCTAAATTTGCCGCTAACGATGATGTGGCTGCACTTAAGTTTTTACCGTTATCCGATTTAAATCCCTCTTTATTTGGGCTACGCTCTGTTAAACATGGGATCGAAAAAATACAAATGATGAATTTATGAAGAAAATACTACTTATTACAGGGATAGGAATAGCATCTACCCTACAGTTAACTTATGCCCAAAGGGGAATAAATAACGAATTGCCCGAACGTTTGTTTCTACAAGGCAAAGAGATGTTTTTGGACAATAATTTCGTAGGGGCTCAAAATACTCTTACTGAGTTTAAAAGGCTATCTAAAGATAAGAATGCCGAGTTGGAAGCTGATTACATGATTGCAGCTGCATCTTATTTCACAGGTAAGCCGAATGCGGTCAGTATACTACGTGAATATTTGGACACATACCCTGAATCTTATCATAGAAATGATATTTGCTTCTACATAGGATCGTCTTACTTCAACGAAAAAGACTGGTCTAAAGCTCTATATTGGTTCGAACAGGCTGACGTTGCCTATTTAGCAACAAAAGAGCAAGAAGATTACACCTTCCGCTCTGCCTTTGCCAATCTTCAAGAAGGCAAAAGATCTGTTGCAGCCAACCAATTTGAGCTATTAGCACGTAACAGTAATAAATATTATGAACCTGCAACTTACTACAAAGCATATATCGATTTTCAAGAAGGTAAATATGATGATGCTCTTGCAACATTTGAACGCCTAAAAAATAGCCCCGAATATAAAGAACAATCGTTATTCTTTATAACACAAGGACTGTTCTTGAAAAACAACCTAAATGAAGCAATCAATGCAGGACATAATTATCTGAACACATATCCTAATAATAAAAACTCTGCCGAAATACATCGTATTCTGGGTAATTCTTATTACAGACAGGGCAATATAAATGAATCTATTTCGAATTACGAGCAATATCTGGCATCCGAATCTAAACCATTTGCAGAAGATATGCTACAACTAGGAACTGCATATACACAGATAGGAGATTATCAGAATGCAATAAAAGCTTTACAGTTTGCAGCCTCAACAGAAGACAAGCTTGGACAAACTGCTTATATGCTATTGGGACAAAACTATTTAAAAGTAAATGACAATGCAAATGCTTTAATGGCTTTTGATGCAGCATCGCGTGTACAATTCGACCCTTCCATTAGCGAAGTAGCATTATACAATTACGCAATGTTGGTTCATAAAACATCATTGTCTGTTTTTGACCAATCGATTACAGTATTACAACGTTTCTTAAACGAATACCCTAACTCGAAATATGCAAATGAGATAAACAACCAATTAGCTGCAACTTTACTTTCAACCAAGAACTATCAGGCTGCGCTTGCTGTTATCGACAAAATGCGTAATCCGGGAAGACAAATAATTGAGACTAAGCAGACTATTCTCTTTCAACTTGGAGCACAAGATTTTATCGATGGAAATTACGATCAGGCAATTCAACGTTTCAACGCTTCAATCAATTTAGGTAACTATGACGTTAAGTCTAAAAACGAATCGTACTTCTGGCGTGGCGAGACATATTATCGTGAGAATAATTATCCGGCAGCAATAAAAGATTATCAAACATATCTTTCGGTATGTAATGCTTCGGACGATAACTATACTAATGCACTGTACAATCTTGGTTATACATACTTCAATTTAAAACAATATTCTAATGCTTTAAATTACTTTAAACAATATACATCACAAGAAAGAAACAGGCAGCTATTGACTTATTCTGATGCTTGGAATCGTATTGGAGATACGCACCTGTTTAACCGCAATTTTATTGAAGCAGAAAATGCATACTCTCAAGCTTCCATCAACAATCCTCAAAGTGCAGAATATGCAGATTTCCAAAAAGCATTTGTACTAGGTTTACAACACAACTATAACGGCAAGATTGCTGCATTGGATGTGATGATGAGAAAATATCCAGACTCGCAATACTATGATGATGCAATGTACGAGAAGAGTCGTGCTTTGATCATGCTAAATCGTGAGGCGGATGCAATTCCAATTCTGACTAGAATATTAAACGATTACCCCAATTCGAATGTTGCACCACAAGCAGGCGTACAATTGGGTCAGTCTTATTACAATACCAATAATCCACAAAAAGCAATAGACGCTTATAAACAAGTAGTACAAAATCATAAGAACTCAGAAGAAGCTCGTATTGCCATACAAAGTCTCGAGGGTATTTATCGTGACATCAATGACATTAGTTCATATGCCAGCTTTGCAAACTCTTTAGGAAATGGTATTATAATTACTGCCAGTCGTCAAGACTCTTTGTCTTACCTTGCTGCCGAAAACATATACATGAAAGGTCATGCAGGAGAAGCAGCTAATGCAATGAATAAGTACTTACAAGCTTATCCACAAGGTCAGTTTGCAGGAGATGCACATTATTATATTGGAGCAATAGCCTACAACAAGAAGGATTACGACACTGCACTTCAGGCATTCAACAACACCATCAATTCGGGCAATTCTAAAAATCTGAATAAAGCACTTGCTCTTGTTGGAGAAATACAATTAAGCAAAGGAAACAATCAAGCGGCATACAATGCGTATAAAGAAATGATGCGCACAGCCACCAGTGCCGATGATAAGAGTACAGCTCAGTTGGGCATGCTTAAAGTAGCCAACAGCCTGAATAAAGATGTAGAAGTAATTACTGTTGCAACAGCTTTATTATCTCAAGGAAAAACATCACCCGAAGTAGTAAGTGAAGCACGCCTTTACAGAGCTAAAGCATATCTCAATACAGGAGAAACCAATAAGGCTATGGACGATCTTCAAAAAGCCGCAAGCGATACTCGTAGTATATATGGAGCCGAAGCTCAATATCTTCTAGCTAAAACATACCTAAAAAATGGCAACTATGATAAAGCTGAGCAACAAGTTCTTGCATTGATGAAACAAGGAACACCTCACGCTTACTGGATGGCACAATCTATCATTGTATTGTCGGATACCTATCTTGCAAAAGGAGATAAATTCCAAGCGAAGCAATACCTTGAAAGCTTGAAGGCTAATTATACCGGAAACGAAGCGGATATTGCTACAATGATAAATGATCGTTTAACTCAATTAAATAAATAAGGCGTAGACCTTTGCATTGCTTTATGCGAGTATAAAATACAACTATAAAGCAGTAAAATATTTACTATACTTAAATTAAAAGATAATGAATACATTATATAAAACTTTATTTATTAGCACATTGGGACTAAGCGTTGCATCAGTAAACATTGCAGCTCAAACCGCCGCTAAAGATACAACCCTAAACCGTCAGGTTTCTCTCGAAAGAGAGTACACTCCTACAATACAGGATGCTTCAAAAATCAATACGCTACCAGCTCTTCATGAGCCAACAAAAAAGCAATATGATATAAAATTTGAAAATAGTATTCCTAATACCAGTATCACCTCTCATCCCATCGGAGATACTGGTTCGGGAGATATAAAAACAGACATTCCTTTTAGCAAACACAGAGGATATTTTCTATTCGGAGCTGGGATGTACTCTAACTTAGATGGTGCAGCCGGATATAGAATTGTAGATTCAGAGAACGATCAATTCGATCTTTTTGCGACTCACAATTCTACCGATGGTAAGATTAAATACCTAAACCCGAGTTCTTATCTGGATGAAGCGAAAGCCAAAAACATGGAGAACCTAATAAAAGCTAAGTATAGCCACAAATTTGAATCATTAACATGGCACTTGAATGGCTCATTTTTCAACAATACTTTTAATTACTATGGTAATCCATATGTATTTAGTAATATATTAGGCGAAAATGCTTCTTTTCATGAAGGACTTATGAAGCATAACCAAGGAGTAAATGTTATTGAGGCTGAAACAGGAATTACATCAACTGAACATAGCGATGCAATGTATTATTCTGCAAATGTAAAATACAACAACTTCACATCTAAATATGGCTATGATACAAACTATGATGGTGTATCAGGAAGCATATTCGATGCGATGGTCAATATTGCAGCACCAGTTCAAACAGATCATAAAGCAGGAGTTGAAGGAGGTGTTTTCTTTCAATCGTTTAGCAATATCGACTTTTTGCCTTTGTTAGACACAGATCCGTTTCATAATCTGACTATATTCAAAGCCAGACCATATTATAGTATTGATGGCGGAGACTTCAAACTATCACTCGGGGTCAATATTAATTGGGCTTCAGATATAGAGAACAAATTTGTAGCTGCTCCCTCCATCAAAACATCTTGGAACTTCAACGAGAAGAGTTTATTGTACTTTAATGTAGGTGGTGGTATTAACGACAATAACTTTGTAGAAATAAATCGAGAGAATAGATATATAAATCCTATATCTCGTGTATTTATTTCTCAAACATTATATGATGCTCAGATTGGAGTTAGATCGGGAATCGTAAGCGGTCTTGAATTTGATATCTTCGGAGGATATAAATATACTAAAGACGATCATTTATTTGTACCATACGATGCTGCATCATGGGGTAATGTTTCAGATATGTTGTATGCTAATCTGGGCGAAGGTCATTTCGGTGGAGCATTAAAAACTAAGTTAATCCCTTATACCGATCTTTCGTTGAAAGCAACTACACATTTTTACAACCTCAGCAAATATACTTTAACAGATAATGCACCTGAAAAGAAAGAAGCTTGGGGATTACCATCTTTAACTTTCGACTTTAATGCAGATTTTTCATTCATTGATAATCTTACACTATCAGTTAATTATATATTCGAAGGTGGACGCAAAATGTATGTAAACGAAGCTTCTTCCAAAATGGATAACATTAACGAACTGAATATTAAAGGAACTTATAATATATTAGATTGGTTATCATTCTTTGTAAGAGCAAACAACGTAATGAATCAAAAATACGAAAGACAATACGGTTATACCAATCAAGGCATTAATGCTCTTGGAGGTATAAGCCTAAAATTCTAAGAATAAATCTCATAACAGACCAACGCCCATATCTACGATTGTAGGTATGGGCGTTCTCTATTGACAGAGAATAGGAAAAAAAGGATCAATTCTAAGAAAAAAAAGAGATTTTGGTTATACCCCTATCAAGTCTTTATGCCGTTCTTTGCACTTAAGAACGAGGTTTTTCATACACATACATATAACGAATATCAATTACTAACAGTAAGTCTAAAAAAAGTGCCAGGAAAACACAATCCATAATATCTCAATTTAATATAGGACTCTCCTTCTCCTATAGGCACATTCTTGGAACAAAAAATCTTTCCTTCATTAAGGGAAGATTTTTTTGTTTCTGAGTGTAGCATCAATCATACATTTTATTATCTTTACACTGATTTTGGTGTTATTCTATCACAATCGCAGATAGAGTAATGAAAAGGGAATCCGGTGTAAATCTGGAACAGACCCGCTGCTGTAAGCTTCATTAAGAGTTTCTAAACAATACTCTAGCCACTGTCCGAATAGTAAGCAAAAACAGTAAACAACAAACTTGTTGATAACTGAGACCTGATAAATGCTGACTAAAAAGATGGGAAGGATGTTTAGAAATGAAGTAAGTCAGAAGACCTGCCAAAAAACACGAGCAAGAAACTCTCGGGAAATAGAGTTGATGCGACATATCATTACAACAATGATAGAAACTAAAAAAGACAAAGATGCTTTAGAAAAAAGCTATCAACAAAGACATGATCAGATCTTTCAAATAATCTGACCATAGAGAAAAACTTGTAGAAACATTAAATACAAAGGATGGATAAAATATGCCCTTGCTGTTCAATAAACTTTACCTGTAGAGTAGATAAAATTGAATTGTGTAATTGTTCAAGAATCAACCTAGCAGAGGGTGTCAGACAATACATTAAGACAACTTATGGAAACTGTTTATGCTTTGATTGTCTTAAAGATCTAAATGATCAATTTGTAAAATCACACGAAGAAAAGGCAAAGAATAAAGCAATCAGTAAGTAAACCAAAATAAGTCTTTTATCAATTCTTCTAATACAAGTAAAATGATTAAATTTGAAATTAGATTTTTGTTGAAGGAAATATCAAAACAGGATTATCAAAATAGATTCTAATAACTAAAATTATAAACAAAACCGAATAAACAATGCTAAACGAATTTACAATCAGTCGAGGAAAAGCGATGATTAACTTCTCGCTGAAATATTGTGATAACCGTCAGAAACTTTTGAATAGTTATGGTTTCAAGAAAGTAATCGACTCATTTATTCAAGTATTAAAGAAAGACAATGTCATTATATATGACTATTATATCAAGTACTTTAATAATAACGATGACGAATTTGCTCAATCACTTGTACAAGTATTCAAGTTCCTTACAGTTTGTGACGAGAACGAAATAGTAAGAGTAGACAACAGATATTCGGTTTGCTTTGCTGACAAAGACCTTTTCATTGAACTTATCGAACTATTATATTCATATTGGAGACGCTTAGACCGTATTTCGGTTGTTCGCAACTCAAGCCTTGGAGAAGGTTTGCAAGATGTTAGATTTACTCAGGCAAACTCTCAATTCAACGATCTAATTCTTGCGACTTATCGCCGCATCGAAGAGACCGTTATGGGATTTCAACACAGAGTATATCGCCAGTTAATTGCAGGTGCTAATGCTGGACTTATTCTTAATGACGAAGTATCATGGAATTGCCCAATCGAATACAAGGGACTATCAGCAGTACCATTTATAAGCACTGTGATATTTCAACCTCCATTGATTACATATACTAAAAGAAATACTCGTGACGGAATATTCCACGAACATTCTTCGAACCCCATAGCAAACATTTCTTTGAATGATGACGAATGGTTTGTATTCCCTGCTTGGGTAGGTAATATGCTTACTTTCGTTTATTTCCACAAAGACTTTATCGATCATGGCTTAGGTTTGTCTAATCTATTCGAATTGGCAACACCAAGCAGCTATATTGGTAAAAAGCCCGATATGATCTACGTATTCGGTTATGCTGATGGGCATGAAGAAAAACGTACGTTCTATTATAAAGACAAACAAAATGACATTCTTATTGGATATGCAAACTATTGCGACGATATCGACTATTTTGGCTATATGAAAAAAATGCTCCTAACTCTTCACAATGTGAAACAAATGGAGTTGGGTCGTTTACCAATACATGGAGCGATGGTAAACATTGCACTGAAAAACGGAAAAGAATCAAACATTATCATCATGGGTGATAGTGGTGCAGGAAAATCTGAGAGTTTGGAAGCATTCCGTAACCTGAATGAAAAATATATCAGACACATGCGTATCATTTTCGATGATATGGGTTATTTGAACATAGAAGCTGATGGTTCGGTTAAAGGGTATGGTACTGAAATAGGAGCATTTGTTCGTGTAGATGACTTAGATCCTTCGTATGCTTACCAACAATTAGACCGAGGAATATATACCAATCCCGATAAGGTGAATGCTCGTGTAACTATTCCTGTTTCAACCTACGAAGTTATTTCTAAAGGATATAAAGTAGATTATATGCTTTATGCCAACAATTATACTGAAACCGATCAGAAAATTAAATTCATGGATAACCTTGATCAGGCTATTCAAGTATTTGAGGATGGAGCTAGAAAGGCTAAAGGTACAACAACAGAAGTAGGCTTAGTAAAATCTTATTTTGCAAATCCATTCGGACCTGTTCAAGAAAGAGAGCTTGCCGAGAAGTTGGTACGTCAGTACTTTAGTAAAATGAACGAAAACGGTGTTAAGATCGGAGAGATCCATACATCTCTGGCTATAGAGGGCAGAACAAAAGAAGGACCCCGTTTAGCGGCAGAAGAATTGTTCAGTCTTATAAATGACTAAAGGTTGTGGTTTACTATAAAGTATACTAAGCCTTATTAACAATATCTCCTTTGTATTTTGATTAATTTCTTTCTACAAAGGAGATATATTGAATAAATAACATAAAAACAAGAAACTATGAGTCAATCAAATTCTTTGATGAACGACAACATAGCAATGCTCGGAAAATTACTTGGTGAAACCATCAAGGGAGCATTGGGTGAAGGCACCTATGAACGCGTTGAAACAATTCGCCAATTATCCAAAGCTTCACACAATGGTGATAAGCAAGCACATGATAAGTTGGTAGAAACTCTTCAAAATCTGCCTGATAAAGATTTTTTACCTGTAGCACAAGCATTTAATCAGTTTTTAAACCTTACAAATACTGCAGAGCAATACGATACCATATCGCAACATGCAATGGGAAAAGAAAATCCTGTCAACTTTGCTCGTATTTATGAGACCTTAAAAGGTAAAGGTGCAAATGATGAAGAGATAAGAAAAGCAATTGATGAAATATCAATAGACTTGGTTCTTACTGCTCATCCAACTGAAATAAATCGCCGTTCTTTGATTAACAATCTTAACGAAGTAAGCGATTGTCTTCAGCAATTAGACCACGATGATATTGTAAGCTACAAGCAAGAACATATAATGAGTCGTCTAAAACAACTTATTATTCAGTATTGGTTTACTGCTGAAATAAGAAAAGACAGACCAACGCCTAACGAAGAAGCTAAATGGGGTTATGATGTTATCGAAAGCAGCCTTTGGTCTGCCGTCCCCTCTTTCCTGAAAGAATTCAATAAACAGTTGGAAGCCTCTATCGGATATAAAATTCCAGTTGATGCTCGTCCCATACATTTTACATCCTGGATGGGTGGCGACCGCGATGGTAATCCTAATGTTACAGCAGTAGTCACAAAAGATGTATTACTTCAAAGCCGTAAACGTGCAGCTACCCTATTCTTAAAAGATATAGAAGTACTGGTTAAAGAATTGTCAATGTTTAATTGTACTGTTGAATTCAGAGACTATCTGGGCGATGCCGAAGTACAAGAACCATACAGAGCTTTAATGAAGAAACTACGATCAAAACTCAAGAAAACAATTATCTTTCTTGATGAAACGATCGAAGGAAAGCATACAACAATAACTGATGATATTATTTTCCATAACGAGCAATTATGGGAACCACTCATCAAATGCTACGACTCTCTTATTGCCTGCGGCATGGAAAGTATTGCTGATGACAAACTTTTGGATACACTTCGTCGTATAAAATGTTTTGGAGTTACATTAGTAAAAATAGATATACGTCAAGAAAGTACCAGACATACCGAAGCATTATCCGAATTAACTCTTTACTTAGGTTTGGGAGACTATGCAGCTTGGTCTGAAACAGAGAAGCAAACGTTTTTAATAAAAGAACTTTCTTCAAAAAGACCGCTAATACCCCAACAATGGCAGCCTAGTGCAGAAACTAAAGAAGTAATAGATACATTTAGAGTAATTGCAGAGACTCCTCAAGGGGTAATCCCCGTCTATGTTATCTCAATGGCTCGTACTCCTTCCGATGTTTTGGCTGTACATTTGTTACTTAAAGACACAGGTTGTCCCTACACATTGCCGGTAGCTCCATTATTCGAAACTCTTAATGACCTTAACAATGCCTCTGATGTTATGCAACAATTGCTAAACATTGGCTGGTACAGAGGTATTATCGGAAATAAGCAAATGGTAATGATCGGATATTCCGATTCAGCCAAGGATGCTGGAGCATTAGCAGCAGGATGGGCACAATACAGCGCACAAGAAGCTTTACTTAAAACCTGTAATGATGCCGGAGTAACACTTACTTTGTTTCATGGTAGAGGCGGAACAATCGGTAGAGGGGGAGGTCCTGCTAAAGTAGCCTTATTCTCTCAACCTCCAGGTTCTCTAAAAGGAGGACTTCGCGTTACTGAACAAGGCGAAATGATCCGTTTCAAACTAGGTTTACCTGATTTAGCCATCACAACATTGTCACTGTATATAGATGCAATATTAGAAGCAAATATATTACCTCCACCTGCACCAAAAGAAGAGTGGAGACAAACGATGGATGAACTATCTAATATTTCATGCAAAATATATCAAGACCTTGTTAGAAACAATGATAATTTCATTCCCTATTTCTATCAAGCAACACCCGAAGCTGAATTGGCAAAACTTCCATTAGGTTCACGTCCTGCTAAACGTAAATCGACAGGTGGCGTAGAAAGCCTACGTGCTATACCTTGGATTTTCGGTTGGTCACAAAACAGACTTATGCTTCCTGCATGGTTAGGAGCAGGACAAGCCTTACAACAGATTATTGATGAAGGCAAAATGAATATATTGGAAACAATGTATCAGGATTGGCCTTTCTTTAATACTCGTATAAGTATGCTTGAAATGGTATATGCAAAAGCCGATAGTCGTATTGCAGCCTACTACGATCAGCGATTAGTAGATAAAAACATACAATACTTAGGTACCGAATTACGCGAGCAATTAGCAAAAGATACTAATACGATCTTAAACATTGCTCATGATAAATCTCTGATGGAAAATTTACCTCTTATAGCAAGCAATATTGCTATGAGAAATATTTACACAGTACCGTTGAACCTTCTTCAAGTTGAATTATTGCAACGAGTTAGAAGCAATGAAGTACACCCAGATGAATTAGAGCAGGCGCTCATGGTTACAATTTCAGGAATTGCAGCCGGAATGAGAAATACTGGTTGATCTCATCTATAGTATCATAAAATAAAAAGAGGAATATAATTTAAATTATATTCCTCTTTCTTTATACATATATATACGATATTATCTTTCCATAAGTTTATAACCTACTTTAGATATTGTAACTAATTCTACATAAGGATTCCCTTCAAGATATTTTCTGATCTTATGAGTCAAATTATTTAGAGAATGTTCTTTTTGATATACATCTTGCTCACCCCATAACAACCAGACAATACTTTCTTTGGTAACAACTCCATTTACATTTTCGCAAAGAAGACGTAAAAATGCCGCTTCAGTTTTTGCGACTCTCAGTTCTTGACCATCATATTCAATAACTTGATCAATAGGGCTAAATGAAAAACCAGAGAAGACAAACTTCTTTGACCCCGATTCGCTCACTCTATTTAAAAGATTATTTATTCGAGCCAACAATTCTTTTGTTCCATAAGGTTTCTTTTGATAATCAACATGTCTTAATTTCAATCCACGTTCAATATCTTTAAAGTGTGTTTTGCCTGTGGTAAATATGATAGGCAAAGACGAATTTGATAGTCTGACTCTTTCCGCGACATCAAACCCATTCATTTCTCCAGCTAAATCGACATCCATCAATATAAGATCGATAGGTTGCTCGTCAATTGTCTCCATTACATATTCGCCTTTCTTCACATGTTGTACATCAAATCCTTCAACTTCCAGATTCTCTGATAGCATAAAAGCTAGATTCTCATCGTCTTCTACTAATAGTATATTTGCCATAGACATAAGTTTGTAAAATGTGCTTAAAAAAAATTAATCTGTTTCACAAAGATAGTAAAGTTTAACTTACTCAAATAAATTAATAATTATTTTACGTTCTTTACTAAGGGCAATTTTACAATAAACTCACTACCAACACCTAGTTCGCTCTTAACAGAGACACTTCCTCCATGCTTTTCAGTAATACGTTTTACGTAATTTAAGCCAATTCCATGACCTTTAGCATGAGTCGTTTTTCCAACACGCGAATATTTTTCGAAAACAACATTTAAGTTCTCTTCTGAAATACCCACTCCTGTATCTTTTACCGAAATACAGACATTATTATTTTCATTGTATAATCTAATATGTATATCGATTGAGTCTTTCGAATATTTTATTGCATTACTTATTAAGTTCGAAACCAAATGTTCCATATGATCTTTATCTGCGAAAATCATAGAATCCTTCAATTCATTATCGACATCTATTTCAGGTGCCCCAGGCGTTGTATCAACAGCCTTATCCGCTAAATCGAAAACAACTTTCACAATATCAAATTCGGTAGGATGCAATTCGAAAAGGCCTTCATCATCCTGAGCAAGACTTAAGAACATTTCTGTTCGACTTGTCATATTTAGAATCTCTTCTTCTCCAATCCTCAACATACGAGCTCTTTTTTCCTCATTCAAAATTATCTTTTCATTTCCTAGAGAATTCATTGTCTGACGCAAAACGGCCAAAGGACGTTTAAACTCATGGGATACTTCTGAGAAAAAGTCATTTTTCAAGCTTGCCAATTGTTTCTGTTTCGCTAAAGTTTTCTTTTGTATGTGTAAACTGTATATACAGAATATAGAAAGCAATAATGAAAGAACCAACATCCAAGCCATCTGAGGATAAATCTTCCAGGTTGGATTCACCACAGCTAAACGCAGATATTTAGTTTGCTTTACATTCAGAGGTATTTCTTTAGAATAGACAACATCAGAATAACTATTAGGATTAGTCAAAGTCGTTTCTAAAACTGAATCTGAGTCTAAATCAACAATCTCTGAATAAAATTTCAGATTAATATCATTTTGAGCAAGAATAATTCCCGCTAAGCTATCTATTTTCTGCAAATTGATAGGGTATTTTCTACTAATAAACTCTTCCATTGCTAAATTCAGAACAGAAGTAAGCCCCTTGTCTCTTTTCATTGATTCCATACCTTGACTACCGCCATCAATACGAGTAACTTTAGTGGTATCGACTCCAGGAGGCGGAGTTGTTCCAGCATACTTAACATCTGGAGTCTTATGCCCTCCTTTTAAGCCTAAACGAGCATTTAAGTCCTTATTGTAAACCGATTCTATAACCAAATTCAACTCTCGTTGAAGCAAATCTACATTTGTCTGAAACAAACGATAAACTAGCAAGGCTTGTAATACAAATATTATTCCAACTGCGAGTATGGAGAACCGCGTCATATAAGTATACTTCATGTAGTAAAGATATTAAATCATTTTATTATTTCAGAGAAATACAAAGAACCAAATATAAGACAAAAATAGATAAAACAGCACTATTTTAGAAATACAAAAAAGAAAGAAAAAAAAGAAAAACAGAGATAAAGATTTAACCTACAGAAGCAACTATTCGAGAAAAATATGACTATTTTATTATATAAACATCTGAATTACAGAAGTATCTTTACTTCTAGGAAAGTATAATAAAAACATCATTAAAAAATAAGTCATGAAAAAAAAATCAATTAAGAATTTTAAAAAATTAGAAAATAAAGATTTAAAAAAGATTAAAGGAGGAGAAATCCATTATGTATGGGTTGGAGATGAATGGATGGCTGTTGATTATCCATCATAATAATAAAAAAAGCTAGTCATATGACTAGCTTTTTTTATTTACTATTATTTTAGATGCACCTCAACCTTTTGAGTAGGGTCACCCTCTTTATTTCTCTTGTCTACGGAAGCTACAAAGTGCTGTGCTAAAAGAGCAAAAGCTTCGCCAGTCACCGAATTTTCATTCAAAGCTACCGGACTACCACTATCTCCTCCTTCACATATACTTTGTACAATAGGTATCTGACCTAATAGAGGAACATTCATTTCCTCAGCCAAATTCTTTGCTCCATCTTTTCCAAAGATATAGTATTTATTCTCGGGAAGTTCAGCAGGTGTAAACCATGCCATATTTTCGACTAATCCTAAAATCGGTACATTTACTTTTTCATTGGTAAACATATCAATACCCTTACGTGCATCAGCCAAAGCAACCTCCTGAGGAGTACTTACAACTACAGCTCCTGTTATTGGTAAGGTTTGAACCAAAGTCAAATGTATATCGCTTGTTCCTGGTGGAAAGTCAATCAAGAAATAATCGAGCTCACCCCAATTACCATCAGTTATCAATTGTTTTAAAGCATTACCTGCCATAGCTCCGCGCCAAACAATAGCACTCTCTTTCTTCACAAAGAAACCTATTGACAACATTTTCACACCATATTTATCAACGGGAATTATCATTTCCTTATTCCCTACAAGCTCCAAGAATGGTTGAACATCTTCCACATCAAACATTTTCGGCATAGAAGGTCCAAAAATATCCGCATCAAGCACACCTACTTTATAACCTTGTTTTGCTAATGCAACTGCCAGATTAGCTGTTACAGTACTCTTACCAACACCACCTTTTCCTGATGATATAGCTATGATGTTTTTAACTTCAGGCAATAGCTTAGGAGCAGCGGGAGGAGGAGCAACTTCGTTTGTTTTAACTTCAATATTTCCCTTTATATCAATATCGGGACTTATATATGTAAGTATGGCCGTTTCGCAGGCTTTAACTACAGATTTAATAAAAGGATCGTTAGGCTTTTCGAAAAGCATAGAGAAACTAACTTTATTACCTTCGATATGAATATCATCAGATACAAGTCCCATTTCTACGACATCCTTACCTGTTCCGGGATAACGCACATTACGTAGCGCATCAAGAACTAATTTCGGATATATTTTTATACTCATTATATATTATTTTAGTTGGATTCTTATTTATATTCGTTTTGTTAGAATTTGAGAGTTACTTCTTCCATAACTCCGATAACTATCTTGCTCTATTTCAACTTCAGGTTCTACCCAATCCTCTTTAGGAAAATACTCGAATTTAAGGTATTTTATATTCAGACCTCGTGCAATCCACTGTTGTTCATAAAATGTTTTGATACTTAAGATATCATCTACTAAATCCGAATGATATAAATCATCTGTCTTAAATAGCACCTTAAGATTATTCAAATCTACCATTTCTGAAGTATAAGTAAACATAAAATTACTATCCGATTTCAAATGAACTACTCCATTGGGCTTAAGAAACTGTGCATATAGTTTCATAAAACGTGTTGAAGTCATTCGTCTATTTACTTTATTCATCTGAGGATCTGGAAAAGTAATCCATATTTCTGAGACTTCTCCCTCATCAAAGAAATTACTTAGCAGTTCGATATGAGTTCGTAAAAAAGCTACATTCTCCAATTTCTCTTCAAAAGACTGCTTAGCCCCCGACCACATACGAGCTCCTTTGATATCGACACCTATGAAATTATTCTCTGGATATAGTTTTGCCAATCCCACAGAATATTCACCTTTTCCGCATCCCAATTCGAGGATTATGGGATTATTGTTTTTAAAAAACATCTCATTCCACTTTCCTTTCATTTCAAATCCTTTTTCCTTTAATACAGCAAAAGGATATTGAAACACATGTGGATATTCATTCATATTAGCAAACTTTGCTAATTTATTCTTTCCCATATTTCGACTCTCTTAGAACTATAATATTTTATGATACTTAATAATAGGTATACACCTCAAATTAAAAGACAAAGATACATTAAAAAGAGTGTACTGTAAATATCTTGATTAGACTTATAACAAGAAAGCTAAATCACTTTCTTAAACTTCTTTCGTTATATATTTGTTTAAATAAGGGTACAAGTGTCATAATCTTTTAAGGACTTATACCTTTTTTATAACTTTGGTAAGTATGACAGTTATAGCCAGCCAACGCTAAAGTGTAGAGCTAAATACTTTTATTTAATTAATAAAATAACAAATATGGAATACGAAATAAAGCATAATTTAGAAGAAGAAAGATTTGAAGCTTTGTCAAATCAGGAAATAGTAGGAGTAATAAATTACTATAAAGAAGATAATGTATTGGTGGTTACTCATACGGGTGTAGAATCAGAATACGAAGGGCAAGGGATTGCTGGTGCATTGACAAAATATTTATTGACTTATATAACCAAGAATAATTTAAAAGTCACACCGCTCTGTTCTTATACCAAAACCTATATTGATCGCCACCCCGAATATCAAAACTTAATTAAACAGGAATATGAATAAGAGAAAAGGTTGACTTCGAACGAAGTCAACCTTTTCTCTTATATCAGATCTTCGAACTTGTTTACTTATAAGCAAATTTATCCCAAGTATAAACTTGTGGTGCTTCTTTAAGAAAAGGCTCTAGTTTCTTGTAATCATCCTTCGACAAATAATTCTTTATATCGTAAGTTGCCACAATATTTTTATCAGAAGAAGAAAAATTCAACTTTACAGGAGTCATATCCAATGATGCATAAGCATTCAGAAAATCGTCCGATGTACGATCTATATCACCTTTTAAGAAAACATCTTTATTTATTTGAGGAAACAGATCGGGCTGCCCTAAAGGATTCCAATCGGTTGTATAAAAATCAATTCTACTATCACAAGCTGGTCCACAAACCGTTGTTATCACGCCAATAATCTGCGAGTTATTTACCAATGACAAGAGTTTAACCTCCAAGGTACCAACTTTAGATGTTTGCAGTGCAATATAATCATCCGTAAAACCGAGACGTTTTATTGTATCACCCACTGCGTTTACAACAACAGCCTGAGCCGTATCTTTTTCAGGTGCAATAAGTTGCTTACGTTGCTCTAAAGTTACACCAATCAACATATCGTCGGGCATTGCAATAACCAAAGGAGCTATATTCTGTGCCTGAGCGACTAAACCTATAAGCAATAAAGAAAACGTATATACTATTTTTTTCATATGTTGTGTATCTTCTAAGATCTCAAAACCATTTGTTGCTCCAATTAAAGCAAAAAATCCTTAAGCCTTAAATCCTTTCTATCAATTATTTTGTACCCAAATATAGGAAAAACATTCCTATAATTATTAAGATCAAATCTATCGCCTTTCCTTTTAAGTTTTTTTCATGGAAGAAAAATACTCCACCAATAAAAGAAACTACTACAGAACTACGTCTCACCATAGATACAATAGAAATCATTGCATCTGGATCGGTCAATGCATAGAAATAAACAAAGTCTGCAATAGTCAAGAAAAGTGAAACAAGAAGAATACTCCATTTCCAACTAAAAGCAGTCGAGTTTTTTCGTTTCGGATACCATAATATAACCAGTATCACAAACATCATGATACATTGATAGAGGTTATACCAGAACTGAACCGACGTAGAGCTTATTCGCTGCATCAGGTATTTATCATACAATCCGCTTGCGGCACCTAAAATAGCAGCAATGAATATGAAAAATATCCACTTATTCTGGCGAAAATTAATTCCCTCTTTCTTTCCTGTAGCCGACAATAAAAAGAACGAAACAATAGTCAGTATAACACCTATCCACTGATAAAAGTTGAGACGTTCTCCAAATATAAGTAATGCACCCACTAAAGTCATCACCGGACGAGTTGCATTAATAGGACCTGTTATGGTTAATGGCAGATGCTTAACAGCAAAATAGCCAAATATCCAAGACGATAATACAATTATAGATTTGAGTATAATATAAACATGCGCCTCGAAATTGACTGTTGGAACATAAAAAATAGTATTCTCTATTGTTGCAGGAGCAACGCGGGACAATAAGAATAAAGGCAACAGAAATAAAGTACAAAAAAATGTATTCAGAAATAACACAGGAATCACCGCATTATTATGAACCGACATTTTTTTATTTATATCATAACACCCTAAAAAGAAAGCCGACAGAAACGCTAAACCTAACCACATAATTTATTTGTTCATTTAAGGCCTCAGCCCTTTTTATTATTCAAGTAAAGGTAAACCGATACGTTCGCCTTTATAGATAGACAAACAAAGATCTACCCTTACAACTAAAACAACTTCTCATGATTATATCAATTCGACGACTTCTTTAAGGTCATATGTAAGCATATATACCCAAGCACTCCTGCTAAAAGAGAACTTGTAAGAATAACTATCTTAGATGTATTTATTATTTGCTGATCGTCAAATGCTAAAAGTGTAATAAAAATAGACATCGTAAATCCTATTCCTCCGAGCAATCCTGCTCCAATCATATTATACCAATTGACTCCTTCGGGCAGTTTCGATAATTTTGCAACAATAACAATCAGAGATGCCAATGTTATACCGATTGGTTTCCCCAAAAGCAATCCACTAAGAATACCTAATGATATAGGCTCAGCAAAAAGAGTATGCCAATCTGAGGATATTGTTACAGCTGTATTTGCCAACGCAAATATAGGAAGTATAAGAAAAGTAACTGGAAAATGTAGCTTATGCATCACATAAAAAGCAGGAGAACGTCCATCCTTTCTATCGGCAGAAGGAATAACTAAAGCAAGTAGCACACCAGCAATAGTAGCGTGAACACCTGACATTAGCATAAAATACCACATGGCTGCACCTCCAATAAAATAGGGTATAAGCGAATATACTTTGAACTTATTCAATACAGCTAGGAAAGCGAAGATTCCCAATGCAATAGATAAATCGAGAAGCATAAGGTCTTTGGTATAAAAAATAGCAATAACCATAATAGCACCCAGATCATCTACCACAGCTAGAGCCATTAAAAATACTTTTAACGATGTTGGTACTCTTTTCCCTAGCAATGAAAGCACTCCCAATGCAAACGCAATATCGGTAGCCATAGGTATACCTACACCCGATTGAGAGGGTAAACCTAGATTAAACAATAGAAAAAAAGCAACAGGAACTATCATTCCTCCCAAAGCCGCAGCGACAGGCAATATTGCATTTCGCGGACGTGAAAATTCTCCAACAGCAACTTCTCTTTTCAGTTCGAGTCCGATCATTAAAAAGAAAATTGCCATTAATCCATCATTAATCCACAGCTCGAGACTTAGCCCTGCAAATGCGATATGCCAAAAATGAAGATATTGGTCCTTAAAAGCAGAGTTGGCGATTATCAATGATACTATTGTACATATTATTAATATGACTCCACCAGATTTCTCATCTTTAAGTATATTCTTCAGTTGTTTATACATTTTATTCATTCAATTAAAGTTCTTTTGATTCTTATGATATAGTATAAGGTCTTTATACATTAATATCTACCTCTCAAACTTTTCATTTTTAATTTCTTCGTTTAACCAAAAATCTCATCGGGATATTCAACCTCTTCCAGAAACAATGCATTTCCCGGTACCGAGCATCCTGCAACACTTCTATCTTTAGCTTCTATAATCCGTCGCATTCCTGCCTCATCCAATTTTCCCCGTCCGGCTTCCAATAGTGTACCAACAATTGCACGAACCATATTTCTCAAAAAACGGTTTGCTTTGATTGTAAATATGTAATCTTCTCCCTCTTTTTCCCATCGGGCATACATTATTGTGCAATCGTTTGTTTTGACATCGGTATGCAACTTGCTAAAACTCGTAAAGTCTACATAGTCAAATAAAATATCACTACACCTATTCATTATATCCAAATCTATATTCCCATGTACCTTATATTTATACGGATACATAAACGGGTCTTTTTGTGTAGTTATATAATACTTATATAAACGCGATGTAGCATCAAAACGAGCATGAGCATCGTCTTTCACCCTAACGGTTTTATATATTGCAATATCTTTAGGTAAGATTCTGTTTAATTTCTCTGTCAGCATGACAGTATCTTCAACATCAGCATCAAAATGAGCTATCATCTGACGGGCATGTACTCCTGCATCTGTGCGACCGGCACCCAGAATAGGTGTTGGTACACGTAACAATATAGCTAATGCCTTTTCGATCTCTTCTTGTATCGAAACTCCATTTCGTTGAACCTGCCATCCGCAATAGTTACCACCATTGTAGCCTAAGTACATGAAGTATCTATTCATCTTCTAAATTTTCTTATCTGACTGTTATATGAAAGCAAGCCTGTTTTTTCTCATGCACAACATAGCATTGATCTCTCTGTCTCAGGTCATGCAAAACTTCTCCCAGAACAAGCTTCAATCGATCGGTAGTAACGTCGTTCGTTCCCGAAGGTCCTCTCTTTTCGAACCTTTTCCATGAAATATCAAAAGTTGTGCCATAGCAGTGTGCCGAATTATGACTCGCATTACCATTTCTCTTGGTTAAAGAAGCCACATCATCGAGACTACGAGTAACACTTGTCACTACTAATTTATAAACGGGAAGTTTTTTACTAATAAGCGAATCTCTAAAATTGGAACTGATTTGTACTAATAACTTAGATGCATCGTTCACCAAGTATGGGACAGAATGTGACAATTTAGCTATTTTATATAAATCCAACTCCATGGGTAAATGTACCATCTCGTTCAGCACCCGAGAGGTATCGCCTCTCACTCCCATAGGAAGAATACCTTTTCGTTGAGCTGCCTCCAAATGCAATTCGGGCATATCATTAAACGACTTATACGCTCCCCTAAATCGGGTATATTTTTTGACATCGACATTATCGACAGATGTAGACTCTTCTTTTTTGCCTTTGCAAGCTCCAAACAGAAAGAAAAAAACGGATAAGAAAAATAAAACACGAAAGTTCATCAATATATTTTAATCAGGTCACAGACCCATTAGTAATTTTAGAGAGTATAAGTACAACAAACTATTATAATTTAAGAATGCAGTGTAAATACAAACTCCCATTTTAATTGCTCTTATATATAGGTAAAATCCCGTAAGACAGGATACATTTATCTAGGAAAGCTCATTGAGTCACAAATTTAAAGAAAATAAACGATTTTCGGACGAATCAAGAATGTTAAAACAAATCGATTTTCTATTATGAGGTAAACCAGAAATCATTTCATACCTTTGCAAACTCATAATTATAGGTTATGATATAAAGCTATGAACACGGATTTTTTAAAAACATTCAGGCCTCAAATTATTGATTCCTTAAAAGGCTACAATAAGGAGAAATTTATGGCCGACCTCATGGCCGGTCTCATTGTTGGAGTTGTCGCACTTCCCCTTGCTATTGCATTTGGTATCGCATCAGGGGTGAGTCCCGAAAAAGGACTTTACACGGCAATTATCGCAGGGTTTATAATCTCAGTTTTTGGTGGAAGCACAGTCCAGATCGGAGGTCCGACAGGTGCATTTATTGTTATAGTATATAATATTATAGAGCAATTCGGCTTTCAGGGGTTGGTTATTACAACAGTTATGTCTGGAGTAATTCTCATTCTGATGGGCATTGTAAAACTTGGTGTTGTTATAAAATATATACCCTACCCCATCATTGTTGGTTATATGAGTGGTATAGCTGTCACGATATTCTCCACTCAAATAAAAGACTTCTTAGGGCTTGACATAAAAAATATCCCTCCCGACTTTTTAGGCAAATGGCAACAATATATTCTCAATTTCAACACTCTCGATTTAGTAACTGTTGGTATTGGAGTCTCAAGTCTACTCATCATTATCTTTGCCCATAAGGTTTCGAAGAAAATCCCGGGATCGCTCATAGCCGTAGTTCTTATAACCGTAGTTGTGTACTTCCTGCGTTACTATCTAAATATCGATACTGTTCAAACCATCGGTGACCGTTTTAGCATAAATAGCGAATTACCTCATATGCAAGAAATCACCTTTAGCATAAAGGCAATCAATACGCTATTCCCTTATGCATTCACATTGGCAATTTTGGGATCAATAGAATCACTCATCTCAGCCAATGTTGCAGATGGCGTTACAGGCGAAAAGAACAATTCGAATATGGAACTGATAGCACAAGGAATCGCAAACATTGTAGCACCTCTATTCGGAGGGATACCTGCAACGGGAGCTTTAGCTCGTACTATGACTAACGTTAGCAATGGAGGACGAACCCCGATTGCAGGTATAGTTCATTCTGTATTTTTATTATTAGTTGTTATGTTCTTGGGGAGTTTAACCCAGCATATACCTATGGTTTGTTTAGCAGCAATACTCATTGTTGTTTCTTACAACATGAGTGAGTGGAGATCTTTCTTAGCTTTACTAAAAAACTCAAAGGCTGACGTTATTGTATTAGTTACAACATTTTTACTTACTGTAATATTCGACCTTACTATTGCTATCGAAATAGGCTTATTACTAGCTGTATTCCTATTTATGAAACGCATCATGGATGTTACTGAAATATCGGTTATTACAGACGAGTTAAACCCTTCGGACAAAGAAGGAGCATCTTCCGACGACAACCTCATCATTCCCAAAGGCGTTGAAGTATATGAAATAGACGGTCCATTCTTTTTTGGTATAGCAAATAAGTTTGAGGAAAGTATGCGGGTTATAGAAGATAAACCTCTGGTCAGAATCATACGTATGCGTAAAGTCCCTTTTATAGACTCTACGGGAATGCACAATCTGGAAAGTTTATGTAAAAAATCTCAGGACGAAGACATAAGAATGATACTTTCGGGGGTAAGACCAAACGTAAGGGCTGCACTCGAAAAATTTGGATTCTGTGAACTATTAGGCGAAAAGAATATATGCCCCAATATTAATCTGGCTATGGCAAAAGCTGAAAAAATCTTAAGAGAGCAAGCTATGGCAAACAAAACACCAATTGATTAAAGTGTCTCGTACTATTTACAACAGAAAAGACTAGCTGCAAAATAGATGGATTGTAAAAGTATTAAAATACAGCAATAAAATAATTTACACTACTTAAAATAAAGATATACTTGTATATTTAAAATAAACTATCTACTTTTGCAAGCCAAATTCGATCAGAAACAATAACGAATAATATAATATAGCAATGAAAAGAACTTTTCAACCCTCTAGAAGAAAGAGAATAAACAAACACGGATTCCGCTCGAGAATGGCTACAGCTAACGGTCGTAGAGTATTAGCTTCTCGTAGAGCAAAAGGCAGAGGCAAATTAACTGTATCTGACGAAGCTGCGAAATAATTGAATAGACTATTCGTTTAGTCTTCTGTATAAATGAAAGTAGGAATTAATTTTAATTCTTACTTTTGTCATTCATATAAGTACCATTACTTACCTAATTACGATAGATGAATTGGTTTGATATCTGCATAGTCATAGTGATAATATATTGTATCATAAAAGGATATAAAACAGGTTTAGTTAAGCAATTATCTACACTAGCAGGTCTTATAGTAGGAGCTGTTCTGTCTGGCAAACTCTCTATCTTAGTACTTCCATACATACAACACATCAAACAAATACCCGAGTACATGGCAGCCCCATTGTCATACGCCTTAACTTTTCTCATAATCATTACATCCTTCTACTTACTCGGAACTATGATGGAGGAAATACTCAAGACCGTAAAAATGGGTACATTAAATAAATTGGCAGGGATTGCATTATGCCTCACCAAATGGCTATTCGCTATAAGTATTGTTGTAAATCTCATAGTACAAGCCGATGAACATCATCAATTATTAGCACCTAAAATTCAGAATGGGTCTGCTACATATAAGTACATTCAACCCTTTGCACCTAAACTAGTTCCTTTTCTTAAATTTAGCCTCGATTAAGAAGTAAACACCTCTTTACTGCACTATCACATTAAAATAGTACAGCATTTACAGAATAAATAAACTTACAATAGACACCCTCTATTAGTTATTATTCAAATTAGCCCTCGTATTCCATTTAAAACCTTTACTTTTATATTTCAATTGAGATACACTCTTTATGAGCACAGCCAATACTTATAAATATAAATTAGGACTAGCCTTAAGTGGTGGTGGTGCAAAAGGTTTTGCACATCTGGGCGTACTTAAAGCCCTTGAGGAAAAAGGAATTTCACCTTCAATTATATCAGGAACAAGCGCCGGAGCTTTTGCCGGAGTATTATATGCCGATGGCAATAGTCCAGATGAAATACTTTCTTTTTTTCATAAAAAAGCTTTCAAAGAATTTGCTGAGCTTACTATTCCACATACAGGCATATTCAAGGCTGATCGATTCAGACAATTTCTGAAAACGCATCTAAAAGCCAGAACTTTTGAAGAGTTGAAAACACCTTTAAAAGTAGTGGCAACTGACATAGCCAATGGAACAAGTACCGTATTTGACAAAGGTCCACTTATTCCGGCAATCACCGCATCGTGCGCCTACCCTATTGTGTTTACTCCCGTAGAAATAGAAAAAGTACACTATGTAGATGGTGGTTTATTTAAAAACTTTCCGGTAACACCCATTCGCTTCGAATGCGAAAACATAATAGGTGTAAATGTAGCACCTCTAACTAAACTAAAATACAAAAACTCGCTGTTATATATTGCAGAGCGATCATTCCACTACATATCAGTATCTAATTCTCTGGCAGATCGAAAACTATGCGATCTATTAATAGAACCCGATAGATTATCATCTTATGCCATGTTCACTTTAGAACACACCAACGATATTTTCAATGTAGGCTATGAAGTTGCTATGCAGGAGTTAGAAAAAGAGAAAAACAAGGCGTTATACGAGAGTTTACTAGCCCCCTACTAACAAATAACTAGTCCAAACAATATCCGAAATAGTGTTAATGGCATAATTTATGCATTGATATTCATTTCCTAACAAATAGTTTTATAAATTTGCACTCGATAAATCTACAATTACAATAAAACAACTCATCAATGGAACAAATGGAACAGATACCATTCAAAATCTTCTCGGGAACCAACTCTCGTTACTTAGCTGAAAAAATCTGTAATAGTTTAGGTTGTCCACTCGGCAATATGAATATCGAACGCTTCGCTGACGGCGAGTTCTCAGTATCATACGAAGAGTCGATCCGAGGACGTCAGGTATTCCTGATTCAATCAACCTTCCCCTCTTCAGACAATCTGATGGAACTATTATTAATGGTGGATGCCGCCAAAAGAGCCTCAGCTCGTTCTATTGTTGCAGTAATTCCTTACTTTGGATGGGCAAGACAAGATCGTAAAGATAAGCCTCGCGTATCTATCGGAGCTAAACTTATAGCAGATATGCTAAGTGCAGCAGGAATCAACCGACTTATTACAATGGATTTACATGCCGATCAAATACAAGGTTTCTTTGATGTACCGGTAGACCATTTATATGCTTCTGCAATTTTCTCTGATCACATCAAAACATTAGATCGCGAGAATCTTGTAATAGCAACTCCTGACGTAGGTGGAACAAAGCGTGCCAGCTCATACGCTAAATATTTTGGTGTTCCTATGGTTATCGGTTACAAACTTCGCAAAAAAGCAAACGAAATATCTGAAATGCAAATCATTGGAGATGTAGAAGGAATGGATGTACTGCTTGTTGATGATATTGTTGACACTGCAGGTACCATTACTAAAGCTGCCAATTTGATGAAATCGCATGGTGCACGCTCGGTAAAAGCTATCGCTAGCCACGCGGTAATGTCTGACCCAGCATCGGAACGTGTAGACCAGTCAGCCCTATCTGAAATTATATTTACAGACAGTATTCCTTACTCTAAGAAATGCGAAAAAGTTACAATTCTTTCCGTAGCTGATGTTTTCGCAGATTCAATCAGAAGAGTATGCAACAACGAGTCTATCAGCTCTTTGTACGTTCTGTAAACCAACAAATATAATAAGATTGGGTTCGTAATTCTATTACTGAACCCAATCTTTATTTTTGAAAAAGCAAATAATGTTTTGCCATGTCAGCAAATAAGAATATTTTTGCTTGTTGGAAGGCTAAATAATAACGAATATATATTTAAACGATGAAGCTCCATCACGAAGGGCGCAGCGAACTAGCAATACTAATCTGCATACTATTGGTACTCAATGGTAGTTTGGTTTACTTTTTTGGAAAAAACTTATTCACCTTTTTAATATTAGGTGCATCTGTTACTTTTTTCTTTATCGTACTCAACTTTTACAGAAGCCCATACCGTCGCTTTACAGGTGATATGGTCAATTCTATTGTTGCTCCCGCCGATGGGAAAATTGTTGCCATAGAAGAGGTATTCGAGCCCGAATATTTTAAAGATAGCAGATTACAAGTATCCGTATTCATGTCTCCATTAAATGTGCATGCCAATTGGTATCCAATTAATGGTACTGTTATATTGAAGAAACATCATAACGGACGTTTTCAAGCTGCATACTTACCAAAGTCGAGCACAGAAAACGAACGCTCTACTGTTGTTATTAGACGCGAAGATGGTGTAGAAATACTTATGCGTCAAATAGCAGGTGCTATGGCTAAACGAATTGTAACATATCCTGACGAAGGCTATGAAGCACATATTGATGAGCACATGGGTTTCATTAAATTAGGATCACGTGTTGATTTATTTCTACCACTTGACACTAAAATAAATGTAACTCTGGATCAAAAAGTTACAGGTAATCAAACAGTAATAGGCGAATTACCTCTACAAAACAACGCATGAAAAAACATATCCCCAATTTACTTACATCAATGAATGTCCTTTCGGGCTGCATAGCATGCGTTATGGCATTCAATGGTAATTATCTATGGGTTGTTATATGGGTTATAATTGCTGCGATATTTGATTTTTTTGATGGGTTTGCAGCTAGAATCCTTAAGGCTTATTCGCCAATCGGCAAAGAATTAGATTCTTTAGCTGATATGGTTAGCTTTGGAGTAGCACCAGCCCTTGTTGTATTCAGATTTCTATCAGATTCACCTGTACTCGCTACTCTTGATTGCTCAATTGCCGAATATATACCATTTATCAGTTTTCTTTTGGTTATATTTTCAGCACTCCGATTGGCAAAATTCAATATAGATGAGCGCCAATCTACATCATTCATTGGATTACCAACTCCGGCTAATGCTCTTTTCTGGATTAGTTTCTGCTATGGAATTAGTGTAAGAGACGAGTTTACTCAAACAATAAGTTTCTATCCGATAATAGCTCTTGTTATTATATTTTCCCTTCTACTAACGGCAGAAATTCCGATGTTCTCTTTAAAAATTAAGAGCCTGAAGCTAAGAGGAAACGAGCTACGATACGTTCTAGCTCTTTTTATGATAATAGCCATTTCCTTCTGGGGAGTATTGGGTATTTCGGCAGGGATAATACTTTACATAATACTATCTGCAACAACTTCTAAATTCTTAAAGCAACCTTAAGACCTCAGACCTCTTTATCTCTTTGATGAGCATAAGAAGGACAATTTGCTACAAACAGAGGCTATATTACTAAAGAGTTGAAATTACTTAGAATTAGTAATAGGTCGTTAAATATTCCAAAAAGCTTTTTATTGAATCGGTATTCATTGTATATTTACATTCATAGATTAAAAAAAGGTCATAAGCCTTTTATTGCTTTGCTAAACAATAACCGAAAAAGAAGGTTATAATATTAAAATAGAGCAATAAACATTTAATGTAAACTTAGTAAAATACTAAATGGGAAGTTTCTTTTTATTTATATTAGTAGTATTCTTTGCAATCATAGGCTTGATCGGAGCTTTTGTATTGAGATTTGTGCGTTTGTTTATCAAGCAAACAAGCGGTTTCAATAACAGCAGATCAGCTCATAATAATAGATACGACGATCAGCAAGATCAACCATCACATACAGAGAATAATCATCAAAAAGTATTTAGCAAAGAAGAAGGCGAATACATTGATTACGAAGAAGTAAAATAAGCAGAAGTTAATACTTATTGCTTATTTTTATTATGTCCAAATTGCTCTTTAAGCAGATCTCTCAATTCAGCTACACCTTCCGATGCACCCTTACGTATAAAATGCACTCTACCTTGAGAAACCGAAACATCATTCGGGTCTATTACATAAATAGGAGTTTCGGCATATACATAATTAATAAGTCCTGCTGCAGGATACACATTCAAAGAAGTTCCTATAACAACCAAAGCATCTGCTCTTCTTACAATCTCCTCAGCTTCGGTCATTAATGGCACAGCCTCTCCAAACCAAACTATATACGGACGAAGTGGAGACCCATCATCACACTTATCATCTACACTTATATCGGGATTATCGGGATCTAAAGGATAAACCTTATAAGGATTTATTGAAGATCTGGCTTTCATCAATTCGCCATGTAAATGAATAACACTAGAGCTTCCCGCTTTTTCATGCAAATTATCTACATTCTGGGTTATAATCTGCACATTGTACTCTTGTTCCATTTCAGCCAACCCTATATGCCCTCTATTAGGTTTAGCTAATAAAGACTCCCTCCTTCTTTTATTATAAAAATCTAAAACTAATTGAGGATTTCTTTGGAAACCCTCGGGTGTAGCCACATCTTCTACACGATGTTGTGCCCATAATCCACCTGAGTCTCTAAAGGTTGCAATTCCACTTTCGGCACTCATTCCTGCCCCTGTTAAAACAACAATATTTTTCACTTCAAATATTTTTTATAAGATTTAACAAATAAATCACGAAGATCTTTGATTTTCAAGCATGAAAGTTAGATAAAATATCGCTAAAAGAGTTATTTTTGCAAGATTATAAAATCAGAAATCAACGTAGGGTATAAAAAGGAAAATCCCGAATAATAGAAAAACAATGGATAAAATAAGCTACGCTTTAGGACTTAGTATTGGAAACAATTTTTTAAGCTCAGGTATCAAAAAAATCGACATCGAAGTATTTGCTAAAGCACTTGCAGATGTATTAAACGATAATCAACCATCTATGAGCTACGACGAAGCTAAGAGCGTTATTAATGACTACTTTACAAATCTACAAGCAGAAAAACTTGACATCAACGAAAAAGCTGGTCAAGAATTCTTAGAAATCAATAAAAAACGTCCGGGTGTAGTAACTCTTCCTAGCGGATTACAATACGAAATCATCACCAAAGGAGAAGGTAAATTACCACAAGCTACCGATCAGGTAAAATGTCACTACCATGGTACACTTATCGATGGTACTGTATTTGACAGTAGCGTACAACGTGGCACACCTGCTACTTTTGGTGTAAATCAAGTAATCAAAGGTTGGGTAGAAGCTCTTCAATTAATGCCCGTAGGTTCAAAATGGAAATTGTTTATACCTGCTGATCTTGCTTATGGCAAAGCTGGAGCTGGACAATCTATCGAACCTAACTCTGCATTAGTATTCGAAGTAGAAGTATTGGATATTGTATAATAATTAAATCATAATTAATTTTTCAAATGAAAAAATTTCAAATCCTTGCACTTAGTGCAATTGCTGCTATTGGTACAATGGCTGTTTCTTGTCAAGGAGGCGCCGGCACTCCTAATGCAACCTTAAAGACTGAGGTTGATTCTCTTTCTTATGCTTATGGAGTACAACTATCAGAAGGTGGACTAAATCAGTATCTATCACAACTAGGCGTGATCCAAGACACTGCTATGTTCAAAGCAGTAGAAGGACAACGTATTGCTGCAGAAGCAGATCCTGCAAAAAAAGCTCAACTTGAAAAAGCTCTAGTTTCAAAAATAGATTCTTTAAACAAAGCTAACTCTAAGAACCTAGTTCAATTCATCAAAGGATTAAGCGAAAGCTTCAACAGCAATAGCAAAGATCAAGATGCATATTTTAGCGGTCTTCAAATCGGAAGCCAACTAAAACAAATGACTGAAGGTTTCCAAAATCAAGTATTAGATTCAGCACAAGTTAATAAATCAGCTCTACTTGCAGGTTTACTTAACTCTCTGAAACATGAAAAACTTGCTATTGAAAATGCAACTGAAATAGTTCAAGGTAAAATGATGGCTTCTCAAGCTAAAGCTCAGGCTAAACAAGAAGAAGAACTTAAGAAACAAAACGGTCCTCAAATCGAAGCGGCTAATAAATTTCTAGAAGAAAACAAAGCTAAAGATGGCGTTGTAGCACTTCCTAGTGGTCTTCAATACAAAGTAGTAAAACAAGGTACAGGTGCAATACCAACTGCTAGCGATAGAGTTAAGGTATTCTACAAAGGATCATTGATTGATGGTACTGTGTTTGAAACTAACGAAGGTAAAGATCCTGTTGTATTTGGCGTTGGTCAAGTAATCAAAGGATGGACAGAAGCTCTTCAATTGATGCCTGCAGGTTCAAAATGGACTTTATACATCCCTTACGACCTAGCATACGGTGCACAACAAGCTGGTTCTATCGCTCCATTCTCAACTCTTATCTTTGATATTGAATTAGTGAGCATCGAAAAATAATTTTTCGAAAACTTCATAAAAAAAGAGACTGATATATATCAGTCTCTTTTTTTATTATAGATCAATCTCTTCTTTAAAATTTAATCCCCAACTTTATCATCGGTTGTGAGATAAACGAGAAAGTATGATTATCAGAAGACAAATTACCTAATCCTGCTTGAGGGCGTTCTTTATAAACTGTGTATTGGTAAGCCACGGGACGTACATCCACACCTACAAACAACAATTTATCAAAGAAATAGTCGAACCCGCATACTGGAGCTATGCGAAAACCATACGCTTCGGCAATAGAAGCTCCCATATACTCTTGGCTGTCAGCCTTAGCTGTCACTTTACCATAAGCAAAACCTACTTCTCCTCCAAAGCGGATGAACAAACGATCACTCCTAGATGCATAATAACGATCGGCACCTAATCCAATAGCATACTGAATATTATCGCTATTCGGTACAGCTTTGTAAGTTGGTATTGAACTCGGTTCTGTCCCCCCAGTCCCTACAACCTCGCTATACCCTGGATTATTACTATAAGTAAATCCTCCTGTAAGCTTTAATGCCCAATCATCTGAAACAAACAATTTTGCTTCAATATCTAAAATTGGCTTTTTATCAAACCAAGCAGACATGGGAGCAGAAAGAGTATATTCAGATAGATTTGGTTTTGGCGCAGACATCCCAATATAAGAACCTACTCCAAAATTGACTGAAAGCATAACATCTCCTTTTTCGGGTGCATAACTAGCTACATCTTCCTGAGCAGATAACACACTCCCAAACCCGATAAATAAAAACACAATAGAACTAAATATTTTTTTCATTATTTCTCTGTTTTTATTTATTTCATACGTACATCAATAATCGCTTTGGCATCACTAGCCTGCTTTTCAGCAATTGGAAGCAATGTTTTTAGAGTAGCAATTTCAGCATCTGCATTTTTGATTTTTTGATCAAGTTCAGCAAGAGCACGTTTATTCAACTCTTTCGCATTGGTAATATCTCTCTTATACTGAGCTAAACTAGCTTCATTATTAACAACATTAGCTTCAAGTTCTTTTATTCTCGCTTTCACTTGCTCTAATGAACTTGTCCAAATACTATTACCTCCAGGATATATCAGATCTCCACTATAATATATAGTAGTTAACTCCTGAATATAAGCTGACATACTATACACTTCATTTCGATTGTTTACATGTGCGGTATAAGCTGCATTATAGATCTTTTCGGCAGCAATATAAGCCTCTGCTAATTTTGTAGCTTTGTTTGCATCTCCACCGTAAGCCGCTTTCTGGTTATTAGCCTTGGTCAATGAATTTTGAGTCGAATTCAATGAATACTGCAAATCCGAAATATTGTATTCTAAATTACTGATCATGCTTTGATTAGAAGAATAAGCGCTTGACGCGTTATTATAAGTATTATATGCTGCTTGATACTTATCGTAAGCAGCATTCATTTTATTATAATTAGCAGTAGACCAATCGTTATAGTATGCACTTCTGGCTTCATCATACAAAGCATAAAGTTTGTCTTTTTCGGCCTCTGTGCTCTTGAGAGTAGTATATAATGTTGCCGTTTTCGCTCTGTATTTAGCTACATCTGCATTTTTCTGCTCTATCTGTGTTTTATAAGCAGCAATATTTTTTGTGGTCTCGGTTATAGTTGCATTTATTTCTTCTATCGAATAATAAGTCATATTATAAGGCATCGAATTCCAAGTGCTACTCTTACCTACTAAATCTTGAAAATCGACAAGATCTTTCCTTGCTCCATTTGCAAATTTGGCTTGAGCAGCATTATACTCCTTATATAGTGTAGCCTGCTTAATCAAAAGAGCATCGTATTCTTTGGTCTTTTCAGCTATCTCTTTTTCAAGTTTCGCAGCATCAACATTCGTTAATATCTGATTCCATGAAGCTATTCGTTTCTTATCATTTGCTATTTTAGATTCCAGATTTACAATCCAATCATTATATAGACGAATACTTGCTTCTGTGTTTGCTTCTGTTGTTATCTTCAGATCTGCCAATACTGCTTTATCATAGGCTAAGTTTAATTCTGCCTGAGCCAATGTCTTTTTAAGTAAATTTACTTCTCCGATGTAAACCTTATAATCATTTACAGCTTTATTAAGAACTTCATCCTGTTGATTTTTAGCTTTATCCAATTCAGCCTTAAGCTTCAACATTTCAATCTCAGCTACAATCTGAACCTGTTCAAGTTTATACTTATACTCTTCAAGTTCATACTTAACTTTTGCTTGAAGGCTTTTCAGTTCTTCAGCTGCAATCAATTGATCCGATTCAGCTTTCTTCTTCTCTCCTTCAGTTTGCGCAATTGCTAAAGCAGCATTAGCCTCATTTAGTTTAGTCTGGCTTTTCACCTGCTCTACTTGAGCCTCCATTAATAAGACCTCAACAGCCCCCTTTATCTTATCAGCTTCTAGCTGAGCTTTCAATAATTCAGCCTGAGCCTTTAGCTGATTTGCATAAGCCTCTCTAACTTCCTTTACACTTGACGATTCGTTATCATCTACGCATGACGTAAACGCAAAGGAACCTCCTAGCACCATCAGTGCCGAAACATAAATCTTAATTTTTTTCATTGAGTTTTGTTGTTATTAGTAGTGAATAGTATATAATCAGTTATTAATTAGTATGTGATAAATTATTAATGTTTCGGAAATAAGGCTCAATTATCAAACGACAATTTTAACTATTTTATTAAAAAACCTTATCCAAGGTTAATTTGTGTGCGAAAATATACTTTTAAATTAACAATGCGAAATTTACCAAGCACAATATCAAGAAATAAATGAGCAAAAAAAGATATAGTTTAGTTTAAATGACCCTATCTTACATTTTACAATGCGATAAAGCCGTATTATTTTAATAATATGCTAGCAAAAGAGCCATTTTTTCTCCTAAAAAAATACGTAGCTAAAAAAATACTACTATATTTGACACATAAATAGAATAAAAAGAAAGAATATGGAAAAGATTGATAAACTTGACAAAAAGATTCTCGAAATTATTTCGCAGAATGCAAGGATTCCATTCAAAGATGTTGCCCTAGAATGTGGTGTATCCAGAGCAGCTATACATCAACGTGTACAGCGAATGATCGAAATGAAAGTAATCGTAGGATCAGGATATATTATCAACCCTAAAGTTTTAGGCTATAATACATGTACATATATCGGCGTAAAATTAGAAAAAGGATCGATGTATAAAACTGTAATACCTGAACTTGATAAGATACCTGAGGTAGTAGAGTCTCACTTTACAACAGGACCTTATACTATTTTGGTTAAATTATATGCTAAGGATAACGAACATTTAATGGAGCTCTTGAATAATAAAATACAGGAGATACCCGGTGTTGTTGCAACCGAAACAATGATTTCTTTGAGTCAAGGAGTAAAACGCCAGATTCCGATCACAAAGCCTGAGTAACATACACATATACACTCAGATAAAACAAAAAGGATAGTCTATTCTAATAGATTATCCTTTTCGTTTACTAAAAAATACAAAAGCTATAACTTACATGTCTTTTTTTTAATACTTTTGCAGTTCAGAACATGAGATTTTAGAGATACGATGGGAAAAGATAAAGGAACAAATAGTTTTCTAAAAAAAGTAATTAGTAATACATACGTAAAGAACATAGTAGCAATGATTGTCATTGCAATTGTTCTTATCGGAATTACGCTTTTTTTTGTCAATAAATACACTCGCCACGATCAGGCAATAGAAGTTCCTGATTTGAAAGGACTACAAATTGAAGATGCAGCGGCTATGATTGCTGCGAAAAACTTAAGATACGAAATAGTAGACTCTCTTTTTCAAAAAGACGGTGTACCCGGAGCTATTCTAGAACAAATCCCAAGTGGAAAATCCAGTGTAAAACACGGGCGTACAATATACCTCACAATACAAGCTAAAAACGAACCTTTGGTAGCAATTCCCGATCTGGAAGACGCTTCTTTAAGACAGGCAGAAACACTGCTTAATGCATTAGGAATTTATCAAATTAATATAGTTTCTGTTCCATCCGAATTTCAAGATTTAGTTTATGGTGTTGAATACAAAGGTACTCCGCTTAAAGGTGGGCAAAAAATACCAAAGGGCTCAACCGTAACCTTGAAAGTAGGAAATGGCAATGGAAGCGACACTTCTCTAGACAGTTTACACATTGAAGGAAGTGAAACATCCACCGAATGACCAATCAGCTTGAAGATATAGAAGATCTTATAGAAGGAGATCCAGAACAAGACTCGTCCGAATTATTTGAACATTATCGGTTTGTAGCCGACAAAGGACAGGGACTGTTGCGTGTTGACAAATTTATAACAACACGTATAGACGGAATATCGCGTAATAGAATACAAAATGCAGCAGATGTAAATTGTATTTTAGTAAACGGGACACCCGTAAAATCAAACTACAAAGTGAAACCTAACGATGTCGTAACAATAGTTATGGATCGTCCTCGTCGCGAGATTGAAATAATCCCCGAGGACTTACCGATTGACATTGTATATGAGGATGAAGATTTGATGGTGATTAATAAACAAGCAGGATTAGTTGTACACCCAGGTCACGGTAACTATACCGGAACGTTGGTGAATGCAATTGCTTTTCACTTACAAAACACTCCCGAATATGATGCTAAAGATCCTCGTTTAGGATTAGTGCATCGTATAGACAAAGACACCTCTGGTTTATTAGTAATTGCTAAAAATCCGGCGGCTAAAACTCACTTATCAAAACAATTCTTTGACAAAAGCACTAAACGCGAATATATCGCATTAGTTTGGGGCGCAATAGAACAAGACTCTGGTCGCATTGAAGGCAATATAGGACGAAATGTGAGAGACAGACTACAAATGACTGTTTTTGAAGATCCCGAACTAGGAAAGCCTGCAGTTACCAACTACGAAGTATTAGAACGATTAGGCTATGTAACACTAGTTAAATGTCGTCTCGAAACAGGTCGTACCCATCAAATACGTGTCCATATGAAACATATAGGACATACGTTATTCAACGATGAGCGATATGGGGGCAATATTATATTAAAAGGTACTGCTTTTACAAAATACAAGCAATTTGTTCAAAACTGCTTCAATTTGTGTCCACGTCAGGCACTCCATGCTAAATCATTGGGCTTCATCCATCCTCGTACAGGAGAAGAAATGTTATTTGAATCTTCTCTACCTGAAGATATGACTCTTATGATTGATAAATGGAGAGGCTACATTTCGAATAGAGACTTTTAACTTTAACAATAATATATCTGAGAATATTAAATACTTGCCATGAAGAAAAATGTTGCAATTATATGGGGAGGATATTCTTCTGAGATTGTAGTCTCGGAAAAAAGCATGAACGGAATATATTCGTTCCTAGACAAAGATCGATATAATGTCTATAAAATAAAAATAGACAAAAAAGGATGGACTGCAAATATTGAGGATAAAGAATATAATGTTGATAAAAACGACTTCAGCATTGCTTTCGATTCAGAAAAAATAAAAATTGATTTCGCCTATATAACTATCCATGGTACTCCAGGAGAGGATGGACGTCTGCAAGGTTATTTTGACATGCTAGACATCCCCTATTCTTCTTGTGACTGGATGACTTCGGCCATTACATTCAATAAATTTGTATGCAATAATTTCTTGAAGAATTTCGGATTCAACGTTGCAAAATCAGTATACTTAAGAAGGGAAACTAAGTATAATATCGAGAGTATTGCTGAAAGCCTTAAATTCCCGGTATTTATAAAACCAAATACAGGAGGATCGAGTTTTGCTACAACTAAAGTAAAATCGATCGATAAAATGCAAGAAGCTATAGATTTTGCTTTTGGCGAAGCCTCTGATGTTATTATTGAAAGCTTTATAAGCGGAAGAGAAGTGACTTGTGGCTGTTACAAAACAAAAGAACACGAAGTTATATTTCCTATAACCGAAGTAATTACAGAGAATGAGTTCTTCGATTATAATGCTAAATATATGGGAGAGGTTCAAGAAATAACTCCAGCCGATCTATCTCCAGAAATGACATTGAATATACAACAGCTCACATCTAAAGTATATGATCTGGTAGGAGCGAAAGGAATAATAAGAGCAGATTTTATAATTTCAGAAAACACCCCCTATTTTTTAGAGGTGAATACAACACCGGGCATGACCACCACAAGCTTTCTTCCACAGCAGGTTAAAGCTGCCGGTTTGAGCATGACAGATGTTTTAAGTGAAATAATTGAATGTGAATTTCAAAAAACACAAAAGAGTTTATGATGAGCGATAATAAATTCGTTGATATAGCCCCTTTAGAAGACAAGGACGTAAAGAAAGCTATCCAAGAATTACTAGTAGATCCGGGGTTTATGTATGCTGTTAAGTATATACTTCCGGATATAAATTGGGATGAGTTTTCATCTGAGATGTTGAAATACAATACAAAATTCGATTTTCAATCAAAAATGATCGCCCCTACTGTATGGGCATTAGCAAATAAAACATCATCTGGTGTGACTAGTTCCGGATGGGAAAAACTAGGAGACAAAGCACGCCTTATCATATCAAACCATCGAGACATAATTCTGGATGCAGGGATACTTAATATCCTCCGCAATGAGAAGGGGATGGAAACAACAGAAATTGCCATCGGTGACAATTTACTAATCCACCCTTGGATCGAGAAATTAGTTCGTCTCAACAAAAGCTTCCTTGTAAGACGTGGTGTATCCGTTAGACAAATGCTTGAAGTATCAATCCATATGTCGGAATATATTCATTACGTTATCAATGAAAAGAAGGAGTCTGTTTGGCTTGCTCAAAGAGAAGGACGTGCAAAAGATTCTAATGATAAAACTCAGGAAAGTGTATTGAAAATGCTTGCATTATCTGCACCATCAGGAGGATTTGTTGAAAGAATTAAAAGCCTAAACATATTACCTCTGTCTATTTCATACGAATATGACCCTTGTGATTATCTTAAGGCTATGGAATTTCAGCTTAAAAGAGATAATCCCGAATACAAAAAAGCTCAAATAGATGATCTTCGAAATATGGAAATCGGATTACTTGGCTTTAAGGGAAAAATTCACTTCCGTTTTGGTGATGAGATCAATGATAAGCTAGGTTCAATAGAGTCATTAGATAAAAAAGAACGTACATCGGCAGTAGCTCGAATTATTGATCGCGAAATTCATTTGAATTATGAATTTTATCCATGCAATTACATTGCTCACGATCTATTAGAAAGCTCTAATAAATACAAAGAACATTACACCGACCAACAGGTAAATGATTTCAAGGAGTATATGTCAAAACAGATTGATAAGATAAAACTCGAAAATAAAGATATTCCTTTCCTTAGGAATAAGATATTGGAGATGTACTCAAATACGCTAAAAAACTATCTAAAAGCAAAGGAAGAATAATTATTCTTCCTTTTTCTTTTTTATTGTTAAACTACCACTGCACTATTATATTTTTCATAAATTTGCAAGAATACAAAAGACTTATTTTGTTGTCTGTATAGCTAGTGCAGTAAAATTCACACAAACTTCTTTCAACAACAAGCTCATAAATAAGCAGGAATTCATTATTATAAAATAAGTAAACACTATGACCAGACTAAAAAGCATAACAATCTGTTTAGTATTCTTCTTGACCTTGTTATCTGGCAACATCTTTGCACAAGTATTAGTTCAGAATGATAAATTTACTTATGCCCCCCTATTCAACAATCAAGTAGTATTGGTAAGAGAGATCCCTCTAAATAATAATGACATTGAAAAAAGTTTTCACAGGGTAAAAGAATGGGGTAAAGAAAGATATGCCTCTTCTCCTCTTATATCAAATATAAGATACGATAACACTAATAAAGAGATTATTATAAAATCAAGAATAGAACTTCTTCTTCCTGAAAATAATGAAAAAATAAGAGAGAAAGTGGTTATGACTTACCACCTCAATACATTTATATTTAATGATAAATGTGTATTTGAAGTAAAAGGTATTACTTACAAACTACATAATGTAAAGAAAAGTGTAAAAGCCGAAGAGATTATTACACCATCGGCATTAGAAACTGCAGGACCACAGCAAGAACTAAGAGTAAATATTCAAAGAAGCACACTTTTCTTCCTTAACGAATTAGCCGACAGTTTAGCTGATGCACTAAATGCACCGGATAGTCTTTAAGGTATCAGACCTTTTTATTACTTTGGCAAGTAAAATAGCTGTAGTTTATTACAACCATATATAGAGCATTAAAAAGCTGACATTACTCAAAATCAAGACTAAGTTGTTTGTTTTTCAGATTAAACGTCAAACGATGATAAGGCGTTATCCCATGTTCTTCAATCGCCAGCCTATGCTTCATAGTGGGGTATCCTTTATTCTGATTCCACCCATACTGAGGGTATTCTTCATTTAATTTCATCATAAAGTCATCTCTGTAAGTTTTTGCTAATACAGAGGCTGCTGCAATAGCTAAAAATTTACCATCACCTTTTACAATACAAGTATGAGGTATATCTTCATACTTCTTAAACCGATTTCCATCAATGAGTAAATGTTCGGGGGCAATTGCTAAATCAGACACAGCTCTATGCATTGCCAAGAAAGATGCATTCAAAATATTTATCTCATCAATCTCTGAATGCGAGACAATTCCAACAGCCCATGCCAAAGCTTGCTCCTCAATAATCGTTCTTAGACTATACCTTGTTTTTTCTTTTAGTTGTTTCGAATCATTCAATAATTCACAACTAAAATCGGGTGGCAAAATTACTGCTGCTGCAAACACAGGACCGGCCAAACATCCGCGTCCGGCTTCATCACAACCAGCCTCTACAACATTAGGATTTAAGAATAACTGAAGCATTTTAAGTCTATTGAAATGTAAGATTTGCTAGCTTCATAAAGAAGCAATAAAATTGACAGAAACTATATTAGAGCATATAATACTAAAATATGAATTAGTATATATCCATTCAAAAATAAACATATTATCCTATTTTCACCAATAATCATATATTTTATCAAGTTTTTTCTTGTAATTGGCTACAAATAATTGATTTAATAATTACCTTTGTAAGGCACTTAGGAGCATCAAAAAGGATGATATCTTACTATTAAACTCAAAATAACCATCATGAAATTAGATACCCTAACAGCCATTAGTCCAATTGATGGTCGTTATCGTAACAAAACCGAAGAATTAGCAAACTACTTCTCGGAATATGCATTGATCAAATACCGTGTATTAGTTGAAGTTGAGTACTTCATAGCTTTATGCGAACTTCCATTACCACAATTGAAGAATATCAATCATACAATTTTTCCCGAATTAAGGAAAATAGTTACAAATTTCACAGAAGAGGATGCTACTCACATCAAAGAAATTGAGAGCATAACTAATCATGATGTAAAAGCTGTCGAATATTTCATCAAAGAAAAATTTGATGTTCTACACTTAGAGCAATACAAAGAATTCATCCATTTTGGATTGACTTCACAGGATATAAATAATACATCAATCCCTCTTTCTTTGAAAGAAGCATTAGAGAATGTGTATTATCCGCTTTTAGACGAACTTATAAACCTACTTCAAAGCAGAGCAGAGGAATGGGAAGAAGTATCTATGTTAGCAAAAACTCACGGACAGCCAGCATCCCCTACCCGCTTAGGTAAAGAGATAATGGTTTTTGTGAGTCGACTTAAGAATCAGGTTGATTTAGTAAAATCAGTTCCATTTTCAGCTAAATTCGGAGGAGCAACCGGTAATTACAATGCTCATACTGTTGCTTATCCTCAATACAACTGGAAAGACTTTGGCTCGAAATTTGTATCTGATAAATTAGGATTAGTAAGAGAAGAATATACAACACAGATTTCTAATTATGATAATATGGCAGCAATCTTTGACGGATTGAAGCGTATAAATACGATCATGATTGACTTGAATCGCGACTTCTGGCAGTATATTTCGATGGAATACTTTAAGCAAAAAATAAAAGCAGGAGAAATAGGCTCATCAGCCATGCCTCATAAAGTAAATCCTATTGATTTCGAAAACGCAGAAGGTAATCTGGGCATAGCTAATGCTATATTAGAACACTTATCAGCAAAATTGCCAATATCTCGTCTACAAAGAGACTTAACCGATTCGACAGTACTAAGAAATGTGGGTGTTCCTGTGGGACACATTATTATCTCATTGCAAAGTACACTTAAAGGATTAGGAAAGTTACTCTTAAATAAAGATGCTTTAGATAACGATCTAGAGAAAAACTGGGCAGTGGTGGCTGAAGGAATACAAACTATATTGCGTCGTGAAGGATATCCAAAACCATACGAAGCTCTTAAAGAATTGACTCGTACCAATGAGGCTATTACAATGACTTCTATCTCTAATTTCATTAATGGACTATCTGTTAGTGACGAAATAAAAGAAGAATTAAGGAAAATAACGCCTCATACATATACTGGAGTATAACTCAAATAGCCGCGAGGCTATTATAATTAATTGATTGATTAAAATTTAAATCTTATTACAGATGATTACAGACAGAGATAATGAAAGCCGAGATGGTTACTCATCATCAAATAAACCGTCTCTTAACAAGAATAATCAGAGTGAAGCGAAGAAAAAACGTCCTCGTGTAGGCGATACTCGCCCTGTGATTAACCGGGATAATAATAACTCTGACGACAGACGCAGCAACTATAATGCGGATGATAGACGTAGTGATTACAACTCTGGAGAAAGAAGAAGTAATTACAATTCCGATGACAGACGTAGCAACTACAATTCTGGCGGAGACAGAGGTGGCAACTACAATTCAGGAGAAAGAAGAAGTAATTACAATGCGGGCGGAGACAGGGGTGGTAATTATAACTCGGGAGACCGTAGAAACAGTTCTTATCAGTCAAGAGACAATAATCGCAGACCTTATGACAGAGATCAAAGATCTGGCGATTCTCAAAACAGATCTAAGGGACCTAAACAGTTATTTAAACCTGTTAAATACAAAGAAAATTTAGATCCAGAAACACCAATCCGTTTAAATAAATACTTAGCTAATGCAGGTGTATGTTCTCGTCGCGAAGCCGACTCGTTCATTACAGCCGGTGTAGTAAGAGTTAACGGAGAACTTGTATCAGAATTAGGAGCTAAAGTAAAAAGAGGTGACACTGTTACTTTCCAAGACAAACCAGTTCGTCTAGAAAGTAAAGTTTATGTACTTCTAAACAAACCTAAAAACACGGTGACAACTTCTGACGATCCACAAAACAGAAAAACTGTTATGGATTTAGTAAAAGGAGCATGTCCTGAACGTATTTACCCTGTAGGTCGTCTTGATAGAAACACTACCGGAGTATTACTACTTACTAATGATGGCGATTTAGCTTCTAAGCTAATGCATCCAAAATATGTAAAGAAAAAGATTTATCAAGTAAGATTAGACCGCGAAGTGGCCATAGAAGATATGCAAGCTATTGCTGACGGTATTATGCTTGATGATGGAGAAATTCATGCAGATTCGATCGCTTACGTTGGAGAAGATGTACTTGATGAAGTAGGAATCGAAATTCACTCAGGAAGAAATCGTATAGTACGTCGTATATTCGAAAAATTAGGATATCAGGTGCTAAAATTAGATCGTGTATATTTTGCTGGACTTACCAAGAAAAATGTAACACGTGGTCGATGGAGATATTTAACTGAATCGGAAGTAAACATGCTCCGCATGGGTGCATTCGAATAAACAATAGTATAAGGTAACAAACCTTGTTGCTGCTTTTGCATGTATAATGACAGAGATGGCTATACATGCAAAACGCAGCAATACATATTTTAGAGAACTTATAACCCTAGTTTAGGACAAACTTAAATTAAAAATGGAAACAATTCGTAGAACTAAAATTTCAGACTTGCTCCGCAGAGATGATTTTGGAGCAACCGTAAGTGCCAAAGGATGGGTACGTACCCGAAGAGGCAACAAATTTGTAAGCTTTATACATTTAAATGATGGTTCTACAATCAATAATATACAAGTAGTTGCAGATAATGAGCTATTTAATGAGGATATACTAAAAAAGATAACTACCGGAGCATGTATCCATGTAGTTGGAACCTTAGTAGCATCACAAGGACAAGGACAAAATTGCGAAATACAAGCTAAAGAAATAGAGATCTATGGTATTGCCGATCCTGAAGAATATCCATTACAAAAACAAAAGAATGGTCCGTCTTTAGAATATCTTCGTGAAATTGCACACTTGCGCCCCAGAACAAATACTTTTGGAGCAATCCTTCGTATGCGTCACCACATGTCATTTGCTATCCATAAATATTTTAATGATCATGGATTTTATTACCTGCATACGCCTATTATTACAGCGTCTGATGCTGAAGGTGCGGGTTCAATGTTTCAAGCAACCACATTAGATTTCAATAATACACCTCGTACCGAAACTGGTGCAGTAGACTACAGTCAGGATTTCTTCGGACGTCAGACTAATCTTACAGTTTCAGGACAATTAGAAGGTGAACTAGGAGCTATGGCATTAGGTGCTATATACACCTTTGGCCCTACATTCCGTGCAGAGAACTCTAATACTCCTCGACATCTTGCCGAATTCTGGATGATAGAGCCGGAAGTAGCATTCTATGATATCAACGATAACATGGATTTAGCTGAAGACTTCTTACAATATCTAATCAAATATGCGCTTGAGAATTGTAAAGATGATATTGCTTTCTTAGCCGATAAATATGACAAAGAATTAATTGATAGATTAAACTTCGTTACCAATAATAAATTTATTCGCTTGACATACACCGAAGGAGTTAAGATCTTAGAGGAAAGTAAGCATAAATTCGAATTTCCTGTCTATTGGGGTGCCGACCTTCAATCAGAACACGAACGTTATTTGGTAGAGCAACATTTCAAATGTCCCGTAATTTTGACTGATTATCCAAAAGAGATCAAGTCATTCTACATGAAACAAAATGAAGATGGCAAAACTGTTCGTGGAATGGATGTTTTATTCCCGAAAATTGGAGAAATAATTGGCGGATCTGAACGTGAAGCGGATTACGACAAACTAATGAATCGTATCAAAGAAACAGAAATGAATGCAGATCCGATATGGTGGTATTTAGAAACCCGTAAATTTGGAACAGCTCCTCATGCCGGATTCGGGCTTGGATTTGAACGTCTCATGCTATTCGTTACTGGTATGGCTAACATTAGAGATGTAATACCGTTCCCTCGAACGCCACACAACGCTGAATTTTAAAGAAACAAATATTTTGCAGCAGAATCAATATATTCTGCTGCACTATTTTTACACACCACAATATGCTATCACTTTTAAAGAGTTGGAATTATAAAGAAGACTTAGCTCAACTAAAGAAAATGTTCAGATTATTTTTCCCAAGAGGTAAATCTGAAGTTACTCTTTTTATTGTTTTCTTTTTAATTTATGGATCATTAGCCACATTCATGGCTTTAGCTACAAATATAACAGACCAACCAACAGTAAAAACCGATGCATATTTTTCTTTTGATAATGCTCTAATATCTCATCATGGATTTCAAAATTTAGAGGGTCATCCTCTAATGGCATTATTTACGTTTCCAATTATTTATGTTGGGATTATATTTAATTTAATATTCGCAACAGTTAAAGCTAAGGCTCTTTTTCTTGTATTAGTTTGCACATATTTAGTTAGCTCATCCATTATCTATATATATCGTTATCTAAAAGAGATTATAAACTTAAATGGCTATATTACATATCTTCTGATCTCTTTTTATGCAACTACATCCACACTTATAATCTTATCATTTACATTCGAATCGTACACATATTCATTATTCCTTCTCACATTTAGCTTATATTACTATTCGTATAGAATTAAAAATCAATTAGCAACTCCTTTCTCTATAAATATTATACTTGCAATATCATTAGGAGGAATAACAATTACTAATTTTGTAAAAGGCTTAATTCCTATTTTATTTATTCCTAATGATCTAAAGTTAATCATAAAAAGAGTTTCGATAATCAGTGCCATATTCATATCTATACTTATTGTCCTAGAAATCAAAGAGAATATTTTCTCGAATATTCAGAACCGACTCGATCTTTTTATTATTGATTCAACTCTTGTTTATAAGTACATTATTGATTTCTTTTGGGGCGCAGCTATCCTCTTTCCTGAAATTATAAAATCAGGTTATTATGGAGGACCTATTGAAGTTATTTCTACAGATTTTTACACGGGGTGGTGGCAATACCTAATAGTATCATTAATATTTATATTTATGATTGGAGGGAGTATCTTAAACTATAAAAACAAATTAATATACATCCCTATATTATTTTTTATGGTAGATATATTTATACATGTTATCATGAAATATGGAATTAATGAAGGAATAATATATGGCGGACATTGGATCTTTATTATTCCCGTATTAATTGGATGGCTATACAAATCTTTGAAGACTGCTCAACAAAAAGCTTTAGAAATCCTATTATCCTTACTATTCATTGCTCTTTGTGTCAATAATATTACTCAAATGAATACTTTCATTAAGCTTGCACAAGAACTCTTCCCTGCAAGTTGAAGGACAAATTAATTAATATGTCAGCACTATTAGAAAAATGGAACTGGACAGCAAATTTTGAACAAATAAAGAACATTCTAAATTTATTGCTTCCTAAAGATAAAAAAGAAATAATACTCTTCATATTTCTCTTTTCTTTCTATGGATTCTTTGGATTTATGATTGCTCATGGAACATCAATACAAGATTATTCTTTAAAACAATGTGATCTTTATTTTAGCTTTGATGCCGGTTTTATATTCCATCAGGGAAAAAGCTATCAGAACAGTATTCATCCTCTTCTTAAGTTATTTTGTGTCCCGATTATATACATTCTCGACAATATCACGGTTTTAGTCGGAAATTACAAAATCAAAACATACATACTAACGATGTTATGTAATTGTCTCATATCTATGTCTATTATATATGTATATAGATATCTCAAAGAGATTGTTAGCTTAAAAGGCTATATTGTATATCCACTGATTGTATTTTATAGTATCTTTTTCACAAATTTGATTTTAAGCTTTACAACTGAGACATATACTATATCTATATTTCTATTGAGTTTTATGGTTTATTATTATTCACATTGCATTGTCACAAATAAGCAAGTTAGACTTCTACCCAACTTAATTTTTACAATTATTTTAGGTGGAATAACCATAACAAACTCAATAAAAGGCATAATTCCAATCTTATTTACTAAAGATAAATTACATTTCATTTTTAGAAAGATCGGAATTATAGCATCTATTCTATTTATTGCAGCCATCCTATATCTCTTTGTCAATAATATTAATTTATTAAATGAAGTAGATACCAGATTAAAATATGTGTCTACAGAGCAAAACAACACACCCTACTTAGAGTATCTTGCATCTTTTATTGGTACACCTATTATATTCTCTGAGCTCTATGCTAGAACTGTTCAATTAGAATGGATAAGCTATCCTTTACAGCTTATAGAGGTCAAATTTCTTAATCAAGTATGGCAATATATATTCATATCTGTATTGGTACTACTACTATTAATCTCTATTATTAGAAATAGGCATAATAAGACAGTTCTTTTAATAGCATCTCTATTTTCCGTAGACATACTTATACATATTATCCTAAAATATGGAGCGTCTGAGCCTTATATCTATGGAGGACATTGGATATATGTTATTCCACTACTACTTGGTTGGCTATACTCCTCATTAGGGAATAAGTGGTCTAAAGCTTATCTGATTCTATTAACTATGATGTGTATCGTTCTATTAATAAATAACACTCAATCCTTACTCGAATTTATAAATTTAGCGAAAAGTCACTATCCTGTTGATCTAAGAAATATATCCTAGTAATTATATTAGTATCTGAATAATAATCTAAATTGATCAATTAGATGTATTTTAGCATTTTAAATTATGTCTCTAACTAATAATATAAATAGAAAATGATTCAATCTCTTTATACATATCTTAAGCTACTTCGTGCTCATCAATGGATTAAGAACTTCTTCATATTTGCTCCGATCTTCTTTTCTTTTAATTTTTATAATATAGAAGCGATAGTAAACGCATTTTACGCGTTCATTGGTTTCTCTCTGATTGCTAGTTCAATATATATAATTAATGACTGGAAAGACATTCATCTTGATCAACAGCACCCTACAAAAAAGAATCGTCCACTTGCTGCAGGAACAATTAGTATAAGGAATGCCTTTATCGCATGTCTACTTCTTGTAATTTCAGGATTCTCAATTTATTTATTTGTTTTAGAAGATTATACTGCATCGTCACTATTGGCTTTCTATTTCTTATTAAACATCTGTTATTGCTTCAAATTAAAACAAATCGCTATAATTGATGTTACAATTGTTGCCATAGGATTTGTTATCAGACTCTTTATTGGAAGCATTGTTACTTCAATTATATTATCGCATTGGCTCATTATTTTAACCTTCCTTTTGGCTCTATTGTTAGTATTAGGAAAAAGACGCAATGATGTTTTAATATACAGCGAGACTGGACAAGAATTACGCAAAAGTATATCAGGCTACAACCTTGAATTTCTAAATACAATGATTATTACAATTGTAACTATTATTATATTTAGCTATATTATGTATACTATATCACCTGAAATCGTTGTTCGAAATGGTGAATACATGTATATTACATCACTATTTGTAATACTTGGACTATTCAGATATCTTCAAGCTATTTTTGTAGAAAAGAAAGGAGATAGCCCCACTAAACTAGTCCTCAAGGATCGTTTCTTGCAAATAGATATTCTATGCTGGATAATATCTTTCATTACAATATCAATATTAAAGCCTCTTTAATAATGTCATTACAGAATAAAACAATAGCAGCCTTTGATTTTGATGGAACAATAACCACTAAAGATACATTGTTCGATTTCATTAGATTCTATATAGGAAAACACAACTTACTTAAAGGGTTGATTATATTATCTCCAATACTCATATCATACAAATTAGGCTTTACAAGAAACGATATAGCAAAACAAAAGCTCTTTTCTTATTTTTTCAAAGACAAGAGTATTCAGGAGTTCAATAAAGTTAGCATAGACTATGCTAAACGAATAAAAGAGATTGTCAGACCTGAGATCTTAGAAAAGATTAAATGGCACCAAGCTCAGAATCATATTGTTATTATTATAAGTGCCTCCATAGTAAATTGGATAAAACCTTGGGCTTCAGAAATAAATATTAAAACTGTTCTTGGCACTGAAATTGAAGTCAAAAGCAACATAATTGAAGGAGTGTTCAGCTCTAAGAACTGCTATGGACAAGAGAAAATAAATCGTCTAATAGCCCAATATCCAAACCGAGATGAGTATGTTCTATATGCTTACGGAGATAGTCGTGGAGATAAAGAATTGTTAGCTTTCTCAGACCATCCAACTCTAATAAAGTAAACTTAGCGCCAATAATAACAATGAATATAGTGAATTGTAAAAATTGCAATAACCAATCAGATAGCAAATATTGCCCTTCTTGTGGGCAATTAATGAATACTCATCGCATCAATTTACAATACCTAGTTCATGAAATTCAACATAGCATATTTCATGTTGACAAAGGTATATTATATACAATAAAAGAATTGGCTCTAAGACCAGGAAAGACCTTAACTGAATATCTTTCGGGTAAGAGAGCTAGTTATTTCAAACCATTTGCCTTTGTAACTATTCTAGCAACTATATATGGTTTGCTAAGCCATTATTTACATATTTATCCTGAGATTCAAATTTTAAATGACACATCTCAATCACAGAAAATAACTGACATAGCCTTTGATTGGTTATATAAACATTATGCATTAACGACATATTTACTTATTCCATTTTATGCATTATTGTCATACTTATTATTTAAAAGCAAGTATAACTATTTTGAACATCTAGTTATCAATGCTTATCTGATCGGCTTTCAAATCATACTATTAATAATATGTCTTCCTTTCAGTTATATATCAATATCTCTTTACTTTTTTCTCCCAACTATTGTATCTTTCTTATATTTTGCATGGGCATTCCATCAAACATTTAATAATCATCTCTTTATTAGTATTTTTAAAACAATATTAATCACGATATTTAGCAGTGTTTTAGGCTTAATATTAGGTCTTCTTGGAGGATTATTATTCGCTATATAACAGCATATCCCAATAAGGTAGGAGATTTTTGTAAATATTCTTAATTAAATTTTAGAACATCTATTGAGACTAGTCGTGAATACTCAAGATTCACACACAATAGAGCTCCTATGTCTATTATCTCACGAAATTAGCATCCCTTAGAGTTAAGTGATTATAATCGCTTAAAGCAAATCTATTCTAGTATATAATTATTATCTCAACTTCTCCCCTTAATGCTGTCAGCAAAACCTCTTATCACAGTTTTGTTTTTGTTTAGAAAAGAATAATTTAAACAAAAAAAGCACTCTCATAAATGAGAGTGCTTTTATAAAAGAGTAATATCTTATTATTATTCTTCAGTCTTTTTGTCTTCACCTTCCACTTTAGCTTTAGCTGCTTTTGGCGCTTTAGCTTTAGGTTCTTTCACTTCAGAAGCTACTTCTGTACCTTCATCAGCTTTCTTTTTAGAACGACGTGTCTTAGGTTTAGCTGCAGCTTTAGCAGTTTCTTTCAACATATTGTCGTTATAGTCTACTAATTCAATAAAACACATTGAAGCATTGTCACCCAAACGATTTCCAGTTTTGATAATACGAGTATATCCACCTGGACGATCTGCTATCTTTACAGATACATTTTGGAACAATTCTGTTACAGCTGTCTTACTTTGAAGATCTTGGAATACTAAACGTCTTGAGTGAGTAGTATCTTCCTTTGATTTAGTAATTATAGGCTCAATAACTTTTCTTAAAGCTTTAGCCTTTGCCACAGTTGTAAAAATACGCTTATGCATAATTAAAGAAGCACACATGTTAGATAACATGGCATTTCTATGCGTATTAGTACGACCTAAGTGATTAAATTTTTTATTATGTCTCATCGCTTATTAATCTTTATCTAATTTATATTTGGAAATATCCATGCCAAAAGAAAGGTTCAGACTATCTAGTAATTCATCTAACTCGGTAAGAGATTTCTTACCAAAGTTACGGAATTTAAGAAGGTCATTCTTATTGAACTGAACAAGCTCTCCTAAAGTTTCTACTTCTGCCGATTTCAAACAGTTTAGAGCACGAACCGAAAGGTTCATATCTACTAACTTGCTCTTCAACAATTGGCGCATGTGAAGTATTTCTTCATCAAATTCCTCATTACCATCAGTTTCAGTTTGTTCCAACAGGATTTTCTCGTCAGAGAACAACATGAAGTGGTGAATAAGGATTTTTGCAGCTTCTTTCAGTGCATCTTTTGGATGTATAGATCCATCAGTCGATATTTCTATCACTAATTTTTCGTAATCCGTTTTTTGCTCTACACGATAGTTCTCGATAGAGTATTTTACATTACGGATCGGAGTATAGATAGAGTCAATTGCGATTACATTAACATCATCGGAAAGACTACGATTCTCGTCTGCGGGAACGTATCCACGACCTTTGTTAATGGTCAACTCAATTTGAAGATTCGCACTTGGATCTAAGTGGCAAACCACCAGTTCGGGATTTAAAACTTCAAATCCAGATAAATGCTTACCTATATCTCCAGCTTTGAACACTTCCGAACCCGAAATAGTAATGCTTACTTTCTCATTCTCTATTTCTTCGACTATTTGTTTAAATCGAACTTTTTTCAGATTCAGGATTATATTTGTTACATCCTCTATAACTCCTGGTACTGTAGCAAATTCATGCTCAACACCATCAATTTTAATAGAGGTAATAGCAAAACCTTCAAGTGAAGAAAGGAGAATACGGCGAAGAGCATTACCTACAGTAATACCGTAGCCAGGTTCCAACGGACGAAATTCGAACTTACCGAAGAAGTTGTCCGCTTCTAACATCAATACTTTATCGGGTTTTTGAAATGCTAATATCGCCATGAAATTAATCTTTAGAATACAATTCTACTATCAACTGTTCTTTTATGTTCTCTGGAATATCTGCTCTTTCAGGTAAATGTAAATACTTTCCTGATTTAGTAGAGTTATCCCACTCTATCCATGGATATTTACTATGATTAAATCCTGATAAAGCATTATCAATAACCTCTAAAGATTTTGATTTCTCACGAACAGCTATTATTTGCCCTGGTTTTACAGAGTATGATGGAATATTTACAATTTTTCCATCAACTAAGATATGACGGTGTGAAACCAACTGACGAGCAGCAGCTCTTGTAGGAGCTATACCCAAGCGGAATACAACATTGTCAAGTCTTGATTCTAGGAATTGTAATAGAACCTCACCTGTTATACCACGTGCACTTGCAGCTTTTTCAAATAAGTTACGGAATTGTTTTTCCAATACTCCGTAAGTATATTTAGCTTTTTGTTTTTCACGCAACTGAATACCATATTCAGAAGTCTTTTTCTTTCTACCATTACCATGTTGTCCCGGAGGATAATTCTTTCTAGAAAGAACTTTATCCGGTCCGAAGATAGGCTCACCGAATTTACGGGCTATTCTTGATTTTGGTCCTGTATATCTTGCCATTTTTTTTAAATTAAAACATTAAAAAGAAGCGAGAATTGTGCAGCCGCGATTACAGAGAGGGTTACTTGCAATCAATCACAACTCATGTTTCTACTTAGAAATTGGGATTAAACTCTTCTGTGTTTTGGAGGACGACAACCATTGTGAGGAAGTGGAGTAACGTCAACTATTTCTGACACCTCTATACCTGCACCATGTATTGTGCGGATTGCAGACTCACGTCCGTTACCAGGACCTTTTACAAACACTTTAACTTTTCTCAAGCCTAAGTCATATGCTACTTTAGCACAATCTGACGCTGCCATCTGAGCTGCATAAGGGGTATTTTTCTTAGAACTTCTAAAACCCATTTTACCTGCCGACGACCAGCTGATCACTTGACCTTCGCTGTTTGTAATCGAAATAATAATATTGTTAAATGAAGAATGCACATGAACTTGTCCGTTTGCATCAACCTTAACGTTTCTCTTCTTAGCTGCGACTGTTTTTTTTGCCATATCAAACTATTATTTTGTAGCCTTTTTCTTGTTTGCAACAGTTTTCTTTTTGCCCTTGCGTGTACGAGCATTGTTTTTAGTACCTTGTCCTCTAAGAGGCAAACCAATACGATGACGGATACCACGGTAGCAACCGATATCCATTAGGCGCTTGATGTTCAATTGAACTTCTGATCTCAAATCTCCTTCAACCTTAAATTGGCTTGAAATTAATTCACGGATTGTACCAGCTTGTTCGTCTGTCCAATCTTTCACTTTAAGATCTCTATCAACACCTGCTTGTTCTAAAATTTTATTAGAACTACTACGTCCGATACCATATATATATGTCAAGGCAATTTCGCCTCTCTTATTTTGCGGTAAATCGACACCAACTATTCTTATAGCCATATACTAGATTATTTTTGCAAAATTAGTAAATTATCCCTGACGTTGTTTATACTTAGGGTTTTTTTTGTTTATTACATATAAGCGACCTTTTCTTCTGACGATCTTACAGTCAGCAGTACGCTTTTTTAATGATGCTCTTACTTTCATATTTTGTTTTTTTATTTGTATCTGAAAGAGATTCGACCTTTAGTCAAATCATATGGAGACATTTCAACTCTTACTTTATCGCCGGGTAATATTTTAATATAGTGCATTCGCATTTTCCCCGAAATATGAGCAGTAATCTCATGTCCATTTTCTAACTCTACACGAAACATTGCGTTAGACAATGCCTCTATAATTACGCCATCTTGTTCTATTGATGCTTGTTTAGCCATAAAAATTAATTTAGATTCCGTTATTTCCTAGTACAGCCTCAATAAATTCGAACGTCGATAAGATATCTGCTTTACCCTCACGAATCGAAACTGTATGCTCGAAATGTGCTGATAATTTTCTATCCTTTGTTCTTACTGTCCAGCCATCACTTTCAAAGACAACATTCTTGCTTCCTTGGTTAATCATTGGCTCAATAGCTATACACATACCCTTCTTTAACAAAGGACCAGTACCTCTTCTTCCATAATTTGGAACTTCAGGTGCTTCATGCATTTTGCGTCCAATACCATGACCAACTAATTCACGCACTACCGAATATCGTAGTTTTTCGCAATAAGTCTGAATGGCTTCACCAACATCTCCGACACGATTACCTTCGATGGCTTTTTCTATACCTTTATATAGAGATTCTTTTGTGGTTCTTAACAAAGCCTTAGCTTCTTCCGATACCTCCCCTACAGCAAAAGTATAGGCTGAATCTCCACAAAAACCATTCTTCTCAGTTCCGCAATCAACAGATATTATATCTCCGTCTTGAAGAACATAACCTCCAGGTATACCATGAACTACAACATCATTAACCGAAGCACATATACTTCCTGTAAAATCAAATGTACCTGGTGCACCTTTATAGCCTTTAAAAGATGGAATTGCTCCATGACTTCTGATAAATTCTTCAGCTATTTTATCCAAATGCAAAGTAGTAACCCCTGGTTTGATATGTTTGGCAAGTTCGCCTAGAGTCATCCCAACCAAGCGGTTACTCTCACGCATTAATTCTATTTCTTCTTCTGTTTTTAGGAAAATCATTGATCTATACTAAACTTACTTAATATGCCGCAATCGAGCCTGAACGACCTTTTATTCTACCTGACTTTAACAAACCGTCATAATGTCTCATCAACAAGTGACTTTCAATTTGTTGTAAAGTATCCAATACTACCCCAACCAAAATCAATAAAGAAGTACCACCAAAAAAGTGAGAGAATTCCTTACTAATACCAATTAAACTTGCAAAAGCAGGTAGGATAGCAACAAGAGCTAAAAATAATGAACCGGGTAGAGTTATACGAGACATAATAGTATCGATATAATCAGCCGTTTTCTTTCCGGGTTTAATACCTGGAATAAATCCATTATTTCTTTTCAATTCATCAGCCATTTGTATTGGATTGATAGTAACCGCAGTATAAAACCATGTAAATGCTATAATTAATAGAGCAAATATAAGGCAATATAACCAACTGGTGTTATCAGTCATAGAACGCATGAACCATCCAGATTTATCTGCAGTAGAAAATCCGGCAACAGCAACAGGGATAAACATAATTGCTTGAGCAAAAATGATAGGCATCACGTTGGCAGCATTCACTTTCAATGGGATGTACTGACGTGCACCACCATATTGTTTATTACCAACGATACGTTTTGCGTACTGTACTGGTATCTTACGAGTACCTTGTACAAGAAGTATTGCCATTGCAATAACAAACAGTAAGAATACCATTTCAAGCAAAAATACGATCAAACCACCAGCACTGTCACTTAGACGAGACGTAAACTCTCCAACTAAGGCATGAGGCAATCGGGCGATGATACCAACAAGTATTATAAACGAAATACCGTTTCCAATACCTTTATCTGTAATACGCTCACCTAACCATAGTACAAACATACTACCCCCTGCCAGAATTATGGTTGAAGGCAATAGAAAACTCCAGAATCCGCCAGGAGCAGCTCCTCCCAAAGCACCTAATAAATAGGCTGGTCCTTGGAAAAGAAGTATTACTAATGTCAGATAACGGGTATATTGGTTAAGCTTATTACGTCCACTTTCTCCTTCTTTTTGTAGTTTTTGAAAGTACGGAAGCGCTATACCCAACAGCTGGATTACAATCGAAGCTGAGATATAAGGCATAATACCCAATGCAAAAATAGAAGCGTTTGCAAAAGCACCACCAGAGAACATGTCAAGCAAGCCTAACAATCCTCCGGACGCACTATGGCGAAGAGCTTCCAAATCCGCTGGATTTACGCCCGGCAACACTACATGTGTACCAAAACGATAGATCACTACGAAAAAGAAAGTAGTGAGAATCCGTTTGCGCAGATCCTCAATCTTCCATATATTTTCTATTGTTTTTACAAATCCCATCTTACTTCAGTTTTGTTGCGGTTCCACCTACTGCTGTAATAGCAGCTTCTGCTGACTTAGAGAAAGAATGAGCTTCAACATCTAACTTTACAGTTAATGCTCCATTACCTAAAATCTTCACTAAGTGCTTAGATGAAACAAAACCAGCGTTGATCAGGGTCTGAATATCAATTTTTGTTAGTTTTTGAGCATCAGCCAAATCTTGAAGTACATTCAAATTAATAGGTTTGTATTCTATACGATTGATATTTTTAAAACCATATTTAGGAAGACGACGTTGAATAGGCATTTGACCTCCTTCAAAACCGATCTTCTTTGAATAACCCGATCTAGACTTAGCACCTTTATGACCTCTTGTTGAAGTACCACCCAAACCAGAACCAGTACCACGACCAATTCTTTTTCTTGTTTTAGTAGAACCTTCAGCAGGTTTTAAATTCGATAAATTCATATGCTTAGATTTTTTATCTTTTACTAGATTATTACTCTACTATAGAAACTAAGTGCTTTACTTTTTCGATCATCCCTCTAACCGCTGGATTATCTACGTGTTCAACCACTCTATTCAATTTTCTCAACCCTAGAGCATCTAATGTTCTCTTTTGATCTATAGGGCTATTGATTCTGCTTCTAACTTGTTTAATTTTAATAGTTGCCATAATTTTGATTTTCTTGCAAATTAACCTTTAAACACTTTCGCCATAGATACTCCTCTGTTTTGAGCAACAGTATAAGCATCTCTTAGTTCACCTAAAGCTTCAATTGTAGCCTTCACAAGGTTGTGAGGGTTAGAAGAACCTTTAGACTTCGCAAGAACGTCAGTTACACCAACACTTTCAAGCACGGCGCGCATCGCACCACCTGCTTTTACTCCTGTACCAGGAGAAGCTGGTTTGATGAAAACTTCTGATCCACCAAAACGAGCAAGTTGTTCGTGAGGTATAGTTCCTTTTAATACTGGAACTTTTATCAGGTTTTTCTTAGCAGCTTCAACACCTTTAGCAATGGCTGTAGTTACCTCGCCGGCTTTACCTAAGCCCCAACCAACTATACCATCTTCGTTACCTACAACGACGATAGCAGCGAAACTGAATGTACGACCACCCTTTGTTACTTTTGTAACGCGATTGATAGCCACCAATCTGTCTTTCAATTCGATATCGTTGGTCGATTTTACTTTATTATTAATTCCTGCCATTTGTATTAAAATTTAAGTCCACCTTTACGGGCAGCATCTGCCATTTCTTTAACTCTACCGTGATATAAATAACCATTTCGGTCAAATACTACAGATGTTACGCCTGCTTCTTGAGCAGCCTTAGCTACTAGTTCACCTACTTTTGCTGCCATCTCTTTTTTAGGAGCTTTATCTCCGATTTTAAGAGAAGAAGCAGAAGCTAAAGTTTTTCCAGTTAAATCATCAATAACTTGAGCATAAATTTGCTTGTTACTTCTGAAAACTGTTAAACGTGGACGTTCAGTTGTACCTTGTATTTTACTACGTACATCTAACTTTATCTTATTTCTTCTATCTGTCTTCGTTGTCATGATTTTTACAGTTTACGTAAATTATTTACCTGCCGACTTACCAGACTTACGACGTATAACTTCACCAACAAAACGAATACCTTTACCTTTATAAGGCTCTGGTTTACGGAATGAACGGATTTTAGCACACACCATACCAATAAGCTCTTTATCGCAAGATTCTAAAATGATTAGAGGATTCTTGTTTCTCTCAGATTTAGTTTCTATGATTATCTCTTTTGGTAACAACATATGAATGTTGTGAGTATAACCTAGAGAAAGGTCTAATTGTTGCCCTGCATTAGATGCACGGTAACCAACCCCTACTAATTCTAACTCTTTACGATATCCTTCAGAAACTCCAATAACCATGTTATTTATTAACGATCTGTAAAGACCATGCAAAGCACGGTGCTCTTTTTCGTCAGTTGGACGAGTAACCGTCAACACTTCACCGTCGACAGAAACTTTGATATCAGGATTTACACTTTGAGTTAATTCACCTTTAGCTCCTTTTACAGTAACTAAATTGTCTTTATCCACACTTACGGTAACTCCCGCAGGGATAGTAATAGGTAATTTTCCAATTCTTGACATAGTATACCTCCTCTTAATTAATAAACATAACATAAAACTTCTCCACCCACTTTCAAACCGCGAGCTTCTTTGTCAGTCATAATACCTTGAGAGGTAGACAATACAGCTATACCAAGACCGTTAAGTACTCTTGGCATCTCTTTGTATCCTGTATACTTACGAAGACCTGGAGTTGAGATACGAATTAATTTCTTAATCGCATTCACTTTATTTACGGGGTCATATTTCAAAGCTATTTTTATAGAGCCTTGAGGACCTTCTTCTACAAACTTATAGTTAAGTATGTAGCCTTTTTCAAAGAGAATTTTAGTAATTTCTCTTTTCAAATTTGACGCTGGTATTTCTACCACTCTGTGCTTTGCAAGGATTGCATTTCTCAAGCGCGTCAAATAATCTGCTATTGGATCTGTCATTATAAAATGATTTAAATTAATCCCGAACCCGGGACAATATTTAATTCTAAAAAAAATTTCGTTGTATTACCAGCTAGCTTTCTTGATACCTGGTATTAAGCCTTTAGAAGCCATTTCTCTGAATTGAATACGAGAAATTCCAAATTGGCGTAAATACCCTTTTGGACGACCAGTCATACTACATCTGTTATGTAGACGAACTGGAGACGCATTCTTTGGCAGAGCTTGAAGTGCTTCGTAATCTCCTTCAGACTTCAACTGAGCTCTTTTAGCTGCATATTTAGCTACTAATTTTGCTCTTTTAACCTCACGGGCTTTCATTGATTCTTTTGCCATCTTATATCAATTCTTTTTTTGCGTTCTTAAATGGTAAACCAAATTCTTTCAAAAGAGCATACCCTTCTTCATCTGTTTTTGCAGAAGTTACAAAGGTAATATTCATTCCCAGAATCTTACTAATCGAATCGATATTAATTTCAGGGAAAATGATTTGCTCTTGTATACCTAATGTATAGTTACCACGCCCATCAAGTTTGCTTTCGATACCTTTGAAGTCACGAATACGAGGAAGAGCCACTTTTACAAGTCTTTCCAAAAATTCGTACATCTGATAATGACGCAATGTAACCATTACACCAATAGGCATTTTTTTACGCAACTTAAAGTTCGAAATATCTTTCTTAGATACTGTTGCTACAGCTTTTTGACCAGTGATAGCAGTCAACTCGTTGATTGCTGTTTCGATGATCTTTTTATCGGCAACTGCTATTCCTAAACCTTGATTGATAACAATCTTTTTAAGAACAGGCACTTGCATTGGTGATTTATAACCGAATTCTTTCATCAGAGAAGAAACAATACGATCTTTATATTCTGTTTTAAGAGTTGTTGTATTGCTCATTATTTAATCTCCTTCCCTGTTTTTTTAGAATAACGCACTAGCTTACCATTCAATTCCTTACGTCCAATTCTTGTTGGTTTTCCTGATTCAGGATCTACCACATTCAAATTAGAAATATGAATAGGAGCTTCTACTTTCTCAATACCTCCTTGAGGATTTTTTGCATTAGGCTTAGTATGCTTAGATACCATGTTCAGACCTTCAACAATGGCACGTTGTTTGTCAATAATGACTTTAACAACGCGACCTGTCTTACCTTTGTCTGTACCGGTGTTCACATAAACGATGTCACCTTTCTTTATATGTAACTTACTCATTACCGTCTAGATTTATTTAGATTAAAGTACCTCTGGTGCTAAAGAAACAATCTTCATATTCACCGATCGCAATTCTCTTGCTACTGGTCCGAAAATACGAGTTCCTCTGATTTCACCGGCAGCATTCAACAATACACACGCATTGTCATCAAAACGGATATATGATCCGTCAGCTCTACGTACTTCTTTTCTAGTACGTACAACCATTGCTTTAGTTACTGCACCTTTCTTAACATCACTTGAAGGGATCACACTTTTGATAGCAACTACTATTATATCTCCAACAGATGCATAGCGTCTTCTTGTGCCTCCTAGTACGCGGATACATAGAGCTTCTCTAGCTCCACTGTTATCCGTTACTGCTAATCTTGATTCTTGTTGTATCATTTTATTTAGCCCTTTCGATTATTTCGATTAATCTCCATCTTTTAGTTTTGCTCAAAGGACGAGTCTCCATGATTCTTACAGTATCACCGATATTACACTCGTTTTTTTCATCATGAGCATGAAATTTCTTCGTTTTATTAACGAACTTCCCGTAAATAGGGTGTTTTTCTTTCCATTTTACAGCAACAGTAACGGTCTTATCCATTTTATTACTGAAAACGACCCCGATTCTTTCTTTTCTTAAATTTCTAGTTTCCATCAGCTCTTATTACTTTTTATTTATTTCTCTTTGACGCAACACTGTCAAGATACGAGCGATATCACGGCGCTTTTCTTTAATCTTAGCAGGGTTATCCAATGGAGTCACACTGTGGTTCAAAACTAATTGATCTAATGCCAATCTCTCAACATCCAATCTTTCTGCTAAATCCTTTTCGGATAAGTCTTTTACTTCTGCAATCTTCATAGTGCTTAAGAATTTTGAGTTAAATCATAATCTCTGCGTACTACAAATTTTGTAGTTACTGGCAATTTTTGAGCAGCTAAGCGTAATGCTTCTTTAGCAACTTCAAAAGATACACCTTCGATTTCGAAAATCATTCTTCCTGGAGTAACAGGTGCCACAAATCCTTCTGGCGAACCTTTACCTTTACCCATACGCACCTCAGCAGGTTTCTTTGTAATCGGTTTATCTGGGAAAATTCTTACCCAAACCTGACCTTGACGTTGCATGTAACGAGTCACAGCAATACGAGCCGCTTCGATCTGACGTCCGGTTATCCATTTGGTCTCAAGGGTCTTGATACCGAACGAACCGAAAGCAAGTTGGTTGCCTCTTTGGGCATTACCTTTCATGCGACCTTTTTGCTGTCTTCTAAATTTTGTTTTCTTCGGTTGTAACATCTTTTTTCAAATGTTTAATTCTTATTTTCTCTTACCTTTCTTGAAACCTCTTCCATCGTTCGATCTACGATTATCGCCACCACCTCTATTTTGAGAAGAAGACGGTTCTTTAGATACAACAAATGATGGAGCAAGGTCTTTCTTACCATAGATTTCTCCACGGCAAATCCATACTTTGATTCCGATTAAACCAACTTTAGTCAAAGCCTCAGCGTGTGCGTAATCAATATCAGCACGGAATGTATGAAGTGGAGTTCTTCCTTCTTTGTACATTTCCGAACGAGCCATTTCAGCCCCATTCAAACGTCCAGAGATTTGAACTTTAATACCTTCAGCACCCATTCTGATAGTTGAAGCGATAGCCATTTTGATTGCACGACGGTAAGCGATTTTACCTTCTACTTGACGTGCGATATTATTAGCTACGATTACAGCATCCAACTCAGGTTTTTTGATTTCAAATATATTGATTTGAATATCTTTATCTGTAATTTTCTTTAGTTCTTCCTTTAACTTGTCTACTTCTTGACCACCTTTTCCGATAATAATACCGGGACGTGCAGTACATACAGTAATAGTTACAAGTTTCAATGTTCTTTCGATTACTATGCGAGATACACTAGCTTTTGCCAGGCGAGCATTCAAGTATTTACGGATTTTGCTATCTTCTAGCAGAGTCTCACCGTAGTTGTTGCCGCCATACCAGTTAGAATCCCATCCTCTTATTATACCTAAACGATTCGCTATCGGATTGATTTTTTGTCCCATCTGGCTAAATTAATTTTGTTTTTTATTACTAAGTGCATCAACAGTAATAGTTACATGATTCGAACGTTTACGAATTCTGTAACCTCTACCTTGTGGAGCAGGACGAAGTCTTTTTAACATCGCACCTCCATCTACATATATCGAAGACACATAAAGTTCACCACTCTCAGCTTTACGCTCATTTTTAGCTTCCCAGTTAGCAATAGAAGAACGCAAAAGTTTCTCAACTCTTGCAGCTGCTTCTTTATTTGAGAATTTCAAAACGCCAAGAGCTCTAAACGCTTCCATACCTCTCACCATGTCTGCGACTAAACGCATTTTACGTGGCGAAGTAGGAATGTTGTTCAACTTAGCTAAAGAAACTGCTTGTTTAGCTTCTTTTCTAGCGTCCGCTGCTATTCTTTTTCTCTTACCCATTTTATATTAATGTTTCTTTTTTGTTGAATAAATTTTGGCTTTTGCTTGATTATCTCTTCTTGTTACCACCGTGTCCACGGAAAGTACGAGTTAGAGCAAATTCTCCTAATTTATGACCTACCATATTTTCAGTTACATATACAGGAATAAATTTATTTCCGTTATGAACAGCTATAGTATGACCTACAAAATCAGGTGAAATCATTGAAGCCCTTGCCCATGTCTTAACAACAGCTTTCTTGCCTGACTCATTCATAGCCAAAACTTTTTTCTCAAGCTTAACATTAATATACGGGCCTTTTTTTAATGAACGACTCATAATTCTTTTAATTAAATCAGGTTACTTCTTTCTTCTTTCAATTATATACTTAGAAGAATGTTTCTTTGGAGCTCTTGTTTTAAGACCTTTAGAATACAATCCTTTACGTGATCTTGGGTGTCCTCCTGAAGCACGACCTTCACCACCACCCATGGGGTGATCGACAGGGTTCATTACTACACCTCTAACACGAGGACGATTTCCAAGCCATCTAGAGCGACCAGCTTTACCTGATTTTTCAAGTGCATGATCCGAGTTACCAACACTACCTACAGTTGCTTTACAAGCTGAAAGTATTTTACGTGTTTCTCCAGAAGGCATTCTGATGATAGCATAGTCACCTTCACGAGAAGTTAACTGAGCGAATCCTCCTGCCGAACGAACTAATTTCGCTCCTTGTCCTGGACGTAATTCTAAATTATGAACTATAGTACCGATAGGAATATTTGCCAAAGGCAAAGCATTTCCTACCTCAGGAGCTGCACTAGCACCTGACATCACTGTTTGACCTACCTGCAGGCCATTAGGAGCAATCATATAAGCTTTTGCTCCGTCTGCATAATGTAACAAAGCAATACGAGCCGAACGATTCGGGTCGTATTCAATTGTTGCCACTGTAGCAGGTACTCCGTCTTTAGTTCTCTTGAAGTCAATTAGTCTGTACTTTCTTTTATGACCGCCACCTACGTTGCGAACAGTCATCTTTCCAGTATTGTTACGACCACCTGAAGTATGCTTCCCGACTACAAGAGATTTTTCTGGTACACTTGCAGTGATCTCTTCGAATGTACCAATAATTTTGTGTCTTTGCCCCGGTGTTGTGGGCTTTAATTTACGTACTGCCATTTTTTATCTTAGATATTACTAAAAAAGTCTATTACTTCACCTTCTTTCAAGGTTACGATTGCTTTCTTGTAAGCAGGAGTTTTTCCACTAACTACACCAGCTTTAGTAAAACGGCTTTTGCGTTTTCCAGCATAGTTCATAGTGTTTATATCTTCCACTTTAACTCCGTAAATTTGCTCTATTGCATTTTTGATCTCAACCTTATTTGCACTAGGAGCAACACGAAAACCATAACGATTCGGAAATTTTTCAGAAATCGCTGTTTGTTTTTCTGTTAGAATTGGTTTAATTAAAATACCCATTTTTTACCTCCTTATGCTTTTAAAAGTTTATCAATTACCGCTACCGAAGATTCTGCTAAAACTAGGCTTGAACAATTCAAGATAGTATAAGCATTTATCTCAGAAGCAGTTACAACTTTAACTCGCTCTAAATTACGAGCCGACAAATATACGTTTTTATTTTGATCCGACAAAACCAAAACTACCTTTTTATCAGCCACTTGCAAACTTTTAGTCAAAGCAATAAAATCTTTAGTTTTTGGAGTTTCAAAGTTGAAATCCTCAACTACTACGATTTGATTGTCTTTAGCTTTGTATGCTAATGCCGATTTACGAGCAAGAACTTTAACTTTCTTGTTCAATTTAAAGCTATAATCTCTTGGTTTAGGACCAAAAACACGAGCACCACCAACTAAGATTGGAGATTTGATATCGCCACGACGAGCTCCACCTCCACCTTTTTGTTTGATTAGCTTACGTGTACTACCCGACAATTCACTTCTTTCTTTAGATTTGTGAGTACCTTGACGTTGATTAGCCAAATACTGCTTTACATCTAACCAAAGAACGTGGTCGTTAGGCTCAATTCCATAGATAGCATCGTCCAACGATACTTTCTTGCCGGTATCCTTACCGCTTATGTTAAATACACTAAGTTCCATTATTTTTCAATTAATACGATTGAACCTCTGCTTCCTGGAACAGAACCTTTTACTAATAAAAGATTATGCTCAGCGATCACTTTAATAACTTGTAAGTTTTGAACAGTAACACGAACGTTACCCATTTGTCCACCCATTCTTGTTCCTTTGAACACCTTAGCAGGATAAGAACAAGCTCCGATAGAACCTGGTGCACGTAAACGGTTATGCTGTCCTAATGTTGCTTGACCAACCCCGGCAAAACCGTGGCGTTTAACAACACCTTGAAAACCTTTACCTTTTGATGTTCCAATAACATCGATAAAGCCATTTTCCTCCAACAAATCTACAGTTATTACATCGCCTAACTTGTAGCTTTCTTCAAATCCTTTGAACTCAGCCAAGTGTCTCTTAGGTGTTACTCCTGCTTTTTTAAAGTGACCTTGTAGAGGTTTGCTAGTATGTTTGTCTTTTGCATCAACAAAACCTAACTGAACAGCCTCATAACCATCTTTATCAGCAGTCTTCACTTGAGTAACAACACAAGGACCCACTTCGATAACAGTGCATGGAACATTTTTTCCCTCGACACTGAAAACGGATGTCATTCCGATTTTTTTTCCTAATAATCCTGGCATTTCTTTAATTGATTTACGTGTTTATCAAACTTTAATTTCTACTTCTACACCACTTGGCAATTCAAGCTTCATCAAAGCATCTACAGTTTTAGCTGTTGAGCTATAGATATCGATCAATCTTTTATAAGAAGATAATTCGAATTGTTCACGTGACTTTTTGTTTACGAAAGTCGAACGGTTAACAGTAAAAATACGCTTGTGAGTAGGCAATGGAATTGGTCCACTTACTACAGCACCCGTAGCTTTAACTGTCTTCACGATTTTTTCAGCTGATTTGTCAACCAGGTTGTAATCGTAAGATTTCAGTTTGATTCTAATTTTTTGACTCATTTCAGTCTTTTAAATTAAGGGTTGTTTTTATATAGTAATGCAAACTGCAATTAAGAGTCATTTACTAATCACAGTTTGCAAAACAGTTTTTCTTATTTAATAAGATCTACTCGACCTTGACATTCAGTCAAGACTTGTCTAGCGATAGAAGAAGATACTTCTGCATAGTGATCAAACACCATTGCTGATGTAGCACGACCCGAAGTAATAGTTCTCAATGAAGTTACATAACCGAACATTTCAGCTAATGGAACTTTTGCTTTAACAATACGAGCTCCAGAACGGCTTGATTCCATCCCTTCTACTTGTCCACGACGCTTATTCAAGTCACCAATTACATCACCCATGCTCTCTTCTGGTGTTACCACCTCAAGTTTCATGATTGGCTCAAGTAATACAGGACGAGCTTTTTCTGATGCTGATTTGAATGCAAATCTAGCACAAAGTTCAAATGACAACTGATCTGAATCCACAGGGTGGAACGATCCGTCAATCAAAGTAACTTTCATCTTATCCATAGCAAATCCAGCAAGAACACCATTCTTCATAGAGTTCAAGAATCCTTTTTGAACTGAAGGTATAAATTCCTTAGGAATATTACCACCTTTTACTTCATCTACGAATTGAAGTGAACCCTCGAATTCTGCATCTGCAGGACCAACCTTAACAATGATATCAGCAAATTTACCACGACCTCCTGATTGTTTCTTATAAACTTCGCGAAGCTCAACTGTTTCAGTGATTGCCTCTTTATAAGATACCTGAGGACGTCCTTGATTACATTCTACCTTAAACTCACGTTTCAAACGCTCAATAAGAACGTCAAGGTGAAGCTCACCCATACCTTCGATGATAGTTTGACCTGAATCTTCGTCAGTATGCACACGGAATGTTGGATCTTCTTCTGACAACTTAGCCAAACCATTAGCCAATTTATCAACATCTTTTTGAGTTTTAGGCTCAATAGAGATACCGATTACTGGATCTGGGAAGTCCATTGCCTCAAGTGTAATAGGATTATTTTCGTCACAAAGAGTATCTCCAGTACGAATATCTTTAAATCCTACACCTGCACCAATATCACCACAACCAATCACCTCTTTAGGATTTTGTTTGTTTGAGTGCATTTGGAACAAACGAGAAATACGTTCTTTTTTACCTGAACGTGTATTATATACGTAAGAACCTGCATGTAATTCTCCTGAGTAAACACGGAAGAAACATAGGCGACCTACGAATGGGTCAGTTGCGATTTTAAATGCTAAAGCACAAAATGGCTCATCTGGACTTGGGTGACGAGTAATTACTTTTTCAGAATCCTCTGGATCTACACCTTCGATAGCTGGAGTATCCATTGGACTAGGTAAGTACGCACAAACTGAATCTAATAGAGGTTGAACTCCTTTGTTTTTGAAAGAAGAACCACACAACATTGGAGTAATCTGCATTGACAATGTTCCTTTACGGATAGCCACTCTAATTTCGTCTTCTGTTATAGTAGAAGGATCATCAAAGAATTTAGCCATCAAAACATCATCACATTCCGCGATTGATTCCAACATTTTTTCTCTCCACTCTTGAGCTTCTTCTAACAGATCAGCTGGAATTTCTTCCACGTGATAATCTGCCCCCATAGTCTCATCGTGCCAGAAATAAGATTTCATAGTCACTAAATCTACAATACCCGTAAATTTTTCTTCAGCACCTACTGGTACTTGAATAGGGCAAGGATTAGCTCCTAACATTTCACGAATTTGACGAACAACTTCAAAGAAGTTTGCACCTGAACGGTCCATTTTGTTCACATAACAAATACGTGGAACTTCATATTTATCAGCTTGACGCCAAACAGTTTCTGATTGAGGCTCAACGCCTGATACAGCATCAAATGTAGCGATTGCTCCATCTAATACACGTAACGAACGTTCTACCTCAACAGTAAAGTCAACGTGTCCCGGAGTATCAATCAAGTTGATTTTATACATCTCATTATCATACTTCCATTGAGTGGTAGTAGCAGCAGATGTGATAGTAATACCACGCTCTTGCTCCTGATCCATCCAGTCCATTGTAGCAGTACCATCGTGAGTTTCTCCGATTTTGTGAGTCAATCCTGTATAGAAAAGAATACGTTCTGATGTCGTTGTTTTACCGGCATCAATGTGAGCCATGATCCCGATATTTCGGGTATTATTTAAGTTATCTAAAACTTTTGCCATTGTATTATATTACCTCCTTAATTAAAATCTGAAGTGAGCAAATGCACGGTTAGCTTCAGCCATTCTATGCATATCTTCTTTTCTCTTATACGATCCACCTTGGTTATTGAAAGCATCTACAATCTCTGCAGCTAACTTATCAGCCATGGTTTTACCACCTCTCTTACGAGCATAAAGGATAAGGTTTTTCATAGACACAGATTCTTTACGATCTGCACGAATCTCTGTTGGAACTTGAAATGTTGCACCACCTACACGGCGAGACTTCACTTCTACCTGAGGAGTCACATTATCTAGAGCTGCTTTCCAAATTTCCAAAGAGCTCTTTTCTTCGTTAGGAAGTTTGTTTTTAACCACTTCTAATGCAGTGTAGAAAATAGTATAAGAAGTACTCTTCTTACCATCGTACATCAAGTGATTCACGAATCTTGTAACTTTTACATCACCGAAAACAGGATCTGGAAGGACCTGTCTTTTCTTTGGTTTTGCTTTTCTCATTTTTGTTTAAAAATTTTGTTCTTGTTTTTGGTTGCCGATCTCCCTGTCTTCAACGGTTCCGCCGAACCATTTACTCAACCTTATAGTAGCCTACCCAATAAACTTAAAAACACTTTAATACTTGAATTAATTAAAAATGTCGACTATCGGAATTGGAAATTATTTCTTCTTTCCTCCCTTAGCCGGTGCAACTGGTGCTTTTCCAGCTTTAGGTCTCTTAGCTCCATATTTAGAGCGTCTTTGCGTACGACCATTCACGCCAGCAGTATCCAATGTTCCACGAACAATGTGATAACGTACCCCCGGAAGATCTTTAACACGACCACCTCTAACAAGTACAATAGAGTGCTCCTGCAAGTTATGTCCTTCTCCAGGAATATAAGCATTCACTTCTTTACCATTTGTTAAACGCACACGTGCTACTTTACGCATAGCTGAGTTTGGTTTTTTCGGAGTTGTTGTATACACACGTACACAAACACCTCTTCTTTGAGGGCAAGAATCCAATGCTGGAGACTTACTCTTTTCAACCAAAACAGCCCGACCTTTTCTTACTAGTTGTTGAATTGTAGGCATTTCTTTTAATTTTTAGAACTTAAAAAATTCAATTTTTATTTGGTTATACTACATTACAAATACGACAAGAATAAATAGCCAAACAAGTGAGTATCAAAATAATACCACATGAAGACCATTCATCTCTTCGTAATTCGAGGTGCAAAAATACAATAAATCAGACACATATCAAAAAAAACGCCCTACTATTTTCATATTTTATTGGAATAAAAAACACTAGATATAATTTAAGCTCACACAATTATACACTTTGTTATAGAAATACTTAACTTTGAGGTCACAGACCTTTTTATGATATTAAAAACCACTAACACTTTCTTTCTAAAGATTGCTAGGGAGTAAAAAGGCACTAAAATTCAAGAACAGATAATTAAGATTATATGAAAAAATACCGCATACTTTGGGCTGATGATGAAATTGAATTGCTCCGCCCTCATGTCCTTTTTTTAGAAGAAAAAGGCTATGAGATAGTAACGGTCAATAGTGGACAAGATGCACTAGATTGTTGTAAAGAAGAAAGATTTAATCTTGTATTTCTGGATGAAAACATGCCCGGACTTACAGGCTTACAAACCTTAAGCAAGATAAAAGAAATAGATCCGAATATACCTATAATCATGATCACCAAGAGTGAAGATGAAGGCATTATGACGGATGCTATAGGTAAAAAAATAGCAGATTACCTAATAAAACCAGTAAATCCGAGCCAGATATTATCCTCTATCAAAAAAAATTTACATAAAAACGATATTGTATCAGAAGCGACATTGGAAGGATATCGTGAAGAATTCAATAAGATAGGAATGCAAATAGGGGATTCATACTCTTTTGAGGAATGGACAGAAGTATATAAAAAGCTGGTATTTTGGGAAATGGAACTAACTGCGACCCAAAATCCGCTTTTAGAATTGATCGTTGCACAGAAACTAGATGCTAATAATTCATTTTGCAAATTCGTGAAAAAGAATTACGTATCATGGATACAGGATCCTGACAACAGACCAATTATTAGTCCCGATCTCTTCAAAAAAAAGGTATTTCCTCGATTAGATAACGGAGAAAAACTGTTTTTTATTCTTATCGACAACTTTAGGCTTGATCAGTGGGCAGCCATAAGAGATATGTTAGCTCCCGACTTCACTTTTGAGGAAGACATGTATCTTTCGATACTTCCAACAGCAACACAATATTCTCGAAATGCTATTTTTGCCGGATTGATGCCTTTACAAATATCTCAAATGTATCCTAATTTATGGGTAGAAGAAATAGAAGATGAAGGAAAGAATCTTAATGAAGATCTATTGATCCAAGCACAAATAGATCGTTTCAGAAAAGATTACTCATTCTCTTATAATAAAGTACACACGTCTGCATACGGAAGCAAATTATTACAAAGCTTAAACACATTAAGCAACAATCAACTAAATGTAATAGTTATCAATTTCGTAGATATGCTGTCGCATGCAAGAACCGATTCTCAGATGATTCGCGAATTGGCAGCAAACGAAGCTGCTTATCGCTCACTTACACGATCGTGGTTCAAACACTCAAGCATTAGTGACCTTTTCAAGCATATCGCAAACATGGGCTACAACATTGTACTCACTACCGATCATGGAACCATACGGGTCAAAAACGCCTTAAAAGTAATTGGAGACAAAGCAACAAATACCAACCTCAGATATAAAGTAGGAAAGAATCTTGACTATGACTACAAGAAAGTCTATGAAAGCCGGAATCCAACACAAATAGGACTCCCCTCTCCTAACCTAAGCAGCAAGTACATATTTGCTCTCAACGAGGACTTTTTTGCATACCCCAATAATTACAACTACTATACATCTTATTACACTGATACATTTCAACATGGCGGAATCTCAATAGAAGAAATGCTATTACCATTCATTACTCTAAAACCCAAATAAACAAATATAAATCAACAGGATATATAAACATTAAGAAGAATCGAATAATGACTATAGAAATAAAATCGCTGGATACAATCACAGATGCCGCCATCGAGTTTGTTAAACAAATGGGAGATAATACCGTTTTTGCATTCCATGGAGAAATGGGAGCTGGCAAAACAACTTTCATAAAAGCTATCTGCGAAAAGCTTGGAGTAACTGATGTTATAAATAGCCCTACGTTTGCAATTATAAACGAGTATAGAGCAGACTCTGGAGAATTAATATACCACTTTGATTTTTACAGAATCAACAAAGAAGAAGAGGCTTTTGATTTCGGATACGAAGACTACTTTTATAGCGGATGCATATGCTTTATTGAGTGGCCTGAGAGAATAGAATCATTACTTCCACATGACACTGTACATGTTACAGTAAAAGAAATAGAAAATGGAAGTAGACTTGTTGAGATAAAATAATAAAATCTACATTCAAAAAAAGACCGATGTTCTCGGTCTTTTTTTATTTGCTATATAGATATTCAATTTAAGATAAAGCAACAGCAGCAAGACCTATGACAATCCCTCCAACGATGGCTACTGCATAGATTACAAATACAACAATCATCATTATCCCCACAAACTTATAATGAGATTTTAAAAAACCTAATCCATTAGATAAAAGTTCTGAATTTCTCAAATCCAAAGCAGCACGGGTATCTACTGAAAATTTATACAAATAATAGACAGGACAAGCATAGAGAGCTGCCAGAACTAAATACACTAATGAGAAAAGACCCGGTGCAACAGAAAACGGAGTACTCTCACTCATTGTAGAAGGCAACAAAGACAGAAATGCTCCTATAAAAATGGCAAAGATTACCATAAAAGCAATACCTATAAAACCTAGAATAGACAAGAACTTTGCCCATTTAGCTGTCTCCCTTAAGAATTCACATGAAAGGTCTGTTAACTCCAAACCTTTTTGGTCGTACTCTTGTGTTGAATAATTATTTTCCATACTATTTAAAATTTTATTTATTTTCACAACAAATGCAAATATAACATAAAATTCAATTTAAATACTGAAATCTAATTATTGATTATTGAACTCTATCGACCAACTACTACAACCATAACACATTGAAAACAAGAAAGATCAAAATTAAACCACCTAGCATATAAATAAACTAAATTGGAATAAAAAAACGCAGAGAAAATTCCCCTGCGTTTTTTTATTCTATAAAATTGATGAAAATTTTACAATTCTACTGAGTCAAAGTTATAACCTTCTGCTATTATAGAAAAGTTAGCAGGAACCATATCCTGTAAAGTCAATTCTATTTTACGTTTTTCGCCAGGCAGTAGATTCATATACCCATCAGAGAAATAAGCAGGAAGAATTATTTCACCTGTTATTTTACTTTTCGCATTCAATTTTACTGCTACAGCAAATTCGGTTGAATTATTTTCTAACTCGTAAAAGTATTTAGAACCTGTGGTCTTCTTCAAAGTCAATTTCAACTCCGGTTTACCCAATGCATTTAATGCTTGATTAGACTGCAAATTACCCCAATTTTTCCAATAGTCATTTATTGAAACAATGTTTCCTTTGCTATCCTTCAATTCAAGTCGAACTAAAGTATATTTAGGTACATCTTTTGTTGCAAGTTGTGGTATAAAACAATCGACCTTACCATTGGCAGGAACATCATACTTCTCCGTTTTATTATAATATTCTTTACCTGTTATATGGAAGTAACGAACGTTTACTGTCATATTCTTATAACCCTCACGAGAAGAGTTAACAATCACAACTTTATTATCTGGTAAGTTCATTTGAATATGCACTGGTTCCTGAGCTTTCTTAGCACCAAAGTACGAACCTGGAGTCTCATAATCGTAAGTATATGTTTGCCATGTCATACTAGGCCAAGATGGATGACTCATCCACATAATAAGACCTGTTGTATTATCCCACATACGACTATTCCAAGCTTCAATCATCGCTCTCCATGTATCATAAGTTACCATTTGAGCTTTTTTCGAAAAGTCTTCCATACTGTTGGCTTTTCCATAGCTATTAACAGCAGCCATAAAATCTTCGAAGAAATGGGTTGTATGATGTAAATCGTGATATGCCCACACATCATTTATAGGCCACTGATCTTCAGGAGCAATAAACTTACGGATAGTATTTGCTGTTGGGATAGCCTGAGCTCCAAATTCGGTATTGAATCCTTCTGCTGTTTCAGTAAAATAGCGAGATTGATCTTTAAAGAAACCATAAGGACCACTATTCACAGCATTCAAGAAACGAGAATTACCATGATAATGACGTGTAGGATCTTCCGTTGCCAACATTTTAGCCAACTGAGGCTCCATTCCTTCGGGAGCATATCCTTCGTTACGAGGACACCAAATTGCAATAGATGGATGAGTTCTGAAACGACGTACTACATCCGTAGCATTCTTCATAAACAATTGGTAATCGTTGGGTTCCACAGTATCATCTGTCGTAATCCAGAAGTCATTCCAAACAAGCATACCATATTCGTCTGCCAATTCATAGAATAACTCCTCTGTAGTTTCACCTACCCAGTTACGGATAAGGTTGAAATTAGCATCTTTATGCAACTGAAAATAAGGTATGAATTTTTCACGCGAAATACGCTTCATTGCATCGTCCATACCAAATGTACCTCCTTTAATAAAGATACGAACTCCATTTACACGGAATACAAAATACTGACCTACAGGATCGTCATTTGATAGTTGCTCAAAAACAACAGTTTCCTCTATATTTTTCTGTAATGTAGGAATCGTTCTATTTAATTTTGGATCTCCTACTTTCACTACATTCTCGTAGTCAAAAATTGGTTTACCATTAGTTTCAACATCCACAGGAGTGTAAGCGACTCTATGATCCCCTTTAGCAGGAGTATTTATCATTAATTCGTATGATAATTCACGAATACCAAAACGAAGCTTTTTCAAATCAGAAAATTTCGTTCCTGCATTTGCTTGTAGTTCCAAATTATAAAGATTCGGATTACCATAACCATTAGGCCACCATAGCTTAGGATTCTTTATATTCAATTCCTTAAAGTTTGCCGGATCGAAAACCAAAGTCTTCTCCTCTTTTGCTTTTAAGTTATAAGGTAAATTAATGTCCACACCTTCAAACTTTGCAGATAAAGTTCCTTGTACTGGAGAGTCGGTTAAGTTCTTTATAGGAACAATAATCTTTATAGTTGCTTTTGTTGTATCAGGTAAAGGAAGATTGGTTACTACCTGAGGATCGCCAATAGTAACATCACTACCAACCCGCAATCTCACATCTTGCCAAATTCCCATATTTCGGTCACGAATACCGGGAATCCAGTCCCAACCCATAGATGCAATAAAAGTAGGACCATCCAAACTTAACTGCCCTCCATTTAAACCTTGCCCTGCAACCATTGATTGTTCATGAGCAATCCCGGGATTATCAGGAGGAGAGACTAACACTGCTAAAACATTTTTCCCATTGGCTTTTATAAGTGATGTAACATCATACTCTCCACGAATAAATGCACCTGTGATATTACCTAATTTCTGTCCGTTTAAGAAAACCTCTGCTCTATAATTTATACCGTTTAGCAACAAGCGAACTCGTTTTCCTTCGGTATTAGAGGGAGCATCAAATGAAGTACGATACCACCATTTCATATACGCCAATGTATCGGGTATCGCCATATTATTAAGACCAAAGTATGGATCAGGATATTCTCCTTGATCAACTAGCGTAGTAAGCACAGTTCCCGGAACTGTAGCATTATACCAGCCTTTAGTATCATAGTTTAGACTAAAGATAGATTCTTTAGATTCTATAACTTGAGTTGAAGTCCCCATTTCCCAACCATCGGAAATAATCCATTCTCCATCTTGGGTCGGAACTAATTTCGTAGCAATGTTTTGCTTTGCCTTTCTTTCTGAAGTTTGAAAAGGTGCTTTGCCATATGGTAATTGATCTTCAGGCTGTTTTTCTTTCAGTCCCGCCCAAAGCTTTATAAGCCCGGTTTTACCCATCATGTCCTGTGCATTCACACTATTCGGAGCAATCAGAGCAGAAAAGAACATTGAACCAATGATGACACAAGTCTTTAGTGTTTGTTGTTTCATGAATATTTATTTAGATTGATTTGCGATTTCACAAATATAATCAAAAATAATTCGAACCTAAAGAGTTTAAACAGTGAGTTGTTAATTAACAAAATCAAAATATCCGATTCATTGCCTACAAAGAAACAATAGATCGGATATTTTATTTAATAAAGCTCCAAGAATATTACACTTACCATTTATAGGATTCTGGAGGCCAAACCAATTTAACTTCATCTATGAATGCAATTAGTCTCACATAATTATTTATAACCATACAGATAAATAGACAGCCAATTACACCTAAATATGTATATTTTTTCCAGCCAGCAAGAGATTTATATCCCCAACCGAAAAGAAGAGGTACAATATATACCCAATGCCCTCCGTATATATAAGCCTCTAACATTCCATATTTTAGAATCATATGTAATACTATCTCAACAGAGAATAACAAGAAAAGTAACTGAACTAGCTTATTTCTAAAATCAGTAAATAAAGGTATAAATATCAGCAATGTCAAGAAGATAGTATAAGCATGTTCCCAAACATAGGAGAAAGGAATAGCATCAATCTCATACATAAAATAATCCTTATACTCCAGCCCAACAAGAACAGCTGTATCTTTTGGGATAATATCTAAGGTTGTCATAATATTAGGAAATAGAACAGCTCCACCAACAAGGGCTTTCCAACCTGAAAGGAACAACATTTCAGAAGCCTCAGTGGGGCGAGCATCTGTAAATCTGAATAGAAAAAACTCAAAGACTCCTTCTCTGTAGATTGCAGCAAGAAAACAGATAAGTAAAAGACAGCCTATTATAAATGTTTGCTTTAAAACTTTAGAAAACTTCTCTTTAACCAGAAACATAGGAATCATCGCTTTTGCAGTATTAGTTATAGTAATACCTCCTAAAACGAAGCAAAAAAATAAGTTTGTGAGAAATCTAAATTTTCTTCCTTCCTGAATTCGGAGTGAATAATAATACACAAAGAAGGATAAGAAGAAAATGCTAAAAGCATATGTTTCGATTGTGAAACTTAAGACCAAACATGTAAAGGAAAATGCATAAAACAGAACCAATAACGAAAGGATCAGTATATTCTTGATCTTTACAATTTCAACCAAATACCTATAAATATAAACAGCCGATAGCGAAACCATCAGATTACAAATCATTGCAAATCCAATTGTTTTTATCTTATAATTACCATAAAAATCCATGAAAAACTCTAAAACCAAGCTTATCGGAGTTGAATACAAATTAAATAATGGATGAGCAATATCATATCCAAAAGGCACTCCATGAAATCTCATACCAACATCATAATTCAGATAGACATCGTATTTCTTTATCAGGCAATCTTGTATACAAGTTTCATTGGCAATTACCCAACCGAATGAACCGTAAACCAATAGCAAGAACAGCAGTAAAATTAATTCTTCTTTATTTTTAGGGAATAGAGCTTTGAAAGCAGTAATCAGCTCCTTAAAACTTTCTTTCAGACCAACAATACAAGCCTCTTTACTAATCATGCTTATTATATTATAACAAATAGAAAGGCGCAAAGATAGAAATATTAATAGAACAAAAGCACTCACTACTAACGAAAGAGGCTTAATCACGATGTTTTTATTTAACAAACAATACATTAAACATGAAGTTTCACAAACCCACGCGCCTTCATTAAATGTTAAATATTCAAATATATAAGCACGTATAAAAGAGGAGGAAATTAAAGAAGAGAGATAGTTTTCACTTAAAAGCAAGAAGCTTTATATGGAAGAGGATAAGAAGCAACTTATAAAGCAAAAGAAATTATATACATATTAGAAATGTGCATTTAATAACAAAATAGTCTCAAATATATTATTGAGGATAAAACAGAATACAGTCAACAAACTTGCACCTTATCTAAACTAGATAAAAAATATAGGAGCGATTATTTCTTCGCTCCTTTAGTCATCTTTCAAGAATTACAAAAGACTAGCAGCCTCCTCATCCAACATCCAGAAAAGTTTTCCATTCAGAGGATTTACTTTTGCAGCCGGATAAGTGTCTAAAAATTTCTCACGCTCTTCTATTATCTGTTTAACCTTCTCAGCCTTATTTTTTCCCGTTACAAGAAAAACTATATTGCGAGAATTATTAACAAGACGCCCTGTTAAGCTAATGCGCTCCATACCTGTCTCGGGGTGCTGAGCAGTCACACAATCAGCCTCTACATTCCACAATTCTATTTGATGAGGAAATATAGACACGGTATGTCCATCATCTCCCATACCAAGCATCATAATATCAAATGTAGGTAAATTGTTTTCTTTCGGAAGATATTTATCCATGATAGAAGTATACCATTGAACCTCTTCTTTAGATTCATTCTCTCCATGGATACGGTGAATTTTCTTTTTATCTATTGTAGGTATTTTATCAAACAACAGACTTTTAGTCATTCCAAAATTACTCATTTCATCTGTAGGACGTACACAACGTTCATCCCCCCAGAAAAATGCAATCCGATTCCAATCAATCGATTCTTTACAATTGGCTACCCAATAATTAAAAAGAGCTTTAGGTGTTGAACCTCCCGAAAGTGAAACATTCACAATTTCGCGCTTCGAAAGCTCTTCTTTTAATAACGAAGTAAAGCCCTCACTGAGGGCTTCAACATCTTTGTATATATTAATCTTCTTGTCCATAATCATAATTCACAGTATATACCATCGTCTGACAGATTCTTACATGGGTATCTCCAAGTCATATTCTCACCTTCAATCAAACCATCGGCACACGCAGGCCCCCATGATCCGCAAGGATATCCATACAATGGAGCATCCGGATTGGTTTCCCAATAATCAAGTATTGGCTGAACAAATTTCCACGCAAACTCTAAAGCATCACCACGAGTATACAAAGTAGAGTCGCCCAACATAGCATCAAGCAACAAACGTTCGTATGCCCCTGGAACATAAGTATCTTGAAGTTGAGAATAGTGGAAATCCATATTCACTTCTTTCACTTTATATCCATTACCAGGAACTTTCATTCCCGTTTTCAATAAGATACCCTCATCAGGATGTATACGTATCACCAACACATTTCCATCGCTGCAATATTCTTTATTATCAACAAACAGATTGAGTGGTGTGGGTTTAAAGTGTATAACAATTTCAGAGACACGAGTTGGTAAATGCTTTCCTGTACGAACATAGAAAGGAACACCACCCCAACGCCAGTTATCGATAAACATCTTCATCGCAACATAAGTCTCAGTACGAGAATTAGGATCTACTCCCTTTTCTTCTCTATACCCTTTTTGAGGAACACGTTTAACATTTGCCGCTGTGTATTGACCACGTATAACATTATTCTGAATATCTACTTGACTCAAAGGACGCATAGCTTGAAATACCTTCAGCTTTTCATTTCTGATAGCATCCGATTCAATCACTGTAGGTGGCTCCATTGCCACTAAAGCCAATAATTGGAACAAGTGATTCTGAATCATATCGCGCATTGCTCCAGAGTGATCATAATATCCTCCTCTGTTTTCGACTCCGATACTTTCGGCAGCGGTAATCTCTACATGATGAATATAGTTCCTATTCCACAAAGGTTCGTAGATACTATTAGAGAAACGTGTAACCAAAAGGTTTTGCACTGTCTCTTTACCTAAGTAGTGATCCATACGATATATTTGATGCTCTTCGTAGTCATTTAACAAACTCTTGTTAAGTTCTACCGCCGATTTCAAATCCGTACCAAAAGGTTTTTCAATAACAATTCTTCTGATTTTATCCTTGCCCTCATTCAATCCCTCTTGAGCCAAAAACTTTGGTATCAAAGGATATAAGTTAGGAGGTGTTGACAGATAAAAGAGATAATTACCATTCGTTCCTTTTTCTTCATCAAAATTCTTGAGACGAGAAGTCAATTTAGAGTATTCGGCTCCATCATCAGTATTTATCGAAAGATAGAAAAGTTTCTCAGAAAAAGCATTCACATCTTTCTCCGATGCATCTTTAGATATTGCGAATTGGCGAATACCATCAATCATCTTTTCTTTAAATGATTCATCAGTAAAAGAGCTACGTGCAACACCTAAAACCACAAAATTTTCGGGGAGTGATTTTTGTTTATAGAGATCGAAAAGAGCCGGAACTAACTTTCGGTATGTCAGATCACCCGACGCACCAAAAATCACCAAGACCTGATCTTTTATTTTTTTCATAAACATTTTCCTTTTAAGGTCTCAGACCTATTTGTGATAATAATATCACATATTTTAAAGTAAATAAGCTTTGGAGAAGTATATCAACTTCACCAAAGCCCATATTTCAAGAACTTAGTCTTTTTTAATTTCGTGACCACCAAATTGATTTCTCATGGCAGACAGCAATTTATACGCATAAGAATCATTCTCTCTCGATTCGAAACGAGTAAACAACGATGCAGTAATTGCATGAGCAGGCACATCAAAATCGATAGCAGTTTGCACAGTCCAACGACCTTCGCCACTATCTGAGACATAAGGCTTAATTCCTGTAAGATCTTCGTTTCCTTCCAATGCGTTACCGATCAACTCAAGCAACCATGAACGAACTACAGAACCTTGCATCCACACACGAGAGATTTTTTCCAAATCTACATCATATGGAGATTTTTTCATAATTTCGAAACCTTCGGCATAAGCCTGCATCATTCCATATTCGATACCATTGTGAACCATTTTCACCATGTGACCCGAACCACTTTCTCCACAACGGATATATCCGTTTTCAGGAGCCAATGATTTGAAGATAGGCTCTGCGAAATCGCAAGCGCCTTTTTCGCCACCATACATCAAACAATATCCGTTTTGAAGTCCCCAAACACCGCCACTAGTACCACAATCTATATAATGAATGCCTTTTTCAGCAACTTTTTTTCCACGTTCTACAGTTTCTCTCCAGTAACTGTTTCCACCATCAATGATAATATCATCTTTACCTAATAAAGAAACAAGTTCTGCAATATTCTCTTCTACTGGTTTTCCGGCAGGAACCATTAACCATACTAATTTACGTCCGTCTAATTTCCCAACTAAATCAGTCAAGTCTTTGGCAGCTACAGCACCTTTACTAACAGCTTCGTCTACTTCTTTTGGAGTTAAGTTATAAACTACAACTTCATGTCCATGATTCAATAGGCGTTCAACCATTTTGCCACCCATCTTGCCTAAACCAACAAATCCGATTTTCATATTTTATAAGTTTTGATATTATTTTACGTTCTGTGTAATATTGAACATCTAAATTAGTGATTTGTTGAAGATATCCAGTCATTTAAAACAAATATTCTTTCATTGTTTTGTATCAAAATGTCAAAACACTGATATCAAACTCTTTGATAAGGCATAATTAATGATTGGTTTTATTTATAAAATAGAAATCAACATCAACCATTTCTAACAAAACAATTATTTATTTTATACCTTTGACTAAAGAAAAAAAGCTCAATTGAAATACTTAGTATATATATTAATTATAACATTAGTTGTTAGTTGTAGCTCGCCAGAAAAAAGAACTCTTGACGAGCAAAATTCCTTTTGTTATTGGAAAACAACATTTACATTCGACTCTCTTGATAATAACGTTTGGAAACAAACCACAGCCAATCATATGTACATTCGTTATTTTGATGTTGGATGGGACAACACATCAAAGAAAGCCAAACCCATAAGCACAGTAGCAAATAAAGATTCTCTACCCTGCAAGCATATAACACCCGCTATATTCTTTTCAAACAATGTATTCGAACAATCAACAAATCAACAATTGGACACATTAGTGACAAGAATTAAAAGTAGAATAGAACAGACGAACGAACAGTTCGCTATTCAGGATTTCGCCAACAAATATTCTGAAATTCTTATAGATTGTGATTGGTCGAAAGGCACTAAGGATAAATTCTTTTATTTCATCGAGAAGCTGAAAGAAGCCATTCCCAACAAAGAGATAACTACCACCCTACGCCTTTGGCAGTATAGGAATCCAACGATGGCAGGTATCCCTCCCGTGAAAAGAGTGCTATTAATGTGCTATAATTTACAAGCTGCTAACGAATATGATATAGAGAACTCAATAATAACCCTCAACGAAATAAAAAAATACGTCAATGAGGTTAGTTACCCTCTGAAAACGGATATTGCCCTACCCTTATTCAGCTGGGGAGTAATTTTCAGAAATAAGGAATTTAAAGGAGTAATCAGAAATGCAACCTGCGAAAATTATTCTAATAATAAACAATATACTAGCATTGAAGAAAACCGATTCCGCCTGAATGAAGAAATGATTATCGGAGATTTCTTTGCTCGCCCAGGAGACGAAATTAGAGTGGAGGCTCTTAGCCCGAAAGAGTTACAAGAATTGACTAAATACTTACTCTCAGAAATAAAAACAGACAAGTACTCACGCATTACCTTTTTTACATGGGACACTAATAATATACCAACAGATGAAATCAAAAACATTTATACTAGTTCTGCTCGTTAACTTTGTGATGGCACAAAGTAGTCTAAAAGCCTGCGGTTATTGGGAATTTGAATGGGAATATCGCCCAATGACATTTCAGGCACAACTTCCGTGGATGCAATCAATGAATCCTTTCGTTTACACTACCGCATCGTTATTCTACAATATGAATCCCGACCCGATGGGTAAGGATCGTACCCGAAATATATCAGAGTGGCAAAAAGCAACATCTAAAGACATAAACCTAGACGATATATATGCAATACAATACGAAACAGATCCTGATACATTTATTAATTCTTTTGAGAATTCAGGATTAAAAGAATATCAAAATAACTCATTAATAAAATATCTCACTCATGATAAGAAACATAAAGATATTCTTGATTACCTAGTCTTTGCAAAAAAAGTAGAGTCTACGGAATATGATTTTGCCAATTTAAATTTTGAAGAGTGGCAAGATGAAATCAATAAAACACCGAATAATAGCTTAATTCTGAAACATGAACTATTAGCTGAAGCTAAAGAGAGATTAAAAGCAGCAAAATTGCTATTCTTAAAGGAACGATACGCATTTCAAGTGGTACGATTAAGTTGGCAAGTGGGTGAATATAAAGAAGCGTCAGAGGCTTTCGACACTTATTTTAAAGCAATCAACCCAAATAGCCTGATGAGTGTATGGGCAGGCTTGTTTAAAGCCATGTCATTAGATAGGCTTGATAGGAAAGCGGATGCTAATCTGTTTTACATCCAAGTTTTTGAAAACAGTGATGAGAAAAAGCTTAGAAGTGTACAGCTATACAACTACAATATACCTACACCACCAACATTCAGCGACAAAGAAAAAAGCATCGAAATAGTACTGAAGTCGATTCAAAACCCCGGACGTACTTTAGACTCTATACAGAGCATTCATCGTCTGGATAAAAACAGCAAATATCTTACATTTATGGTTATGCGTGAGATAAACAAACTAGAAGACTGGTTAATAAGCTCAGTTTATCTAAAATCTGAGAAAAATCCATTTTCAAATGCATATCAATATAGCTGGGATAATGACGACGAAGAGACAAGCCAGATAAAGAAAAAGAATCTGGAAACAGATATGCAATACCTCCAAAGGCTTAAAGCATTTGTAATCGTCCTAAGAAATGGAACTCAACAACAAGAAGAGAAAGACTATTATGCCATAGCTTTGGCTCACCTCTCTCTTTTAGAGGAAAACAGAGAAGACGCTAAAAAGTATTTAGCTACAATCTCAACAAATGCCAATCCATCTATATTATTACAAAAGTCTATCGAGAATATCTGGTTGTCTATCAAAACAGATGATATAACAACCGATAACTTCAAGAGAAACTATGTCAGCCAAATAAAGAAGCTAAAAACACAGCTTCTAACAACACCGTATAAGTTTAATAATGAGAATGATCAGAGTTATGAAAATTACAGAATATTCTACACTCTCGATCTTGCATTAGCAAACGAGTATAAAAAGCGAGGAGACATTATATCATATTGCCTTTTAAAGAACATATCTAACAAGGACCGCAATCCTGATGGTTCGTTCTGGTACACATCAGAACCTGCATCCGATTATTATGGAGTTATGAGGCAAATGGATTTTAATGCTTCGGTATCAGACATGGATGCGTTAATAGCCCTTTTGCAGAAAACTAATAAGACTGAATTTGAGGAATATATTTGCGACCAACCCTTTAATCCGATAGATGCTTACAGAGATTTAAAAGGGACAATTGCATTTCGAAACAGAGATTTACAAACTGCTTACGGGGCATTTGCAAGTATGGATCAGAATTTCTGGGCTACAACCTACTACTTTAAAGACTATCTAAACGAAGATCCTTTTATTCCCAAGAATCTATATTCTCAAGAAAGTAGAGACTTTACTTATAAGTTCAATAAAACTGATTTTTTAAAGACACTACTTGATCTTGAAAAGACAGCGAAAGGAAACGACGCGAAGAAATCGGCAGATGCTTATCTAAAATTAGGGCATGCTTTTTTTAACACGACCTATTGGGGTAATTCGTGGATGATGGTCTCTTATAGTTGGAGCGGAAGTGATAAATACTATAGTAACACCCAGCTTCTTGACTCTTGGAGAAGAGCGTATATGACAGCCTCCATAGCTCAGGAATACTATGAGAAAGCTTTAGAAAAATCACAGAACAGAGAGCAGAAAGCCTACGCGACATTGATGCTAAGCCGTACGCATTGGCACAATATTGTCTTAAACGGAAGTGAAAAAGATAAAAAATTGGCAGCGAAATATTCGAATGAATTCTACAACAATTACCTAAACACTCAATTTGCTAAACAAAATGAATGTCTCGGCTATGAAGCATTCATCAACTAACGGTTACAAGGTCTCAGACCTTTTTTAGAACGGTGGCTGGTGAAACTTCAGCCATTAGCTATAATTATCAGAGGCTAAGAAAAAAGCTTCACATTCCGTAAAGGGAAATATTCTCTCAAAATAAAATAAGCCGTTGTTCAAAATGAACAACGGCTTATTTATTAGATAAAGATTATAAAATCTTATTTCTTTTTTCCTTGATTAGCTACAGCATCCATCAAAGCTTTGATTTCTTCTGGATCACCTAAGAACTCATCATTTACAAGATTAAAGTTATCATCAAACTCGAAAAGATAAGGAACAGCAGTAGGCAAATTCAATGAAACGATATCTTCGTCAGAAATACCTTTAAGGTGTTTGATAATCCCACGAAGGCTGTTACCATGAGCAGCAACAATAATTTCATCATGATCTTTCAATGCCTTGAAAATAGTATCATTCCAATAAGGAAGGATTCTTTCTACTGTATCTTTTAATGCTTCAGTAAGAGGAAGGTCTTTTTTATCAACGTCTTTGTAACGAGGATCAAGGTATGGAGAACGAGGATCGTCAGCAGCTAAAGCTGTTGGAGGAACATCGTAGCTACGTCTCCAGATAAGTACTTGCTCATCGCCATACTTTTCTGCAGTTTCAGCTTTGTTCAAACCTTGAAGCATACCGTAATGCTTCTCGTTCAAACGCCAAGATTTTTCAACAGGAATCCAATCCAAATCCATTTGATCAAGGATTGTATTCAATGTTTTATTAGCTCTCTTCAAATATGAAGTATAAGCTTTTTCGAATTTGAATCCTTTTTCTTTTAATAATTTACCAGCTTTGATTGCTTCTTTAACACCATTTTCAGTTAAATCAACATCAGTCCAACCAGTAAATCTGTTTTCTAAATTCCATACACTTTCACCGTGACGGATCAATACAACTTTTTTCATATTTTCTTTGTTTTAGGTTTTCTTCAAAATCAAAGTCATAGACCTCTCTATTGCCTCAGTAGGCATATTTATCAAAATTAGTCATAATTAAAAAATATCGCAAGAGATACCTCGAATTGCTTATTTAATTATTTACTATAAACTATACTCATAATACTATCGCCAACTAAAGGTCTGAAATGCGACTCTTCATAATAATTATACTTGGATGTAGTAAACTGATTTCTACCTGAGAAATCATACACATTGTCTCGCCCAAATACATTTTGAATCATTTCCATATCCTTCGGATTAAACTTCTCCTGAGAATAAAGCGGATTTATAATAACTTTATATTGTGTATTATGCTTCGATAGAATTCTTTTAATACCATGAAGAGCTTCTTCTTCAAACGGATCTATTCGTTGAAAGGGACTCATTTTCAAGCTATCAGTTACTGTATAAAACGAAGGTGAGTCGTAATAGTTCGGTTCATTTTCAATCCGTTTTTCCAAGTCTGATCTAAATGGTCTATTCGTCTTAGGATCAAATGTAGCTTCAACAGAATAATAGTGTTTTCTCACATATTCATTATCTAATCCGAAAAATTTATTCCCATAAAAAGACAAAACAAAACCAGAATTAAGATATGCTAGAAAATGGGTTTCATGAAAGTTATATCCACTCTCTCCTTCCAATAAAGGATGCTCAATATATAGGAAACGAGGTTCACTTAGAGTATTATCAAAAGTAAAGTCTACATCAATTGCAATAAAAGCATTCTTAATATCAACACCCAATGAATCTAAAAACCTCAGTTTATGATATACTCCTTGAATTTTCTCACCATAGGCATCAAAGGAATATACTTTGGCATCTGCACCAAGGTATTGTTTCCATGTATCTATATTATATCCAAAAATACGCGAACTTCCAAAAACGAATGAATTATAGTTCTCTTTCTTATAATTCTTTAAAAACATTTCGGTAGAAATATAACCTCTATTTATTTGCAGAGATGAATAGTTGTCATAAGTCTGCACAACCTTAAAAGGATCATATATAATATAACCAATCACTAACAATGCAAAGACTGTAAATGGCAGGATCAAAAAATATAAAACTTTTTTAAGAAAGGTCTTCATCCTCTAAAATTGAAAATATATAAATTGTTGCTCACTACCTGTTAAACAAAGTATAGCAAGTATAATTAAATAATAGAAAGCCCAACTTAATGAACGCTTCCATGTCATTGTTAGTTTTTCTATTGCATATTTATTTTCTCGCCCCAGCCATTCGATAACCATAAATACAATAACAATAAGTATTACTGTTCCTGAAATAACATCCGGCGTTTGGAATAAAGATGTAGAAAATATCCCTTTTATATATGATATAGCATCTGCAATTGTTTCAGCACGAAAAAACACCCATGCTAAACTGGCTAAACAAAAAGTAAGAATCAACTGAAAAGTTTCTCTTACAGAGGGAAGGATTCGACCCTCAGCAACTGTATCCAAGTTTTTCCGATTTGTCTTAAATATTATAGAAGGCATAATAAATAAGGCATTCAATCCGCCCCAAGCCAGAAACGTCCAATTAGCGCCATGCCAGAAACCACTGACTAAAAAGATAATAAATGTATTACGAACAGTCTTAGCCATTCCCCCTCTACTTCCTCCTAAAGGAAAGTACAGATAGTCTCTGAACCAAGAAGACAGTGAAATGTGCCATCTCCTCCAGAACTCAGCAATATCTCTTGAAAAGTATGGAAAACGGAAATTCTGTAACAACTCAAAGCCTAATAGACGAGCCGATCCCAAAGCAATATCGGAATAACCCGAAAAGTCTCCATATATTTGTATAGCAAATAACATTGCTCCCAAAGCTAATGTACTGCCCGAATAGTGTTCGTGATTATGAAATATTGTATTGGCTAACTCTGCACAATTATCTGCCACCACTACCTTTTTAAACAAACCCCACAGAATCTGTTTCAGACCATCTACAGCTTTCGAATAATTAAATACTCTAGGCTTTTCAACCTGAGGAAGTAGATGTGTAGCTCTCTCGATAGGACCTGCAACCAGTAAGGGAAAGAAACTCACAAAGAGTGAATAGTCAATCCAATTACGAGTTGGCTTTATTTTTCCGAAATAAATATCAAAGACGTACGACAGTCCATGAAATGTATAGAACGAAATACCTACTGGTAAAATAATATTAAGAGTTGTCATATGAGGCGTGAAACCCACAGAAGACAATAATTCGGCAAACGATTCGACAAAGAAATTGTAGTATTTGAAGAAACCAAGAAACCCAAGATTGAGTCCAACACTCAAAATTAGCCAGAATTTCTTTTTAGAAGCTCCACTAGCCTCAGCTATTTTCAATCCAGAAAAATAATCCAGAAAAGTAGAAAATGCGAGTAAAAACATAAAACGCCAATCCCAGCAGCCATAAAAGAAGTAGCTACAAACTGCTAGAAATATATTCTGCCATTTTAATGATTTGTTAAGAACAAACCAATAAATAAAAAATACAATAATAAAGAATATAGCGAAGCCGGCCGAGTTAAATAACATTCAATGTTTTTAGATAAATACCATAAACAAACTCAAAGCACTTAAATAAGATCACAAATCTAATCTGTATGACAAATTAAGTTTGTGATCTTATCTATTGAGACTACAAAATTAAAAAATTCATTTTACTCTACAATAGTAAAGTCCAATTGCTTTCTTTCCAGATTAGCTCTAACCACCTTCACATTGATCTCATCGCCCAAGCGATACTCTTTGCGGGTACGACGACCTCTCAGACAATAGTTCTTTTCATCAAATTCATAGAAGTCATCATCAAGCTCACGCATAGGCACTAATCCTTCGCATTTATTCTCTTCTATTTCGGCATAAACACCCCACTCTGCCACTCCCGAAATAACAGCCTTAAATACACGTCCTATCTTGTCCGACATGTATTCTACTTGCTTGTATTTGATAGAAGCACGCTCGGCATTCGCTGCTAATTGTTCCATATCAGAACAGTGCTTACATTCGTTTTCGGTTTGTTGTTCGCTCACACTACGTCCACCTTCCATATAATGAGTCAGCAAACGATGCACCATCATATCTGGATAACGACGAATAGGTGAGGTAAAGTGAGTATAATAATCAAATGCCAATCCGTAGTGACCAATATTAGAAGTCGAATATACAGCCTTAGCCATTGCCCTAATAGCAATTGTAGAAATTAAGTTTTCTTCAGGCTTATTATGTACATCATCTAATAGTTGATTAATCGATTTTGCGACAGCAGTATTACTTCCGTCAATCTTCACTTTATATCCAAAGCGACGTATAAATTGTGATAAGCTCTCCATCTTCTCGGGATTAGGCACATCATGTATACGATATACAAATGTTTTTGCTTTCTTGCCTTTAGCCACTTTTCCGATAAATTCGGCAACTGTTTTATTTGCAAGAAGCATAAACTCTTCAATCAGCTTGTTCGAATCTTTTTGCTCTTTGAAATATACACTTAAAGGTTTTCCATCAGGGTCGATTTCAAAACGAACTTCTTCACGCTCAAAAGCGATAGAGCCATTTTCAAAACGTTTTGCTCGCAATTTCTTCGCCAGTTCGTCCAATTTAAGAACATCGTCTTTAAAATCTCCTTTTCCTGTCTCTATAATATCTTGAGCTTCTTCGTAAGTGAATCTTCTGTCTGAATTTATAACAGTACGTCCAATTCTATATTTTTTGATATCCGCCTTATCGTTTAATTCAAAAATAGCAGAATAACACAGTTTTTCTTCATTCGGACGAAGCGAACATAATCCATTACTCAATCTTTCAGGTAACATAGGAATAGTACGATCCACTAAGTAAACAGAGGTTGCACGTTCTTCTCCTTCTTTATCGATAATACCTCCTGGAATTACATAATGCGTTACATCGGCGATGTGCACACCAACTTCCCAATTTCCATTTTCCAACTGGCGAATCGAAAGAGCATCATCAAAATCTTTCGCATCACGAGGGTCAATTGTAAATGTGGTTACTGAACGAAAATCTTCGCGTTTAGCAATCTCTTCTTCGGTTATTACATCCGGTATTTTTTCAGCCTCAGCTGTTACATTTTCAGGATATTTATAAGGTAACCCGAACTCTGCCAATATAGCATGCATTTCGGCATTGTTGGTCCCTGCTTCTCCCAATATATCTAACACTTCCCCTACTGGATTTTTAGCACGCTCAGGCCATTCTACAATTTCCACCAAAGCTTTATCGCCCGTTTTACCTCCTTTAAGTTTCTCTCTCGGAATAAAAATATCATTTGCTAAAATCTTACTATCCATTTCAAGGAAAGCAAAATGCTTTTGAACATTAAGTGTTCCCACGAAGCGAGTTTGTTTTCTTTCGAGTATCTCTACTATCTCACCCTCAGAACCTCTTCCTTTACGTTTAGCTAGCATCTGAATACGAACTTTGTCGCCATTCATCGCGTGCGCAGAATTACGTTCGGCTACAAATACGTTTTCGCTACCGTCTTCGGGAACAAAAAAGTTTTTGCCATTGCTTCTTCTCTCAAATTTACCTTCGAGTAAAACTCCTCTGGTATTCGATTTATATTTGCCCTTGCTTGTTTCTGTTATAAAAGCATCCTCTACCAAATCTTCGAGTATCGACATCAACATCAAACGCTCAGGTTGTTTTTTGATGCCTATCTCGGCTCCAATTTGTTTATAATTGTAAGAATTGCTTGTGTTATTATTAAAGAAGGCGATAGTAGCAGCAACTATATCGCTTTTTTTTCTCCTTGGAGCTGACTTTTGAGGTATCTTATCTATGCTCATACAATGTGTATTTTCTTTTTTCTATTAAGGTCACAGACCTGTTTATTATATCCATAAGTAACTTATAAAAGGCGCGTTATGCTCAGAAAAACCGAGGGAGCAAATACCTTACCTTATTTACTTATAAATACAAATATAATCATTCGGATTTATTATGTCTTACAATCTCATACAAAGTCTGTCTTAATTTAAAGAATTAGTTAGATAGATTTTATTTTAATACATTTGATAACCCTTTTCAGATAACAGAACCTATCATATATCTATTTAACATAAAACACGTCTTTGTATGCAGCAAGAATTAACCGAAAAAACACCTCGCATAGAAATGGTAGATGCTTTACGCGGATTTGCCGTAATAGCAATCGTATTAATCCATAGTGTAGAACATTTTATTTACCCGGTTTATCCCGATCCAATAACACAACCCGAATGGCTTAACATTCTTGACAAAGGAGTTTTCAGTGTTATATTTTCATTAATTGCAGGAAAAGGTTATGCTATTTTTTCTATTTTATTCGGATTCACTTTTGCAATTCAATTCAAAAACCAACAAAATAAAGGGAACGACTTTGGAGTCCGTTTTTTATGGAGATTATTACTCCTTGCGGGATTCGCGACCTTAAATGCAATGTTTTTCCCTGGTGGAGACGTTTTGCTTTTATATGCAATTGTAGGTGTGATTCTTTTTGTTGTCAGAAAATGGAATGATAAAGCGATTTTCATCATCATGATACTTCTTTTGCTACAACCTATGCAGTGGTTTTATTACATATCAGGGCTTATAAATCCAGAATTTTCTTTACCAGAGAATATAAATGGAGCTCTTTACGCCCAGATTATAGAAATCAACAAATCAGGAGAATTCTTACCTTTCATTTGGGCAAACATCACGACAGGACAATTAGCTAGTTTTTTATGGGCTGTAGAAGGTGGACGTTTCTTACAAACTGCAGGGTTGTTCCTTTTAGGATTATTGATTTCTCGCAGAAAACTTTTCAATTCCACACCTGAGAATATAAAATTCTGGACCAAGACTCTAATTTTATGTGCAATCCTCTTTGCCCCTATGTATCAATTAAAAGTTGAATTATTTGACACAAATAGTGATCTATTTATAAAAAACACGGTAGGCGTAATGTTCGATATGTGGCAAAAACTCTTATTTACTTTTGTCCTCATTGGTTCATTTATTATTCTTTATCAGAAAGAAGCATTTCAAAGAAAGATATCATGGTTCCGAGTTTATGGAAAAATGAGCCTCACCAATTATATATCTCAATCGTTTATAGGGGCACTTATATTTTTCCCTATCGGATTAAACCTCTCTCCTTATTGTGGTTTCACTAATAGCCTGATAGTAGGATGTATCATAGTTGCTCTTCAATTACAGTTTTGCAAATGGTGGCAAAAATCACACAAACAAGGACCGCTTGAAAAAATATGGCACAAACTTACATGGATCGGACAAAAATAAGTTTGTACTTTTGAGCTTCAATAGAGATATAAGGTCTCAGACCTTTTATTGCTTTGGCAAGCACAATGGCAATAATCTGTTATAACTCGAAAGTATATCATTAAATACTTTCATTTACTTAATAGCTGAATGAAAAAAATAATAATAACGGGAGCCAGCGGTTTTATTGGTAGTTTCTTAGTCGAGAAAGCGTTGAGTCTTGGATTTCAAACGTGGGCTGGTGTAAGAAAAAGCAGCAGTCGAGAATACCTACAAAACAGCAATATACTGTTTATTGAATTTAATTTTGGAAATAAAGAAAAACTAGTTGAGCAACTCAAAGAGTTTAAAACCTTATTTGGGCACATCGATTATATTATTCATAATGCAGGTATAACTAAATGTCTTGATCCTAAAGAATTCGATCAGATCAATTATCAAAACACGGTAAATTTTGTAGAGGCATTACAAGAGGCAGATTCTGTTCCATCGAAATTCCTTTTAATGAGTAGCCTCAGCTCTTTTGGTGTAGGTAATGAAATTAATTACACGCCTATCAAATTGACTGATACACCCCACCCCAATACAGCATACGGTATTAGCAAACTAAAAGCAGAACAGTATCTTGAAAGCACTACCAATTTCCCATATATGATACTCCGCCCAACAGGTGTTTATGGACCTCGAGAAAAAGATTATTTCCTGATGTTGAAAACCGTAAAATCGGGATTAGATGTTGGGGCTGGATTCAAACCTCAGCATCTGACTTTCATATATGTGAAAGATTTGGTTGATGCTGCTTTTTTAGCATTAGAAAGCCCACTTTCTAATCGAAGTTATTTTGTGGCTGATGGAGATGTACATACCGACAAAGAATACACTGCTTTAGTAAAGAAAGTATTAGGCAAGAAACATGTACTAAGCATCAAAATACCGCTTTGCATATTGAAACTAGTCTCAATAGTAGCTGAGAGTATCGCTCAGATAACAAAAAAACCATCAACACTCAATCGTGACAAATATAAGATAATGAAACAACGCAATTGGGTGTGCGACATTGAACCTTTAAGGCAAGATTTGCGTTTTACACCTCAGTACAACCTAGAGCGTGGCTTAACAGAATCCGTAAACTGGTATAAAGATAATAATTGGCTATAAGCAATCTCAATCAATTATTATTCAGCAACAACCATCTGTTGTACTTAATACTTATCAAAGCAAAAAAAGGTATAAGACCTGACATAAAATGAATAGATACTGGCAAATTCTAAAGAAATACAAACTAAGCCTTATAATCAGTCCTTTTCTGGTTCTCATTTATGTAGTGTGCGAAACAGTGCAGCCCCTCCTTATGGCTAACATTATTGACAATGGAGTTATGCCTCGGAATCTTTCAGTCATTACAGAAATTGGAGGATATATGATCTTAATTTCGATTGCCGGATTAATTGCCAGCATTCTCAATATATACGTATCATCACGAACTTCTATCGGATTTGGTACAGATCTCAGAACAGAACTTTTCAATAAGATACAACACTTATCTTTCTCTGATATAGATCGCTTCAACTCAGCATCACTAATCACCCGTCTTACCAACGACATTACCAAGATTCAGCAGGTGATACTCATATCGATGCGTATACTTTTACGCTCTCCATTAGTGCTTTTTCTTGCCATTTTCTTTGTCATCAAAATAAATGCAGATTTAGCCCTAGTACTTATAGGAGTAATTCCCATACTTAGCATTAGCATATATCTTATACTTCGTAAGGGATTTCCCTTATTTATAAAAGTGCAGCAAAAAGTAGATCATCTCAATGGCATCGTGCGCGAAAACCTCATAAATATACGTGTTGTAAAATCATTTGTTAGAGAAGATTTCGAGGCGAAAAAATTTGCAAACAGCAGCGAAGACTTACGAGACATGGTTATCAGGGCATCAAATATTGTAGTTTCGGTATTTCCCGTTATGCAATTAATAATGAACATCTCTGTTATTTTAATTTTATGGATAGGTGGTCAGAAAGTAATATTGGGAAACCTAAAAGTGGGAGAATTGATTTCTTTTGTCAATTACCTATCACAAATACTTCTATCACTAATGATGCTATCTATGATAATTATGGCATTTGCACGGGCATCGGCATCATCTAAACGAATACTAGAAGTTATAGAGACCGAGCCATCCCTAACAAACACTCCCGAAGGTATCGTAAACAATCATAAAATAGAAAAAGGAGAAGTTGCTTTTCACAATGTTAGCTTCCGACATTATGGCGGAGAAAATGACGTTCTACGGAATATTAATTTTCATATCAAGCAAGGCGAAACCATTGCCATTGTTGGAGCTACAGGATCAGCCAAAAGCTCAATGATACAACTCATCCCCCGATTGTATGATACTACTGCGGGGAAAGTACTTATTGATGGAGTAAATGTAAAAGACTATAATCTGGACGAAATACATGCTAAAATAGGAATGGTTCTACAAAAGAACGAACTTTTCTCAGGTACAATTATAGAGAATCTAAGGTGGGGTAAACCTGATGCAACAGACGAAGAGATAATAGAAGCAGCTAAAGCGGCAGAAGCCCATGATTTTATTTTAGCCTTTACAGATGGATACAATACAAAATTAGGAAGAGGAGGTATCAATTTATCAGGAGGACAAAAACAGCGCATATGTATTGCCCGAGCCTTACTGAGAAAGCCTAAGATTTTGATTATGGATGATAGCACGAGCGCTGTTGATTCTGATACTGAACAGAAGATAAGAACCAACCTCAATACAATGTTACAAGACACAACTGTACTTATCATAACTCAGAGAATCAACACCATGCAGTCGGCAGACAGAGTTATAGTTCTCGAAGATGGTGAGATAGATGCAGTAGGAAAACCATCTGAATTGATGGAAAAATCGAAAGTATATCAAGAGATATACAATTCACAACAATTAGCATTCTAAGGCTAAACCCTTTTTATTGCTTTGATTATATAAAACTTAATGGATAGCAGCCTTTAAACGCAGCAAAGATATTTCACTCTAGTTGATATGGCACACGGAGATCACTCAAAACCTATTGAAAAAGCGAAGGAAGGAAAAAAGACTTTTCTTCGATTAATGTCGTACTTATCATGCGACCGCAGCCTTTTGTATATTATTGCATTCCTGATCATAGTAAGCATTATATCAAGTCTTCTTGGCTCATATATGCTCCGTCCCATTATTAATGATTATATCATACCGGGCGACATTCCCGGATTATTTAAGGTACTCTTACTTCTTGGAGTTATATATTTAGTAGGTGTAGTTGCGACATACATAGAATACAGACTACTTAATAAAATAGGACAGCGAACTGTTACTCGTCTTAGAATGGAACTATTCAAAAAGATGGAGATCTTACCTATAAAATATTTTGATACTCATCAACATGGAGACCTAATGAGTCGCTACACCAATGATATTGATAAGATTAGCGATGTATTGACTGATAGCCTATCTGACTTATTATCTAGTGCACTAACCCTCATAGGTATTGTCTGCTTGATGCTTTACATCAGCCCCATACTTACGTTGGTGACTATGATTACTGTTCCTCTCATGTTTCTGAGTGCTAAACTGATTGTAAAACAGAGTAAGAAATACTTCAAAGCCCAACAGGAAAAGTTAGGCGAGGTAAATGGCTACATAGAGGAAATGATAAGCGGACAAAAAGTGATTAAAGTATTCGGACATGAGAAAAAAGTAGAAGCCGATTTCGACACACTTAACCAAAACCTAAGAGGGAAAGCAGAAAAAGCTCAATTATACTCAGGAATGATGATGCCTATCATGCAAAACCTAAATACGTTGAACTATGTAATTATAACTATCGTTGGTGCATTACTTGCTATTTTCAGAGGTTTTGATGTTGGAGGATTAGCAGCCTTTCTCCAATATTCCAGACAATTCGGACGCCCCATTAATGAGCTAGCCAGTCTGTATAATAACATACAAGCTGCAATAGCAGGAGCCGAACGCATCTTTGAAGTAATAGACGAAGCACCCGAAGCAGAAGACTCTCCCAACGCAGTTATTCTCACTGATATAAAAGGTGATGTTAAGATGCAAGACGTCTACTTTGGCTATAAACCAGAAAAATTGATTTTAAAAGGAATCTCTTTAGAAGCAAAATCGGGAGAGAAAATAGCTTTAGTCGGGACTACCGGAGCAGGAAAGACCACTATTTTAAATATGTTTCCACGTTTTTTCGACATCAAATCAGGAGAAATTACGATTGATGGTATTTCAACCAAAGAAATAAAACGTAAAAATCTAAGGCAATCAATAGCAATTGTACTGCAAGACACCCATCTATTTACAGGAACGGTACGCGAAAATATCAGATTTGGACGTTTAGAAGCAACAAACGAAGAAGTAGAAGCAGCAGCAAAGTTGACCGCCGCTCACTCCTTTATCAAACGCCTTCCACATGGATATGATACTATGCTTGAAAATGATGGAGCCAACCTAAGTCAGGGACAACGGCAACTACTAAATATTGCTCGAGCAGCAGTTGCTAATCCTGCGATCCTTCTTCTAGACGAAGCTACAAGTAACATTGATACCAGAAGCGAACTTCTCATACAGAGAGGACTAGATAAATTAATGGAAGGCAGAACCAGCTTTATTATAGCACATCGTCTTTCTACTGTTCGAAATGTCGATAGAATACTAGTTCTCGAACATGGACAGATTATAGAGCAAGGTAGCCATAAAGAACTATTGGAATTGAAGGGAAAATACTATTCTCTTTACGAAGAGCAGTTTAAATAAAAAAAGCTCCTGAAATTAATCAGGAGCTTTTTCAAAAAATACTTTATTTAGAGATTAGTCGAATGACTCTTCAAGAGTTGCACCCCATTCTGTATCAACTTCGAGGCCTTCATTTGTAAGCATACCAGTAAACAAATTACCGGAAAGTCTTAACGTTTTATTTCTTTCAATCTCATACCCCCTTTTTAGAATTATGCTTCGCCCAACATTAGGAGTGTCTTTTAAATAATATAAAGCTGCTAAATAATAATTTGAACTACTTTCGACTTTGGCAGGAAATCCTGTAAATACAATAGGATTATCTTCACTTATATTCAAGAAATTCGCCCTAGTATATTTTGGAGAACACATAACAAGCGTATGCCTTTCTCCTTGCCAAACTGTTCTCAAATCCTGAAAATAAAAATGATTCGGAAAACCTTCTGAAACATAAAGTTGTAGAGATAAAAGGTCGGTAGGAGTATTTGCTATATCTAAAGGCAACACTTCTACTTTTCCTACAACTCGAGAGAGAACAGTCTCCTTGTTTACCATAGAATTACCGATAGTAAGATCACTTTGAGTAAAGAATACATCATTATCAAATTTCGTTCTTGTATCTTCTATTACCATTCGAATATATCCATCATTATATTGAACATTGAATCCATTACCAAAATTCGCTCCAAAATCATCAGCATTAGTTGCAATAAACACAACCTTATAATTACCTGATGGCAAAGTATCCTTAACTTCAGATACATTTACATTTAAAAATTCTTTATACTTTACTCTTCTTCCTTCAGCATTATATACTACATAATGCAAGCTTTTAATATCCGAGCTACCAAGAGAAGTAGATCTCACATTAACCTGTTCAAACTCATTCCCTTTTAAATCAAACACTACTTCCTGCATTTTCAAAGAAGGTGTAGGTTCTAAGTCGGATATCTCTGAATCCTTACTACAAGAGAAAAAACTACCCATAAGGAGAGCAGCATTTAAATAGAATAATACTTTTTTCATTTAATTATTAGTTAGTGAAGTGCAAATATACCCACTTTAATGAAAACTGCGAAGAAGGTTTCATTTTTGATAGAAATTCTATTATAATCTTGAAAAGAGTAGCATACTAAAGAAATTTAGATGATTCATTTGCTATTTTGCATATTTTATTATATATTTGCATCAATATTAAAAGGGGGAGGAGGCTAAAGCTTTCTCCTTTTTCATTCGTTGATATAAATACAGATGATTGATAAATTAGAAATAAGAGATATCGCCGAAGATTTCCTGATCAATTCTGAGACGTTTTTAGTAGACGTAATCGTAAGACCGGGAAACATTATTGTTATAGAAGTTGACAACCAAGAAGGAGTCAGTCTCGAAGATTGTATCAAGCTAAACAAGCATATAGAATCGAAACTTGACCGCGATGCCGAAGATTTTGAACTTGAAGTAGGATCTGCCGGGGTAACATCTCCGTTCAAGATCACCCGTCAATACGAAATAAATATTGGCAATGAGGTTGAAACCCTTACTAAAGGAGGACAAAAAATAACCGGGGTACTCAAAAATTGCGATGATAGTGCATTTACTGTAACTGTTACCAAAATGGAAAAACCCGAAGGAGCTAAACGTAAAGTAGCTGTAGAGGAAGATTTGTCTTTCAAATACGATGAAGTAAAATATACAAAATATCTAATCAGATTTAAATAATTATGGCTAAGAAAGAAGTTATAAGCATGATTGATACTTTTTCAGAATTTAAGGACCTGAAAAATATCGACCGTATGACAATGATAAGTGTTCTTGAAGACTCATTCCGCAATGTCATTGCAAAAATGTTTGGGACAGACGAGAACTACGATGTCATTATCAATCCTGACAAAGGAGACTTGGAAATCTGGCGCAATCGTACGATAGTAGAAGATGATGCACTGGAAGATCCAAATATAGAGATTTCTCTTTCGGATGCTAAAAAAATAGATGAAGACTTTGCTGTTGGTGAAGATGTTACAGATGAGGTTTTCTTTGAAGATTTTGGACGTAGAGCAATCTTAAACTTACGCCAAACTTTAGCTTCTAAAATTCTCGAACTTCAAAAAGATAGCCTTTATAACAAATATAAAGAAAAGATTGGAGAGATTGTTTCCGGAGAAGTATACCAAATCTGGAAAAAAGAAATCCTTCTTTTAGATGATGAAAAAGAGGAACTTTTACTACCTAAAACAGAACAAATACCAAGTGATTTCTTCCGCAAAGGAGAGCACGTAAGAGCTGTTGTAGAAAGAGTTGACAACAAGAATAACAATCCTAAGATCATTCTTTCGAGAACTTCTCCTGTATTCTTAGAAAGATTATTCGAATTGGAAGTTCCCGAAATAAATGACGGATTAATAACAATAAAGAAAATAGCACGCATACCTGGTGAAAGAGCTAAAGTAGCTGTGGAATCGTATGATGATCGTATTGACCCCGTAGGTGCTTGCGTGGGAATGAAAGGATCGCGTATACATGGTATCGTTCGTGAGTTGAGAAACGAGAATATCGACATCATCAACTACACATCAAACATGAATCTTTATATCCAGAGAGCTTTGAGCCCAGCTAAAATCACAACCATCAAATTGAATGATGAAGAGAAGAAAGCTGAGGTATTCCTTCGCCCAGAAGAAGTATCACTTGCTATCGGTAAAGGCGGTCTTAACATTAAATTAGCCAGTATGCTAACCGGCTACACCATTGATGTATATCGTGACATCGATGAAGTTGACGAGGAAGATATCTACTTAGATGAATTCGGAGACGAAATAGACGAGTGGGTAATCGAACAACTAAAAAAACTGGGCTATGTTACAGCTAAGAGCATTCTTGCTGCTAACAAAGAAACAATTGCAAAAGAAGCCGACTTGGAAGAAGATACAGTTGAGGAGCTTTTTGCTATTTTACGAGCAGAGTTTGAAGATGAAGAATAACTCTTATTTGGTAATTCTGTGATTTCTTAATACTTTTGTATAGTTTAAGTATTTGACGGAAGCTCAAAATTTATTCTTTTCAGCCTGTTCATATTCATGATTTAAAAAAAACGTATGTCTATAAGATTAATTAAAGTTTCAAAGGATTTGAATGTGGGTATCAATAGTCTTGTTGAATTCCTACAGAAGAAAGGCTTTGCTGTCGAAGCAAATCCTAATACGAAGATTGACGATGAACAGTATGACCTTCTTGTAAATGAGTTTGGCAAAGACAAGAAAATAAAACTAGCCTCCGATAGAAACAAAGAGTTACAAAAGGAAAAAAAGAAAGCTACTCAAGACGAATCTTCTGAAGAAGATGACGAGGATGTAGTAATTCCACAGCCCAAAAAGGTTGAAGAGATAAAGACAGTTATCCCGGAAGATATAAAACCACATATTCAGATTGTAGACAAAATAGATTTGGACAATCTAAACAAAAGTAAAAGTTCAACTTTGACAAAAGACGAAAAAAAGATAGAGGTAGTTGAGCCTCTGCAAGTAGAGAAAGAAGAAAGCAAACCTGTTGCTCAAAAAGAGGAGCTAGAAAAACAGGAAGAAAAAATTGCTGCAAAAGCACAAGAGGTTGAGAATACAGAGAAAGTTGAAGCTAAAGCCGTAGAAAAACCAGTAATTGAAGAGCCTGTAACGGTTGCTGAAGTTAAAGAAGAAACTAAGGTTGTTGCAGAAGAAAATGTAACAGAAGCAACAGACCAATCAACTCCGCAAGAAGGTGACGATGATGTATTCAGACTAAATAACCCTTCAATCAAATCGAACATTGTATTAAAAGGGACTATTGACCTTAGTGCAATTAACGACAAAACTCGTCCTGCTAAAAAAACTAAAGCAGAAAAGAGAAAAGAACGTATCGACAAAGAACTATCCGATACTAAAAAAGTAAAGGAAAGTACCGTTAAACTTCTGAAAAAAGAAGCTGTTGACGAACAAAAGAAAACTCTTAAACTTGATGATCCGGATGATCCTGCAAGAAAGAAAAGAGCCCGTATCAAAAAAGGAAAAGTGGATATCGAGAAAGGTATTGCTGCTCCTGGAGGAACAACACCTCACCTTCAAAAAGATAACAAGGCGAAACAAGTCAACACAAATGTACGCAGACCAATTCTTACACCTAAAGCAGCTGTAACAGAAGAGGACGTTCAAAAACAAATAAAAGAAACTCTAGCTCGTCTAACCAATAAGGGAGGAAAAGCCAAGGGTGCTAAATATCGTAAGGAAAAGAGAGATGCCGTTTCTCAAAGACAACTCGAAGAACTTGAGTTACAGGAAAGAGAAAACATGATTCTTAAGATTACCGAATTCGTTACAGCTAATGACTTAGCTAACATGATGAATGTTCCGGTAATTAAAGTTATCTCTACTTGTATGAGTATCGGTATGATGGTATCTATCAACCAACGTTTGGATGCCGAGACTATCAATATTGTTGCTGAAGAATTTGGATTTAAGACTGAATACGTAAGTGCTGAAGTAGTTGAAGCAATCTCTGAAGAAGAGGATAAGGAAGAAGATTTAGAGCCACGTGCACCAATTGTTACCGTTATGGGACACGTTGACCATGGTAAAACTTCATTATTGGATAGAATCCGTCAAACCAATGTTATCGCTGGTGAGGCAGGAGGTATTACTCAACACATCGGTGCATACAATGTTAAGCTTAAAGATGGAAGACCGATGACATTCTTAGATACTCCAGGTCACGAAGCCTTTACAGCGATGCGTGCCCGTGGTGCTAAAGTAACGGATATTGTTATTATCATTGTTGCAGCTGACGATAATGTCATGCCTCAAACAGTAGAAGCAATCAATCACGCAGCGGCAGCAGGTGTACCTATTGTTTTCGCAATTAACAAAATAGATAAACCGGGAGCAAATCCTGAAAAGATAAAAGAAACTCTTGCAAACATGAACTACCTTGTAGAATCGTGGGGAGGTAAATACCAATCGCAAGAAATTTCAGCTAAACAAGGATTAGGTATTGACGAACTTTTAGAAAAAGTTCTTTTGGAAGCCGAACTTCTTGAATTAAAAGCTAATCCTAACAAACGTGCAACAGGTTCTGTTATAGAATCCTCTCTGGATAAAGGACGTGGATACATATCTACTATACTTGTTCAGAATGGAACACTAAGACAAGGAGATATTGTTTTAGCAGGAACTTATTTCGGACGTGTAAAAGCAATGTTTAACGAACGTAATCAACGAATCGAAACAGCTTTACCTTCTGCTCCCGTATTGATCTTAGGATTAAACGGAGCGCCTCAAGCGGGAGACATGTTCCACGTTCTGGAATCAGAACAAGAAGCTAGAGATATTGCTAGTAAACGTGAACAATTGCAACGTGAACAAGGATTGCGTACTCAGAAAATACTTACTCTTGACGATATAGGTCGTCGTATTGCTATCGGTAACTTCCAACAATTGAATGTAATTGTAAAAGGTGACGTGGATGGATCAGTTGAAGCACTTTCTGACTCTTTAATACGTCTATCTACCGAAGAAATACAAGTGAATGTTATTCACAAAGCAGTAGGAGCTATTTCAGAATCGGATATTACACTTGCCGCAGCATCTGATGCAATTGTAATCGGTTTCCAAGTACGTCCATCAGTTGCAGCTAGAAGAATAGCTGAGAAAGACGGAGTCGAAATACGCCTATACTCCATCATCTACGACGCAATCGAAGAGATTACTGCAGCAATGGAAGGTATGTTGTCGCCAGACATCAAAGAAGAAATCACTGCAAACGTAGAAGTACGCGAAGTCTTCAAAATCACTAAAGTCGGTACAGTTGCCGGTTGTATGGTGAAAGAAGGTAAGATTAAACGTTCGAATAAGATACGTATTATTCGCGATGGTATCGTTATATACTCTGGAGATCTAGGTTCATTGAAACGTTTCAAAGACGATGTGAAAGAAGTTGCATTCGGATATGAGTGTGGACTGAACATTCATAACTACAATGATCTAAAAGTAGGAGATATAATTGAAGCTTTTGAACAAATTGAAGTAAAGAAAACATTATAATAAAAAGATTTTATTATATTTGTAACCATAACCTAAGAACCAATTGGTAGTTGTAACCAAGCAATCATGCCTTGATCGGTGGTATCCCACAAAATATACCACCGAAAACACACAACTATCAATAAGGTACGGTGGCTAAAGCCCAATAAATCTACACTGAATCTGTATTAACCATTCTATAATATTAATTTTCATACTATTATGATGGCCAAAAGAATATTTCTTTCTGCATTACTTATTATATCAATCGCATTCATTAATAATATTTCAGCACAGCAGTTAATAACACCAATAACTACTGAAAAAATTGCATACATCAATTCTATTGAGTTATTAGAAACAATACCCGGAAAGGTAGCTGCTTCTAAAGCGATTAGCGAGTTGAACCAGAAATATAAAGATGAGTTGGCGGTGATGCAGAACGATTATAACAATAAATACACCGACTTCTTATCAAATCAAAATAAATTAGCTGAAAGTATCAAACTTAGACGCATGCAGGAGCTATATGAATTGGAACAAAATATAAACCGATTCATGAAAGTGGCTCAAGAAGATGTTGAAAGCCAAGAAAACCAGTTAATAGAACCTTTGAGAGAAAGACTAAAGGAGGTTGTTAATCAAGTTGGAATAGAGCAAGGTTATACTTGCATATATGATAAAGCTAATCCTGCAATTGCATTCCTTACTCCGAATGCTATTGATGCAAATCCATTAATAAAAGCAAGATTACAATCTACAAGAAGATAAATTCGTCAGATTCACCAGCCCTCAATTAAAGGGATCAATTATGAAAAAGAATCTCACTCCAGGACCAATCGGAGTATTTGACTCAGGATACGGAGGATTAACCATTCTCTCCGAAATACAAAAATTACTTCCTCAATACGATTATATTTACTTAGGTGACAATTCAAGAGCCCCTTATGGTACACGGTCATTCGATGTAGTATATGAATTCACTAAGCAAGCCGTTCTTGCACTTTTAGAGCAAGGCTGCAACCTCGTTATACTAGCATGTAATACAGCCTCTGCAAAAGCCCTGAGAACAATCCAGCAAAACGATTTACCCAATATCAACCCGAACAAAAGAGTTCTTGGAATAATACGCCCTACTGCCGAAATTATAGGCGATATTAGCAAGACTCGTCACATAGGTATTGTTGGAACGCCAGGAACAATCCAATCAGAGTCATATCTTATAGAAATAAATAAATTACATCCGGATATAACGGTTAACTCCCATGCATGCCCAATGTGGGTTCCCATTGTAGAGAATAACGAATTTAATACTCCAGGAGCCGATTATTTTATACAGAAGGATCTTGCTAGCATATTAAGTAAAGACGAGGCTATAGATACTCTTATATTGGGATGTACGCATTACCCACTTCTGATAGATAAGATTAAACAATATGCACCCGCAGGGCTACAGATATTATCCCAAGGTAAATATATTGCTGAAAGCCTCCAAAACTACCTTAATCGCCACCCTGAAATAGAGAAAAACTGCACTAAGAGTAGTACAACCAAGTATTATACTACCGAATCGGCATCTAAGTTTAAAGAGTCTGCATCGATATTTCTAAATAAAGAGATAGAAGTAGAAAGAATCAATATAGAATAAAATACAAGGTCTTTAACTATTTTGTAGAATTCCTCAATAGACACAACGAAACTCTATAATAAAAAATTATATGGTTATTTTTTTGTTTAATAAAGATTTGGAGAGGTGATAGAATCAGAAAAAGCGGTTATTTAACGACCACTTTCTTTGTTACATTATCTGATTTGAGGATATAGTATCCTTTAGGTAGATTTACACGGTTAGAATTTGTACCACTATTAACGTTGAAAGTCATAACTTTAGTTCCTAAAATATTGAAGACCTCAATTGTTCCATCTTGTGGGAGGTTTTCTACTACAAACTTTTCGCCATTGATGGTCAATTCAACTCCTTGTTTTTCAGAGTCAAAACCATCTTTCCTATCTTGCGAGAAACCCAAGAAAGGTAGAGCAAAAAAAGCTGCTAGTATTAATATTTTTGTTATCTGTTTCATTTGTTAAATTAGATACACACAAATGTAATGTTTTTTAGTTAAATCTAAAGGGAAAAATGATTTTTTTTTCAGCTATTTATAATTTTTCTAATAATAATTCGTTAGCAAGAATAGTATGAGGAAAAATCTTCACTGCCTCATCCAAAAACAAGCTATCATCAGAGTATCTCGAAGAATAATGACCCAGCATTAATTTCTTCACATTTGCTTTCAATGCAATCTGTGCTGCTTGCCCCGCTGTTGTATGTCTAGTCTCTCTTGCACGGGCTTTATCTTCCTCTAAAAAGGTCGCTTCGTGATACAATAAGTCAACACCTTGTATAATCGGAATTATATCTTCTTTATATGCCGTATCTGAGCAAAATGCATATTTACGCGAAGCATCGGCAGGTTTAGTTAATCTATTATTAGGAATAATAAGCCCATCCTCAGACGTATAATCTCCTCCTTTTTTGATACTTGCCAAATCTCTTATCGGAATATTATAGAACTTAATTGCTTCTCCATCCAGATGCAAATCATTTTCAGCCTCTTCAAAAAGAAATCCGGCACAAGCAACTCTGTGATCTAAGGGAATTGTACTGACTTTTACTGATCGATCCTCATAAATCACTTCATTTTTAGTATGATCAAATGGCTTTATTATCACCTCAAATGATAAGTCCCTACAAAAGTATTCCAATTGAGGTCGCAGCATTTTCTCGAGATCAGCAACTGCATGTATAACCAAGTCTCCTGTTCTCCCTAAGAGCCCTAAAGTTGAAATTAAACCAATCAGTCCAAAACAATGGTCTCCATGCAAATGCGATATAAATATCTGATTCAATCGGTTGAAACGTAAACGAGCTCTTCTAAATTGCAACTGAGTACCCTCACCACAATCTATCATGAATAATTTTTCTCTAACGTTCAAAACCTGCGATGTGGGAGCATGCTGCATAGTAGGCAAAGCCGACCCACAACCTAATATATGTAATTCGAATTTATTCATTCAATATGTATCAATTTATGTACCTGCAGACTTAAACTCCATACAGGATTCTCTTTCACCAAATCAACACAGTAACTCACATTATCTAAGTTAATCTTGTCTCCGTCGAATATAGGACTGACAAAATATTTATCGGCTTTTGGAAACACCGACACATCTGGCAATATATTCCCTCTTTCAATTGGAATACGAATTTCATTTACCGAAGGAATCTTCTTCCGTATATCTTCATATTTCATTTTAGGGCTGCATGTTATATAATCAATCAAAGAGGGTACACGACGTGTCCCATTTGTTTCTATTGCTTGTTTATAACCTTTCTCTCTAAAATAAGCCACATGTTCATCTTTTAATTGGATTGTAGGTTCTCCACCCGTCCATATGATCCATTTACAAGGATAGACAGCAATGGTTGCAGCTATTTCCTCTAAAGTCATATCGTCTCCTTCTGCAAAATCGGTATCACAGAAAGAACAAGTAAGGTTACACTGAGTTAGTCTGATGAAAATAGATGGCTCTCCTACTCTCCCCCCTTCACCCTGCAATGAATAGAATATTTCATTTACATTAAGCTTCATATATAGCAGATGTTTTAGGCGTTTCACAAACTTCAACAGCGTATATCTGCGGAATCTCCTTTACGAAAATAGTATATAATTCACGCGCCATATTTTCTGCGGTAGGATTTACAGAAAACACATCATTAAGATGTCTGTGATCTAAATTATTGTCAATATATTCTTTTACAATACTCAATTCTCTATAATCCTTTACAAAACCAACTTCGCTTAAAGTTTCAGACTTAAGATGAATAATAACAATATAATTATGCCCGTGCAATCTTGAACAAGGATGATCGTCTGACAACCCTTCTAATATATGGGATGCTGAAAAAGCAAACTGTTTACTAATTTTATACATAACCTTTTTTCTAAAATAAATATTCACTGCATTATTGTACAAACACAACAGGCAGGAGTGTAATAACGAACTAGGCCTAAGCCATTATTTAAAATGTAGATACGTCCAAATAGGATAATGATCCGAAAACTTAACCTTATCTACTGTACATTTATATGCTTTCAAATTCCTTGAATGCATAATAAAATCAATTCTAAACCAAAAATAATTCTCATGATAAGTTATCCCCGGTCCAAAACCCGTCTCGGCATAAGAATCCAATAAATCTTTCTTTATTGTTTTATACGAATAAGAGATAGGACTGTCATTAAAATCTCCACAAACAATTATAGCATCAGTAGTTTGTTCTTCAACATAACGGGCAACCATATTTACTTGTGGCGCTCTCTTTCTGAAAGCCGATCCTAACTTATTCTCCAAACTCTGAGTTACCTCATCTAATTTATGCGAATCTCTTGCTCTAAGAAAATCTTTATACAGTTTTTTATCAGCAGATGTCAATCTATTTGACTCTAAGTGATTATTGATAACTGTAATTATCTTTCCATTCACCTCTATCTTATAGAGAGCAACTCCATTATCGGATGATACAATAGGAATACTAAGAATTGACTTAATTGGATATTTAGAAAAACAAGCTAAGCCGTATTCGTACCTTCCATTGCTGGGGCGCAAAGGTATTACCGAATAATACGGATATACTTTCAACACTTTCTGCAAATTTCTCGTACTTGCATGCTTATCACTTGTTGAAACTACATATTCTTGCATACATATAATATCAGCATCTACTGATTTCAGATATTGAACCATCGGCATATCTGCGCTCCACTTCTTATTCAATTCCCAGTTAAATCCTCTTACATTATAAGACAATATCTTAATGCTTCCTTCTGGAGGTGTACCCGAAAATATATTGATCGGAAAATAAGTTGTGATAGGGCTATAACATATAGCCAATACTATAACATTAAATAAAGCAATCTTCCATTTTGAAATAATGCACCAAAAGACAAGCAGCAATAAATTAACCATCAGGATAAAAGGGAAAGCCAAACCCAGATATGCAAAGATAAGAGTTCTAGCAGGCGAAATACCCCAACTAAGAAAAGAGCTTAAAAGCAAGAGTAAGGTAAATATATTTATCCCTAGGACAAAAGAGTGAAAGGTGCGCCTTAAATATTCAAATATCTGTTTACTTGTTACTGGCATCAAATAATCGTTTTTTTTCGTCATCATTCAAGCTATTGTAGCCCGACTGTTTAATCTTATCTAAGATACGGTCTATCTCTAAAGATTCACTATACTTACGCTGATTATAACTCGCATCGTCTTTCGAATTATTATTACGCGTAACCCTCATCTTTGGCTTAGCTTTAAATAGATTAACAATCTTATCGATCAAAAGATTAATCCAACGTGTAATATCTTTTCCTTTTCGGTATTGAATAGCATAATAATATCCTATTAACGCCCCTCCTATATGAGCAATATGCCCACCAACATTAGAGCTTCCTCCTAATGCTAAAAAATCGAGGACAAATATAAAAATTGCGATATATATGATTTTTACACGTCCAAACAGAAGCATCATTACCTCCTGGTCTTTATTGTAAAATGCCGCACCAAATATAATTGCCATAACCGAAGCCGATGCTCCAATCATAGACGAAGGATTCATTTTTATAAAATAAGGTATTGTATTAAAAGTAAGAATATAAAAGAGAGCTCCCGCTAATCCTCCCAAAATATAAAGGGCAACTAAATTTTTAGGAGTAAAATAAGTCAGGAATATTCGTCCAAACCAATACAACATAAGCATATTAAATAGTATATGCAAAATCTCGTAATGAACAAACATATAAGTAAATAATACCCAGATGTGTTTGGCAGTAACTCCAATATTAGAAGAAACCTCAATATATCCCTGTAAATCGGGCGTTTGTAATTCAAACAGAACTGCAAATACTCTCAATAATGCAATAATAAGAAATACGCCCACATTGATAATTATCAATTGTGACAATGAATCGCGATATTTTAAATTATTAAATATTGATTTAATAGAATTTCCCATTCTTCTTATTATTTCTTCTCCAATATAATATTAATATAAAACCTGTCAACAATCCTCCTAAGTGAGCAAAGTGTGCTACATTATCTCCCGTTCTATCCCATACACCCATAAATAGCTCTGCAACTCCATATAGGATAACAAAATATTTGGCTTTAATAGGAATAGGGAATAATATTGCGATTAATTCAACATTAGGGAATAACATACCAAATGCAACAAGAATACCAAATACAGCACCCGAAGCACCCACCATTGTTTGGTTTAGCAAAGCATTGAATCCTCCAAGTAAAGGATCTGCATAATTTCGACCTGTACTAATCAGTTCTGCTCCATTTCTATATATTTCAGCCAGTATCTCAGGCGACAATTCACTTTCGGCGGCATTGATACGGATATAAACAACCAACATATTAAATAATGCCGCTCCTATACCTGTAACGATATAGTAAAAAAGAAATCGCTTTCCTCCCCACACCATCTCGAGTGTTCGACCAAACATAAAAACAGCAAACATATTAAAGAACAAATGCGTGATTCCCGACGCATCGTGCAAAAACATATAGGTAATAATCTGGTGAGGATAAAATAAGTCTGACTTAAAATAATGAAGTCCCAGATAAGTTGTAATATCTATCCCTTTATTGGCAAACACCACTTGTGCAACCCAAAACAACGCATTTAAAATAATTAAATTCAACGTTACCGGTGGCACCGATCCAAACATTCCTCCTCTATTCTGATTCATATATTTTTTCTATGCTCTAAATTTAGGCAAAAATAGGTATATTTTTCGTTTACACCGCCGTAAGAAGCCTTAGTTTGCCTTTTTTTTAGTTTAAATGCCCTTTTAGCGGCGGTTTTTTCATCTTTTTTTTTGATAGTTACTAAACTATAATCTATATTTGGTGTTTAAATATGTAAGTAAGTCGTTAAAATACAGTTTAATTAATTAATTTATATTTTTTATTGCAATATTATGAATAAAACTGAACTGATTAATGCTATTTCAGAAAAAGCTGGACTAAGCAAAGTTGACTCTAAAAAAGCACTAGATGCATTTATTGAAACAGTAGGTGCCGAATTAAAAAAAGGTGAAAAAATTGCTCTTGTGGGCTTCGGTACATATTCTGTATCTGAAAAAGCTGCAAGAAAGGGTATTAATCCTAGAACTAAAGAGGCAATTGATATCCCTGCGAAAAAAGTGGTTAAATTTAAAGCCGGAGCTGAACTATCTGACCTGTAAATCAGAGAACAAAGATTTAGAAAAATGGGAAAAAATCGTTGATTTTGTCCCATTTTTTATATTTACAAAACTTAGGACACAAACTACACGAGGAAATAATAATACACACATTGACTATAACAAGCTTTGACTAATACGCTTATCCAAGCAATAAAAAGACCTAACACCTTACCTTTTCAATCTTTTTTGTAGCTTTGCACCTTAAAATCAAAATTAAGGTGTCTGACCTTTTTATTGCTTTGCCTTTTAAAAGTGGAATACTACGTTTACTCTGAACAATAAAGTAATAGATAACTTACAGCATCTAGAAATTAAGACGAAAAATTTTTAATAATGAAAGTAGAACAAGCAATACTGACAAGTATTATTTCGGCAATCAAGAATTTATATAATACAGAAGTAGATAACTCTTTGGTTCAACTTCAAAAAACTAGAAAAGAATTTAAAGGACATCTTACTCTAGTAGCTTTTCCTTTTTTGAAAATTTCGAAAAAAGGACCGGAGCAAACCGCTCAGGAAATTGGAGAATGGCTTAAAGCCAATAGTCCCGAGGTTTCAGACTTTAATGTTGTAAAAGGTTTTTTGAATCTAGAAATAAATTCATCGTGTTGGATTGAATTACTTTCTGATATCAATTCTGAAGAGAATTACGGGATAGTACAACCTACGGACAACTCGCCATTAGTGATGATCGAGTACTCATCTCCTAACACAAATAAGCCGCTGCATTTAGGGCACATTCGAAACAACCTATTAGGTTTTGCTCTTGCTGAAGTTCTAAAAGCTAACGGATATAATGTAAAGAAAACCAATATCGTAAATGATAGAGGTATACATATATGTAAATCGATGCTTGCCTGGAAGAAATGGGGAAATGGAGCTACACCTGAATCTACAGGAGAAAAAGGCGACCACCTTGTAGGCGAATATTATGTTCTATTCGACAAACATTACAAAGCCGAACTAGACAAGCTACAAAGCGAAGGTCTTAGCAAGGAAGAAGCAGAAGCAAAATCGACCTTAATGGCAGAAGCTCGCGAAATGCTTAGAATGTGGGAAGCAGGAGACTCAGAAACTGTGGAACTATGGAAAACCATGAACAGCTGGGTATACGCTGGGTTTGGTGAGACTTACAAAGTGTTGGGTGTTGACTTCGACAAAATATATTACGAATCGGAAACATATCTGGACGGGAAAGACAAAGTGCTTGAAGGTCTGGAAAAGAATATATTCTATAAGAAAGAAGATGGATCGGTATGGGTTGACCTTTCGGAAGAAGGCCTCGACCAAAAATTACTCCTCCGTGGCGACGGTACCTCAGTATATATGACTCAAGATATCGGAACTGCCGAACAACGTTATAAAGATTTCCCCATCGACAAGATGGTGTACGTAGTCGGAAACGAACAAAACTATCATTTTCAGGTACTTTCTATCATTCTCGATAAATTAGGCTTCCAATTTGGAAAAGACTTAGTGCACTTTTCTTATGGAATGGTTGAACTACCCAAAGGTATGGGACGCATGAAATCGAGAGAAGGAACGGTAGTAGATGCTGATGATCTGATAGAAGACATGGTAACTACTGCACGCGAAACTTCCGAAGAATTAGGTAAACTAGATAATTGCACTGAAGAAGAAGCTGCTAATATTGCGCGCATAGTTGGCTTAGGTGCTTTAAAATACTTCATTCTGAAAGTTGATCCTAAAAAGAATATGGTCTTTAATCCTGCCGAGTCAATAGATTTCAACGGAAACACAGGTCCATTCATTCAATACACATACGCTCGTATACAATCAGTATTAAGAAAAGCAGCAGAACAAGGATTAATTATTCCTCAAAGATTAGAAGTTCAAACCTCTCTTACTGAAAAAGAGACTGCATTAATTCAACTTACTGCCGAATTTGCAAGCACTCTTAAGCAAGCAGGAGACGAATACAACCCTGCGCTTATCGCCAACTATGTATACGAATTAGTAAAAGAGTATAATCAATTCTATCACGATCACTCTATCTTAAAAGAAGAAGATAAAAATATAAAAGAATTAAGACTTACCTTATCTTCTAATGTAGGTAAAATAGTAAAAGCAGGTATGCAGTTATTAGGTATTGAAGTACCGGATAGAATGTAAGGTCAAAGATCAATTTATAACGTAACGTCTATAAAAATAAAAGCCTCAAAGAGGAAGTGATTTATACACTTCCTCTTTTTTTTGCCCCCCAAAAGTTAAATAATATTAAATGAACAGGAATTCGAATATAGATAAAGCACTACATATAAGAAATTTACATTAAAACACAAAACCCACTATAAGCTACAGGATAGTATTATGTATTGCATAGTACTAAAATAATTACATATATTTGTATAGCATAAATCATTGTATAAGAAAATAGATAAAAATTACAGATATGAAAAAAGTTGTAGAAGTCAATATCGGAGGAATCAATTTCACAATTGAAGATGATGCCTACATCCAATTAAAGGCATATTTATCGAGATTCGAAGCATCATTACCTAAAGAAGATGCTAAAGAAATAATGGAAGATGTAGAAGCCAGAGTTGCTGAGATATTTCAGAAAGAAATAAAATATCCAAATCAAGTCATTGGAGAAGATTCTGTAAGAATCGTAATTGAATGCCTTGGAGAAGTAGGTCCTTCTACAAATTCAGATAACAATAATTCGCAACAAAAAACAAACAGAAAAATGAAAACAAATAAGAAACTATATCGCAACATGGATGACAGAGTTTTAGCCGGTGTTTGCGGAGGACTTGCCTCATATTTTGATATAGACACAACAATAATCAGAGCCATCTTTGTCCTTGTATTTTTCTTCGGTGGTTCTGCCCTACTCGCTTACATCATTCTATGGGTAATTATGCCAAAGGCCGAAACTGTTATCCAAAAAATGGAAATGAACGGAGAGCCTATAACAGCAGAAAACCTAAAGCATTATAGTAAATAAAGACTTAGATCTTTTTGTTGCTCAGGTTTAGCATAACAATAAGAGGCAGCTGCAATCACAAAATACAGAATAAACAGGTGAAACTTTAAACATCGTGATTACGAACCTCTTTGTAGCAAAAGACAATAACAAATAGATTATAAGGAAGTTAAAACTTACGCACTTAAAACTCAGAATATGGAACCAATTAATGTAGACAATATAAAAGCTCAAATGAGAAAAGGTATTCTCGAATACTGTATTCTTAGCATCCTGTCGGAAGGCGATGCATATGCATCTTCGATTATCAATGAGTTGAAAGAATCGGAAATGATAGTGGTTGAAGGAACATTATATCCCTTACTAACCAGACAAAAAAATCAAGAATTACTTTCATACAGATGGGAAGAATCGACCCAAGGACCTCCCCGTAAGTACTATTCTATCACAGACAAAGGTAAAGCAGTATTAGCAGAGCTAGACAATGTATGGGCTGATCTGGTAAATACAATTGCCCGCATCAGAAAAAATCAAGTTCTGAACACTTCTGAATCAAACGGTTGAAAACAAATTACAAGACTAAAAAAGTACCAAAATGAAAGAAACAATAAAAGCCAGCATAGGAGGATACGCATTCACTTTAGATGCTGATGCGTACGAAATACTGAAATCGTATCTTGATAATTTGAAAATACACTTCGAAAATAAAGAAGATGGTAGTGAAATTATCGCAGACATAGAAGCTCGTATGTGCGAACTCCTACAAATGAAAGCAAGCAAGAGCGAGAATATAATAACTCTGGAAGACGCTAATAGCATCATAGGCATTATGGGAAACCCGGTTGACTTCGAAGCAGAAGCAACGGATACCAGCGATAATAGCCAAACTGAAAAACCGGAGAATACAATCATTCGCAAAAAACTATACAGAGATACTGAGAATGGTATTCTCGGAGGGGTATGTGCAGGATTGGCTAAATATTTCCACATCGATGTAGTCTTAGTTCGAATTGGTTACGCTGCAAGTATTGCTTTAGCAGGTTTCATTACAGGGAAACTAGGCGGATACCTTTTAGCCTCATACCTCTTACTTTGGATAGCAATGCCAAAAGCGAAAACAATGGCTCAAAAGCTAGCTATGTCTGGAGAAGATCCAAGTATAGAAGCGATAGAAAACAGAACTGCTAAGGTTTCTAGAAAAAGAGAAAGCAAAATAGGTAGTGTATTAGGATCTATCATTAAGGCAGCAAGCGGCACTATTATATTTCTAATTGGTATAGCAATAATGCTAATTGGAGGCTTCTCAATATTTTTTCCGGCTGCACTAAACTTGCCCTCAACTTCCGAGCTACTAAATATGTTCGGTTTATATTCGAGCAACATTAATATTGCATTAGCAATAATCTGGTTCTTACCTGCAATTTGTTTAATCTATCTGGGAATTATAATTTGTACGAAAATAACGCCTAAAGACTTTATTATATTTGGGGTTGCATTTTTAATATGGGTTGGAGCTGGCTCTTATATCGGAATCGTCACAGCAAAGCAAGCTATAAACTATAAAGAAGATGCTGATTTCACCGAGAAGATAGATATAAATACATCATCCGACACCCTCTATGTAAAGCTGCATCAAGATTTACAAGCTGCATACACTTGGGGCAAAGGAGATAATGAACTATACACATTAGATGGTAATCCGAGATCATGGTTTATTCTACCAAAGATTCGAGTGAATAGAGATACTATCTACAAGAATTTTGAAATTAAAATTAAAAAGACTGCTTTTGATAAAAGCTATCAAGCAGCAAAAGTAAAAGCAACAGATGCAAAATTTAATTACAATATACAAGATTCGCTAGTATTACTCAAACCTCATTTATATAATAAAGACAACTCTTGGAATCGCGAAATATTTGAAATTGAGATTAATTCTCCTGCTAACAAGACAGTAATAATAGATGAGCCAATCAATTACCGCCATCACTACTTTGATAATTGGGATAACGACTAAATAATCAATCAATTCCATATTAGTCACAGTTTATAAATAACACCATTTTTCTTGATACAATAACGGACGGGGATTACCCCGTCCCTGCTAAACAGCTCTCTAAAAAATGAAAAAATATATTAAAAGAGCATCAATTTGTAACAAATAATATCAACAAGCAGTCTTATATCTAAACAGTGCTTAACTATAAATACTCAAAATCATGAAAACAATAATAATTACCTTAGCTATCTCAGCCCTAGCTCTAATAGGCAATATAGTAAATGCCTCAACTAAAGACAACTTCTATAAAAACGAAGAAGTAAATAATGTAGGACAAATAGTAAAAACAACTGTTTGTAAAGGGGAAGACGACAAGAATCTTACGCTTATTAAGCAATACGAAAATAAGTATGACAACAATGGAAACATTAGTGAGAAAGTGCTATCTGTATGGGATTCTAACCGTTCAAAATGGAATGCGATTCGAAAATATCAATATGAGTACACGAACAATGGACAACTCCAAATGCTTTCGTATACAACATACAATGATTCGAGCAAAGCTTGGGAAAACGAAATAAAATATGCAATGTATCTATATAATTCGGAGGGAAACTTACTTACTGTAGATTACTTGAATATCAACAATAAAGATCAGGAAGTCTTAGCTTCTGACTTTAGCTTAAAATAAAGATTTTACTACTAACTCAATTATAGTCGGATACCAGTTGTGAAACCAGTATCCGACTCTTTATTTTAGAATAAATAAGCTTATTTATTGAAGCTCAAATTCATTGGGGATAGAGTCTAATATAGAGAATAACTCTTCTAGAGTTGCTGCCCTTAGCATGGCAATACGGGTCTTTTTAAAATCGGGAATACCTTTAAACAAATTACTTGCAGCTAAATGCCTGCGACTATGAATAATGCCTCCTCGTTCCCCTGACTGATCTACATTCTTTTGAATATAGTCTTTCAGAATATTTAAATACCAAACAAATGATTCACTGGGTAATGACTCTCCTGTTTTAAGAAAATGTTTCACTTCCTTAAATATCCATGGATTACCAATAGCTCCACGCCCTATCATCACTGCATCTACACCCGTCTCATCAAATCGACGTTTGCATTCTCCAGGGGTAGTAACATCGCCATTACCAATAATAGGTATGTGCATACGCTGATTGTTCTTCACATCGGCAATTAAAGACCAATCTGCATCGTCTCTATACATCTGACTACGGGTTCTACCATGAATAGTTAATGCTTGTATACCCACATCTTGCAATTGCTCAGCAAGTTCTACAATTATTTTCGAATCATGGTCCCAACCTAAACGAGTTTTCAGCGTAACAGGCAAGTTTACTGCCTTTACAACTTCGCGTGTTATCTCTACCATAAGTTCAGGAGTTTTCATCATACCTGAACCTGCACCTTTACCTGCCACCTTTTTTACTGGACAACCAAAGTTTATATCAATAATATCGGGCTGCGCCTCCTCACAAATTTTAGCTGCCTCTACCATTGCTTCTACTTCCCTACCATATATCTGTATGGCAACAGGACGCTCAGCTTCGCAGATAGTCAGCTTTTCTTTAGTCTTATTTACATGTCTTATCAGAGCATCGCTAGAAACAAACTCTGTATAAACCATGTCAGCTCCGAACTGTTTACACAAAACTCTGAAATCCATATCCGTAACATCCTCCATTGGAGCAAGGAAAACAGGATAATCAGAAAAATTTATATTGCTAATTTTCATTATTTAAGTAAATAAAAATATTAAATGATACGTTTCAGAAGCATAACAAGCCATAGACATTATCTCTTCTAAAACCTAAAGAAAGGTCTAAGACCTTAAAAATCGATAGTTAAAAGAGTCTACAAACCATCAATCGCTATAAAAAAGACCATCAACAAAGTTGAAATCTCTACAAATGGAGTACAAAGTTATATCTAATTCTTTAAATCTGCATTTTTTATATATAAACATAAGCATTTCTCCCCTATAAAACATCCCTCTCACAACATAATCCACCAAAATAGAATTACTAACTTAAAAAAGAGGTTTTGAATAACTAAATGAGTATTAAATAATTTAATTTCATTAATAAAAGAGGGGCAATATAGAGTATATTAACAGCTATCTATCAATAAAACATGAGATAAAACACCCACTATAGATATAGACATATAGAAACAGGGATTACTATAATATTAAAATATGATAGAATAAGTATTAAACTTTAACACATTAATTATAAGCAATATATAAATAGATATAGTATATTATATTTCTATAATACATTGCATATATATCAAAAAATACGTATAATAAATACAACTAACTACATACAGATATAATTAGTTCTCAAACAGAGTACATAGTTAGAGAAACATCTCAAATAACACATCTATATATAACAGTATAATAAATTAAGAAAAAAAGCTAATAAAATACCTATAAAATCAATATTTTAGAAGCCAAAGTAGAGGTAATATTATACTATAAATAAGTGATCAATAAAAAAATATGAAAAAAGAATTGCATTTATCAAAAAAATATTACTTTTGTCAAATCATTTTACGAAAAACAGAACAATGAGAAATTTTTCTTTTGCATACTACTTCTTTTTTTACTTTTACTTTAAAAGGTAAGACAGGATTTTGTATGTAGTAAAGAAAACAACATAATAGATATATAAAATCCTGTCAAGCTTGACGGGATTTTTTTATTTTAAGTCATATACAAACAAATAATAGAAATTACTCAAATGAGAAAGGTAGCAATTCAAGGAGGACTCGGAGCATATCATGGGATAGCAGCAGAAAACTTTTTTGTAGGAGAAGAGGTCGAAATCGTTCCCTGTATCACATTTAAAGACATCTTTACCTCTATCAAGAAAGATCCGAATATCATCGGGATTATGGCTATTGAGAATACCATTGCAGGTAGTCTTCTACAAAACTATGAATTGCTTAAAACAAACAAACTACCTATTGCAGGCGAATACAAACAACGTGTATCGCACTGTATATCAGCACTACCGGGGCAAAGCATACACGATATTACAGAAGTTATATCGCACCCTATTGCATTGATGCAGTGCGTAAACTTCTTAGAAACTCTACCTAAAGTAAAAGTAGTAGAGCACGAAGATACTGCGCTTGCAGCCAAAGACATTGCAGATAAAAATATGCTGGGCACTGCCGCCATTTGCAGCACAAGAGCAGCCGAAATATATGGATTAAATATACTAGCGAGGGGAATTGAGACAAATAAACACAATTTTACTCGCTTTCTTATTTTTGGTAATCGCTGGATTGTAGATGAAATACAGAAAGATGAAGTATTAAATAAATCATCTATCGTATTTACAGTACCTCACAGTGAGGGAAGCTTATCGCAAGTACTATCTGTACTTTCCTTCTATCATGTGAACTTGACAAAAATACAATCGCTTCCTATTATTGGTAGAGAATGGGAATATCAATTCTATGTAGATATAAAATTCGACAATTACGACCGATATCAACAATCACTAACAGCAATTCGCCCATTAATTAGCGATTTGAAAATATTGGGAGATTATCCAGAAGGAAGACAAAGCGAATTATAAGCAAGAAGGTCTCTGACCTGTTTATTATCACTCAAAGTATAACAACTATCGATACTTAAAAGATATGAGCACAAAACAGATTACTCCGGCAGAACGCCTCAATTCTATTAGCGAATATTATTTCTCGACAAAACTAAAAGAAGTTGCCGAGATGAATGCGGCAGGTAAAAATGTAATAAGCCTAGGTATAGGAAGTCCTGATCTACCTCCTTCAAAAGAAACGATAGAGGCATTATGCGAATCGGCTGTACAAACCAACGTACACGGATATCAACCTTATGTAGGCATACCTGAACTACGCCGAGCTTTCGCTGATTGGTACAAGAAATGGTACAACGTAGATTTAGACCCTTCTAAAGAGGTTCAGCCGCTTATTGGATCTAAAGAGGGAATCTTACATATTTCACTTACTTTTCTTAATCCTGGTGATGGTGTACTTGTACCAAATCCCGGTTACCCGACATATACATCAGTGAGTAATTTGGTGCAAGCCAAAATACAGACTTACGATCTAGATGAGAACAATAATTGGCAACCTGATTTTGATGCTCTCGAAAAACTAGATCTATCAAATGTAAAATTAATGTGGGTTAATTACCCAAATATGCCCACTGGAGCAAATGCTACGGTAGAATTATATGAACGCTTAGTTGCTTTTGGCAAAAAACACGGAATTGTAATCGTCAACGATAATCCATATAGCTTCATTCTAAATACAAACAGATTGAGCATTCTGCAGATTGAAGGAGCTAAAGATATTTGCATTGAGATGAACTCTCTTAGTAAATCGCATAATATGCCAGGATGGCGTATGGCTATGCTAGCCTCTAATCCTCAATTTGTACAATGGGTCCTAAAAGTAAAAAGTAATATTGACAGTGGACAGTTTAAACCCGTTCAATTAGCTGCTATTGCTGCACTCAACAATTCTGAAGAGTGGCACATTGAGAATAATATCAACCTATACACAGCTCGTCGCAAATATGCAGAGCAAATAATGAATACCTTAGGCTGCACTTTTGATCCCAAACAAGTAGGACTGTTCTTATGGGGTAAAATACCCGACATATACAAAGACAGTGCCGAATTGGCTGATAAAGTCCTTTATGAAGCTAATGTATTCCTCACTCCCGGATTTATATTCGGAGATAAAGGTAAAAGATACATACGTATCTCGCTTTGCTGCAATGAACAAATGCTTAAAGAAGCATTAGATAGAGTAAAAAAGTTAGCTTAAATATTTTCTTAGATATGAAATTTACAACAATAGAATCAGTCTTAAAAAATGGGGAAACTATAGTTATCCGTGAAGCACAAATAAGTGATGCTCCGGAATTGATAACTGTTGTAAAAGAATATATTGAAGAAAGCGAGTTCATTCCCTACATAAAAGGAGAATTTAATCCTACTTTAGAGGAAGAAGAAAAATGGATACAATCTTTTATTGACAATAAAAACAGCCTTTTATTAGTTGCCACCCATCAAGGGCGTATTATTGGAAATATAGATTTTTCGGGATTGCAGCAAAAGATAATGTATCATACTGCCCGATTGGGAATGGGCATGTTATCAAGCTGGCAAGGATATGGTATAGGCTCATTACTCTTAGAAAATGCCATAAAATGGGCAAAAAACAATTCTCCTTTAGAAATTATATATCTAGAAGCATATGCGAACAATGAAGCTGGATTAGCATTATATAAAAAATACGGATTCGTAGAATCTGGAAAGCGTCCAGAAATTTTCAAAGTCGACGACAAAACATACATCGACGAAATAATAATGACATTAAGAATAAAATAAGGTCTCAGACCTTTCTGTTACTTAGCAGATATAACAACTATAATCAGTTTTAAAACTAAGATGTAACGGAAAAACTAACTAGTATTCAAATCAATAATTAAAATAAAAACAAGATGAAATTAGATTCAATTTTACTTCCAGGAGTAGACCCGAAAAGACCTTTCGTTATTGCAGGACCTTGTAGTGCCGAAACTGAAGAGCAAGTAATGGAAACTGCTAAACAATTAGCAGCAGACGGAATTAAAGTTATGCGTGCCGGAATTTGGAAACCTCGTACTAAACCCGGAGGTTTTGAAGGTATCGGAAGCGAAGGATTAGCTTGGTTGAAGAGAGTAAAAAAAGAAACAGGAATGTATGTTTCTACAGAAGTTGCTACTCAAAAACACGTATATGAAGCTCTTAAATACGGAGTAGATTTACTTTGGATTGGTGCACGTACAACTGCAAACCCTTTTGCAGTACAAGAAATAGCAGAAGCTTTACAAGGAGTTGATATTCCTGTATTAGTAAAGAATCCTGTAAATCCAGATTTAGAATTATGGATCGGTGCATTAGAGCGTTTAAGCAATGTTGGTTTAACTAAGCTAGGAGCTATCCACAGAGGTTTTAGTTCTTTCGACAAAAAGATATACCGTAACCTTCCACAATGGCATATACCAATCGAATTGAAACGTCGCTATCCTGATCTTCCAATCATTTGCGACCCTAGCCATATTGGAGGAAAACGCGATTTAATTCAGCCACTTTCTCAACAAGCTATGGATTTGAATTTCGAAGGTTTGATCATCGAAACTCATTGCAACCCTGATTGTGCTTGGAGTGATGCTTCTCAACAAGTAACACCTGAGAGATTAAAAGAAATATTAGGTGCACTTATCATCCGTGAGGGCAAACAAACAACTGAAGATTTATCAGCTCTTCGTCGTCAAATTGACGAAGCTGACGATCAATTGCTTGAGCTTATAGCTAAACGCATGCGTGTTTCTAAAGAAATCGGCACTTTCAAGAAAGAACATAACATGACTATCGTACAAACCGATCGTTATGATGAAATTCTAACTAAACGTATCGCTCAAGCCACTGAAATGGGAATGAATCCTGAATTTATGCGTGTTATACTTGAAGCTATACACGAAGAATCAGTAAGAGTACAACTGGATATACTAAATAAATAAAGGTCGAAGACCTCTTTATAAAAATGAAATAGCCAGTTGATAAATCTATAAACAACTGGCTATATTTTATAATACACAGTTATGAAAATATTAATATTAGGTGCAGGAAAGATGGGATCTTTCTTTTCTGATGTATTGAGTTCCAATCATGAGGTTGCGATGTTTGACACAAACCCCGACCGATTGAAATTCACCTACAATGTGGTAAGGATGAGCGACCCAAAAGAAATTTCGGACTTCAATCCGGAGTTAGTTATCAATGCAGCAACAGTTAAGTACACTATTGATGCATTTAAAACTATCTTACCATACATTAGTGACACTTGTATTATTTCAGATATAGCATCGGTAAAAACAGGTTTACAGGAATTTTACGCATCAGTAAAACAACCTTTTGCTTCTTCGCATCCCATGTTTGGACCCACTTTTGCCGATCTGCGCAACCTTAGCACCCAAAGTGCCATCGTTATATCAGAGTCATCGGAGAAAGGAAAAGAATTCTTCTTAGATCTGTATAGAAGCTTACATCTTCAGGTATTCGAATATAGTTTCGACGAGCACGATCAAACGATAGCCTATTCGCTATCTATTCCGTTTGCCTCAACTCTGGTATTCGCTTCTGTAATGAAACATCAGGAAGCACCCGGAACTACCTTTAAAAGACATATGGATATAGCCAAAGGTCTTTTATCGGAAGATGATTTTCTTTTGACTGAAATTCTGTTCAACCCTTACACCCCACAACAAGTGGAGCAAATAAGAGAAGAACTGGGACAACTGCTTTCGATCATCGAAAAGAAAGACTCTACAGAGATGTTAGAATTTTTAACGAAAGTGAGAAAAAACATAGAGTAGAATCTCTTCATTTAGAGTTGGATTGAACCGACTCAAAAGAGTTCGTCAATCTATAGAGCAAACCTTATTTCTAAAAACATTCTATCTACATATAAGTAGATAATCCATAAGAAATCAGCCCTCCTTATCGTGGGAGGGCTTACATTAGATGAGATAAAAAAGCAACCCTCCATAAATAGAAATAGAAAAACACAATAGAACCCTCTCTTTTATTATCTTTGCGGCCTCTTTACAGACTAACACTTGACAATTTATATTTTAGTAAAATACAAAAGGTAACACCGACTTGCGACCTTTTGCATTTTACTTTATTTGATTTGTAGCATATATTGTATATTTTTCAACGATTTACATCATGCAGCAAACATTTTGAACATTAACAAATACACTAAAGTAAAGAAACAATTTTAGAATGAATACTATTAAGTCTGTGCTGCGTTACGTCCTTACGATCCATTTTTCGGCACTTCTATTGCTATCTGTATTCAGATTTATCTTACTATTAAGCAATACAACCAATTTAAATGATGAGAGTGTCACCCGCGCTACAATCACTACAGCTCTAACCAAAGGTATTTGGTTTGATAATGTTATAGCTTGTTACATAAGCATTCTCCCACTGGTTGTACTTCTAGTATTGGGATTCTGCAAGCAACTGAATAAAATCAGCATCAAAATATTCAACTTTTATTATATTATTCTCTTTGGTTTAGTATTTGCAATCTCAGCTTCCGATATTCCCTATTTCAATTATTTCTTCAAACACCTCAACTCTTCCATATTCAATTGGAAAGAAGAGGGAGGAAGTGCTTTACAGTTGGTTTTACAAGAACCATCTTACTATATATATTTCTTCATTTTCGTTGTTATTCTCGTTCTATTTAGCACAATTGTAATCAGAATCGGAAGAATTACTCTAAAACAAGGACAGAGCAAATTGAGCAAAAAACAATATTCAGTCTATATTGCAATTAGTATCATTGTTATCGGTCTTTGCCTATTAGGAATTAGAGGACATGCAGGAGAGAGTCCCATAAAAACGAGTCAGGCATATTTCTGCAATAATTCTTTTCTGAATCAGTTAGGACTAAATCCGACATTCTTCTTACTAAGGAGTATCATCGAAAACTCAAAGAAACATATTAGTGCCAATCATCTCATGAAAGATGAAGATGCCTTATCTATAGTCCAAAATGAGCTAAATATTAACTGCGATAAAGAAGCTCATTTTCCAATCCTTAGAAATATTAATGGGTGCAAAGAAAATAAAAACATTAATATTGTACTGATTCTTATGGAATCAATGTCTGCGGAGTTTCTTTCAATGAAAGATGGTAGTTTAACCCCCTATTTGAACGAATTAATAAAAGAGTCTTATTATTTCGAGAACTTTTATTCGGCCGGAACACATACGAATCAAGGAGTGGTAGCAACTCTTTTCGGCTTGCCTTCGTTATTCGACAAGAATATGATGAAGAATGTAGAGATAACCAAATGTCAAGGAATTCCCCGCATACTTAGAGAAAGAGGATACCAAACATCTTTTTTTGTGACACACGAATCTCAATATGATAATATGAATGCATTTCTACTCGAGAATGGTATTCAGCAAATGTATGCGCAAGAAGATTATCCTGCATCGAAGGTTGTAAACGGATACGGGGTTCAGGATGACTATTTGTTTGAATATGCGATGAACAGGATAACAGAACAATCTAAACAAAAGACTCCATTCTTTGCCACCATACTTACCATTAGCAATCATCCTCCCTATATAGTTCCCGAAAAATTTAAATCGGTCAGCAAAGAACCATGTGAGCAGATTGTAGCTTTTGCTGATGATGCGATCCGACAATTTATGTCCGAAGCGAAGAAGCAAGACTGGTATAAAAACACCATATTCGTATTACTTGGAGATCATGGTAAACTGGTAGGAAAAACAACATATGACATGCCTCTGTCATACAACCATATTCCTTTAATTATACATTCAGCCCTATTTGATGATGCACCCAAAGTATTCGAAAATTTAGGAGGGCAAATAGATATAACTCCTACCCTATTGGGTTTACTAGATTATTCGTTTGATAATAATACATTAGGTATTGACATTATTAAGCAAAAGCGCCCTTATATATTTTTCACCTCAGATGATATGATGGGATGTATCAATTCCAAACACTTTTATGTATATAATCCCATCACAAAAAATGAAGGATTATACGATTACAAAAGCAAGAATATAATCAACGAACGGAATTCTTACATATCACTAGCTGACAGCATGCGCAACTATTCCACCTCCATGCTTATCACTACCGATTATTTGTTAAAGAATAACTTGACAAGGGTTAATTAATAAAACAAAAAAAAGAGTATTTCAAATTGAAATACTCTTTTCATTTATATAGCATAAATTCTTTCGATCAACCAACACTTCCTTCTAAACTAATTTGAAGTAGTTTTTGTGCTTCAACGGCAAATTCCATAGGAAGTTTTTGCATAACTTCTTTTGCATAACCATTTACAATCAACCCCACTGCATCTTCGGTAGCTATACCACGTTGATTACAATAGAAAACCTGATCTTCACTAATCTTGGAAGTCGTAGCCTCGTGCTCTATAATAGCTGAAGAGTTCGCTATTTCCGAATATGGGAATGTATGAGCTCCGCATCTATCGCCAAGCAGTAAACTATCGCATTGTGAGTGATTACGAGCGTTTTCAGCCTTTGGGGACACTTTTACCAACCCTCTATAAGAGTTCTGGCTTTGCCCTGCCGAGATACCTTTAGAAACAATACGACTCTTAGTGTTCTTACCAATATGAATCATCTTGGTTCCCGTATCGGCTTGCTGATGATGGTTAGTAACTGCAACCGAGTAGAATTCTCCTGTAGAGTTATCTCCTGCTAATATACAAGACGGATATTTCCACGTAATAGCAGAACCTGTTTCAACCTGAGTCCACGATATTTTAGAAGATTCTCCTTTACAAAGTCCACGCTTAGTTACAAAGTTGTAGATACCGCCTTTACCTTCTTTATCGCCTGGATACCAGTTCTGAACGGTTGAATATTTCACTTCTGCACGATCCATAGCTACAATCTCTACAATAGCAGCATGCAACTGATTCTCATCCCTCATAGGAGCTGTACAACCTTCAAGATAACTTACATACGAATCGTCATCTGCTACAAGTAAGGTTCTTTCGAACTGACCTGTGTTAGCTGCATTGATACGGAAATAAGTAGAAAGTTCCATCGGACAACGCACTCCCTTTGGAATGTAAGCAAATGAACCATCACTAAATACTGCCGAATTTAAGGCAGCAAAATAATTATCTTTAGAGGAAACAACTGTTCCTAAATACTTCTTAACCAGTTCAGGATGCTCTTGTACAGCCTCTCCAAAAGAACAGAAAATAATTCCTTTTTCAGATAATACATCTCTAAAAGTTGTTTTCACTGAAACACTGTCCATTACAACATCAACAGCCATTCCAACTAGCTTCTTTTGCTCGTTTATAGAAATACCCAGCTTATCGAATGTCTTCAATAATTCAGGATCTACTTGATCTAAACTTTCAGGAGCTATCTTTTGTTTTGGCGCCGAATAATAGATTACATCCTGATAATTAATCTCAGGAATATTTAATTGTGCCCACTCTGGCATTTTCATTGTAAGCCAATGTCTGTAAGCATTCAATCTATATTCTAACAACCATTCGGGCTCATTTTTTTTAGATGAAATCAGCCTGATAACATCTTCATTCAAACCCTTACCAATGGATTCGTTTTCGATATCGGTTACAAAACCATATTTATATTCACTGGACGTGATCTCATCCAATATTGTATCTTGATCTTCTTGCATTTTATATTTAAGTAATTAAACGTATTTAAATTATAAACTCTCCAATTATAACAGGCTATTTTACATTACACTTAGCAATAGAATAAAAAGATCCGAGACCTTAAGACTTTACTCTGCTATGATATTTTCTAATAATAAACCCTTTCTATTATACATGCGAATATATAAAAGATTACACATATATGAAAACAATAAGCTTGCAGGGTTTGTTCTAGCTATAATAAAATTTAGATATTGATCGACAAAATTAAGGTATTCTAATAAGAGAATTAGTTAGTATTCTGGAATTTTATAATTAAAAAACATAAATAATGCTACAAAACAGCATTATATTTTGTTTCTTTGCACCAATTTAAGGCGTGAAGTATCTAAATCACTCATAACGAAGATACAAAAATAAAAGCAGAGTAAATATTTTATGTCAAAAAATCGTCAACTAAAGACAACATCTCTATTTGGAACCGGAGTAACTACAACTGTAAGTATTACCTTAGTTTTATTTTTACTGGGATTGACTTTTTTTGTAGGGGTTATGGGACGCGAAATCTCATCATTCATAAAAGAGAACCTCAGCATTACAATAGAGTTATCAGACGACACAACAGATGCCGCCGCTGCAAAACTTCAAAAACAACTTAGTGCCAAGCCTTATATAAAATCAGTAACGTTCATCAGTAAAGATGAGATAAAAAAAGAACTGATAGAGGAATTAGGTGGTGACCCTGAAGAAATACTGGGATATACACCTGCATCTAATTATTTTGACATTACTCTAAAATCTGAATATGCGAATATCGATAGCATCAAAGTTGTAGAGAAAAGCCTGAAAGGGCAAAAGATTGTAAAAAGCTTCTTATATAGCGAAGATACAATAGAGATGATCAATTCGAACCTGTCGAAAGTAGGAACAGGGTTATTAATATTGGCCGTTATATTGATGTTTATATCATTTACTCTTATACGGAATACCATTCGTCTTAACATTTATGCTAAGCGTTTTTTAATAAACACCATGCAACTTGTTGGTGCAACAAATGGCTTTATCCGCAAACCTTTTGTTATTAAAGCAATAGGATATGGCGTGGTAGCTGCCATTATAGCAAATATAGGAATCACAGCATTAATATATACGCTAGCCAAAGAGTTTCCCGAAATCATCTCGATAATAAGGATGCAGAACCTTATTATACTCTATGTTATTGTTTTAGCATTAGGTATAATTCTTCCGCTTTTGGCGACTACATCGGCTGTAAACCGATATTTAAAGATGAATACAAATAACCTGTATCACGCTTAAGGTCTAAGACCTATCTATTTTGCGTTGGTAAATATCGCAGCCAATGCTTGTTACAATATAAGAATGCGGTATTAAATAAATCATTGTACTAAAAAACAATATGGAAAAGAAAGATTTTGCATTAGGTAAACTTAATTACATAATATGTGCAGCATCATTTGCACTTATTATTATTGGTTTTTTATTGATGACAGGCTCATCAACCAGTATCGAAGAAGGTTTTCAACCTGACATCTTTAGCACGAGACGTATTGTTATAGGACCAATGTTTTCTTTTTTTGGTTTCTTACTGATGATAGTAGGAATATTATACCCCACCAAACAACAGGATGATTCAACAATTCAGGATTCTGCCAAGGCATAACACACTGAAGAAAAACAAATAAAACGTACTATTTAAAGAATGGATACACTACAGACTATTATCATAGCCATTGTAGAAGGGCTTACTGAGTTTCTACCAATATCATCGACCGGTCACATGATTATAGCTGAGAAGCTATTGGGCATCGAAAGTACCGATTTCGTTAAAGCATTTACAGTTATCATTCAATTTGGAGCCATACTATCAGTATTAGTTCTTTATTGGAAGCGTTTTTTCCAATCGTGGGATTTCTATATTAAGCTATTGATCGGATTTATACCTGCTGCTGTACTAGGACTTTTGTTCAATGATTTTATTGATGATATGCTCGAGAACGTATATGTAGTAGCTACAACTTTGGTTCTAGGAGGTATTGTTATGCTATTTGTAGATAAATGGTTTAACTCTCCCGACAAGGACAAAGAGATAACCTATAAAAATGCATTTATTATTGGATGTTTCCAATGTATTGCAATGATTCCCGGAGTATCACGATCAATGTCAACTATTGTCGGAGGTATGAGCCAAAAACTAACGCGTAAATCGGCTGCCGAATTTTCATTCTTCCTTGCAGTACCTACTATGGCAGCAGCAACAGGATATAAATTACTAAAGCTACTTATGCAACCTGACGGCGCTCAGATTCTACAAGACAATATGTCAACCTTAATTATTGGTAATTTAGTTGCATTTGTTGTAGCCATGTTAGCTATTAAATTCTTCATCGGCTATGTAACCAAATATGGATTTAAGCTATTTGGCTGGTACAGAATCGTTTTAGGACTAGGAATACTTATTTACTTACTAACAGGTCATGACCTGAACATTCTATAAAAAACAAATGGATTTCATTTCGGGAGAAATTATATATATAGATAAACCTTTAAACTGGACATCTTTTGATTTGGTACGAAAATTGCGTAGTAAATTATGTAGAGGTTTGAATATTAAGAAACTGAAAGTTGGTCATGCCGGAACATTAGACCCTTTGGCAACAGGGGTAATGATTATATGTACCGGAAAAAAAACCAAACTTATCGAGACTTTTCAATATCAAGGAAAAGAATATGTAGCCACTATTGGATTAGGAGCAACAACGCCTTCTTTCGACTTGGAAACAGAGGTAGATAAAACTTTCCCTACCGATCATATAACAAAAGAGCTGGTCGAAGAAACAATAAAGTCTTTTGTTGGGCGGATTGAACAGATTCCTCCGGCATATTCGGCTTGTAAGGTAAATGGGGAAAGAGCTTATAATCTGGCACGTAATGGCGAAGAAGTAGAACTAAAACCCAAAGTGCTTGTTATAGATGAGATAGAGTTGCTAGATTTTGCAAAAGACAGCATCAAAATACGTGTTGTATGTAGCAAAGGTACTTATATAAGAGCCTTGGCACGAGACATTGGCGAAGCTCTTCAATCAGGAGGACATCTTACAGGTCTTATCCGTACACGAATTGGCGACATAACTCTTGATAAGTGCATGAAAGCAGAAGACATAGACAACATTATTCAAACCACAGATTGAAGGTTATTAATAAGAAATAAATAAACAGATATATAAATATGAAACTTTCACAATTTAGATTCGATTTTCCGGAGGAACTAATCGCAACTCATCCTAACAAAAACAGAGATGAATCGCGCATGTTAGTTTTCAACCGTCAAACCGGTCAAGTCGAGCATAAGCAATTTAAGGATATCCTTGAATATTTCGATGACAAGGATGTTTTTGTTTTCAATGACACGAAAGTATTTCCTGCACGTCTTTATGGAAATAAAGAAAAAACAGGAGCAAAGATTGAAGTTTTCTTATTGCGTGAACTTAACGAAGAATTCCACCTTTGGGATGTATTAGTTGATCCTGCACGTAAAATAAGAATAGGAAATAAACTATACTTTGGCGACGATGATTCTATGGTTGCTGAAGTTATTGACAATACAACTTCACGCGGGCGTACGTTAAGATTCTTATACGATGGTCCTGCTGAAGAATTCAAGACAGCTCTTTATGCTTTAGGAGAAACACCAATCCCTAAGTATCTGGGTCGTCAGGAAGAAGATGATGATAAGCACAGATACCAAACTATATTTGCAAAGAACGAAGGTGCTGTTGTAGCTCCTGCTGCTGGTTTGCACTTTAGCCGTGAGTTATTGAAACGTATGGAAATAAAGGGTATTGACTTTGCATACATCACTCTTCATTCCGGATTAGGTAACTACAGAGAAATTGATGTAGAAGACTTGACCAAGCACAAAATGGATTCGGAGCAAATGGAGGTGACTACAGAAGCTGCTGACATTGTAAACAAAGCAAAAGCAAAGGGTGCTAAGATATGTGCAGTAGGTACATCATCGATGCGTGCTATTGAAACAATTGTAAGTACCGATCACCAGTTAAAATCAAGCAAGGGATGGACTAACAAGTTTATATTCCCTCCTTATGAGTTTAACATTGCTGATGCTATGGTAACAAACTTGCACCTTCCACAATCAACATTACTTATGATGACTGCCGCATTTGGTGGGTATGATAAAGTAATGGAACTATACGAAGAAGCTGTAAAGGAAAAATACCGTTTCGGAACTTATGGTGATTCTATGTTAATCCTTTAAGGAACAAGACATTTTGTCATGCATCATAAAATAAACGGACGAAAAGCGACATTTGCTTTTCGTCCGTTTTTATTTAGTCATTACACCTAACTTATCTAAGCAATAAAAAGGTATATGACCTTTATTTTTTCCAGAGCTGTTCCATATCCTCTAAAGTCTTACCTTTTGTTTCTGGAAGGAATTTCCAAACAAAGATGGCAGCCAATACAGAAAGGGCACCATATATCCAATAAGCAAACCCATGATTAAATGTATTCACTAAAGTCTCGTTCTTATCCATAATAGGGAAAGTCCAAGATATAAGGAAATTCGACACCCATTGTGCAGCTACCGCAATAGACATTACAGATGAACGCACTGAATTGGGGAATATTTCTGCTAACATAACCCAACAAACAGGTCCCCATGACATGGCAAACCCTGCAGTGTATGTCAACATAAAGATCAATTTCAAAGTTCCATTAAGGTTTTGAGAGAATGAGGTTCCCAATCCTAGCATAGATACAGCCATAATTAATGCACCAATAATCAGTAGTGGTTTACGACCGAACTTATCTACTGTCATAATTGCCAATACGGTAAACGACAGGTTTATTATACCAACAATAATTGTTTGTAACAAAGCCGAATCTGTTCCCGATCCCATACTCTTGAATATCTCAGGAGCATAATACAATACCACATTGATTCCTACAAATTGCTGGAAGGCAGAAAGCAACACTCCTGTTATAATAATTAGGAATCCATAAGAGCGAATAGGCACAAACAGAGCAATGATAAAACTACAGATCATTGATATTTCGAGAGCGCTTGGTACACCACTAATTGATAGAGCAAGAAGACCTACAACAAATAGTACCAACCACGTCATCATAAACTTATAATAAGGTTTTAATGAAGCTGTTTCGTCTTTATCAAAACTATATTGAATTTCATCCATTTCCTTCTTTGCAGCAGTACTTCCTACAAGTTTGGTAAGAATGTCCAGACCTTTTTCTTTATGCCCTTTCATTATCAACCATCTTGGAGTCTCAGGTGCAAAAAACAATAGCACAAAGAATAGACCCGAAGGGATAGCCAAAGAGGCAAACATCCATCTCCAACCCATTGCATGCAACCATTGAGTATCACCTTGTTTTGCGATAAAGTAATTAACAAAGTACACAACTAACATACCAAATATAATGGCAAACTGATTGAGAGCAACCAAGCTGCCTCGTTTTTCAGGTGGAGCTATTTCGGCAATATACATAGGAGAAACCATAGAAGCAATACCAACCCCTATTCCACCGATGATACGGTAAAAAACAAAATGGTACACAAATGTATGATCTTGTACATCGGGCATATGATAGCCAATTTCAGGCCAAGCCGAGCCTATAGCAGCAAACAAGAAGAGGATAGCTGCTGCAAATAAAGCCTTCTTACGACCAAATTGCTGACTTACCCATCCTGCAATAGCTGCTCCGAATATACAACCGATCAAAGCACTACTAATAACAAATCCTTCCATAGCATTTGCCTCGTTGGTAGGCAAACCCATAGGATCAATAAAAAAATAACGGAGAGATTCCACCGTACCCGAAATTACTGCCGTATCGTATCCGAAAAGTAATCCTCCGAGAGTAGCTATAACAGTTAGCCCGATGGTATATGATTTACTAGCTTCGTTTTTCATTAAAATGGTATTAAAAGGTATATAGAAACTATTATAAACAAGCAAGACCAAGAGAGCCTTGCTTGCTTATTTTTAAATCATTATTAGATATGCATGTTTACAATAGCTTCATAAAGCTCTTGCTTACCACTGATTTGTGCAGGTTCGCCCGATTTATGAGCAATATTGCGTAAATCTTCCAGAGTCAGTTTTCCATCTTCAAATGCTTTACCATTGCCTCCATTGAATGAAGCATAACGAGCTTCACGCATTTTTGTATAATCTGAGTTTTGAAGTACATCAGCAGCAATTAACAAACCGCGAGCAAATGTATCCATACCCGATATATGAGCAATAAACAAATCTTCTGCATCTGTTGAATTACGACGAAGTTTAGCATCGAAGTTTACACCACCGTTACCAACACCACCTGCAGGAAGCATTACTAACCAAGCTTGAGCCAATTCATACAAGTCGATAGGGAATTGGTCTGTATCCCATCCGTTTTGATTATCGCCACGATTAGCATCAATACTTCCTAAAAGACCTGCATCAACAGCAGCTTGTAATTCGTGTTCGAATGTATGACCTGCCAATGTAGCATGATTCACCTCGATATTTACTTTGAAATCATTCTCTAAACCATAGTGACGAATAAAACCGATTACTGTTTCAGTATCAAAATCATATTGATGTTTAGTAGGCTCCATTGGTTTAGGCTCAATAAGGAATGTTCCTTTGAAACCTTGTTTGCGAGCATAGTCACGAGCCATAATAAGCATACGAGCCAAGTGATCTTTCTCACGTCTCATATCTGTATTCAATAAGCTCATATAACCTTCGCGACCTCCCCAGAACACATAATTTGCACCACCAAGAGCAATAGTAGCATCAATTGCATTTTTGATTTGAGTACCAGCACATGCAACTACATCAAAATTAGGGTTTGTAGCCGCACCATTCATATAACGCTCGTTACTGAACACATTGGCTGTACCCCATAATAATTTGATGCCAGAAGCCGCTTGTTTCTCTTTAGCGTATTCTACAATAGCTTGAAGATTTTTTTCGTACTCAACCCAATTGTTAGCTGGTTCGATTAAATCCACATCATGGAAACAATAAAAACCAAAGCCCATTTTAGTCATGAACTCAAAGCCTGCATCCATTTTATATTTAGCACGACTAAGTGCATCGTTTGCATTATTCCAAGGATGGTGAATAGTTGCACCTCCAAAAGGATCGCCACCATCAGCACACAATGTATGCCACCAAGCCATAGCAAAACGCATCCAATCTTTCATAGATTTGCCCATCACTATTTGTTTTTCGTCATAATAACGAAATGCTAGTGGATTTTTACTTTCTTTTCCTTCAAATTTGATTTTCCCGATGTTTGGGAAAAACTCTTTACTTCCTTTTAAAATTTCCATGATCTAGATTTTTGTAATATTTAAATGATTAATTTCTTATCTATTAGGTTTAAAACCTTATTTGATTAATTCTTTCCAACGTTGATAAGCATCTCTATACTGATTGGTCTTACCTAACTCGGGCTCCACAACTGATAGTTTTTCAAGAGAACCGAAAGCTTCATCGTTAGAAGCATAAATCCCGACTCCCATACCTGCACCTTTAGCAGCACCCGCAGCACCATCTGTATTAAACAGCTCGATAGTTGCACCACTAACACTAGCTAGAGTTTGTGCAAAAAGAGGGCTCAAAAACATATTGGCATAACCGGCTCTTATAAGGTGGATATTCATACCCATTTCTTTCATGATCTCCATACCATATTCGTATGAAAATACAATACCCTCCTGAGCTGCACGAAGCAAATCTGCTTTATTATGAACATTAAAATTGATTCCGTGAATAGAACAATTCACTTCTTTGTTTTCCAAAACGCGTTCTGCACCATTACCAAAAGGGATAATAGACACACCGTTTGCTCCGATTGTAGATTGTGCAGCCAAGTTATTCATATCAGCATAAGATAATCCATCTAAAGCCAGATTGCGTCTTAACCATGAATTAAGGATACCTGTTCCATTTATACAAAGAAGTACTCCAAGACGAGTCAACTCCTCAGTATAATTAACGTGTGCAAAAGTATTAACACGCGATTTTTTGTCATAATCCAATTGATCTAACACACCATAGACTACGCCCGAAGTTCCGGCAGTAGACGCTATTTCTCCAGGATTAAACACATTTAAAGAAAGAGCATTATTCGGCTGATCGCCCGCACGATATGTGATTGGAGTACCTTCTTTCAAACCAAGTTCTTTTGCAGCACTAGCTGAAACTTCTCCCTGAACTCCGAATATCGGTTTGATCTCTGGAAAGAAACTTTTAGGTATTCCATAATAATCTAAAATATCCTCCGACAAACATTTATTCTTGAAATCCCAAAACATACCTTCAGACAATCCTTCGATTGTCATAACAGCATCACCGGATAGCTTCATAGCAATATAATCACCTGGAAGCATCAGTTTATCTATCTTTTGAAATATCTCAGGTTCATGTTCTTTCACCCAAGCCAATTTAGAAGCGGTAAAGTTTCCGGGAGAGTTAAGTAGATGAGAAAGACATTTTTCGTGTCCTATTGTATTGAAAGCTTTTTCACCATAAGGAACTGCTCGACTATCGCACCAAATAATAGAAGGACGAAGCACTTTCTGATCCTTATCAACAAGCACCAATCCATGCATTTGCCATGTAATACCAATCGCTTTGATGTCTTCACTTTTGAGACCCGATTTTGTCATTATCGATTGATGGGCATTTTTCAGATTACTCCACCATTCTTCGGGCTCTTGTTCAGCCCAACCCGGCTTAACTGCTGTAATTTTCATTTCTTCTTTCGGATAAAAATCCGATGCTACGATCTTACCTGATGCAGCCTCAACCAAGCAAGCTTTTACAGAAGAACTACCTATGTCATATCCTAATAGATACATACTATTTTATGTGTTTTATGGTTATTAAGGTCACAGACCCAGTTTTATTTAGTATTAAGGAAGGAAATTGGCTTGTATGGTATCTAGATACTCGTTTTCAATCTATTATATGCTTTTTTATCAAACTTATAGTAACGTGCAGCACGATGAGATACACCTGATTGTTTTTCAGCCAAAGGCAGAACATAAGTCATAGTGGCCACCTTTTTATGGAAATTACGAATATCAATTTTCTTATTATAAATAGATTCGAAAAGACGATGTAATTGGCTAATTGTAAATTTCTGAGGAAGTAAATCGAATACGATAACCGGATCTGTCTCAATCCAACGACGTATATCAACCAAAGAAGCTTCAACTATTTTATTATGGTCGAATGGCATATCGGGAAGTTCGCTCAATGGACACCATTCTACTGCTTTATATTTTGTTATATTGCTTACGTTAAGCTTTCTCCCTATTTTACAAAGTGAAAAATAAGCTACGGTTATCAGCCTATCTATATCTGGTTTATACGCCTGATCTAACCATTTTATATCTTCAGGATTACTTGCTCTATCAGGTGCAGCAAAACATCTGAACTGTTTTAAGGTCATACGCTTTATGCCTGTAAGTTCGTACAAGACACGCGAAGCTGCATCATCTACATCTTCATTATTAAAAATAAGACTACCGGGAAGTTTTAATCTTTTAGTATCACTCTCATCTATGTTATTTCGTTGAACCAAAAGAATATTCAATTGCTCATCGTCAAAACCAAAGACTACACAATCAACAGAAACATAGGTATGTATAAAATTTGTTTTCATGGTATATCTTAAACTAAAAGTTGCATCTATATAATTAGGCTTGAACAAATATACAAAATAACTTTACCCACAAAATAAAAACACAAACAACTTAAAGTTAAATATTTGAAACACAATTTATTGTATATCATACAATAAACAATAAGAACACATTCTATATTGTACTACATACAGTAAGAGTACTTGAAAATAAAGGGATAGAATAGCAATACATACCTTTGTTTAATTATGTTAAATAAAACAATAAGAAAGTTTTATTTTTCGAGCTTTTTTCGAGCACAAAAAAGGAGATTAAAAAACCTCCTTTAAATACTGACTATTTATTTACCACCTATCTCAGCTTTTGATCTGCAACAAAGTATCCAAATATTTCTTGAGAATTATTGCATGGTTATACACAGGATCTTTAGCTGCATATAATAATGTTACAACAGGATGAAGTTCAATCTCATTTATATATGTATTCATATTAGTCAACTGAGCAAGCTCCTTTTGGTATGAAGCTACAAAGCTATCCCAATGATTTTCCACATCCTGATGAAACCATGTACGAAGGTTGGAGGAAGGAGTTAAATCTTTAGCCCAAAGATCGTAATGTAGATTTTCTTTTTTTATACTCTTTGGCCACAAACGGTCAACTAAAATTCTGAAACCATCGCTTTCGGCGAAGTCTTCATAAACACGTTTAATTTTAATTGATGTCATAATAAAGTAGATTAGTTACTATCTTATAATACCCATAAACAAATATACATAATTACAGATAAGAGATTTGTAACAAATATTACTTTCTAAAACAAAAACAGCCGAATCTGCTCAGATTCGGCTGTTATATATATAATTAGTTATAAAACTAATAAACAGTTCTACGACATTAATATCTATAATGGTCTGCCTTGAATGGACCATCTACGGGCACATCCAAATAAGCAGCTTGCTCTGGAGTAAGTTTAGTTAACTTAACACCAATTTGAGCTAAGTGTAAACGAGCAACCTCTTCGTCCAAATGCTTAGGCAAACGATATACACCTACTGCATAATCTTTTTGCCATAATTCTATTTGAGCCAATGTTTGATTTGTGAATGAGTTACTCATCACAAATGATGGGTGACCTGTTGCACAACCTAAATTCACCAAACGACCTTCTGCTAATAAGAATATAGAGTTACCTGTTGGGAATGTATATTTATCTACCTGAGGTTTGATATTTGTATGTTTCACACCTGCGAAAGTAACCAGCTTATCTACTTGTATCTCATTATCGAAGTGACCAATATTACAAACGATAGCCTGATCTTTCATAGCTTTCATGTGATCTATTGTAATAATATCTTTGTTACCTGTTGTAGTAACATAAATATTACCTTCTTTCACAGCCTCTTCCATAGTTGTCACTTCGAAACCTTCCATCGCAGCTTGTAGCGCACAGATAGGATCGATCTCAGTAACAATAACGCGAGCTCCGTATGAGCGTAACGAATGGGCACAACCTTTACCAACATCACCATAACCGGCAACAACAGCAACTTTTCCCGCAATCATTACATCCGTAGCACGTTTGATACCATCAGCTAATGATTCACGACATCCATATAGGTTGTCAAATTTCGATTTTGTAACCGAGTCGTTCACATTGATAGCAGGAATCAATAATTCGCCACGTTCCATCATCTGATAAAGACGGTGTACACCTGTAGTAGTTTCTTCTGAAACACCTTTCCAATCGGCTACCGTACGATGCCATCTTTGATTATCTTCTTTCAATATTTTGTTTAGAGTATCAAGAATAACTTGTTCTTCGTGATTAGCTCCTTTACGATCTATTGTTTTAGCATCATCCTCAGCTTTGAATCCCCAATGGATCAACAATGTAGCATCACCACCATCGTCAACAATCAAATTAGGACCTTTACCTCCAGGGAAGTTAAGAGCCTGCTCGGTACACCACCAGTATTCTTCTAATGTTTCGCCTTTCCAAGCAAATACAGGAACACCAGAAGCAGCTATTGCAGCAGCTGCATGATCTTGTGTAGAAAATATATTGCAACTACACCAGCGAACATCAGCTCCCAGTGTTGTCAATGTTTCTATCAAAACCGCCGTTTGGATAGTCATGTGAAGTGATCCCATAATGCGAGCACCTTTCAATGGCTTAGAATCTCCATATTTTTCACGAAGAGCCATTAGACCTGGCATCTCATGCTCACCTATCTCTATTTCTTTTCTACCAAAATCAGCTAGACTAATGTCTGCAACCAGATAAGGTAGATTGGGCAATAATTCTTTTGACATAAATTTTTATTGTTCTTATTATTAATGTATTCCGTACAAATATACGATTTTTTTTACGACTTTGTCTATTGAGGTATAAACTACTAAAGCTCTAAACGAGCATTAGCAAATCTTATTTTACAACATTCACTGCATGCTTAACTCCTTTATAGCTTTTCAAGACAGCTCGAGTAGAACCTACTTTAAGTTTAGTTTCTAATTTAACAGGCATACGATTATTATCATCTGTAATATATACTTTCATAGCCTCTTTTCCTCCATCAAAAGCATCATCGTGAATGTACAATGTCAATTTCAGGCAATTATATTTCTTATCGTCATTAGCTTTTACAGCTTCTTTTCCATTGTAAACAATTCGCATACTAACTTTTGATTTCCCTGTAACAAAATTGACTTTTGTCTCTGTTCCGTTTTTCATCTGAGGATAATCAAGTGTACGAGCATAAAAAAGAACACTCATCAGATCATATGTACAACCCGAAAAGCTAAGAGTCTCGTCAAACTTAAAATCTCCATTCTTATGTCGTATTGCACGAATCTTCACGTTATTACCTCCTGGGTATGAGTATGTCAATCTTTCTTTAGTATAGTCTCCGCCTTCATGCGCATCCTTGAAATATGCCAATGGCAAGATTCCTTTTGTAGTATAGCAAGCCAAAGTATCACTTAATTCAAATACTTTTCGTGCAAACCCTTGTGATTCGGAAATCAGAGTCATTTTATAGGCATCCTTTCCCTCATATTTTACATTTTGAGTAGATAGTGTTGCGTATCCACCTTTAATTGTAGCCGCAAATTTTATATAAAGGTCATAACTTAATTGCTCGCCAGCATCAAAGTATTTATTATCAACACTACATTGCGACGACGCATTGGTTATCGTCAATAACGACATTACCAATAAAATTGTTAGTTTATTTAATAACTTCATTGTCTGTTGTAAATTTCTGTTTTTATTTTCAATACGATGAATTATAATTATTCCCAGTATTTCGGTTCTGGTTTTGATTCATCCCATTTGCGTTATTTCTATTCCTATTTTGTTCTGATTCTTTCTTTGCGTTTTGAGCATCTCTTCGCTCCATTGCTTTTTTACGTTTCTCGTCATCCTTCGGTTTATTCTTCGTAATATCCAATGGTTTTTGCTTATCCAATGGTGCCCAAAGAACATCCCAATATTCTTTTATCTCCCAGAACGGTTTAAGGTCAAGAGCCTTTGAATAATAATATACCATTTCGGGCTGTCTCATTTCCGAGTACTCTCCTGTATCCCATTTTCCGTTTCCATTATTATCCACTATAACTCGTGCATAATATATTCCCGGATTAATAAATTCGAAAGACGCAACCCCATCTTTAACGGTTGCTTGATACATTGCTTTATCAGACTTATCTAACAATTCAACAAAAGCAGGTATACTATCCGGTAAGTTCGACATATAAAATATGAACGATCCATATTCATCCAACTTTTTAATTTTAAAGAGAGTTTCCAATTTATCATTCCACAAACCGTTGTAACTATGCACAGCTCCAGAGTCTACAGCAAATCGGTATTCTTCTCCAAATTTCCACTTATGTTGTAGTTGATATTTGCGAGGGTTAAGACTGTCTTGCGTAAGAATATAATCTACATCAGAATACGTAGAATCGACTTTCTGACCTAAATGAATTTTACCTTTCTCAAAGTCCTTTACGGGAAGATCAAATTCAATATCAATATTTCTATAAACATCAAACGTTTGAGCAATATTGGTATTGAGAGCTAAGAATGTTATCTCTGGTTCTTTATCTTTGCCTTTCTTTTTATCATCTTTAGGCTCAGCCTTTTTCTTAGTCCTATTGATAAATTTCAGAGTATCCGTTACAGGTTGTAATAAATTCAACGAATCGGTCTTACTATAAGACACTCGCAAATTTATAGTGTCCATATTGGCAATAGCCTTTTCTGTTATCCAGAATTTCAGGGTATCATTACCAGCTGTCCGTTCAAGCACCGACCACTCTGATATTCCATATGGAATATCCAAAGGCTCTATTTTAGGCATAACTGTAGGTGCACCAAAGTAAATAGAGATTATATCATCAGTCAAACGTTCATGCTTTTGTAAATATTGTCGTTTGAAATCAGAAGTAAAAGATCTCAGGACCATATTATCGGGCAAGAACTTCGTGTAATTTACAGTACGAATAGTATCAATAGTCAAATCTTTATTAAAGATAGTATCCTCGCGAACAGCTCCTTCTACAGTAGGTACAATAATTGTTTCTAAAAAAGCAATTGCTTCAGCAGGATTGTCATATTTATAGTCTCTGTTTACATCATCTAAAGCATACAGTTTATATTCTCCCGGAGCTATACCTTTTATTGTAAATCGACCCAACTCATTGGTTCTTGAGATTCTCTTAAAAGGCAATTTTGTAAATGCTGTATCAGATAAATTAGAATGTATACCAACATACATACCCGATACAGCTTCCAGATTATGTGCAGCTAACACTTTACCCGAAATAGAAAGAGTGTCTACAACCTCTCCCGTAGAAAAAGACAATGCAAAATTTTCTAATGCATTTTTCTCATTATTATCTACAATGGCATCTGTAAAGTCTATCGTATAAGTTGTATTAGCTAATAGCGTATCTTTTAGCTCAACTATTACTTTATTATTTTGGGCACGAATTATCGGAAAATTCCTCTGAGGAGGTGTCACAATAACCTTCTCCATAGGCTTTTCTATCTGAACAAGCTCGTCAAATATAATTTGCACTTTGCCATTTTTAACGAATGTTTGATTCGGAGTGGGTGTTGATGATACAACCTGAGGAGGATCAAAATCATAATCTCCACCAGATGGAGATCCAATACTGGCACAAGAAATGACTATTATACCTGATACGACTAATAGTAAATTACGGATCACGTCTTTTTTTACACTCGTGATTGAATGTTTAAGCATATTTAGTTTATCTATTTTAGACAAAAATACAACGTTTTGAGTTATGACTAATTAGAACTATTGTAAAATATTTATTATCATCTTACTTCTTAAACAAATCGAACATAGATTTGAGGGGAAAGACCTTATTCAATTTATAGAATGATAAAGACAATGATACCACTAAAACAGGTATTCCTGCAATAATAGCATAATTTGAGGCATATTTAACAATGCAAAAAGCTAATAAAACTAGAATAAAACTAATAAAACCTATCACAAGATTTTCTTTAGTCCACTCAAACCGACTCAACTTGCGACTTAACACGAAAACCAAAGGTAAATATATAGAATAAGCAATGAGATACGCTATACCAACCGAATCGAAATCATAAAACGGAAATAGACAATACATACTTCCAATATAAAGGATTAGGAACAATGTTTCCGAAAAGAAATAGATTAGCCCTTTACCTTTTGCTAAAAGAATAAAACCTAAAGGCCACGATAAAACCTTAAAGAAAGTTCCCAGAATCTGCCAATTCAGAATAGATGCAGCTCCATCAAACTCTGAAGAGTAAAGTAAGGACAAAGCTATTTTCGAAAACAGCAATAAAGAAACTATCATGGGAACAGCCACAATTAAAACGATATATGTCTGCTCATTTATCAATTGTTTTGTTTTAGCATTATCTGTAACAACAGCACACAAACGAGGATAGAAATCTGAGCCCATTGATTTCAAAATTAGCATCAAATAAACATTGGTTATAGTCCATGCGGCCTGAAACAATCCGACAGATTCTAATCCCGCATTTTTAGAAAGAAAGGCTCTCACTAGAAAAAAGCTGAAAGTAGTCAAAATTGAAGCTAAGACAATAAATATACCTACTCGAAAGACAGAAGCTCCTCTCTTCTTTAATTCCTCAAACGATACAGACACAGATTCTACGTCAATTTTTCTCCGATAAAAATAGGCACTTAGAAACATGGCAATACTTACCATAATAAAGACTGGAACTATGGCATCTAAACGATAGAAGTAATAGAGTGGCACCGAAAAAATTAAACCTAGAGCATTCCAAATAATGGCAGATTTCACCATATATGATATTCGCCTAAGTCCTTGCAGAACGACCGCTTGTCCAGCAGCTAAAATCATAAAAAACATAGCAACAGAAAGCAATGCAAATTGATATGCATGAGAAGCATCTTCAAAAACCCATAAACTAATGGGATAGCAAAACAGGAGACAAATAGCAGCACCTAATATTGCAAATATTAATGCCCACCGATCTATTATTGATACAATATGATTTAATCGGTTTTTATCTTCTTCAGGGATAGCAGCTATTTCCCTCACACCTGTAGTTTCGATCCCTAAGCTAGACACAGATTTAATCATATCCAATGTCGACTGATATATACTAATCAAGCCAACACCAGCAACACCCAGTAAAATTGCTAAAATCTTATTACGGATAATACCAATAATAATAGTCATAACCTGAGAGCCACCAAAGATGCTTGTCGATTTTAGAATCTGTGTATATGATTTATTGCCTTTAGCCAAATCGTTTATTGCTAATAAGTTTATGATGAACAGACTGCAAATTTAGTCAATATATCACAAGTGTAGATTTTTATCTACTTTTCTTTTCTCTGAGAGTGAGTATAAGGAAAATATAAAAGGGAAGTTTTGTCCAATGATTTTAAATATTCGAAACAGAAAAGAGGGATAGACTTGCTTTTTATCCTTCTCTATTCCTCTTATAATTGCTTTAGCAACAGTATCGGAAGATTGTGAAAGAAAGGGAATAGGAGGCTGTTTTTCATTTGCCGCTTTTTCAAAAAAAGAAGTTCGAGTAGCAACCGGATACACCGCCATAATATGTAAATTAGGACTTGACTCGTACCTATAGGCTTCTATAAACTGATGTAGAGCAGCTTTTGTAGAACAATACAATGAATAATAAGGTAAGGAGACTTGTGCTACACCAGAAATTGTAGAAACAAAGCAAGTTGATTTATTGACATCTTGCTTTGCCAACTTTTGCAAAGAGTAAATTGGAGAAAAAGTATTTAATGCAAAGATATTCTCAATATGCTTCCAATCGGGATTAGATAATTTTTCTAAATACGCATATCCTGCATTCGCTATAAAAATATCAATATCACCAAAAAGAGACTGTGTATATTCAAACAAACAATCTACACCTGATTCATTACTCAAATCTGCAGAAAAAGGAAAAACTACTCCATCTACAGATGGAATAGTTTCAATATGTCGCGCTACTGCTACAATTCGTACACTTCTATAGCCAAGTAATAGTTTTAATATAGCCAAACCAATTCCTGACGAGGCACCTGTAAGAACTATATTTTTATTATTGATATCCATTAATCATTCCATAAAACTGTATAATAATATTTACCTCGTTTTACTTTAAATTCGGAATATTATCTGATTTTATCGAAGCCTTCGCCATACACTCCTCTCACCGTACTTTGTGAAATAAAGGCTTTCTCGTCAATACTTCTTATAAGTCGAAACATCTCGATAGACTCAGTCCGCTTTGCTAGTACCAAGATTATTTTAGTCGATTTCTTTGTATACCAACCCATTCCATCAAGTAAGGTGCAACCTCTGTGTAATTCTTTATTTATAGCATCAGCTATTGTATCATATTTCTCAGAGATTATGAGATATTGAACCGACTGACGAGAACCGTTGATAATCATATCCATAGCATATGTCATCACCCCTAAAACGATTAATCCTGCTACAATTTTCTGATAATCGTGAAAAACGAAATAGGAAGATGATATAATCACAAAATCGCAAAAGAGAACACCTCTTCCAAAAGTGATATTTTTATATTTACCAATAATAGCTATAATAGTATCTGTTCCTCCTGTACTCCCGTTTACACTAAGCACAAGTCCAACACCTACACCACATATGATACCACCTATCAATCCCGATAAGAGAGGCTCATTTTCTATAACAGCCTCAACTATAAATTTTTCGCAAAGAGTAATAAGAGCTGTCAGCATCAATACTCCGTAAATCGTTTTTATCATAAATTTAAAGCCTAAGACTTTTAAGGCAATGACAAAAAGGACACAGTTTATTGCAAGATAAGTATATTGAAATGGAATAGCCGTAGCGTACTCTACAACCAGACCAACCCCAGTCGATCCACCAGTTACAATGCCTTGAGGTTTAATAAAACCAACCAGACCAATAGCATATAAAGCTAATCCTAATGTAATATTGAGATAATCTTTCCAATAAAATTCTTTAAGATACTTCTTAGGCATATGCTTAATTATTACAGAACTATATTTACAATTTTCTTCGGGACAATAATTACTTTCTTAGGAGTTTTACCTTCCATCCACTTTACAGAACTGGCATGTGCTAGTACTGTTTTTTCGATTTCCTCATTGGTTGTCTCAGCAGCAAATTCTATTGTAAAACGTGCCTTACCATTGAAGGAAATAGTATAGTTAATTACACTTTCAACTAAATACTCTTCATTGTATTGAGGCCATACAGCATCACAAACAGTAGCCGTATTACCTAATGCATGCCACAGCTCTTCTGCAATATGAGGAGCAAAAGGAGCTAAAAGAATAACTAATTCATTTAATATAGCTTTCTTATTGCACTTAAGTGATGTAAGCTCGTTTACACAGATCATAGAAGCAGATACTGATGTATTGAATGAAAAATTCTCAATATCTAAAGATATTTTCTTTATCAGCTTATGCAAAGCTTTTAATTCATCTTTAGTGGGAGCTTCATCCACAACAACAAACTCTTCTCCTTTATAGAATAAAGACCAAAGTTTGCGTAAAAATCTATGCACACCATCAATACCATTTGTATCCCATGGCTTAGACAATTCTAATGGCCCTAAAAACATTTCATATAGACGAAGTGTATCTGCACCATATTTCTCTACAATATCATCTGGATTTACAACATTATGCAATGATTTGGACATTTTTTCAACTCCATATCCACAAATGTATTTTCCATCTTCCAATATAAATTCAGCTTCGGCATAATCTGGACGCCAAATTTTAAATTTTTCGACATCTAGAATATCGTTATCTACAATATTTACGTCAACATGAATAGAAGTTGTTTCGTATTGATCTTTCAAATTCAAAGACACAAATTTATTAGTACCGTTTACACGATACACAAAACTGCTTCGTCCTTGAATCATTCCCTGATTAATCAGCTTCTTGAATGGCTCATCTTCACACGATATATTAATATCATATAGAAACTTATTCCAAAAACGACTATAAATCAAGTGACCAGTAGCATGTTCAGTCCCCCCAATATACAAATCAACACTTCTCCAATACTCATTAGATTCCTTAGAAACCAGAGCCTTATCGTTATGAGGATCCATATATCTTAAATAATATGCTGAAGACCCAGCAAATCCAGGCATAGTATTCAATTCCAATTGGAATATAGTTGTATTATTTATCTCTGTAACAGATACTACTTTTTCATTTACTGTATCCCAAGCCCAATTCGTAGCACGTCCTAATGGAGGCTCACCAGTTTCAGTTGGTAGAAATTTATCTACTTCGGGTAATTCAAGAGGTAATTTATCAAGAGGTAACATATAAGGAAAACCATCCTTGTAATACACAGGAAAAGGCTCTCCCCAATAACGTTGACGTGAAAATATTGCATCACGCAAACGATAATTAGTTTTGACACGACCTAAGTTTTTCTCTTTGATATACTCTTTTGCTTTCTCAATAGCTTCTTTAACTGTCAATCCGTTTAAGAAGTCAGAATTAACAACAATACCCTCTTTGGCATCATAGCTTTCTTCCGATATATCACATCCCTCTACAAGTGGAATAATAGGCAAATTGAAATGTCTAGCAAAAGCATAATCACGACTATCATGTGCAGGTACAGCCATAATAGCACCTGTACCATATCCCGCAAGTACATAATCAGAAATCCAAATAGGAATTTCTTTACCATTCATCGGGTTGATTGCATATGATCCTGTAAAGACACCTGATATTTTTTTATCCGCCAAACGTTCTCTTTCAGTACGTTTTTTGGTCGCTGCTAAATAAGCATCAACTTCTGCTTTTTGCTCTTCACTTGTTAATCGAGAAACATAATCACTTTCGGGAGCTAATACCATAAAAGTCACACCAAAAACAGTATCGGCACGAGTGGTAAATATTTCAAGCAAAAGATCTGAGTCTTTTACATTGAATTTCATTTCAGCCCCCTCCGATCTTCCAATCCAATTTTTCTGAGTTTCTTTGATTGAGTCAGTCCAATCTATTTTTTCAAGCCCATCCAACAAACGTTGTGCATAAGCTGAAACACGCAAGCACCATTGGCGCATCTTACGTTGTTCAACAGGATAGCCTCCACGCTCCGACAAGCCGTTAATCACCTCATCATTAGCAAGTACTGTTCCTAAAGCAGGACACCAGTTAACCATCGTTTCACCTAAATAAGCAATACGATAGTTCAATAAGATTTCTTGTTGCTCTTTTTCAGATTTTGCTTTCCATTCTTCAGCAGAGAAAGATAATTCTTCACTGCACGCAACATTCAAGCCTTCTGCTCCTTGCGATTCAAAAACCTGAATTAATTCTTCAATAGGACGAGCCTGTTGCTCATCATTACAGAAATAAGAATTGAACATTTGGATAAATGCCCACTGAGTCCATTTATAATATTCGGGCTCACAAGTACGTATTTCGCGACTCCAATCAAAAGAGAAGCCTATCTTATCCAATTGTTCTTTATATCTGTTGATATTTTGATTGGTTGTTATTACCGGATGTTGCCCTGTTTGTATAGCGTATTGCTCTGCGGGTAATCCGTAAGCATCATATCCCATAGGATGCAAAACATTAAAGCCTTGGAGACGTTTGTGGCGAGCATATATATCGGAAGCAATATAACCTAGAGGATGCCCCACGTGCAGACCTGCTCCCGATGGATAGGGAAACATATCGAGGACATAGTATTTAGGCTTATTGGTTTCTTCACTCACTTTGTAGGTTTCATTTTTAACCCAAAAGTCTTGCCAACGTTTTTCTATTTCTTTGAAATTATACTCCATAGCTTAAAATCCATTTTTAATGCCACAAAGGTAGTTATTTCTGTTAACAAAAGCACATTAACCAATAACTCTTGTATGCATAAAACCATATTTTATTCAGAAAAAAATCTACGCAAACTAGCTCTATTCACCCTACAACAAATAAGACTCGTTTGCCTACCAATAAAAAAGCACTCAAATATCAGTTATATAGCAGAATATAAAAGTTTAGATAGGAGGCAAAACTCACCCATAATACATAAGGAACAAACAAAAGAGTACTTAACCGTCGAATAGGATATACACTAAGAGCATAGTAGATAATAACAATCTCGAGTAAAACAATATTAACTAATCCAGCAATGGGACTTTGAAAATAAAAGAATGAAATACTCCATGTAAAGTTTAAGAATAATTGAAGAAGAAATATCTTTACGAAATATTTCTTCTTGCGACTATTCGAATTCATAATCAGCCCTATAGATATCCCCATCAGCACATACAAAACACTCCACGCTACAGGAAATACAACATTAGGAGGAGTTAAATCTGGTTTATTTAAATAAGGATACCAATTACTAATAGCATCTGCTTGAAAACAGCTTCCGATGAACCCAACAAAGAAACAAATGAGAATTGGAATAAGAATCTGTAGTTTTTTCTTCATATCAAACACTAATATCAAATATTGTTATGTTTTTACAACCGCACATTTTAGATTGGAAACCATCGTTAATTGAATACCCTAAATAATAAAAAGTCTGCGATTTTATTCTGTCTCTTGTAGAACATAAAACCCTACATAAGTGTTCGTTTTATAAAGAATTAGTTATGAATATATTTATCACAGGAGGAACCGGGCTAATAGGAAGCAAACTCATCCCTGATCTTTTACTGGAAGGTCATACAGTTACCGCTTTGAGCCGAGATATAAAAAAAGCAGAAGCTATATTAGGCAGTCGTATAAAATATTATGACTCGCTTGAAAAACTCACTTCATTGGATGGATATGATGCCGTAATAAATTTGGCTGGAGAACCAATTGCCACTAAACAATGGACAGCCATTCAAAAACAGCGTCTTTGCCAAAGCCGTTGGCAAGTAACCAAAAAGCTATCTCAATTAATCAAAGCAGGAGAAAATCCTCCACAAATATTTATATCCGGATCAGCCATTGGTTATTATGGCAATAAAGAAGATACTATCATTACAGAAGATACAGAACCACATGAAGAATTCACAAACAAGCTTTGCAAGTCGTGGGAAGCTTTCGCTAGGGAGGCTAAAAGTGATAAAACCCGAGTATGTCTTTTACGAACAGGAATTGTACTATCAACAGAAGGAGGTATGTTAGCCAAGATATTACCAATCTTCAAACTTGGAGCAGGCAGTATACTTGGAAGCGGAAATCAATATATCTCGTGGGTACACATCAAAGACGTAGTCTCCATTATAAAATACATATTAGTAACACCCCAAATTGAAGGAGCTATAAACATGACTGCCCCTACACCTGTTACCAATAAAGAGTTTTCTAAAAGGTTAGCCGATACACTACATAGACCTTGCTTATTTAAAGTTCCGGCAGCAATTATATCTTTATTTATGGGAGAAGCATCAACCCTTCTTTTGGATGGGCAAAGAGCTATCCCCAAAAAACTAGAAGAAAACGAATATCAGTTTAAATTCAGAGACATCAACAGCACTCTTATAGATATACTTAAAAATTAACGAATAAAAAAGCCCCGAACAAATATTTATTCGGGGCTTTAACATTGGTCACAAACCTTTGTTTATATTGTACTTAAATATTGTCAGACTATAAAAAAAAGTCTAAAACCTTAATTATACATTTTCTCTCTCAAAGCTTTTATTTCAGGAGAAACAATATAATCATCATAATCCATACGCTTATCAATCGCTCCGCTAGGAGTAAGCTCTATGATACGATTACATACTGTTTGTATAAATTCGTGGTCATGAGAAGACATTAATACATTTCCTTTAAATTGCTTCAATGTATTATTGAAAGCTTGAATAGACTCAAGATCTAGGTGATTTGTTGGAGAATCAAGCACAAGGCAGTTTGCGTTTTTCATCATCATACGAGCTATCATACAACGCATTTTCTCGCCTCCAGAAAGCACCTTTGCACTCTTCAAAACCTCTTCACCCGAGAATAACATTCTACCTAAGAATCCTTTCAGATATATCTCACTTGTGTCGTCCGAAAACTGACCTAACCAATCTACTAGATTCTGATCTATTTTGAAATATTCTGAGTTATCCAATGGAAGATATGCCTCCGTGATGGTTTGTCCCCATTCGAAAGTTCCTTGTGCGGGAGTATCATATCCATTTATAATTTCAAAAAAAGCAGTCATTGCTCTTGGGTCTTTCGACAAGAAAACAATATGATCACCTTTTTCAACATTAAAACTTATATTATCAAAAAGGTTTACACCTTCAATAGACTTACTAAGACCATTAACTTCCAAAATTTTATTTCCCGGTTCACGATCAGGAGTAAATATAATTCCCGGATATTTTCTCGATGATGGCTTAATTTCCTCAATATTAAGTTTCTCTATCATTTTCTTACGACTGGTAGTTTGTTTCGACTTAGCAACGTTAGCACTAAATCGACGAATAAACTCTTCCAACTCTTTTTTCTTCTCCTCAGCTTTCTTGTTTTGTTGAGCTTGCTGACGTGAAGCTAATTGGCTTGACTCGTACCAGAAACTATAGTTACCTGCATACATATTGATCTTACCAAAATCAATATCAACAGTATGTGTACAAACCGAATCTAAAAAGTGACGGTCGTGAGATACGACCAATACCGTATTTTCAAAATTAGCAAGATACTGCTCCAACCACATAACTGTCTCGATATCCAAGTCATTGGTAGGCTCATCCAGTAGTAGATTATCAGGATTTCCGAATAGAGCACGAGCAAGTAAGATTCTTACTTTTTGCTTTCCACTCATATCCCTCATCATTTGCTGATGAAATTCATCTTTGATACCCAAACCACTCAACAAACTGGCAACATCGTTTTCGGCATTCCATCCTTCGAGTTCAGCAAATCGCTCTTCCAACTCAGATGCTCTGATACCATCAGCATCCGTGAAATCTTCTTTTGCATACAATGCATCCTTTTCTTTCATTATCTCCGAAAGAATACTATGTCCTTGCAGCACTGTATCCATAACGGTTTGATCGTCGTAAGCAAAGTGATCCTGAGACAGAACCGACATACGCTCATTAGGAGCTAAAGAAAAAGACCCGTGAGTCGCATCCTTTTCTCCACTCAATATTTTCAAGAAAGTAGATTTACCTGCACCATTGGCTCCAATGATACCATAACAATTGCCCGGTGTAAACTTTAAGTTCACATCCTGAAACAAAACTCTCTTCCCAAACTGGATTCCTAAATTAGAAACTGTAATCATATTAAATTCAAAATGGTGAGCAGCAGATTAATGTTACTCACCAAGTTATATATTATTTTAATTTAACTTCGGGTACTTAAAGTGCCTTTATGACAACTGATCGTTGAACCTGAGGAGTTACTTTTACATACTTCTTTTGCCCCTGGCTCTTCACTTCAATATCTAGCGTTCTTGGAGGATTAGCTCCCGACACGTATTTATTGAAGGCGTAAAGATAGCTAAAACATGGCGTATATAAGCTTTCTTTCTTAAATAATTCTGCTACCTCTGCATATCTATTGACACTCCAATACATACAATCAGGGAAGCCATTAGCATCTATAAAGCGTGTTTTTGGATCTCTAAGAGGCATTGACTCTACAATAAAGCGTCTATATCCCTTTTCCAAATCACTACTAGAATAATTAAACTTAATTTTTCCGACTTTCATGATACGATCACCTGGACGAATTCCAGCTTGAGCAGCAGGCGAATTAGCATCCACATCTGTAATCATTGAGATATCTTTAGAATCAAAATTCAAACCGGTGTAATTAAATCCCTTTTTACTCACCACATATTTAGCTGTATTTTTAGCTGACGAGTATGGGTATTGCATCATCAATAAAGGCGCATGCATTCTGGCATACTCCTGAATATCATAATCCTCAGTAAGGAATTCTCTTGAACGACAATCCCAGATTTGAGTCATTTTTTCTTTATTGATATATTTTCTATCAAAGAAACGAACCCCTAACTCCAATATGTATTGTCCTTTAGCCTCAGCATTTGTATCATCAGCAGACAGAATAGGCAACTTCACCATTTCTTTGGTTTCAGTATCATATCTCCACGTATACAAACTTTTGCTCTTACTAGTTGCATTATACTTCAAATTAGGCTGATATGTATAATAAGTCTGAACAATAATATCAGGATCTTGAGAGCTTCTTACCAAACCTCTACTGATTAATGCTTGTTCTATCTGACTATTTATATAATAATCAACATCTGGCATCGAAGTATCCTCCTTAAGAAAATCAAAAGTATGATAGTCCGAAAAATCAACATTCGTATTTGGCTCTACTTTTAAGGGAAGAGAAAATGAACGCTCGTTTGTATCTTCAAAACTATAAAACGCATAAGCATCTGCTAAATGAAACTCACTAAGAGCATTTACACTTTTGCAATCGCGTTGTATTTCGTATTCCTTAAAATAAGTATCTACATTTCTAATCGTTAATCTTATATCGGATGTGGTAGCATCAAACAACCATGAAGCTATAGTAGGATAGTTTCTCAAATAAGTGGCAGCACCATTTACTTCCATTATTACATCGCCTACCTGTACGCCTGCTTTAGATGCAGGAGAAAATGGCTCAACAGAAAGAACTACAGGCTCTCCATATCCCCAGCTTGCATTATTACTAATTTCGAAAGTGATCCCAAAGTCACACAATCTACCTTTCGACTGAGCATTCGCGCCCAAAATCACAGTAGAAATAAAAAATAAGATGAGACTAATTTTCTTCATTTATCGTTAAATTATATTCGTATAAACCTAATTAATTCTGACTAGTGTTAAAAGTAAGGGTGTCTAAATAATCTGCAAAGATAAGTTATTCATTCTATTAGTAAATACTAATCTTAATAATATTTATTTAATTCTCCTATATTTATTTTATTTCCTACTTTTGTAAGAGTATAATAAATCAATTACTTAATCAGTATTTATATGTTTTCAGGAATAGTAGAAGAAGCTGCAAAAGTAGTAGCTGTGCGTAAAGAAAGCGAGAATCTCCATTTAACAGTTCGCTGCTCTTTTGTCAAAGAATTGAAGATTGACCAAAGTATAGCTCACAATGGGGTGTGTCTTACAGTTGTAGATCTTACCGAAGACACATACACCGTAACTGCAATTAAAGAAACGTTAGAGAGATCAAACCTAGGTCTTCTCAAAATAAATGATAAAGTAAACCTCGAAAGAAGTATGCTTATGAATGGTAGACTGGATGGACACATCGTACAAGGTCATGTTGATCAGACTGCACGCTGCACTAAAATAGAAGAAGCTGATGGAAGTTGGTATTTCACATTCGAGTATGATTACGATAAGGAAATGGCTAAAAAGGGTTACTTAACAGTAGACAAAGGATCTGCTACAGTAAACGGCGTAAGCCTTACAGTTTTCAATACAACTGATAATTCATTTCAAGTAGCAATTATTCCCTATACATACGAGCACACAAATTTTCACCAATTTGAGGTTGGAAGTATCGTAAATTTAGAGTTTGACATTATAGGAAAATATATCAGCAGGATAACAGCTATAAAATAATGGTTATCAACACCTTAAGAAAGTCAAGAATTAAGATTCAAGCTTAACAGATCAAACATAAACAACAACTAGTTCCTCTCAAGTAGGATTACTAAAAAATAGAATTATAGCCAAATTTATCACAGAATAAATCGTGGCTTAAAAGAAAAGAAAGGACTCGTCTTCAAGACAGTCCTTTTTTTCTTTGGAAAAACATCAAAATATCGCGTATTCTTAAAAAAACCACTCCACAAACGACTAAAACAAGAGATAATAAAACATTTTTTATACTTTTACGATAAATTCACAGCAAAACAAACACCCAACAATCAAGCATGGCGATATCATCAGAAAGTAAATCAAACAACAATCTTCTATTTTATTATATAATAATAGCACTGACTCTAGGCGTAATAGTAGGACAGTGCGTACACAGTTTCTGTTCTTTAAAAACTATCGTTTTAGTTTCGGAAAACATCAAACTGCTTGGCACTATATTCATACGTCTGATACAAATGATTGTTGCTCCTTTAGTTTTCTGTACAATTATTGTTGGTATTTCGAAGATGGGAGACATGAAAATGGTAGGTCGCGTAGGCGGAAAAGCCATGCTTTGGTTTATATCTGCTTCACTTATATCTCTTACCATCGGCTTGGTGTGGATAAATATATTAAGACCGGGAGACACAGCAACTCTTGATCTTAGTAATACAGCAAATGCTACTGATCTTATAGCAAATAGCCAGAAATTGACTTTGGCAGAGTTCGTAAATCACGTTATACCAAAGAGTTTATTTGAAGCTTTAGCACACAACGAAATACTTCAAATTTTGGTATTCGCCGTTATATTCGGAGTGGCACTAGCTTCTTTCGGTGAAAAAGGTGCACCCGTAACCAAAGTTCTCGATATAATATCTCACGTTATCCTAAAAATAGTTGGCTACATTATGTGGATCGCCCCTATTGCTGTATTCGGAACTATTACCGCTGCCGTAAGCTCTCATGGATTATCCATATTTAAATTATACGCCCACTTCCTACTAGCTTTCGTTATCGGAATGATATCACTATGGATTGTATTGATATTGATAGGCTACTTTATTTTAGGCAAAAGAGTATTTGCTTTAATCAAAGCAATCAAGAGTCCTTTACTTATCGCTTTTTCAACAACAAGTAGCGAAGCTGTATTCCCAAAACTTATTGATGAACTGGAAAAATTTGGATGCAATCCTAAGATAGTATCGTTTATACTACCCTTAGGATATTCATTCAATTTGGATGGAAGCATGATGTATATGACTTTTGCCAGTATATTTATAGCACAATTATATGGAGTTGAGATGGACTTATCAACTCAGATAATAATGCTTCTCGTTTTGATGCTTACAAGTAAAGGTATAGCTGGAGTTCCGCGAGCATCTTTAATAATTATTGTAGCAACATGTGCAATGTTTGGCATCCCACCCGAAGGTGTAGCACTTCTTATACCTATTGATCACTTTTGCGATATGGCTCGCAGTATGACAAATGTATTAGGGAACGGTCTTGCCACAACCGTAGTCAGCAAATGGGAAAAAGGACTGGACCCTCAAAGCTCCTAAAACTATTCAATAGCTAACAATATTATTACAGTTTTCTAACCTTTACCTATATGCAGATAATAATTAAGATTGCTACCTTTGCCAACTCATTATTATAAGCATAGTATTTTATATACGACACTTAATTAAAAGAAAGAACAAGAAATAGATCTACCATTTTAAAACCATATCTTTTATGAATATTCTATTATTGGGAAGCGGAGGACGCGAACATGCTTTGGCTTGGAAAATATTGCAAAGTCCTAAAATCGACAAACTATATGTTGCCCCCGGAAATGCAGGTATTGGACAAATTGCCGAAACCTTGAATATTTCGCCGACTGATTTTACCTCTGTGAAAGCCGAAGTTATTGACAAAAAGATTGATATGGTAATAGTAGGTCCCGAAGATCCATTGGTAAAAGGAATCTACGATTTTTTCATCAACGATCAAGATATCAAACATATTCCTGTTATAGGACCATCTAAACTTGGTGCAGAGCTTGAAGGCAGCAAAGATTTTGCTAAACGCTTTATGATGCGCCACAATATACCAACAGCTCGTTACAAAAGTTTCACCGCTGAAAACTTAAACGACGCTTATACTTTCCTCGAAGAACTAAAAGCACCTTATGTACTTAAGGCCGACGGACTAGCAGCAGGAAAGGGTGTTCTTATCATCAATGATTTAGAGGAAGCTAAAGCTGAACTAAAAGCCATGTTGGGAGGAATGTTTGGCGCAGCAAGTAACACTGTTGTTATAGAAGAATTTCTTTCAGGTATAGAATGCTCTGTATTTGTGCTCACTGATGGAAAATCATATAAAATACTACCTGTAGCTAAAGATTATAAAAGAATAGGAGAAGGAGACACCGGTCCTAATACCGGAGGTATGGGAGCTGTATCGCCTGTTTCTTTTGCTGACGCAACCTTTATGAAAAAGGTTGAAGAACGTATAATAATACCTACAGTAAAAGGATTACAAAGCGACAACATTATATACAAAGGATTCATATTTATCGGCTTGATCGAAGTACAAGGCGAACCTATGGTTATTGAATACAATGTAAGAATGGGAGATCCAGAAACCGAGGTAGTAATGCTACGCATACAATCGGACTTTGTAGACTTGCTTGAAGGTGTTGCTAAAGAAACGCTAGACTCTAAAAATCTTGAAATAGATAGTCGCTATGCAACAACAGTTATGGTTGTTTCAGGAGGTTATCCAGGAGATTATGAAAAAGGAAAAGCTATTTCAGGATTAGCATCTATTGAGGACAGTATTGTTTTTCATGCAGGAACTACTAATGCAAACAATTCAATAGTAACAAACGGAGGACGCGTAATTGCCATAAGTTCATACGGAAACAGTAAAGACGAAGCTCTAAGCAAGTCATTTGCAAATGCTGACAAGATTGATTTTGAAGGTAAATATTACAGAAAAGATATAGGTTTCGACCTGCAATAAAAAATTCAACAGTTATTTCTAACTAAAAAAGACAGGGAGAAATAACTGTTACTTTCAATAATTGCCAAGTATAAAAAGGTATTGAACCTCAGAAAGTAAAATCAGATCCCTATCATTAATGGATGCAATAAGACAATATAAAAAAAGCATCGTTGAGAATAAAAACCTAGTTTTATTTTCAATACTATTAACACTCCTTATACGGTTTGTTATCTTTTACTTTTCAAAGGACATTACTAGTAATGATAGTATTGGAGCAGGTTATCTTTGGGATGGAATTTCGTCGTTACTCCTATCCAACAAATCCATTTCCTTTATAATCAGCACATTTTTTGTATTCGCCATATCATTCTATGCATCACAATTAAACTCGAAACATGGATTAATCAGAAATCGGACCTACCTTTTATATGTATTTGGTAGCCTTATTTTCAGTTCCCATCCCGTATTTATATACATGACTCATTATTATGTCTCAGCACTTGCATTTCTTATATGCATAGACATACTTTTCAGTTCTTATCAAGATAAAACAGGAGCTAAAAATGCCTATGCTATCGGATTTATATTAGGCATAAGCAGTCTTTTCTCTTTCTATGTATTGATGTATTTGCCTTTATTCTTGATAGGCTTCAGAATGATGCGTATTTTTAATTTCAAAACATTTATTATTTCATTATTAGGTATAACAACAATATATTGGCTATCCTTTGCCTTTTTCTTTTGGCAAAATAATGTTGCAGGATTTTTAAATCCTTTCGAACATTTATACCCAATATTAAATAATGCGCTGGAAAGCACATCATTTTCAGGAGAAAGTTTATTAACTGCAATAGCTTTAATTCTTCTGATCATTATATCTCTAGATTATCAAACCAATTCTTTTCGAGACAAAATAAGAATCAGGGCTAATATTCAATTTTTACACCTAGCCTCTTTATTCTCTATTCTTACATTTTTCTTTATCATCTACGATCCGACACTCAATTTATATATGCTCTCATGTAGTATTTCAATCTTGCTGGCTCATTTTTTCACGTTAGTGGAGCAGAAATGGAAGGTTATCACCTTCTATATTTTGATATTAGTATACTTTTCATGCTGCTTTCTCAATTTGCTGAAATAAGTAATAAAGAGTATATTAGTGCATTGACTCGTATTTTCTGAGCAAAAAAACATCATTATTGGAAAATTATTCCTTATTTCGCAGTTTAAAACAATTTTTATCGAAATATTCGACCCATTTATGCAACTTTCATTCACGGCTCAACAAATTGCTGATTTTCTGAAGGGAACAATCGAAGGCGACCCCAATATTCAAGTTAGTAATTTTTCTAAAATAGAAGAAGGAAAACCTGGCTCATTATCATTTTTGGCCAATCCGAAATACACCAATTATATATATTCAACTGACGCAAGTATCGTTTTAGTTAACAATGACTTTGTTGCTGAGAAACCCGTAAAGGCTACTCTTATCAGAGTATTTAATGCATACGCAGGTTTGGCAATGCTTTTGGATATGGTCGAGAAATCGAAGCCCAAAAAGAAAGGTATCGAACCTATGAGCTTTATTGCTGATAGTGTAAAACTGGGTAGTGATGTATATGTAGGGGCTTTTGCATATATTGCTGAAAAGGCAACTATAGGTGACAACACACTTGTACACCCTCAAGTATATATAGGAGAAGGTTGCACAATAGGTGAAAACACAATACTATATCCGGGAGTAAAAATATATCCGGGATGTAAAATAGGGAATAATTGTATCATTCATTCAGGAGCAGTGATCGGATCCGATGGATTTGGTTTTGCACCCGAAGGAGACATATATAAGAAAATACCACAAATGGGCATCGTTATCATTGAAGACGATGTTGAGATAGGTGCAAATACAACCATAGACAGAGCTGTGATGGATGCAACCATTATTCGGCACGGAGTGAAACTTGACAATCTTATTCAGGTAGCTCACAATGTCGAAGTGGGAGCTAATACAGTTATGGCTGCTCAGGTAGGCATATCGGGCTCTACTAAAGTTGGAGAGCATTGTATGATTGGCGGACAAGTAGGTCTGGGAGGACATATAACCATCGGCAACAATGCCAACATTGGTGCACAAGCAGGTATTATAAGCAATATCAAAGAAAATGCTCAAATACTTGGATCACCTGCTATTCCAGTGAAAGACTTTTTCAGATCAAGCATTGTATTTCCTAAGCTTCCTGACATGTATCGTCAGTTAGCTCAATTAGAAAAAGAAATACAACAATTAAAAGACGAACAAAATAAACAATCTAAATAAAAAGCATCCTCTAAGATGTTATATATGAGGAATTAAAATGGAGAAACAAAAAACACTAAAAGAGAGTTTTTCTTTACAGGGAAAAGGATTACACACAGGGTTACCTATTACTATTAAATTTAATCCTGCTCCGGAAAATCACGGATACAAGATCAAAAGAATAGATCTTGAAGGCGAACCTGTAATAGATGCTCTTGCCGAAAATGTAGGTGGAACACAGAGAGGTACTGTTCTTATAAAAGGCGGAGTTCAAGTAAGCACTGTAGAACATGCAATGTCTGCTTTATATGCTTTGAACGTTGATAATTGCCTAATAGAAGTAGATGCTCCCGAATTTCCAATTCTTGACGGAAGTGCTATACAATATGTTCAGGCGATAAAAAAAGTAGGATTGGTAGAACAAGAAGCCGATCGCGATTTTTATATCGTTCGCAGAAAAATGGAAATTTGTGATGAGGAAACTGGTTCTAAGCTAATTCTGCTTCCTGATGAAAATTTCTGCATTAATTCGTTTATTGAATTCGAATCAACATACATACCTAATCAATCGGCATCTCTTGATGATATGAATGATTTTGAGAAAGAAATAGCAAGTGCTAGAACTTTTGTTTTTGTAAGAGATATTCAACAATTACTAGAAGCCGGTCTTATTAAAGGTGGTGATCTGGATAATGCCATCGTAATATACGAACGCCAGATATCACAAGAGGCTTTAGATAAGCTAGGCGATCTACTTGGAGTAGCACATAAAGATGCTTCTGAATTGGGATACATCAACAATAAACCAATTCAATCGCCAAACGAACCTGCTCGTCATAAATTATTAGATATTATTGGCGATATGGCTCTGATTGGCAAGCCAATTAAAGGACGTGTGATTGCAACACGCCCAGGTCATAGGATCAACAACCAGATGGCACGTGCTATCCGTAAACAGATTAAGCTAAACGATGTACAACCTCCGGTTTATGATGTAACTAAAGAGCCAGTTCTTGACATCAACAAAATAAAGGAACTACTACCCCACCGATATCCATTTTTAATGGTTGATAAAATCATCGAAATAGGACAGCAACATATAGTGGGTGTAAAAAATATAACAACCAATGAACCCTTCTTTCAAGGACACTTTCCTCAGGAGCCTGTAATGCCCGGAGTATTGCAAATTGAAGCAATGGCACAAATTGGAGGTGTATTAGTTCTGGCTAGAGTAGATGAGCCTGAAAGATATTCAACTTATTTTCTAAAAATAGATAACGTAAAATTCCGTCAAAAGGTAGTACCTGGTGACACCCTGATTTTCAGACTAGACTTTACATCTGAAATCAGACGAGGTATTGCAAACATGAAGGGTTATGCTTTTGTTGGGGAAAAAGTAGTTTCAGAAGCTGAATTTACTGCCCAAATCGTAAAAAATAAATAATTTAAAATTTGATCCATGTCAAATATCTCGTCTAATGCATTCATACACCCAAATGCCCAAATAGGCAAAAATGTAACCATAGAGCCATTTGCTTATATTGATGACAATACGGTGATTGGGGACGGCACATATATTATGTCGAATGCAAACATCAGATCTGGAGCTCGTATCGGTGAAAATTGTACAATTTATCCCGGTGCAGTGGTATCAGGAATACCTCAAGATTTAAAATTTCACGGTGAAGATTCTATTGCTGTTATTGGCAACAATACAACAGTGAGAGAATGCGTTACAATAAGCAGAGGAACCGACTCAAAAGGAAAAACTATTGTAGGAGACAACTGTTTACTTATGGCTTATAGTCATGTTGCACACGATTGTGTTCTACAAAACAATATCATAATAGGAAATGCAACCCAGCTTGCTGGAGAAGTTGAAATAGATGATTTTGCAATATTAAGCGGAGGTGTTTTAGTACATCAATTCACTCGTATTGGAAAACATGTAATGATACAAGGCGGAACACGATTAGGAAAGGATATTCCTCCCTACATAATTGCAGGTCGCGACCCTGTCGCTTATGCAGGTATTAATCTTGTAGGATTACGCCGTAGAGGTTTTACTAATGAGCAAATCAATCAGATTCAAGAGATCTATCGCCTGATTTATCAATCGGGATACAACTTCTCTGATGCGACTGCTAAAATTGAGCAGGAATTAGAAAAGACAGCCGAATCTCAATTAATCGTAGAGTTCATCAAAAACTCACCACGAGGTATTGTTAGAGGCTATCTATAAAAAAGACATTTAATTCTCAGAATAAATAAGCCCTCGGAAATAATATTTCCGAGGGCTTATTATATATCTACTTATCATTTAAAAGAATACATATATCCTTTGTTATGCTACAACTATTAAAAAGAGACAGTCCTTAATATCTTAATATAACTCTCTCGCCTAACACCTTTGCTAAAGTCTTCTTTATGCCATCAAGTTCTTTTAATTGCTGCATGAGTACCACAGAACCATCAAAATCACCTGCTTTCTGCGCATGTTTCATTTTCTCCTTGATCGTTCTCATTTGATGAGTGATAAAAGCGTCTTTCAACTCTGTAAGAACTCGAGGGACTGACGTCTCTAAATGTTTTTCCTCAGCCATAGGAGTTTCCTCCTTTTTAACGTCGCCATACTGCTTTGTATGCACTTTGCTTAACTCATATCGATCCTCTAATAAATTTGCCGTTAAACGGCTTATCTCTTGCTTAGGATGAGCCAAGAAGTAACGGGCAGGTACAAAGCTTTGATCTTCCATCATACTGACAGCTTCTTCCAGAATTTCTTTATACAATGTATTTTGAAACCACAGACCATCTCGTTCTAAATCAAACTTAATATATTCTAATACTGTTATATTCTCGTGAGCTTCTTCTCCTTCTTCTAACTCTCTCTGAATCATTTGCAGAGTACCGAATCGGACAACATAATATAGAATAGCCAATTCAAATTTATCGAAAGGTGACTTTGCCACTATTTGCGGTTGAAATTCCTCTGGAATATTTAATGGAGGAAAATCATCTGGATTAGGCTGAAAATTATTTTGTTGTGATTGAAACTGGGGTTGTTTTTGCCCTTCTTTCTCTAGATAAGCCAATCGTTTTTTATTGATTTCATCAATCAAAACCCTCTCATCGACACCTAATAACACACTACAATCGCGTGTGTATACGGAGCGAATAATTCCATCGGGAATAATGGAAATACTATTTACAATATCAGATATCAGCGAAGCTCTTTTTATAGGATCTTCTCCCGCATCATCCAATAAAAGTTGTGTTTTGAAACGAATAAAGTCTACTTCATGCTGCCTGATATAGGAAGTAAACGATTCTGCATTTTGCTTTTGAGAGAAGGAGTCAGGGTCTTCACCATTCGGTAGAAGAACCACCTTTATATTCATCCCATCCTCCAACAATAAGTCAATACCTCTTAATGCTGCTTTTATACCAGCTGCATCACCATCATAAATAACGGTTATATTCGTTGTAAAACGATGTATGAGTTTTATCTGCCCAATAGTCAAAGCTGTGCCCGAAGACGAAACAACATTCTCTATACCCGCCTGATGCATCGAAATAACATCCGTGTAACCTTCTACAAGAAAACAACAATCGGCTTTCGAGATAGCTTGTTTGGCAAAATAGATCCCATATAACTGATCACTCTTGTGATAAATATCACTTTCAGGCGAATTTACATATTTACCTGTGTTCTCTGCCTTTTTGAGAATACGTCCTCCAAAGGCAACCACTTTTCCCGAAAGTGTATGTACAGGGAACATAACGCGACCACGAAAGCGATCAACCACATAGTTATCGCCTTCGATAGTCAATCCCGTTCTTACCAGATAATCTTTATTAAAACCATTCTTTAAGGCATCTTGAGTTAAAGCATCTCTTTGCTCAAGACTATATCCTAGTTGAAATTTCTTAATAATATCGTCTCTGAATCCTCGTTCTCTGAAATAACTTAATCCAACAGTTTTTCCTTCACTATGCTGATGAAGTGTATTTACAAAATAAGTGCGTGCATACTCGTTTAGGATGAAGAGACTCTCCCGTTCATTATAAGCATTTTTTTGCTCTTCTGTTAGTTCTTTCTCCTGTATCTCGATGTTATACTTTTTTGCCAGATAACGAAGAGCTTCGTAATACGAAAGTTGCTCGTGCTTCATTATAAAATGCACGGCACTTCCTCCCTCTCCACACGCAAAACATTTACATATATTTTTGGAGGGAGAAACATAAAAAGAAGGTGTTTTATCGGAGTGAAACGGGCACAATCCGACAAAATTTATTCCTTTTTTCTTAAGCGTAACAAATTCTGCAACAACATCTTCAATGCGTGCAGCTTCCATTATCCTATCTATCGTAAGTTGATCTATCATCTTTTTTCCTCCAAGGAACGAAGTTACACAATAAACTTCAATAATAAAGTTAAGGGCTCAGACCTTTTTCATGGATTACTGTAGGGGCGAACGTATGTGCTCACCCAACAGAGCAGACACGTAGGTCTGCTGTACGACACGAAAATAAAAAAGCACCTCAATTGCTTGAAGTGCTTTTTTATGAAGTGGGAAAAGATTAAGCGCGAGCCACTCTCTTTTCTTTAATTCTTGCTTTTTTACCTGTAAGAGCACGTAGGTAATATAGTTTCGCTCTACGAACTTTACCAACTTTGTTTACAGTGATACTGTCGATAAATGGAGACTCTAGCGGAAAGATACGTTCTACTCCAATATTGTCTGACATTTTACGCACAGTAAAGCGTTTTTTAGTGCCGTGTCCACCAATTTTGATAACAACACCACGATACTGTTGTACACGCTCTTTGTTACCCTCTTTGATACGATATGCTATAGTTACAGTATCTCCACTTTTAAATTGAGGATGTTCTTTACCTGTAGCAAATGCATCTTGTGCAATCTTCATTAAATCCATGACTATTATAGCTTTATATTGTAAAACAATACGCAATATTCACGAGTTTGTCTCGTCAGAGATTGCGCAAAGCGGATGCAAAAATATAAACAATTATCGTAACTGACAAGTACCCACGCATTTTTAAGCAAATTCATTTACTTAATTGCCGATATTATTAATTTACGATCTTAATACTTGAAACTACTTCCGCCCATAAATTCTCTCAGCAACGATGTAGGAGGCATCTCCGAATCATTTATATAGCTGAAATAACTCAAAAACTTAAGCAGACGACTTGCTTCTGAAAACTCAGCAGCCGTTTTAGGAACCTGAATAAGAATAGGTTCGGCATATTTACGCAATGCAGCCAACTCATACATAATTGCAGAATTGAACATTACATCCGCATTTTCCTGATAAGGGAAAATCCATTTTTCTTCACCACGTCTTACACTATCCCATCTTGAGATGGTATCAATAGCCGAATAGTTTCGGTAATTAAAATCTCTCACCAATCGTCTGATTAAACGATTGTCGGTAGTAGATATCCAGTTATGATCATCTAATGATATGGTGGTTAGAGCCGAAACATATATCAAAAACTTCTTACTGTCATCTATTTGTTTGGTAAGCTCAGGGTTTAGTCCGTGAATACCCTCTATTATAATAACATTATGTTCGTCTATTTGTAGCTCATGTCCATTATATTCGCGTTGTCCTGTTGTAAAATTATAGGTTGGCAAAGAAACTTTTTCACCTTTCAACAGACGCGACATATCATCATTGAATTGCTCCAAATCGAGAGCATACAACGATTCATAGTCATAATCTCCATTCTCATCCTTTGGAGTATCTGCACGATTTACAAAATAGTCATCCAACGAAATACCGACAGGTTTTATAAGATTCACCATCAATTGTACTTCAAGGCGTTTCCTGAAAGTCGTTTTTCCTGATGAAGAAGGACCCGAAACCATCACAATGCGAACTCCTTTCTTAAAACGACCGGCAATTTTCTCAGCAATATCACCAATAGATCTCTCCTGAAGAGCCTCGGCAACTTTCACCACATCCGACATATTTCCGTTCTTATTCGCCTTATTTAGGTCAGATACATTTTCCAACCCGAGTATATTCAAGAACCTTAAATGTTCTGAATAAACTTGTTGCATCTTAGGTTGCTCAATACGAGGTTCTAATTCGATAGGGTTATTTCTATTGGGAACACGTAACAAAAACCCATTAAGGTATGGTTCAATATCATACAAGTTTATATATCCACTCGAAGGAACTAAATACCCATAGAAATAATCAAAATAATCTCCTAAGCGGTAGTATTTCGAATAAACCGAATCTGATGCTTCCAGCAATGCTGCTTTATCTTCAAACCCACGTTCTCTGAAAAGTTCTACAACTTTGTCTTTCTCATCTTCTAATGCCACAAAGGGAATATCCTCTTTAATGAGCTCATCCATTACAGCCTTTATCTTATTGATATCCTTTTCAGTAAGCTTGTCTTTGCCATCTACTCGTCCATAATATCCTTTAGAGATAGGATGTTCTATTCGCATTCTGGCATTAGGAAAGACTTCCGAGATGGCTTTTGCTAATATAAAGCACAACGAACGCACATACGTTCTCATTCCCGAAGACTCACTAATATCAACAAACTCGATATGCTTAGGTTGATACAACCTGTAATCTAGTGATTCTGTCTTATTATTAACCTTACAATTAACTATCAGATAAGGCTTTTCTATTTTCAACAATTTCTGAGCCTCTGCTAAAGTAATACCTAAAGGCAAATAATGATGTTGATTGTCATTCTTGCAGAATACTTGAAAAATTTGATTCATATATTTTCATTTTAAGGTCTCAGACCTATTTGTTATCCATTCAGGTACTAAATATTAATAGCTATAGATAGCTCTAAGATATATCTTTAGATACTTTCTCTCAATTAATAAAAGTAAAGTTAACAATTATAATTTATCCTTCATAATAAGTGTTCCTTTCCTCTGCAAAATAAGATTTCTACTACTGAATCTATTGATATCTACAAGATACCCTTCAGTCTACGTCCTCCTCAGATATCCACTCATCGTCAAATGTATTACGCCATGCTTTCCAGCCATATTGCAAGAAGTATATTTCATTTACAGATGGATCTATTTTTGTAATTTCTTCGAGACAAACCAATTTAGCATCATTACTATTAGGTTCTTCGGAGCTATGAAATTGCCAATCTCCATCCTCATTATGATAAACATATAATATTGGCTCACCTTCCAGAACTTGCCTAGTTGTATATACTCCCAAGTTACGTTTTTCCTGAAACTTAAAATCTACATTCCTATCTAACAATGGCTGAAGCCTACTACATTTAGGTTCAAAATCATCATTCCACGGATATTTACTCTGTTTATCAGGCCAAATCAATTGTAATACAGGAAAATCAACTCCATAATCGTAAAACCAGCTCGCATAACCCAAATAGTCAGGATAGAAGGCTTTATCAACTTCGAGAAACTGAATATCATACCCTTTAAGAAAACCTTTATAAGACAAGTTTGGTTTTAAGATATGCCCTTGCTTAACTAAAGATTTTGCATGATTCAGTAAAAAGCCCAATAAGTCAATGGATAGACCAAAACAAATAATCTCAGGGTGATTATATTTCTCGTATAATCCGATAGTATATGCAAAAGCAGGAAGATAATTATCAGATTCAATCAAAGCAATGTGACAACCAAATTCTTCGATATTGTTCAATATAGTTTGCTTTGCAAGGGCATCATGTTCTTGATGTTCATCGCTCATCATCTGAATTATTTTCTTCGTTTACTGAAATTAGGATTATAACTTTTTGTCTTATTAACCGTATTGCCCCCTATTCCTGCAGGATATAACTTATTGAGTAAATCCTCTCTCTTCATCCCCTTTAACGATTTTATGATCTGAGGTTTGTAATCGTTGTTATACCAGAAGAAAAATTGCCGTTGAGCCAACTTCTCATCCTTAGTTTTTGGAGTAAATACTTTTTCAAGAGTATAAGGATGATAACCTGTATAATATATCTCAGTAGCCAAAGTCATGGGCGAAGGGGTAAAGTCCTGTACTTGTTCCAGATTGAAACCCAGAGGCTTTGTGGTTACAGCTAATTCCGCCATTTCGATTTCGGTACATCCGGGATGCGACGATATGAAATAAGGAATCATCTGCTGTTTCATGCCATAATCGTCATTCACTTTATCAAATATCTTCTTAAAAGCATAAAACTGACTGAAACTTGGTTTGCGCATAAAATTGAGAACGGTATCAGAAGTATGTTCGGGTGCTACTTTAAGACGTCCTGAAACGTGATTCTTAATGAGTTCATGAGCATACTCTTCAGAGACTTTATTCAGTTTATCATCATCCGAACGGTGAAGAAGCATATCATATCTAACGCCACTTCCAACAAACGATTTCTTGATTTTTGGGAGTGCATCTACCGATTTATATATATCCAATAACGCAGAGTGATCTACATTCAGATTCTTGCATATCTTAGGATGAATACATGACGGGCGTTTGCATTTACCACAAATTGACTCATCTTTACCGCGCATGGCATACATATTTGCTGAAGGTCCTCCCAGGTCACTTAGATATCCCTTAAAATCGGGCATCTCGGTAATCTGCTTTACTTCTTTAAGTATCGAATTTTTAGATCGAGAAGCTACAAACTTACCTTGATGGGCAGATATTGTACAGAAAGCACATCCGCCAAAACATCCACGGTGCATATTTACCGAGAACTTGATCATCTCGAACGCAGGGATAGTCTTCTCTTTGTATTTAGGATGTGGCAATCGGGTATAAGGCAAATCAAAAGATGCATCAATCTCGTTCTCCTTCATCGGAGGATAGGGTTGATTGATAATCACATATTCGTTTCCGCATTGTTGTATTATCCGAGAAGCATTCATCATATTCGATTGCTCTTCTACAACTTTAAAGTTCTTTGCCTGCTTCAATTTATCCTTCAAGCAATCTTCGTGAGGAAAAAGAACAGTATCTTTCTCTTCTTCATTATAAGCATCCGTCAAATAAACCGTCTGTCTAATATCCTTCAAATCGGGAATTGATTGTCCCTCTCTCAATCGCTTTACTATTTCTCGAAGAGGTTGTTCTCCCATACCATACACCAAAACATCGGCTTTGGCATCAAACAATATCGATTTACGAAGCACATCGTCCCAATAATCATAATGGGTTACTCTACGCAACGAAGCCTCTATTCCTCCAAGAACAACAGGCACATCAGGATATAATTCTTTTAGGATATTTGTATAAACAATTGATGGTCTATCTGGGCGCATACCCGATTTACTATCAGGGGTATATGCATCATCCGAACGTAAACGTTTATTTGCTGTATAATGATTTATCATTGAATCCATAGCACCAGCCGTAACACCAAAAAACAAACGAGGTTTTCCTAGTTTCTTGAAATCACGTAAATCGTCACGCCAATTAGGCTGCGGTACTATAGCAACTTTTAATCCCTCACTTTCTAATATTCGGCCGATAACAGCAGCACCAAAAGCAGGATGATCCACATAGGCATCACCCGAGAAGAGAATAACATCTAACTCCTCCCATCCTCTCAATTCTACTTCTTTTTTGGTTGTCGGCAACCAATCTGTCAATCTGTATTCTTTCATTTGGGTACAAAAATACACCTTTTTACTCTATTTGCAGAAAACTAGGTAGTTAATAAATATAGTAGAACTACTAGGCAGCTTACAAAACTCCAATAAAAAAAGCTTCTAAAATAGAAGCTTTTCATTATTTATATCTAAAAAGGCTGATAGTAAAACAACAATCAGCCTAAAAGTGTCTTAGAAATAAACTGCAGCAGTAGCAGACCAAGTTCTGTCTTTTACCTTGTAGTTTCCATCACTTTCTTTATAATTGTCTGTCATGGCTAAGCCATAATTAACACCAATTTGTAAGAATTTGAAAAACTCTACACCTCCACCAAAATTCAGTCCGGCTCCAAAGCTTTGTGCTTTCCATTGATCATCTACATCATTCGAAATCGCAGAAAATTTATCATCACCTGATACTTTGAAACTAATATAAGGTCCTGCATTCACAAAAGGTGTAACTGTTTTCGAAACAGGAAATTTCACCCTCACATTGACAGGCATATCTATATAGCCATTTTTATTTCTGTCACCTCCTCTGAATTTCATTCCTCTTTCCGAGTATAAAAGTCCACCTTCAAGACCATATCTTCCCTTAATCATCCATTCCAAAGATGCTCCAAGTTGAAAACCTGTTACATTTTTATCAACAAATTGATTTACACCATCATTACCCGAGATAGATACTCCCGAAAGATTTACTCCTCCTTTTGCTCCAAAACGAAGTTGAGAATGAGCTGATAATGCAAATACACTTAGACAAACAAACACGAAAAAACCTTTTTTCATAAATAGTTAGTTGTTTATTAAAATCTTTAAAAGCAATTATAAAATATCTATTTCTTATAATTGCGGCTGCAAGTATATTACATTTTCTTAGTTCTGACAATAGGCACTTTCACTTTTATTAAATACAAAAATTTCAATGATCAATAATTCTGCTACTTTTGTATTAATCAATTTGCCGTATAAGAATAACTATAGGGTACTTACAAACTTTTAGATCAGCGTGTTTAGGTATAAATTAATTATAGGGTCTGTCATTATTCTGACAATGTTGGGGTGTTCTTCTAAAAAGAATACATCAAAAACTCGTATGTACCATGCTATAAACACAAAGTATAATATTTATTTTAATGCCAACGAAGCCTATAAAGAAACTTTAAAGGCAAAGCAAGCCGGATACCAAGACAATCTTTCTCAAATCATAGCTATATACCCCAGCCCTCCCATAGATGAAGAGCTGAAAAAGAATACGGGAGGAAGCTTTAATATAACAGTAGATAAAACTACTAAAGCGATAAAAATCCATTCGATCCGAACCAAGCCAGAGCGTGATCCTGCCAAAAGAAAAAATCAGGAGTATCAAGCATGGTTAAAACAACAGGAGTTTAACCCCTTCCTTAAGAATGCATGGTTGCTACTAGGAAAAGCCGAATTTCAGAATGAAGATTATCTACAAGCTGTATCTACATTACTGTATGTAACACGATTATATAAAGGAAACAATGATGTCGTAGCCGAAGCCCGAATATGGATTGCCAAGGCCTACACTGCTATGGGCTGGTTTTATGAAGCAGAAGATATATTTCACAAAATAAAACTAGCAGGAGGCGTTCCCGATAATTTAACCACAGAATACAACAAAGTATATGCCGATTTCTTAATCAAGAGAAAAGAATATGAAAAGGCAATACCATTCTTAGAGCAGGCTATAAAAGACGAAAGCAATGGTTTTCAGCGAATCCGCATGCGATATTTACTCGGACAACTATATGCCTATACCAAAAATCAAGAAAAAGCATATCAGGCATTCGAGAGTGTAATCGGACTAAACACGCCTTATCTATTTTCCTTCAATGCAAAAATGCAGCAAGCATCTTTTGTCAACAGTTCTAATAAACAAGAAATACTATCTCTACTCAACAAAATGAGTAAAGACCCTAAGAACAAAGAGTATTTAGATCAGGTGCATTATGCCATCGGAAACATCTATTTCAACAGTGAAGATACTGCCAAAGCTGTAGCCGAATACGAAAAAGCAGTAAAAGCAAGTATACGCAATGGCTACGACAAAGCTCTCAACCAGATTGCTTTGGGTGATATTTACTTTGCTCAGCAAAAATATTCGAAGGCTCAACCCAACTACTCAGAAGCTCTAGCTTCTCTAAGCAAAAAGCACGAAGCGTACCCAAGAGTCAATCTTAGATCTGAGGTATTAGATGAATTAGTAGTATACATAGAGGCTATTCATCTACAAGATAGTCTTCAATATCTTGCACAAAAGCCGTATGAGGAACAATTGGCAGTTGCCAATAAAATAATAGCAGATCTGAGAAAGAAAGACGAGGACGAAAAAAGAGAGCTGCAAAGGATTGACAGAGAAAATAATTCATCCTCTCAAAATCCAAATACCCCATTATTCGAACAAACGTCGCCTAATATACCCTCAGGTCCAGCAATACCAGGGGGTAATAATTCGTCTTTTTATTTCTATAATCCCCAATTAGTTAATCAGGGAAAAGTAGCCTTTCAGCGCAAATGGGGAAACAGAAAACTGGAGGACAATTGGCGCAGGCGCAACAAACGTGTTACTACTTTTGACGAAGACAATATTCCGGAAAAGGAAGAGGAGAAAAATCCTGATGCCCCGAATGCTCCCAAAGAGCCAAAAGATGGTACAGAAAATCAAGCAATTGTTCAAGATATTTACTCTCCTGAGTTCTATCTTCAACAAATACCAATGACCACAGAAGCTATAATAGCATCTAACGAAATCATTGAAAATGCCTATTTTAATTTAGGTAAAATATATAAAGATAAACTAGAAGATTACAATCTGGCAATAGATGCCTTTACAACCAATCTTTCACGTTTTCCTGATGGTCCAAACAGAGAAGAAATATATTACCAATTATTCTTAATCTATCTTAGATTAGGTAATAAAGAAATGACTGAACTATACAGGCGCTATCTGTTGAATTCATTCCCTAAGAGTTCATATGCTGCTGCATTAGCCGATCCTAACTATGAGTGGAATCTGAGAAATATGCATCAACTAGAAGACAACCTATATCAACAAACATACGAGGCATATCTCGCAGGAAATATAAAGACCGTAAGAGCCAACTTCCAATCAATGACCGAGAAGTATCCACTTTCGGCATTGATCCCTAAATTTATGTTCTTAAATGCTCTTACTTATGCCCAAACAAATGACCCCGAGGAATTCAAAACGCATTTGCGAGAATTAATCGAAACATATCCAAAAGCAGATGCTACACCATTGGCATCGGATATGCTAAAAGGTATCTTGGGAGGAAAAGTATTATCATCCGATTCGTCTCCTGCTCGTGGTATGATATGGGATATAAGATTTGGAATAGGAGAAAATCTTGAAGAAACCGCAGGAGTAGACTTTATTGCCGATCCTGAGGCTGAATATATGCTGCTGTTCATCTACAAATCTCAAACAATAGATAAGAATCAGTTAATATACGATGTAGCCAGCTATAACTTCTCTAACTTTATTTATCAGACATTCGATTTGAGCTTCACCGAAGCCAATTCACTAGAAATGCTACAAGTTAAAGGATTCAATTCTCTAGGTGAAATAGAATCTTATATAGACAAAGCCTTCGACAAGAAATCGTTGATGGATGAGCTAGATCCTTCAATTATTCCTCTACCAATATCAACTGATAACTTTGTTGCTCTAATGAACGGTAAGAGCCTTAATGAATATTTCTTGTTCTTCGAGAAGAATTACACCAAAGAAATGGTAAAACTAATCATGTACTGGAATCAACAACGTAGCAAGAGTGCAGCACAAGCTGAAGAAAAACCGCTACCTGAAGTTGCTGCTCCTGTTATTGAGGAAACTGAACCTGAAGTGAAACCGATCGAAACGATTCCAACAAGACCAATAACTCCACCTATAAAAGAAAGCAAAGCTGATTCTAAAGAAGAAGATAAAGAAATTGGTATTTCCGATGTACTATCGGACGACCAGATACAAATTGCAGATGAAGTAATCAACAGAACGATTGATATAATAAATAACCCTGTGGATGGATTGAAAAATCTATTCAACTCTTCGAGCAACAAGCCCAAACTAAGCAAAGAAGAAAAAGCTGCTCAGAAAGCCGAAAACAAACGACTAAAAGAGTTAGAGAAACAACGAAAAGCCAAGGCGAAAGCCGAAGAGCAAGCTATAAAAGATGCAGAACAAGCACAAATAGACTCAATCGCAAATGCTGAAAGACAAAAACAAGCAGAAGAAAAAGCTGCGATAGATGCAAAAATAAACGAACAGAAGAATGCTGTAAAAGCACGTGAAGATGCACGCAAGCAACGTCAGCAAGAGCTAAAAGAAAAAGAAAAAGCTCAAAAAGAAAGACTGAAAGAGCGTGAGCGCGAACGAAATGAGCGTCTAAAGAAACAAGAAGCCGAGCGCAAAGAAAAAGAGCGTCTTGCTAAAGAGAAACAAAAACAGAAATAAACTCTTGGGTAAAATAAACAAATAGAACTCACCCAACGTTAATCAATAAGAATAACTAACGAAACAAGAAAAATGGGAACAACAACCAGCACATGGAAAAAAACATTTGCTAAAATATTTATTGTCATTATTATATTGGCAATAGGAGGAGTTATTGCTTACTTCTACTTACCCTATGGAGATAGTAGTGTAAAAGCAGGACAGCTTAATTATGTAATGCACAAGGGAATCATATTCAAAACATATGAAGGAAAACTAATACAGACCGGAATAAAGACCGGGTCGGTAGGCGGGCTACAATCTAACGAGTTCGAATTCTCAATAGAAAACAAAGAATTAGCCCAGAGACTAATGAATCTGGCGGGTCAGAATGTAAAATTACACTATAAAGAATATTTTGGAGTCTTACCTTGGAGAGGTTATACCCGTTTCATTGTAGACAGCATTATTTCGGTAGAAGAAGCACCAACCCCCAATACAAATATAGATCCTAATTATCTTATAAATTATTAGGCTTAATACATAAGAAATAAAAAAGGACTAGTTAAACTAGTCCTTTTTTTATAAATTTCACGTTAGCCCAATTATCTTTATTATTAGAATGTATAAGGCTTAGTCCATGTTTATTACACTCCTCTGTAAGAGCAGGTATATCTTCTGTATAAAAACCGCTCATAAACAATATACCCTCGGGATTCAATACAGATGCATACACATGTATATCATTCAGTAGAATATTTCTATTGATATTGGCAAGTATAACATCAAAGGTTTTATCTCCTGTTAAAAGATCAGCTCCTCCGATTTGAACATCAATATTAGAAATCTTATTTAGATCTAGGTTCTCTTTCGCATTATCATATGCCCATTCGTCAATATCTATTGCAAGAATAGGATCTGCACCTCTCATTGAAGCCAGAATACCCAAAATAGCAGTTCCACATCCCATATCCAAAACCGATTTACCTGTAAAATCCATATCCAAGATTTCACGAATCATCAGTTCCGTAGTTTGATGATGCCCTGTACCAAATGCCATTTTAGGATCTATGTATATATTATATTCATACGAAGCCGGCTCGTTATGAAATGTGCTTTGAATTATACATTTATCATCTATAATAAGAGGCTTGAAGTAATTCTTCTCCCACTCCTCATTCCAGTCTTTTCCTTCGATCAAACTTGTTGTATAAGTTATTTTCGACTCTAACTGAAAATTCTCCAGCACCGCATCTATTGCATCCTTACTATAAAGACTCTCTTGAATATAAGCAGTAGAGCCCATTTCGGTATCTACAAAACTTTCAAAACCAATCTCAGCCAATTCAGCAGACAATACTTCGGTTATAATTTCACTATGAGGGTTGCAAAGAAACACCGCTTCAATATAATTCATCTTATCACTTTTTTTTATATACTATAAATACTCTCTTCAGATAAAGCAAGAATACTTTGCCTAGATATTATCTAATACTACGGAGCTACATGGAATAAACTATTCTTGTTATCTCCAACAAAAATATAGCTTTTACTTCAATAAGTTTCTAGTTTTCGTTCTTTTCGAGATGTTTTATTAGATATAATGCTCTCTTTTTTTTGTAAATTTTCGTTTCTTTACAAAAAGAATGGCATTTTTCTAGAACAAACATTAAAGTTCAAATGTTTAGGTTTCATCCGATTGAGTTTAGACTAGATAAACACCAGTCTCGTTTTTAGATTTGTTAAGGATATCACGAGCAACAGAGTTTTATTTTTTGCATCTTTGTAATAATTTGAAGTAAAAAAATAGACTTTATTAAAGCGTCTATTAAACCATTTGGTAATTTAGCGAGTCTAAGAGTAAATGAGTAAAAATTTGAATCGAATTCATATAATTAGAGAGGAGATAAAATAATGAAAAGGAGTAAATTGTTATTATTAGCAGCATTGCTGCCATTAGCGGGTTTCTCTCAAAATTGGGGGGATGACATCTACGGATCGGCTCCTTCAAGAAGACAAAATAGAAATGCACAATCTAATACAACTCAACAACCCACACGAGTTTATATAGAAAACGCGAATAATTCTAATGTAAATGTTTCCACCAGAGGAGATGTTTCGATAGGCATAGATGAAAATACTAATGTCAATATAGATGATTGGGAATTTGACAATAGCAATCCGTTCAACCTACGCTACGAAGATCCCAATAGTGTAAGAATATCAAGCGACGACAACATCAATGTCTTTATCTTGAATGGTTCTTTTGACGACTACAATGCAAATAACCTAACCACCAGTCTGGCTTGGCGAAATGATCCATGGAACGACCCTTGGAATAACTGGGGCTGGAACATGGGTATGGGCATGGGCTGGGGCATGCGTCCCTGGGGCATGTGGGGCATGGGTCCCGGCTGGGGCATGGGCTGGGGAGGCGGCATGTGGGGCTGGGGCGGCGGCATGTGGGGTCCCGGTTGGGGCGGTGGCATGTGGGGTCCTGGTTGGGGCTGGGGCGGCGGCTGGGGTCGCGGTCAAAGGATGACCAACAATCGACCTGGCAGAACCACTTCACGAAACGGCGGCAACAGAGGATCAGCTGCCTCAGGCAACAGAAGCGCAGCAAACCGTGGATCTTCGGGTAGAGATGCAACTGGAGGACGTACTTCGTCAGGTAGAGACGCTACCGGAGGACGTACATCTACAAACAGAGATAACTCAGGACGTACTTCAACTGGAAGAGATGCTACTGGAGGACGTACATCTACAAACAGAGATAATTCAGGGCGTACTTCAACTGGAAGATACGAAGGTACACGCAGTAGCAGTACCAGAGATAACTCAGGACGTACTTCAACCAGAGAATCAGGAGTTAGCACAAGACCAGCAACTAACAATGGTACAACAGGTAGAGGTGGAGCTGGAGCTGCTTCAGGCAGAACATCTGTAAACAGAAACGCTACCTACAATCCAAACACCGGAAGAATAGTTACTAATTCTCCAACAAGAAATACAACAGGCAACACTAATAGAGGTGGAGCGACTACCAACAACCGAGGTGGAGCTACAAGCACTAATAGAGGTGGAACAACAACCAATAATAGAGGCGCAGCAGTAAGCAACCAAGGATCTTCAACAAACAGATCATCGGGTACAAGTTCAAGACCTGCAACTAATAACAATAGAAATTTCAATACAGGAAGTTCTTCAAGCAGCAGATCATCAGGCTCATCTATGCAAAGATCTGCACCAAGCCGTTCATCAGGCGGAGGAGCTGCACGTTCATCAGGCGGCGGTGGTCGTAGTAGTGGAGGACGCAGATAAAATTGAAACAAAAAGAATGTTGAATACAAACAAAAAAGCTATTTTAACTGTTTAAACTAAAATAGCTTTTTTTAGAAATAAAAACAATAACTATGAAACGTATTTTTATTCTTGCTTTACTTTCCTCATCTTTCATAGGATCTGCATTAGCACAGGGAGAGATGGATGCTTTCAACCTTTCCTATACAGGTTTGAAAGGTACTGCACGTTCAGTATCAATGGGTGGTGCTTTCGGTGCTCTTGGAGGTGATATTTCGGGGATTGCAATCAATCCGGCGGGAATAGGCGTATACACGAAATCAGAGATCGTAACTACGATGAATTTCACCAACACAAGAACTACAACAAGACTGTATGATAGCAAAACTGACGACAGCAGATTCAAATTTAGTTTTGATAATATTGCTTTCGTTGGAACAGTGCCTTTACACAGTGATGTTGCTCCTTTAATCAATTTCGGATTTTCTTATAATCGCGTACAATCATTTGATCGAAAATACACGATGAAGGGTCATTTTGTTGATCAATCACAAACTGACTATATTGCAAATAGAGTAGATGGTATACCTTCTCGAGATTTAGAGTTGGCACAAGAACCATTTTGGGACAGACCCTCTGAGTATTGGCTGGGAGCTCTTGCTTTTGGTACAGGAATGATAAGTCCTACCACCCCCAACGGTACTAGATACCAATCGGTTTTGTCAGGGATGAAAAATCCTACGATTGATAATTATCTGCATGTATTCGAAAGAGGATCTGTGGATTCTTACGACTTTAATATGGGTACTACTTTTGCAGACATGCTTAGTGCCGGTCTTACAATTTCGGTTACTGATATCAATTATAATATTTCATCACTTTACAGTGAAGCATTCTACGAAGGAACAACTGGCGATCCAGCACATGAGTACGAAATGGATAATCAATTGAGAACAGACGGATCGGGTTGGCAAGTAAAAGCAGGTCTTATCTTCAAACCAATCCAAGAATTAAGAATTGGTGCTGCTTATCACTCTCCAACATGGTACAATATGACAGATAGATACTCTGTTCTTATGGATGGCTTCAACGGAAGACCTAACGTTTCATCAAGACGGGAAGAAGGTGTTGTATTTACAGATTATAAATTCCGCACACCAGATAAGTGGGTATTCAGTTTAGCAGGAGTTATTGCTAAAAGAGCAATAATAAGTGCAGACTACGAGCTAACAAACTATGGCAACATGAATTTACAGGATGCTAATGGATTTCAATCACCTGCAAATCAAGACATCAAAGAATCTTTCAGAAATTCATCAACATTACGTCTTGGAGCCGAGTTTCGTTTCACTCCTCAATTCTCGGGACGTGTAGGTTACATGTGGCAACAAAGTCCTGTAAAAGACATCTTAGTGAATGGTAGTGAAGACGGTACACATACAGCTCTTACAGCAGGAACTATAACTCACTTCTCGCTAGTAGGAGATTCTAACTATTTCACTTACGGACTTGGTTATAGATTTACACCTCACTTCTACACTGATGTGGCATTTGTAATGAATAGTCGTACTGACGATTTGTATAGTTTTGCTGGCTCAGACAAAGCCGAACTTAAAACAAATATGTTCAGTGGATTACTTACTTTTGGATATAGATTCTAAGAATAAAAGATACAATATACAAAAAAGCTGTGCTATTTAATTAGTGCAGCTTTTTTGATTTATAATACTTATTACCATTTGCTTTTTATACATTTGCAGAGCTAATAATATCAATAAAACTATGTCAACTTATACAGAAGATAACCGTAAAGTAACGACTCATCGTTTACAGGAAATGAAGCAAAGAGGCGAAAAAATCTCAATGCTTACATCGTATGATTATTCTATGGCTTCGATCGTAGATCAGGCAGGTATGGATGTAATTTTGGTAGGCGATTCTGCATCAAATGTGATGGCAGGCAATACCACAACTCTCCCTATGACTCTCGATCAAATGATTTATCATGGCAAATCGGTAGTAAACGGAGTAAAACGAGCATTGGTTATCATTGATATGCCATTCGGTAGTTGCTCGGGCAACCCTACACTCTCTTTAGAAGCTGCTATCAGAATAATGAAAGAAACTGGTGCTGATGCGCTAAAGATAGAAGGAGGCAAAGAAATTATTGCAGATATTAAAAAGATAATAGATGCAGGAATCCCAGTTATGGGACATTTGGGATTGATGCCTCAATCAATTAATAAATATGGTACCTATGCAGTACGTGCTAAAGATGGAGTAGAGGCTGACAAACTAATCGAAGATGCTAAACTTCTTCAGGAAGTAGGCTGTTTTGGAATTGTTCTAGAGAAGATTCCAGCAACACTAGCAGAACAAGTATCTAAAGAACTGACTATTCCAATGATTGGAATCGGAGCAGGAGCATACGTTGACGGACAAGTATTAGTAATCCATGATATGCTTGGTATCAACAAAGACTTTTCGCCTAAATTTCTTCGCCGTTATGCAGATCTTCATACTATAATGAGTGAAGCTGTACAATCGTATATAAAAGACGTGAAGGAATCTGATTTTCCAAATGAAAAAGAATCTTATTAAAGTCTAAAGCTTTTCATTACTTTAGTCTCTATAATTTATAAGAGTCAGCGCTAGAAAACAAGACTTTAAATACTGTCGCTTATTAAGAAAAAGCCAGTTCCAATAAATAAGCTTTTGATAGCTTAAGTATCACATAATAAAATAAAATATGCACAGCATGTCTGTTTGAATTATCGCAGACATGCTTCTTTAATATGAAAGTTTGTATAGCCGAAAAACCGAGTGTAGCCAGAGAAATAGCCAATGTTCTAGGAGCAAAAAATAAAAAAGACGGGTATTTTGAAGGAAACGGATACCAAGTAACATGGACATTCGGGCATTTCTGTACCCTAAAAGAACCACACGAATATTATCCACAATGGAAACGCTGGTCATTAGACTTACTCCCAATGATCCCTCCCCGATTTGGCATCAGGCTAATAGAAAATCAGGGAATAGCCAAACAATTCTCCGTAATCGAAATCTTATTTGCAAATGCGGTAGAAATAATAAACTGCGGTGACGCTGGACAAGAAGGAGAACTTATTCAACGCTGGGTAATGCAGAAAGCGCAAGCTAAATGCCCAGTTAAACGTCTTTGGATTTCGTCTCTTACAGAGGATGCAATACGAGAAGGCTTTCAAAATTTAAAAGAACAGAGCGACTTTGACAAACTGTATGAGGCTGGATTATCTCGCGCTATTGGCGATTGGTTACTCGGCATGAATGCAACGAGACTATACACCATAAAATATGGTCAAAATAAATCGGTATTATCTATTGGAAGGGTTCAGACCCCAACTTTAGCTCTTATTGTAAATAGACAATTGGAGATCGAAAACTTCAAGCCTGAGCCTTATTGGGAATTAAAAACTATTTATCGAAATACTACTTTTTCGGCAACTAAAGGACGATTTACAACAGAAGAAGAAGGAACACAGTTTCTAGAAGTAATAAAACTTGCCGATTTTGAAGTTACAGATGTAACGATCAAGGCAGGCGAAGAATTACCTCCCCGACTATTCGACCTTACCTCATTGCAGGTAGAATGTAATAAGAAATTTGCCTTTTCGGCAGAAGACACCTTGAAAATTATACAATCACTTTATGAGAAGAAGCTCACCACCTACCCTCGTGTTGACACTACTTTTCTGAGTGATGATATATTCCCCAAAGTGCCTGCAACCCTAAAAGGTTTGATGGGTTATGAAGATTTAGTAGCTCCTATACTTGCTGCTAAAATAAAGAAATCGAAAAAGGTATTCGATAATAGCAAGGTAACCGATCACCATGCTATCATTCCAACAGGAGTACGAGTCAATGCTCTTACTGAAAATGAACGTAAGGTATACGATATGGTAACCAGACGATTTATTGCAGTATTCTACCCGAATTGTAAAATATCGATAACGACTGTTTTAGGAGAAGCTTCTAAAGTTGAATTTAAGGTAACAGGAAAGCAAATATTAGATCAGGGATGGCGAGTTGTTTTCGAGAAGCAATCGAATAACTCCTCAGCTGACGACTCTGAAAGTAATGATAAAGATGAAGAGAATATACTTCCTTCTTTCGAAAAAGGGGAAAGTGGAACCCACGAACCTTCTTTAACCGAAAAGTGGACTTCTCCCCCTAAATATTATACAGAAGCAACATTGCTTCGGGCAATGGAAACAGCCGGAAAGTTCGTAGAAAATGATGAGCTGAGAGATGCTCTTAAAGAAAATGGAATAGGTCGCCCATCTACGCGTGCTGCCATTATAGAAACCCTGTTTAAGCGCAATTATGTTCGTAAAGAAAAGAAGAACCTTTTAGCTACAATAACAGGTGTGCAATTGATACAAACTATTCAAGAGGAATTACTCAAATCTGCCGAATTGACTGGAATATGGGAGAACAAACTTCGACAAATAGAACGTAATCAATATGATACAAAAATATTCATAGATGAACTAAAGCAGATGCTGACTCAAATAGTAATGAATGTAAGAAACGACTATTCGAGAAAATCTATTGAAATAGAAGAAGTCAAAGAGCCCGAAGAGAAACCTGCAAAAAAGACTTCTCCTCGTAAGAAAAAAGAGCCAACAGAAAAGAAAAAAGAGAAAACCTCAACACCAAAACCTGACGAAGCTGTATTATGCCCGCTCTGCAAGAAAGGAAAACTATTGAAAGGAAAAGCTGCTTATGGTTGTTCGGAATGGAAAGCAGGATGTACATTTCGTTTAAACTTCGATGGCAATGTTGAAAATCTTCACAACGATGAATTGAGGAAATTCTTAGACAAATAAATTTATGCAAGAAGAAATATTTCCATTAGTAGACGAACAAGGTAATGTAATAGGTCAGGCAACACGCAGCCAATGCCACAGTGGCTCTAAACTATTGCATCCGGTGATACACCTTCATGTGTTTAATGAAGCAGGAAAGCTATACATGCAAAAAAGATCGGCAACAAAGGATATACAACCCAACAAATGGGATTCGTCAGTAGGAGGACATATCGACTTGAATGAAACCCCTCAGCAAGCAGCATTACGCGAAGCTGGCGAAGAAATAGGTCTTAAAGACTTAACCATCCATTATATTGATAAATACATTATTGAAACAGATAGAGAGAGAGAACTGACTTACTGTTTCTATACTAAAACCAACCAAATACCGAAGGTGGATATGAAAGAAGTTTCCGACGGACGTTTTTGGGATATAAGCGAGATTAGCCAACAGCTAGGTAAAAATATTTTCACACCGAACTTCGAACTTGATTTCGGGCATTTTCTATCCAAAGGATTCAATCATTTAAATAATACAAAGTAATAACACAATGATACAGTTCAAACTTATAAAGGACGGAAGTAGCGTCCGCAAACACGATATAGAGATACTTAAGGCAACAATATGCAGTCTTACTGAGGATGAAGACAGCTATATCATTCTGGAGCCTAAAAACCCCATTGAAAATAGTATCTACATACAAGCCATCAAGCAGAACAATGAGTATTATGCAGAAATACGATTTGTATTCGGCTCCGATGATAATTTCAAGCATTATAGCCGAACATATACCACTCAAAGCGAAATAATAAATCTATTCTCTCAATACTATGCAGAAGGTAAAGTACCTAATGTGAATGAATGGAATGACGATACAGCAATAAATAAAGAAGAGACCGATGCTAAGATGATGAAGCTATACAAGCAATCGGAAGGCTCCACAAGGTATTTTGAAATATGGATCAATGAAGATAATACAATAACCATCCATAAAGGGATATTAGGAGAAGTTGGGGAGACTGAAACTATAGAAACCAGAAGTAACGATCTGCCATCAAACATCACACTCGCAAAATATGTGAGTGAACAAAAACAAATCGGCTATGAGGAACAAGAAGATCTCACCGAGTTTATTGTTCAATATTCATACGACAAAGACACGGACCAAGCAGAACTAACAGAGAAAAGAGATTACCTCGAATCACTATTTAATAATTGCCTCGGATGGACAGGAAATGGACATTGCGATGGTGGAGATATAGGGTTGGGAACGATGAATATTTTTTGCTACGTAGTAAATAAAAATATAGCTGTGCATACAATATTAGAAGTTCTGGAGGAAGAAGATCTTATGGATAATCTTAAGATTGCCTATGCGGACGAAAGTACAGAAGAATACATAGGGCTTTACCCTCCGTTGACTAACTTTATGCTATAAGTAATCAAATATATAAACAAAAAAGAACCGACTAATTAGATTGACTAGTCGGTTTTTCTTATTTTTCAAACTCTTATTTACCTCCAAACGTGAAGCTTACCGGAAAATAGACCGGAGAAGTGATAGGCGTACCACCAATCATAAAAGTTGGTTTGATTTGTACCTTCACATTAGACTTAGTATCGCTTATTCCTATAAAATTCTTAGCAATATTCTCTACTGCCGATTTAGAATTGTTAGTCATTAGCGTTGCTAGATCAACACCAATATTCAAAGGTAGAACCTGAGTTGTTCCCGCTGCAATATTCATCGTTTGATCAACATGTCCTGTTGTAAACTGTATATCATCTATACTTACAATATATTGCAGACCATTCATAATAGCAGCTGTTGTATTTGGATTTTTCACATTCAGATTTAGAGTAAAATTCATCGGAATAGAAGATGCTGCTCCCCCTAAGATTCCTAATAGCTTAGGAACACTCAGTGGTGATATTCCATTTGATAAGTTTACCCCTGATACCGTTAAGTTCGAAATAGATTTATAATCATACTCACACTTTGTTACGTTATAGGCACTGGTTAAATCGTTACTAACACCACAGCCCGAAAACATTACAGCTATACATATTAGCAATAATGCAGATAGTTTTTGTTTCATTCTATATTTAATCATTAAAAAATTATATCCTTTTTCATAAGTTCAACATTTGCTTCTTTGTTAGCATATAGCTTTGCTTTATTGCACGCTCTATATCCGAAATATACAACTTCACTTTTTTACGATCGTCCGATTCAAATAAGAATATAGATTTATTGTCTTCCTGATTCTTTGCAAATCCTTTAATGACATGATCGTGCTCTAAAACCAATCGAACAGAATCTATATTAAACGTACATTGCAAAAAGCACATTTTATCGTCTCGCCTTTTACTAATGTAGGCATCAAAACCATTGGCTTTAAAAACGATATTCCGAGTAGGTAAATCCAAATCAAATACCAGATAACCATAAATATCTTTTATTGTATCCACCAGATTAGGGTGAAGCTCTCCCGTTTCCTCTATATTATAGAATAACTCCCCTTGCAGAACAATATCCTCTAAAATTTCTTTTTCCAGCGTTTTATCTGATAAACCTAACTCCTCACGACAATAATCAGCAAAGCGAAAAACAATCTGCTTATCCGAAGAGTCCAAATATAAGGTTTGCGTTTGAGGCGAATAGTTATTGGTAACAATCTCATAAAAAGCCTTAAACTCGTTTATGGTTTTATCATTACCGATCATCATCATTTTTGCGAGGAGAAATTCCAATTGAGTAATCTCCGATCGGTCTAATTGTATTTCAGTACCATCTACCTGTTTTTCAAAAACACCCTGCAAAGTGTCTATAACCTGATTATACAGAGTTATTTTCTGCTCAAAAACCTTTTCACTACGACTCTTTTCGACTTCGGTTTCGGTTTGTTTATTCAACAAAACCATCGTAATCACCGCCGCAAAAATAGTCCCGAAAATAGCAGCAGCAAATTCTTGCGAAGCTTTTTGTCCTAAGTGTTCAAATAGAGGTTCAAAAGCCAAGAATGAAGAAAAAGCAATTACAAAGACAAATAATGCACTTAGTAAATTCTTATATTTTTTTTGAAACTTCATTGCCATGCTTTTATATTTTATTACCTCAAAAAAGACCCTTAAGGTTCAATTCTAAATTATTTAATCGTAATCATTGTCGCTCCAAATCCATATTCTTTAAAAGATGCATCCTGATAATTCATCGTACTATATCTAGTCTTCAAATCACTCAAGATAGCTTTCTTTAAAACACCCTCTCCTTTACCATGAATAAAGACAATCTTCTGACCTTTCTTTGCTTTATTCTCATCCATTATCTCTCTGAATTTAGTAATCTGATATTCAAGAATATCTTTTGCATCTAAACCAACTGTAGAATCTATCAGTTCCTCAATATGTAAGTCTACTTCAAGAATAGAAGATGATGTATCTTTCTTTTTAAGAGGCTGTGGTTGTTGACGATCTAATTGTTTCTTCTCTTTCATCGCTTCTTCAATAACCTCCGCCGATACAAACAGTTCTCTTTCTGTCAGGTCATTTTTCATCAGATAATAAATGATAGCTTCTTCATCAAAGTAATCATTCTCTTTGAAACTATGCAACTTATAGAATTTAACTGTATCAATTCTAATTTCCGAAGAACAAGGATTCTTCAAACTGAAAGGCTTGTCTACTTTATATGGAATGAACTGAACACATACTTTTTCCAAATCATTCAGATCAGTCTTAGTAAATTCTTCAAGAAAGATCTTTGTATTAGGTTCTATAGTCCCTGTGGCACGACTTATCCATCCTTTATCAGATCTGCTCATATAGTTATAAGACAGATAGAAATTACTATCATTTACTAAGTAACATTCGTACCCTGTTGTACTCAATGTCTTTATATCAAGAGGCAGATAAGCTAGGCAAGCTGTAATACGCTCTCCCTCTTTAGTCTCAACAACAGAAACACTCTCTACCTTAGGCTCTTTCTGATAAGATGTAACTTCTTGCGCCTTTGGCTTTACCGACTGACGCACTTGAGCCTCATTTGCAGGTTCTATAACTATACACTCTCTAATAAGTATCGGTGTATCAAACCCATCATCGTCTACTATTACTATATCTTTACCTTGAAAACCTTTTACGATTCCGCCTCCCGTTGTATTTAGAAAACGTACTTTATCTCCTACTTTCATAAAATATGATATTTGAGGGTCTCAGACCCATTTATTCTTTCTTTTTACAGAATCTATTATTCTACAAAATACGAAAATAAAAAGGTCTACAACCTTAATACTTTCATATTCATACAAAGTTGATTAATTTTGGCGGATAAAAAAAGAGAATAATGGAATTATCAGACCCTCGTCATATACATATTAAAGATTATAACTACGATCTACCCGATAACAAGATAGCCAAATATCCACTAGAAGAGCGAGACAATTCGAAGTTATTGGTTTACAAAGACAAAACGATCACAGACAGCCGTTTTTCTTCTATTATAGATTATCTACCGGATGATAGCCTAATGATCTTTAATAATACGAAAGTAATACAAGCACGTCTCCACTTCAATAAATCGACGGGAGCTCAGATAGAAATATTCTGCCTAGACCCATATTCACCTCACGACTACAATCTGATATTTCAAGCCACAGAAGAGTGCTCATGGCAATGCATGATTGGCAACTTAAAAAAATGGAAAGAAGGAATACTCGAAAAAGAAGTAAAGATTGATAATCAAACAATATTACTAAAAGCTGAGCGAATAGAATCGGCAGGCAATACACATATTATCAAATTTGGATGGAATAACCCTCAATATACATTTGCAGATATTCTTGATGCAGTTGGAGAACTTCCCATCCCACCCTATTTAAACCGTGATACAGAAGAAAAAGATAAAGAAACTTATCAGACACTATACTCAAAGATAAAAGGCTCTGTGGCGGCTCCTACTGCCGGATTACATTTTACTGAAAAGGTATTTGAGAAACTAAGAGAAAAAGGTATCGAAACCAACGAAGTTACTTTACATGTTGGAGCAGGAACATTTAAGCCCGTTAAGAGTGAAGTAATAAATGACCATGAGATGCATTCCGAATTTATTTCGGTAAAGACAGAAACTATAGAACACATACTTTCTCACAAGGGAAATATAATTGCAGTAGGCACAACATCAGTGCGTACACTCGAAAGTTTGTATCATATTGGGGTTGCTTTGGAGAAGAATCCAAATCTAAACACACTAAAAGTAGAACAATGGCAGCCTTATAGCAGTTCTTTTGACAATAGCATTACAAAAGAAAAAGCCCTAAAGAACATTTTAGATTATCTGGATAAGCATTCAATAAACACTTTACTTGCCGATACTCAGATAATGATTGTTCCGGGCTACACTTTTAAAATAGTAAGCGGCATAGTTACTAATTTTCACCAGCCGCAAAGCACCTTATTATTATTAGTTTCTGCCTTCGTCGAAGGCAATTGGATGTCTATCTATAATCACGCACTAGCTCACGAGTATCGCTTTCTGAGTTATGGAGATTCGTCTCTGTTACTTCGTTAGTCGTTTCAGCCAAACCTTCTTCAATCGTTTTAAATACGTAACCTTGTTCTTTGAACCATTCAATAGCCAAAGGCAGTGCGTACTTCATATTCTTTTCGGCTTTTATAGAATCGTGAAACACAACAATAGAACCATTGCGTCCATAATGCTTCACATTCTCTAAGACCTCTTCGGGAGTCTGCTTATTACTATAGTCACGCGTAACCACGTCCCATAGTATAATCTTATATTTCTTACGAAGTTTAAAAAATTGAGGTAAACGCATATGTCCATGAGGAGGACGAAATAAAGGTGATTCTATATACTCCGATGCCAATTCAGCATTCTTCATATAACTCTTCGTACGACTTTTTATACCTTGTATATGATTGAATGTATGATTACCGACACTATGTCCGCGATCTAAAACCTCCTGATAAATTTCAGGATACTTCCTTACATTGTCACCCACGCAAAAGAATGTAGCTTTTATGTCATACTTATCCAACAAATCCAATACCCATGGAGTAAGCTCCGGTATTGGCCCATCATCAAAGGTCAAATAAATTACTTTTTCGTTTCTGCTAGGTAGCCTCCAATATCCTCCCGGAAAAAGAAGTCTATAAACTAACGGTGGTTGTTCTATCAACATATCTATAAAAAAAATAATATCATCATCTATAGCCATAGAAAGCAAAAATCGTGCCTTCCATGACTATAGACGAAATATTATCTTAATTGCTGCTTTGACTTGTATATTCTTTTAATAATCCAGGACTAAATTGTTGCATCAATGCCATTGACTTCTGTGCCAATTCTTCTTCAAGCTTCTGGATTTCAGAACCTTTCTCTGCAATATAATATCCTCTGATAGATGTATCTGTAATATTTTTTAAAGCATAATTTCCTAATGCAGGTACTCTATTTGTGAAATATAACTGAGCATAGCCTTGTAATTTCTCAATTAGGGCCTTGTATTTTACCATATCACCATGCTGTTGATAAACCATTGCAATACGCAATATATTATCAAAATTGGTTTTGATATCGCCTGCCGCACCTGACATTTGTTCAGGTTTCAAACGATGATACCAATTTAGTGAACGTTCTGATCTATCTAAGATAATCTTAATTACTGCTTCTGCTTTTTCGGGTTGACCTATTGCAAAGTATGCATCAGCAAAAGAAACCGATTCGCCACCCATAGGCACTGTGTTAGCAGGAATTACTTTCAAACAATAATCTAATGCAGAAAGAGCTTTATCATCTTTTCCTTCATTAATAAGAGCAGCAATCAACTCATTAAACATGATTCTGAATGTTTTACACATTCTCATGTTATTCTCATCCAAATATACTTTGGGATCATCGATATTACCCCATTTGAACTCATTAACCATATTGTTATAAGTAACCTCTGTATTTACACCAGTAGGACTAATTTTTCCGGGAGTAATACGGTATGCCAAACCTTCAAGCATGAAATGATTATCCTTCAAATTCATATACATGTCACTACCTACAGTAGTTGCAAAATATATCGGACGCTTCCATCCTTCTTTATTGATATTATTCAACATTTCAAGAATCATCAACTCTTGGCGGTACAATACATTTTTGTTACCCAAATTAACCAACATATGAGCCGATGGTTGAGCACTTAAAGCTTTCCAATCAACAGTTGTTGTATCTATTGGCATATATAGTAAATTTCCAGGTATGATAAATTCATTACCAGTACTTTCTATAAACGGATTCTTTGGTACATAACTATCTTGGGTTTTCAAGATATTCATAATATAATCTAAAGAAACGGTATCTGTAAAAGCATTCTTATCGTAATAATTTGTAAGATCGATATTTTGCTCATTCTGCACCTTATCCATCCACGAAGTACCCGAACTTTTCTCAAATTGTCGTTTCAAAACATTTTCAATCTGTTCTTTTGTAATAACGTAAGCATACATCCCTTTGTCCCCAATGTAGCGCGATTTATCCCACTCAATTGGAAGAGGCTTAGAATCATACGCCTGACGACGCATCTGGTCAACATACCAGTCGGTTTGTAGATAACTCAAGTTGGCAACACGCACATCTGTACGGAAACCTTCAACTTCCTGAGCATACCACAGAGGGAATGTATCATTATCTCCATTAGTAAATAGGATACCATTTTTTTCAACACTCTTCAGATAATTCATTCCGAAATCGCGCATTGTATAACGGTTAGAACGATCGTGATCATCCCAGTTCTGAGAAGCCATTTGTACAGGAACCAATAGTGCTACAACAGTAACAACAGCAGCAGCCACAGTTTCGGGAACATATCGTTTGAGCAATGTCCAAAGAGCAGCTACACCTAACCCTATCCAAATACTGAATGCATAGAAAGAGCCTGCATAAGCGTAATCTCTTTCACGAGGCTCATACGGTTTTTGATTCAGATAAAGAACAATAGCCAGACCCGTCATAAAGAACAGCATGAAAGTTATCCATAACTGCTGTTCACCTTTTTTCCCTCTACTCAATTGGAAGAATATACCGAAAAGACCTAAAATAAGAGGCAACATGTAATAAGCATTGTGTGCTTTATTATCAGCGATATCCGGAGGTAAGTTATCTTGAGGTCCTAATCCTAATACATGTTCATCGATGAAGCTAATTCCGGTAATCCAATTCCCATTGCTCATTTCACCTGATGATGGAATATCATTTTGACGACCTGAGAAGTTCCACATAAAGTATCTCCAATACATAAAGTTTATCTGATACTTGAATAAATATTGTAAATTCTCGAAGAATGTAGGAGGAACTTTAGGATCTGCAATATCACCCCAATTTTTATATCCTTGAATATGACGAGCCTCATCAGAATACATACGAGGAAACAACATCGTATTGGTATATTCATATTTGGGCGCCTCACTAGCTACGAAATAACGATCTTTTTCATCCGGAGATTTCTTCACTATTTTATCATATCTCGATTTTTTCGAAGCTTCAATCGCTTTTCCACTAGCATCTCTCTTCACTTCAGAAGCATATGTGCGTCCATAAACCAACGGAGAATCACCATACTGTTCACGATTCAAGTAATCAGTCAGTGAAAATACATCTTCCGGTGAATTTTGATCCATCGGTGTATTAGCTGCAGAACGAATAGGAATTACGGCAAAAGAAGAATATCCGATCAGGATTACCAACAAACACAAAAGACTTGTGTTTACGAGTCTGAAAGTCATTTTCTTTCCTTTAAAACAGAAGAATATCAATCCTCCCAACAATATGATCCACAACAAGACATTCGATCCGATAAATGTAATTCCGGATAGAGCCATCGTTAAAATGAATGCAATTTTAGCTCGTTGCAGACTACCCTTAGTAGCAAGTGTCTCATAAAGACCCCAAGCCAGAGATAAAAGAAGAACTATTAGATAAAAGAACACTCCTGTATTATAAGAGAAACCTAAGGAGTTTACAAAGAACAATTCAACAGCCCCTCCTACTTTAGTGAATCCTGGAATAACACCGTACATAAGAACGACAATTAAACCCATCGAACCTAGAAGTGCCAATAAGATTCCTTTGAAATTAGGAGTACTCGTCTTTTTGAAATAATAAACCAATACAATTGCAGGAATACAAAGTAGATTCAATAAGTGAACACCTATCGAAAGTCCCATAGCATAGGCTATTAAAACCAACCATTTATCTGAGCCCGGTTTGTCTGCACGATTTTCCCATTTCAATATTAACCAGAATACCAAAGCGGTAAACATCGAAGAGAAGGCATAAACCTCACCCTCAACAGCTGAGAACCAGAATGTATCTGAGAATGTATATACTAATGCTCCTACAAGACCCGAACCAATGATAGCAATCATTTGTCCTAAAGACATTTCCTTTTCGGGATCGGTATATATGAGCTTCTTTGCGAGATGCGTTATTGTCCAAAATAAAAAGAGGATAGTTAATGCACTCAGTAATGCGGACATGGTATTTACCATCTTGGCCACCTGAGTCACATCAGAAGCAAACAAGGTAAAAAACTTACCGGTCAACATGAAAAAAGGAGCACCGGGAGGGTGTCCCACCTCAAATTTATATGCTGAAGTAATAAACTCCCCGCAATCCCAAAAACTTGCAGTCGGTTCGATTGTCAACAAATAGGTAATTGCTGCAATAATAAAGCTTAACCACCCAAAAATGTTATTGACTAAGTTATACTTTTTCATGTTGAATATTAGATATTTATTGTAAAAATACGTGATTTAAATATTGTGTCTATAAGAACAAAGTTGCAAATATAGTTAAATGAAAGAAAATAAAGGTGTTCATTATTTTTTTTTAAGGTCTCATGCCTCTTGTTTAAACTTTCTCTCCAAAATAATAAACTTACGCCCATCTTTTTCAAAGATCTCGTCAGTTTCCACAAAATCGAACTTTTTATAGAAATCAGTCTTTTCAATTCGCGAATTACACCATACCCTGTCGAATTGCATATCCTTCGCATAATCCAATACCCACTTTACTAATTCAGTTCCATATCCCTGACCTTGATATTCGGGCAATGTAGCAAACTTCCGAAACTGCAACTCTCTATTATTCAAAAACAAAGACAATACACTCACCAATATACCTTCTTTATAATATCCTATATGTAAGCCTTTATCATCATCCGGCAATATCACATAATCCTTGTCTTTATCAGGATACATTACTTTATGACGGATCTCCAATACATCTGCGTAGGCTACTTCATTTATCATGCTATATATATTTTTTAGGAAACGAAGGTAAGATTCTACATCGAAAGAACGTATATTTGCATTGTATAAAATATGTAACCTATGAAAAAAGTTTGTTTTTTGCTTGCTGCCATATTGATTTCAGCATCAATCTTTGCCCAGACATTAAACCTTAGAGATATTACCGATGGCAAATACAGAGCCAAAGGAATTCCATCCGCAGCGTCCTCAGTAGATGGCGAATTTTACTTCCAAGCAGATCAACAGCGAACCAAAATTATAAAGTATTCATACAAAACAGGCCAAGCTGTAGAAACGGTATTCGATATACAGACAGCGAGAGATTGTACAATTCCATCTTTTCAGGGTTTTATAATGAGCCCCGATGAAAATCGCCTTATTGTATATACCAACAGCGAACAGATATTCCGCCATTCATTTAAAGCAGATTATTATTATTTTGACATACGGCGCAATCTTATACGTAAGTTGAGCGACAATAAATCAAAACAAATGGCTCCCGTATTTTCTCGTGACGGGCGTATGCTTGCTTATGTATGTGATAATAATATATGGCTGTCTAAATTTGATTTCGGTACAGAATCTCAAATCACTAAAGATGGAGTGATTGGCAAAATAATAAATGGAGCAACGGATTGGGCTTACGAAGAAGAGTTCGGAGTTACAAGTTTAATGGATTTCTCTCCTGACAACAAGCTATTGTCTTTTGTTAGATTTGATGAAACAAATGTTCCGGAATTTACTTTTCAGAATTTTAGTCAACAATTATATCCTGATTTTATCTCCTTCAAATATCCAAAAGCAGGAGAAGCAAATTCAAAAGTAACATGTAACATTTTTGATATTGAGTCGAAAACAATCAGACCAATTAATTTCCCTGCCAATTCCGAATTCGAATATATTCCTAAGATTGAATTTACACCAACTTCTCAATTAGCAATAATGACATTGAATCGCGATCAAAACGATTTCAACATGTATTTTGCAGACCCAAGAAGTACTATTGCCAAATTAATACTCAAAGAACAAAATGACAGATATATTAATTACGACTTCTTCAACTCCATCAATTTCATAGGAGATCAATTTACTTACATAAGCGAAAAAGACGGATACAGTCATATATATATGTACTCGCTTACAGGTGTGCCTCAAAAACAACTGACATCCGGACATTATGATGTAATGGAGATTCTGGCATGCGACCCTATAACTAAAACAGTTTATTTTCAAGCAGCCGAAGAAAGCCCTCTACAACGAGCCATATATAAAGTAGACATCGTAAAAGGAGTTAAAACAAAACTATCAACAAAAACAGGTTATAATACAGCCTCTTTTAGCTCCAACGGCAAGTACTTTATCAATAATTGGTCGAATACAGAAAACCCAACTGTAATCACTATGAATGATGCATCGGGTAAAGAATTACGAGTACTCGAAGATAATAAAGAATTAAAAAACAATGTAGCTTCGCTTCGTCTTCCTAAAAAAGAATTCATTACTGTAAAAGGAGCCGATGGTACTTCACTAAATGCTTGGATGCTAAAACCAGCGAATTTCAATCCAAATCAGAAACATCCTTTACTAATGGTTCAATATAGTGGACCAGATTCTCAAGAGGTTCTTGATCGTTTTAGTATTGATTGGACTGATTTTCTTACCACTCAAAACTTCATAGTAGTAGCAGTAGACGGAAGAGGTACAGGAGCCAGAGGACAAGAATTTAGAAAATGCACCTATATGAATCTAGGTATAAAAGAGTCTGACGACCAGATTGCAGCTGCACGATATTTCGGAACACTGCCATACATAGATGCCTCAAATATTTCTATCTGGGGTTGGAGTTATGGAGGATACAACGTATTGATGAGTTTAAGCAGAGGAAATGGCGTATTCAAATCAGGAGTTGCCATTGCTCCCGTTACCAACTGGCGTTTTTATGATTCGGTATACACAGAGCGTTATATGCGAACTCCACAGCAAAATGCTTTAGGATACGAAAAGGGATCTCCTATAGCACTTGCAGCATCATTATCAGGAAAACTTTTATTAGTTCATGGAACAGCAGATGACAATGTACATTTCCAAAACACCATAGAATACACATCTGCATTGATAAAAGCAAATAAGCAATTTGAATTATTTGTCTTCCCCGATCAAAATCATTCTATACCCGGAAGTCATAATAGAAATTATTTATATACAAAAGTTATTGATTTTTTGAAACTTAAATAAAGCGAGAACGCAGGAACAAAAAGCTCCTGCGTTTTTTTACTTTATATAAGTATTGAAATTTACATTATATCATATATATTTACAACCCGATGCGTAACAATGACGAGTTTATCATAGTTTCTTAGTATATTAGAATATATAAATCGATTACTCAATAAACAAAACTTATTGATAATTGTTTTAATATAAAATCCTGAAAAATAGGGAAATAATAGGTTTCGTATTCAATAAAAAAAGAACAATAAGACACCTACGCCCTTGGGATTTAACCACCTGTATTTATGTAATTTATGATTTCAAAAGGAGCAAAAAAATATTTAGTAAATCCCTCTTTGGGACTACTGGCTAGTATACTATATATAGTATTATTTACCACAACAGGAAATATTGGCTATTCTCTGATAATCTCTGTCCTCTTTTCAGGAGCACTAGATATTATCCTAAGATTTTACACAAAAGCGAATGCGTGTGGACTAATGTTTATTCTTAATTTTATATCATTATTCTTTACGCTGATACTTTGGTATATCCTACACAAAACTACAATTCCGGCCCTCATGTATCTCGTGTTTTTCGAGATAACATTTGTCTGCCTTCTATTTGTAACCAGATTGGGTAAAGCTTATATAAACATGTACTTAGGTAAAAAGCAGAGTATTATCCAAAAGACTTATTTAGGAGAATTTTTTGATATTGCAAAGCTTACGCAATATGGATTGACATGTCATTTGTTCATCCTTATGCTTTATCAACTAAGTCGAATACATTTAGAGTCAAGCCCTCTTGCGGACACTATATTCTATAGCATAATACCGATAGCAATACTTGCAGGCATAATTATTTATGAGGAAATAAAAACTCGAAATATCGTAAAGCAGCTTAGAAAAGAAGAGTGGTTGCCCATAGTAAACGAATCGGGTGAGGTAACAGGTCGTATAGCAAAGTCTGTATCGTCTCAAATGAAAAAACGCTTTATGCACCCAATGGTACGTATAGCTCTGATACATAATGGAGAAGTTTATGTTCAAAAAAGAGGAAATAATAGTTCAATAGACCCTTCGGCTTACGATCACCCTTTCGAGAAGCTTATGCTTTTTAATCATGAGATCAACATATCCGTAAGAAATAGTATTTCCAGATCGTTAAATATGCAAGAATTACCTTTCAATTTCTTATTAAAATATGTATTCGAGAATCAAGATGTGAAACGTTTAGTATTCTTGTTCGTATCCAGAATCGAGAATGAAGAGCAACTAAAAAGCATTAGTTTATTAGATGGTAAATTCTGGACTACAAAACAAATAGAAGATAGTCTAACAGAAGATAATATATTCAGTGAATGCTTCCAATTAGAATATGAGTATCTTAAAAACACAGTTATTCAAGCAGATATTCTAAAAAGAGAAGTCTCGCATAAAGAATAATTCAATAAAAAAGAAAGCATCTATATTTTGAAAATATAGATGCTTTCTTTTTTATTGCTTGTCACTCTGAATAGGTAACAAACTTCTTACATATTCAAGATTACTAAAAGTGACATTACCGATATAAACACCCACAATATCACCCCTTGCAATAGTGGTTTTATTCCGATATTCTTCAAAGCTTCTTTACTTAATCCAGCACCAATCAAGAAAAGCGTTAAAGTTAGTCCTCGCTTGGCAATCATTACAATAGCAGGAGACACGGTTTGGATAGCAGGAACAAATGTATTGATAACCATTGCAATTACATACAGAAAGATAAAGTAAGGAATAGATACTTTACCTTTCCTATAAAGCAAAGCTGTTACAAAAGACAGTGGAATTATCCAAAGAGCACGTTCCAACTTTATTGTTGTTGCTATTTTAAGAGCCTCTTCTCCATACTTATGAGCTGCTCCAACAACAGAACTAGTATCATGTATAGCAATAGCAGACCAAAGCCCAAATTGCTCTTGCGTCATACTCAACAAATGACCTACTACCGGAAATACAAACAGAGCTACTGAGTTCAAGACGAAAATGACCCCTAATGATACGGAAGTTTCCTCCTCATTCGCATCTATAATTGGCACCATTGCAGCTATGGCACTACCTCCACAGATAGCAGTTCCCGAAGAAACCAAAACACTTGTTTTCTTAGCTATATGAAATAGCTTTCCCAACAACAAGCCAAATCCCAGAGTTAGCACAATAGACGATACAGTAAAAATGAGACCTTCTTTACCAGCTTCCATGGCTTCGAAAAGATTCATTCCAAAACCAAGCCCAACAACAGACGCTTGCAAGAGAATCTTAGTCGCTTTATTATTTAGATGGAGATAGGGATGGCCAATAGTGAAAGACAAAAGAAATCCGGCCAGAAGTGCAACCGGAGGCTCTACAAAAGGAAATAAGCACAATATAACGAGTAAAATAAAGACAATCTTTCTTAACAGTTTTGAATCAATTTTCATTTTTTTGATGTTTAATTTTCAGATACAAAGGTCAATCAAAAAAAGCTTGGTTGTATATTCAAATATATTATAGCCTATTACCTCTGGTTATAGTAGTTAAGCGCATATTGAATAAACATCTCCGTAAAACCTGAGGGAACACCATGTAAATGGATGAAATAGAAATTTCTTTCAATCTCAAAATCGGTTATATCAATAATCTTAAATTCCCCATTTGCTATTTCTTTACTGACAGCATTAATAGAGATAAGCCCTATACTATTAGAATTTGCAAGAAATGTTTTTATGCTTTCGGTACTACCCAAATGCATCACAACATTCAGATCTTTTAATTTTACACCTTTTTGCTTCAACTTATCAGTAATCACCTCAAGGCTACCCGATCCTATTTCTCTCAATACCAAAGGCGTTTCTTTAAGTTCATCTAGAGTTATTTCGTCTTTCTCGAATAATGGTTGCGAAACATGCACCACTGCTACAATTTCATCCTTAAGAAAAGGGATATATTTTAACTGACTATTTCTAGAATTTCCCTCAATAATACCCAGATCAAGTACTTTCTCAACAAGAGCAGTTTCTATTCGTTGAGTATTGTCATTCAACAACGATAGTTCTATATCGGGATGCTGCCTATTAAACTGTGCAAGTATGGCAGGTAAAACATATTGACCGATAGTTGTGCTCGCCCCTAATTTAAGATCACCAGCAAACTTCTGCTTCAAGACACCCAAGTCGAACATAAACTTCTTATCCAGAGTCAATACATGCTCGGTATAATGCAATAACAATCGCCCCGCCTCCGTTAAGGTAATCTTATTTGCAATGCGATTAAAGAGACGAATATTCAATTCTGATTCCAACTCCTTGATATTCTTTGTAACTGCCGGTTGAGTAATAAACATTTCTTCGGCAGCCTTTGTAAAGCTGCAAAATGTAGCCACTGAATAAAAAACACGAAGGCGGAAATTGAGCATAGTCAAAATTATTAGGTAAAACCAATTGCAAAGTAATAAAATATCACCTATAATAGAACAAATCTATTGAATATTAACCCTATCAAGATTACAGTCCTATGTATCCTATTTGTAGATATTAACGTTATCATTCATTTAAAAAAGACAATATAATGATGTATATTCCAAACTAGTTATGGATAAAATAGACAGTAATAATTTTTAAAATGATTAACTTCGCATAATCAAAAATAAAAATGCAAAGACTTATTTGTTTTCAGTAGATTCGACCTACAGATTGCCAAAAATGAATAGTCTAAAATATAAACAGTTCAAAACATTTAGATATGGCTGATTTAACAGGAATAAAAAACTTACTCTTCGATTTTGGAGGTGTAATCGTAAGTATTAATAAAGACAATGCAGTAAAACGTTTCAAAGAAATAGGAGTAGATAATATCGAGGATTTCCTAGGTGAATTCCGTCAAGAAGGTATTTTCTTACAACTGGAAGAAGGCACTATAACTAAAGAAGAGTTTTATGATGAACTGCGTAAACTTGCAGGTAAATACATTTCTGACAAAGATATAGATTCTGGTTGGTTGGCTTTCTTAACAGGAATACCCGAATATAAATTCGAGTTACTAAAGGAGCTTCGCAAAAAATACAATGTATACTTACTAAGCAACACCAACCCTGTTATTATGGGATGGGCAGACACTAAAGATTTTTCGCCTTCGGGAGAACCTATATCGGCATTCTTCGATCAAATGTTTTGGTCATATAAAATGGGCTACACAAAACCTTCGAAAGAATCATTCGAAATAGTAATCAAAGAAGCTCAAATTGATCCTAAGGAAACTCTTTTCCTTGACGATGGACAATCAAACCTCGATGTTGCAGAAAAGTTTGGGTTTAAAACCTATTTAGTAAATCAAGAAGAAGACCTAAGAAAAGTTTTTGAATAATACAAAGACATGTTTATCCCTCTCAAATGGATATGGATACTCTTATAAAATATGCCAATAATATAATTGAATGGACTTAATAAATTCTCCATATAATACACAACATCAGCCATTAGTTGCAACTATCGGTTTCTTCGATGGCGTACATACAGGTCACCAATATCTTATTGAGCAGCTAAAAATTGAGGCTAAGAAAAAAAATCTTCCATCTGCTGTTATAACCTTTCCCGTACATCCAAGAAGGGTACTGAGCAGCGATTATCAACCCGCATTACTATGTGGTTATGAGGAGAAGGTAAAACGCTTAGCTACAACCGACGTTGATTATTGTGTGACTCTTGACTTTACCAAAGAGATGTCAACGTTAAGTGCCAAAGAATTCATTAAACAAATTCTAAAGGACAAATTGAATGTACAAACCCTTTTAATAGGCTACGATCATCGCTTTGGTCACAATAGAGAAGACGGTTTTGAAGAATATCAACAATACGGAAAAGAAGTAGGAATTGATGTAATACAAGCTTGTGAGCTAGATTCATCCAATCACGTAAGCTCATCGCGTATTCGACGTTTACTAGGTGAAGGAGATGTTGTTAAAGCAAACCAACTACTAGGTTATAACTATACCATTTCGGGACAGATTGTTGAAGGTTTCCAAGTTGGACGTACCATCGGTTTCCCAACTGCAAATATCAAAATATGGGAAGATTTCAAAGTTGTTCCCGCATTTGGAGTATACGCTGTATATGTCCTCATTGATGAAGATCAATACGAAGGAATGCTCTATATAGGAAAAAGACCCACCCTACATAATGGGGATAATATAAGTCTTGAAGTTAATATTCTCGATTTTGATCAAAACCTATATGGCAAGTCGCTTTCTGTTGAATTCATAGAATTTATGCGCCCTGATGAGAAGTTCAAAGATCTTGAAACACTTGTCAAAAATATAAAACAAGACAAAATAGACGTAGGTAACCTCCTTAAAAAGCTAAGAGGTTCTCAACAAAGCAAGTCTCAATCATAGCAGATAGAAAAGGCTAAAACCAGACTTATTTTGTAAGGAATCTGACAAGATATATTTCCATTGTCGGTTCTAAAATCTTGTTTTTAACATTCTCATTTTTCATTACATTTCCAATCAAAAATAAAAAAGCTATGCCTTAAGTTAAATTACTGAGGCATAGCATTGATACTTTTCTTGATAAAAGTCATCGATACTTTCGATCAAAACATAGTCATCTTTTTTCGATAAAAGAGATACCTTTATAGGATAAATTCAAAGATATATGCAACCGTTTATACACTTACACGTTCACTCCCAATACTCTTTGCTCGATGGGCAAGCCAGTATTTCACGCCTAGTTGACAAAGCTAAAGCTGACGGAATGAAAGCTATAGCTTTGACTGATCACGGATCAATGTTCGGGATTAAAGAATTTTACAATTATGTAAAGAAGAAAAATGCACCCGTATTTGCCGAGATAAAAAAAATAAAAGCAGCAATAGCCGAAGCTAGAGAAAACGGTCCACTTTTAGAAGAATTAAATAAGAAACTTCAAGAAGAAGAGTCTCATTTATTCAAACCAATCTTAGGCTGTGAGTGCTATGTAGCTCACCGAAACCGCAAATTAAAAGAAGGGAAACCCGACATGAGCGGCTGGCACTTAGTTGTGCTTGCCAAAAACTATCAGGGATATAAGAACCTTATCAAAATGGTATCGCAAAGCTGGACTGAAGGTTTTTATATGCGTCCTCGCATAGACAAAGAACTGTTAGAAAAATATCACGAAGGACTAATTGTATCCACAGCTTGTTTAGGAGGTGAGATACCTAAAAAGATAACAAGAGGAGAACACGAGGAAGTTGAAAAGTCAATAGAATGGTTTAAAAGTATTTTCGGTGAAGATTTCTATTTTGAACTTCAACGTCACAAAACCAGTCGCCCCGATTCTAATCTTGAAGCATATCCTCTTCAAGAACGGGTAAATCAGGAATTACTAAAACTGAGCGAAAAGCATAACGTAAAAGTTATTGCAACAAATGATGTACACTTTATTAACGAAGAGGATTCAGAAGCTCATGACCGTCTGATCTGTTTAAGTACAGGTAAAGATCTGGACGATCCGAAACGAATGAGATATACTAAGCAGGAGTGGCTAAAAACGACTGCTGAAATGAACGAAGTATTCAAAGATATACCTCATGTTCTTTCTAACACGCTTGAGATAGCTGATAAAGTTGAGTTCTACTCAATAGATTCGGATGCATTAATGCCATTCTTTGACATTGATCCTTCATTCGGCACAGAAGCCGGTCATAGAGAAAAATACAATGAAACCGATCTTATTACTGAGTTCGGAGAAAAAGAATACCATCGTTTAGGTGGATACGATAAAGTGATTCGCATTAAGCTAGAAGCCGACTATTTGAAGCACCTAACAATGATAGGTGCCGAAAAACGTTACGGCAAAGATATGAATGATGAAACCCGCGAACGTCTTGAATTTGAGCTGGATGTTATGAAGACAATGGGATTCCCCGGATATTTCCTTATTGTACAAGACTTTATAGCAGCAGCACGAAGAATGGGTGTGGCAGTAGGCCCTGGTCGTGGATCGGCAGCAGGTTCTGCCGTAGCATATTGCTTGGGGATTACTGATATAGACCCTATAAAGTATGACTTGCTGTTTGAACGTTTCTTAAATCCTGATCGTATATCAATGCCCGATATTGATATCGACTTTGATGATGATGGTCGAGGAGAAGTATTACGCTGGGTAACCGACAAATACGGACAAGAAAAAGTAGCCCACATTATTACATATGGTACCATGGCTACAAAATCGGCAATAAAAGACGTTGCACGTGTTCAGAAGTTACCATTATCTGAATCTAACCGTTTAGCCAAATTAGTTCCTGACAGAATTCCCGATAAAAAGAAAGTAACCCTTAGAGATGCCATTGAATACGTTCCCGAACTAAAAGAAGCATCAAACAGTAGAGACCTCATTACTCGTGACACTCTTAAGTATGCACAAATGCTTGAGGGTAATGTGCGAAATACAGGAGTACATGCTTGTGGTGTTATTATAGGTCAGAGCCCTATTTCGGATACAGTACCCGTAAGTACAGCCGAAGACAAAGAGACTGGCGAAACGATGCTTGTCACTCAATATGAAGGATCGGTAATCGAAGAAACAGGTCTTATCAAAATGGACTTTTTGGGTTTAAAGACCCTATCAATTATAAAAGAGGCACTTGAGAATATAAAGCAAACAACTGGCGAAGATGTAGATATCAGTACCATCTCGTTAGAAGATACTAAAACCTATGAGCTATATAGCCAAGGTAAAACAACCGGAACATTTCAGTTTGAGTCTGCCGGTATGCAGAAGTACCTAAAGGAACTTCAGCCTACCAAGTTTGAGGACTTAATTGCAATGAATGCTTTATATCGTCCGGGACCGATGGATTATATTCCAGCCTTTGTCGCCCGTAAACATGGTCGTGAAGAAATTGCCTATGATATCCCTATCATGGAAAGATATCTTGACGAGACATACGGCATTACGGTATATCAGGAGCAAGTCATGCTTTTGTCTCGTCTGCTTGCCGATTTCACACGTGGTCAATCCGATGAGTTACGTAAAGCAATGGGTAAAAAGCTCATTGACAAGATGAATGCCCTAAAAGAAAAATTCCTTGCAGGAGGAAAGAAAAACGGGCATGCTGAAAAGACCCTGAATAAAATATGGGCCGACTGGGAAAAGTTTGCATCTTATGCCTTCAACAAATCACATGCAACATGTTATTCGTGGATAGCTTATCAAACAGCATGGCTCAAAGCCAACTACCCATCGGAATATATGGCTGCCGTTCTATCTCGAAATTTATCGAATATTACGGAGATCACAAAGTTTATGGACGAATGCAAGTACATGGGGATGAATGTACTTGGACCGGACGTAAACGAATCGTATCTTAAATTCTCGGTAAATAAGGCAGGGGATATACGTTTCGGACTTGCTGCCATTAAAGGTGTAGGTGGAGGAGCTGTAAATGATATTCTTAAAGAACGGTCTGAAAATGGTCCTTACAAAAACATATTCGATTTAGTAGAACGTGTCAATTTATCATCTTGCAATAAGAAAAATATAGAGTCATTAGCGCTTGCCGGAGCTTTTGATAATTTCCCGGAAATAGAGCGTGAGCAATTTTTTGAAACCAACGAGAAAGGAGAAACATTTATAGATCAGCTTGTCCGTTATGGTAACAAATACCAGATTGATAAAGCACAGGCAACAAACTCATTATTCGGGGAAGATATTTCGTATAAAACCAGTCCACCCGAGATACCAAAAGCCGAAAAGTGGTCGGATCTTGAGAAACTCAACAAAGAGCGCGAATTGATCGGAATCTATCTATCAGCACACCCTCTGGATGAGTTCGCCATTGCTCTTAAGTATGGTTGCAATGTAGGAATGGCTGATATAGAAGACAAGGAAGCTCTAAGAAATAAGGAAGTTACATTCGGAGGGCTTGTTTCTGCGGCAAGAGAAGGTATTACCAAGAATGGTAAACCATATATGATTATTAAAATTGAAGATTTCACTGGAAGTGGAGAAATACCTTTATTTGGTGATGATTATATCAATTTTGGTAAATACGGGCGCTTGGGGCTTTATGTATATGTAAAAGCACGCGTTCAAGGACGTAGGTTCAACGAGAACCAACTCGAATTGAAGATCGTATCAATTCAACTTCTACCTGATGTTAAAGATCAGGTTATTGAAAAAATAACGATCACATTACCCATTCACGAAATGAATGCTCAGATGATAGAAGAGCTATCAACCCTGACTAAAAACAATGTGGGTAATTCGTTGTTATATTTTGAGATTGTCGATGGTGAACGGAACATGAAAGTTGAGCTTTTTGCTCGGGGTCTTAAGATCAATATCCGTAAGGAATTGGTCGACTATCTGGAGCAAAATGAAAACATCCTGTTCAAGGTAAATTGATTTTCCGTATCTCCGAGACTTTGGTTATATTTGTTATAAAATTAAACGAAACATAATAAACATTAGTAGTATGGCACTTGAAATTACAGATGCAACTTTTGAAGAAGTTTTAAAATCAGACAAATTAGTCGTGGTTGATTTTTGGGCAGAATGGTGTGGTCCATGTCGTATGGTAGGTCCAATCGTAGAAGAATTGGCTGTTGACTATGCAGACAAAGTAGTAGTAGGAAAAGTAGATGTTGATAACAATGATGAGATTACATCGAAATTCGGAATCCGCAATATTCCTACAATTCTGTTTTTCAAAAACGGAGAAATTGTAGACAAACAAGTTGGAGCTGCACAAAAATCGGCTTTAGTAGAAAAAATTGATAAGCAATTACAGTAATTTATATTTGCTCTAAATGTAAAAAGCGACTAAATAATTAGTCGCTTTTTTTAATGTATATACTGATCAGATTTCTTATTTCTTGATCAGTTTATGTGTATATGATTTATCTCCAATTTGAAGTTTCAATATATATGATCCACTTGCTAAATGACTAACATTGATAGATGAACTAACATTTGCTTGTTTTAATACTAGTTTTCCATTTGTACTATAAACTTGAAGTTCTGAAATAGATGCTCCTGACTCCAGATATAGGATATCCGTTACCGGATTTGGATAAACTTTCAAGTCTGCTATATCTATTTGAGATGTCGGAATCTCCAATGCTCTCGTTTCAAGAACGGATGTTGCTGTAGCCACAACATTTAGAGGTAAACGATCTACTAAGAAAAGTTTATCCGGCGAACGTTCTATGTATACAATATTGCTATCAATAATCAGATAAGGGATCAATGTATATCTTCCTTCTGCCACGCCAGACGCCACTTTACAAGTCAAAACATTACCATTTACGGACTCTGTTATATCGCTAACAAATGAGCCATCATCATAGTTAAATAAACCCACATTAATACCCAATGTCGCGATTGCTGATCTTATTAAAACTTTAAAGCTCTGATCAGTATTCACTTCCATCAAATCTTCTTTTGCTGTATTAATTAACAGGTGGTTGCTCAAATCTGCGGTTGTATTTCTTCCTGAAAATCCAGCCCAATTGTTTTTTACTGTTATTAATAAACGATCAATTATATGTGAACCTGCTTTACGTGAGATTACTTTTACTTCATCTTCCTCTAAAATATAAGGTTGAATTAAATAGCTTCCGCTTAGCAGATTTGTTGATACTTGGCAAGTATATGTATTACCGTTTTTACTACTTACAATATCCTCGATAAAAGTTCCATTACTAGCATTAAACAAACCTAAACTTACTTCGGACATAAGATTAGCATAGACTTCCACATCAAATCTCTCTTCTGTTTTTACTTGATAAAGGTTTTCTTCTGTTGATTTTTGGTATACCAAGTTATCAATTAAAGAGACTTTATATTCTTCAATTAGAAAGTCTTTCCATTGAGCAGCAGCTTGGTATAATGAGATACTACTCCTGGGGACATAGAGTGTGCAGGCAGTTTTATTAACTCCTATAAACACATTTGGTCCTAATGTGGGAGGGGTAGGGTTTAAAGACACAAGAGTCTCCAACTTGGCATTCTCAAAAGCACGATCTCCAAGAGATTTTACAAATACTGGAATAATTAATTCTTTTAAAGAGGCTCCTTGAAAAGAATAACCCAAAACACTTTCCAATTGGGCAGGAAGATCTACACTACCTCCAAACCAAGCAAAAGAAAGACCATGAAGTATCTTCAAAGTAGAGGGTAAAATAATATGCTTACTTAATCCACTAAAACATCCTTGACCTATAACCTTTAACGAGCGACACCCCGACAAATTGATAGTATCGCTTTCTAATTTGATTCCAGTAAAACAATTATTACCCAAGGTCTCTAAATTTATACAATTCGAGAAACTTAACTTTGGAATATTTAACTCTGTGAAACCCGATTTATCTACAGTCTTTAATGAGGCAGGTAGTTTTAATTCTTTTAAAACTGCCCTTTGAAAAGCATGACTTCCAATGCTTTCCAATTGGGAAGGAAGATCTATACTACCCCTAAAATCTGCGAAAGAAAGACTAGTTAAGTTTTTTAATTCTGAGGGCAAAATAACATGTTTACTTAATCCACCAAAACAGCCTTGACCTAAAGACTTTAGAGAAATACAGCCAGATAAATTAAGAGTATCACTTGTAATATTATTACCTACGAAACAATTATTCCCTAAAGACTCCAAAGCAACGCAACCGGAGAAGTCTAGTTCTGGAATAGTAATCTCTGTAAAGCCAAAGGTATCTACTTTTTTTAATGAGGCAGGCAGCTTTAATTCTTTTAAAACCGCTCTTTGGAAAGCATAGCCCAAAATACTTTCCAGTTGAGAAGGAAGATCTACACTACCTCTAAAACCAGCGAAAGAAAGACCGTGAAGTATCTTCAAAGTAGAGGGCAAAATAACATGCTTACTTAATCCACCAAAACAGCCTTGACCTAAAGACTTTAGAGAAATACAGCCAGATAAATCAAGAGTATCACTTGTAATATTATTACCTACGAAACAATTATTCCCTAAAGACTCCAAAACAACGCAACCGGAGAAGTCAAGTTCTGGAATAGCAATCTCTGTAAAGCCGAAGGTATCTACTTTTTTTAATGAGGCAGGCAGCTTTAATTCTTTTAGGACCGCCCTTTGAAAAGCATAACCTCCAATACTTTCTAATTGAGAAGGAAGATCTACACTACCCTTAAAACCAGCGAAAGAAAGGCTAGTTAAGTTTTTTAATTCTGAGGGTAAAATAATATGTTGACTAAGTCCACCAAAACAGCCTTGCCCCAAAGACTTTAGAGAAGTACAACCCGATAAGTCAATAATGCCACTCGTAATATTAATACCTACAAAACAGCTATTTCCGAAAGACTCCAAAGCAGCACAACCAGAGAAATCAAGAGTAGAAATAGTTAAATTAGAAAAGCCCCCCAATCCAACAGATTTTACTCTCTCCGGCAATACTATTTTATCCATCACTCTCTTCTCAAAAGCAGAGGCTGGAATAGCACCATTTACAATTTCCACTTCAGACATATCTAATACTTTAAGTAAAGACATCTGCTTGATTGTAGTAAAGTCTGCATCATTAATAGTACCCTTAAGAGTCAGATCCGTTACTTTTGTTTTATCGGCTCCTAGAGAAGCGGACAATGTTCCAGGGGTTATGACATCAATAGTCTTTGACAATTGTGCATGTGAATAGATCACACTCAGAAAAAGACTAAGCAGTGTTAAGAAAATTTTGTTTTTCATTTTGTTTCTATTAGTTTGTAAAAAAGTGTCGATTATGCTGTATAAGAAATGTTCTATTAGAATTTAATAGATAAAGTTGGGTCGTATATCTTCAAAAGACTAAAACGTAGCTTATTTATTTATGTTAAATTTTCTTCAAATATAACAATTAAAAATAAACGAAATATCTTTTCATTTCAAAAAAACATCCAGCAGAGATAAACACCTAGTAAAAAACTAATAACAATAAAAAAAACAATACGTAAGGATATATCAATAGCTAACTTAGCTACTCTTTCTATAGCTTAACACAGCCCAACCGTTAAAGAATAATGCGAAGCAGCATAACGCAACCATCTGTGTTGTGAGATCTGCTATACCACTACCTTTCAGATACACCATTCTCATTACTTGTATAAAATATTTCAGGGGGTTAAAAGCTGTAATATTCTGTGCCCATTGAGGCATACTTGATATTGGGGTAAAAAGCCCACTCATCAGAATGAAAATCATAATAAAGAAAAACATAACAAACATAGCTTGTTGCATAGTATTAGAATAGTTTGACACTACTAAACCAAAGCCCGAAACAACTAATATGTACAGACTGGCAAAAAGATAAAGGGTAGTTAAACGACCTACGGGTATCAATCCATATACCGTTGCAGCCAATGTAAGACAGAGCGAAAGAGCCAGAAATCCTACTATCCAATAAGGTATCAGCTTAGCCAATATAAAAGTAAGTTTATTCACAGGAGTAACATTCATCTGTTCAATAGTACCTATTTCCTTTTCTCCTACAATATTCAATGCCGGTAAAAATCCACATAGTAAGGTTAACATAGTCACCATTATTGCTGGAACCATAAATACTTTATAATCCAGATGCGGATTAAATCGATTCTGGGGTACTATATTAATCACAGGCAAAATTGCCATTTCGGGTGCTTGCTTCCATTCGTTCCTGATTTCAACTGCATAATCTTGTAATATAACCGAAAGATAAGAAGTACCTAAACCTCCTTTCATTCCATTGACTGCATTAGCTAAGATCATAACATTAGCAGTACCTTCTTTTATCAGGTTCCTTTCGAAATCGGGTTGAATCTCCAGAATTATGTCAGCCCAGTCTCTCTCTATACTCCGCATCGCTTCATTATTAGAAACGGAAACATCCGTCAAATTAAAATAACCAGATGATGCTATCTTCTGAATCAAACGTTCCGAATAAGTGCTATGATCGTTATCCACAACACTCAATCGCAAATTCTTTATTTCCTGATTGGCAGCCCAAGGAAAAACAAGCATCATCATGAGGGGCATGGCAATAATCATTCTTGGAAGAAACGAATTCCTCAAAATTTGCTTAAACTCTTTTTCTAAAAGAAATTTTATCATGATTAATTAAGTCTTGTTTTGAAATTCTTAAGGCTGACAAATACTAAAAAAAACAACATACCTAGTAAAACCGCCAGTTCTCTATAAACAGCAGTAATACCCAAGCCTTGTATCATTAATTTCCTTACAGCAGAGATATACCATTTTGCAGGAATAATATCCGATACCCACTGAAGTATAACAGGCATACTTTCTATAGGAAATATCATACCCGAAAGAATCATTACAGGAAGTATCATTCCCATTCCCGACACCAGCATAGCGGCAACTTGGGTTTGAGCAACGGTTGAGATAAATATCCCTAATGATAGTGCTACCATTATGAAGAGTAAAGAAATTCCAATCAAAGAATAGAAGCTTCCTGTTACAGGTACCTTCAATACATAAACAGATAATAATAAAATTGTAGTTAGATTCACTATGGATATTGCGAAATAAGGAATAGCCTTTGCTACAATAATATAAAAAGGCTTCATAGGTGACGCCAACAAAATTTCCATTGTACCCGTTTCTTTCTCACGAACAATTGAGATTGAAGTCATCATTGCACATATCAGCATAAATATTAAACCCATTACGCCGGGCACAAAATTATAAGCACTCTTTATTTGAGGATTATAGAGCATCTTTACTTCCGGTTTTATTTGTATTGGAATCTTATATTCTTGCAAAAGTTCCTGCTGATATGAGTTTATTATACTTGTTGCATATCCCGATAAGGTTGTAGCCTGATTGGGGTCGGTAGCATCAGCAATCAATTGGATAGATGCTTCCCCTGTATGTAAGAGGTTTTCATTGAACTTTTCATCAAATACAACAACCAGATTAATGTTATGATCCTTTTTGAAGATTGTACTGATTTCATCCGGATTATTCAACATCTGCACAATATGAAAATAATTACTAGCATCCAATTGATTGATTATACGCTCTGTCGAAATATCCTTTGATGGGTCAAAGACTGCAACTTGTACATTCCTCACCTCTGTTGTTATAGCAAAACCAAAAAGAAGCATCTGTATAATGGGAATCCCCAATATAATCATCATCGTTCTTGTATCTCGAAAGATATGAAAGAACTCTTTTTTTACAAATGATAAGAACTGTTTCATTCAATTAAATCAAAATGTTTTTTATGATACATTCTCATATTATAGTTTTCTGTAGCTATTCTACTTGACAAAGCCATAAAAGGTCTGAGACCTTAATCTGCTTTTCGGGTCGCTTTTCTTGCCAATTGTTGAAATACCTCATCCATACTATCTGCCTCAAATTGTAACTTAAGATTCTTTGGTGTATCCAGAGCCTCAATTTTACCATCTACCATAATCGATACACGGTTACAATATTCTGCCTCATCCATATAGTGAGTAGTAACAAAAGCAGTAATTCCTCTATCTGTCGCAGCATAAATAAGCTCCCAAAACTGCCGACGGGTTACAGGGTCAACACCTCCCGTAGGTTCATCTAAGAAAACAACCTTAGGTTCATGAAATATAGAGACTGAGAAAGCTAATTTTTGTTTCCAACCTAATGGTAATTCTCTTACAAGCGCATTACGTTCAGCTAAAAACCCCAACTCATCTAATATTTCATCTGTCTTCGAAGCAATCCGTTTTGACTCCATACCATATATTCCACCAAATAGTCGGATATTTTCCCAAACCTTCAAGTCTTCGTATAAGGAGAACTTCTGACTCATATACCCAATATTTTTCTTAACCTTTTCAGACTCTTTCAAAATATCATATCCAGCAACCGAACCTTTACCTGATGTAGGATGGCTCAATCCGCAGAGCATGCGCATAGCTGTTGTTTTCCCTGCTCCGTTAGCTCCCAGGAAACCGAATATCTCACCTTTATCTACACTGAAGGATATATTATCCACAGCAGTAAATGCTCCAAATTTCTTTGTCAGGTTTTCGGTATATATTACAGGTTCTTTCATATATTTATTTGAGTATAGTTATCTTTAAGTCTTTATGTTTTACTTATAACCAGCTATAATATTGTATCAATCATAGTCATAAAAAACCGAGATCTTGTTTAAACTTTCGTTTTTTGTGCCAATTGCATATAACAGTCTTCAATACTTGGTTTAATAGCATAAACATCAATATCCTGATGACCTTTACCTATAAGATAGGTTCTTATATCCTCCATTTTCAAATCTTCTTTTACCGTTATATGGTGCACTTCACCAAACGTAAAGCAAGTTTTTATACAATCATAGTCTCTTAAATCATTCAGAAGCCTAAACATTTCTTTACTCTTTACTGCCCAAAGTATTTGGGTAAAACGTTCAATGATATTATCAGGAGTGTCAACTTGCAAAAAAGTTCCATCTTGAATCAATGCAATACGGTCACACAGCATAGCTTCATCCATATAAGGAGTCGATACCAATATAGTTATATTCTGCGCCTTTAAATTTTGAAGCATTTCCCAAAATTCTTTTCTTGAAACCGGATCAACACCCGTTGTAGGCTCATCAAGAAATAAAACGGTAGGTTTATGAATCAATGCACAACTAAGTGCCAATTTTTGCTTCATCCCTCCAGATAATTTACCCGCTCTTCTATCTTTAAAAGGTTCTATCTGGCTATAAATATCTTTGATCAGATCGTAGTTCTCTTTTATAGTGGTATTAAAAACAGTAGCGAAGAATTCGAGATTCTCCTCCACAGTCAAATCCTGATAAAGAGAAAATTTCCCCGGCATATACCCTATTCTATTACGAATCTGTTTATAGTCTTTGATAATATCCAATCCATCGACTGTTGCTGTTCCACTTTCAGCAAGCAAAAGAGTGGTAAGAATACGAAATAGCGAAGTTTTACCAGCTCCATCAGGACCGATAATACCATATATCTCACCTTGCTGAACATCAAAACTGATATTATTCAGAGCTTGAATATTTCCGTATTTCTTATTTATATTCTGTACCGAAATTGCAACCATATCTTTTAGTAATCTACATATATTTAATGTCCTATTCTTAACCCTAATTTCAGCAAGTATAACTCGCTCCTACATCGAAGTAGTAAATAGACATTGAAACTTAGAACTTTATTTCTCCGTACATTCCTCTTTTAATATATCCATCGTTCTTTACTGCAATTTTTACAGCATAAACCAGATTGGCACGTTCGTCTCTTGTCTGTATTGTTTTAGGCGTAAACTCTGCTTTATCAGATATCCATTCAATTGTACCCGAATATTCCTTTCGGTCTGCTTCTCCCAAATCAGAGAATACCTGTACAGTTTGACCTACTTTCAACTGCGTCAACTGACTTGCTGATATGTATGCCCTTAGGATCATATTTTCAATATCTCCTACTTTAAATAATGCCTTACCTTGCACTGCGAGCTCTCCTTGTTCAGCATATTTAGATAATATAGTTCCCTTTATAGGACTTTTAATCACCGATTTTACAATCTGATCATTTAATTGGGCTACTTGTATTTGCATAGAAGAACTTTCTTCAGAAATGCCTCGATTAGAATTCATCAAGACTTCAGTCTGTGCAGCTAATTGTTTTTCGAGGTAAAGAATCTGAGCATTGATGTCATCTAGCTGTTTTTGATTAGCTGCATTCGATTTCACTAAGTTTTCGAAACGTGCTTGTTCTTTTTTTTGTGTAACAATCTGCTGTTGTATTGCTGCAATTTGTCTTGGAACATCAGTCTGTTTACTTTTTACTGCCTGATTGCTTGCCAACAACTGCATTTTTTTTAGATATAACTGTGTCGTATCTATATATCCCATAGGCACATCTGGATTGACGATCTGCCCCTCTTCCAAATTAAGTTCTAGAATTTTCCCATTTGCTTCGGATGAAACTATAACCTCCGTAGTTTCGAATATTCCCGAAGCATCATAATCGCCCTTTTTATTGCCACATGCAACAAGTAAGAAACCTATAATAAGGATGGATAATGCTTTAATAGTTCTCATATATTATTTATCTTAAATATTTAATCGAATAAAAGTATTTATTGATCTGCTTTTTGCAACGGAAGATTTCTGTGTTATTAAAAAAAAGAATATATCAACTAACAATCAAACACTTACAACCAACACCTAAAATAGTTTTAGACCTTAATTATTAGTTGTATATTTTAGATTATAAATAGACAACAACAACTCTATCTCGTGCTGGATTTTGTCTTGTTTAGCTAAATCCTCAGCATTTACTTCTCGCATAAGATCAGTTACCGTCAGAGTTCCATTTGCAACCTTCACTTCTGCCGATTTTTTCACATTATTCCGAAGCATTATTATCTCATCATCGTATTTTAGTAAATCGCGATTTCTTTTTACTTCACTTTGCTCTTGAGTTACCTCCAAATTGGTATTAAACAAGAATGTTTCCTTTTCAGCAGCTAATGAGCTCTGATTGGCTTCGATCAGTTTACGATCGTTCTTTTCAGTATAAAGTCCTCCAAAATTCCACGACAAACGAACTCCTGCTACATAATAAGCTGCAAATTTATCTTCTAACATATTCAAGCCAGGTCTTCCATATCCTCCGGTCGCAAATAGACCTAGCTTTGGCATATAACCTGCTTTGATTTGTTTTTTCTGAGTTTCGAGATCATTATACTGTGCATCGAACAGATGTAATTCCGGACGCCCAATCTGGGCAGATAGTAACTCATTCTCTGAATTTGGTTTCTCTAAAACAGTATTCTCATTGATCGACTCCCCGATCAATGCAGACAACATATCAATAAAAGCTTTTCTATTCGAGACCAATTGAGTTTGCATCTGTATTGTTTTTAGCTGTTCCACTTTTATTGCATCCAAATCTGACTGATTAGCAACACCATTTTCGATATAGCTTGAAATAAGATTAAAATTTCGTGCTAGCTCTTCTTGAAGCAATAGATTCTGCTTAATTTTTGCATCAAATAAGAGTATACCAAAATATAGCTGATTCACTCTGTCGTTAATCGTATATAAAGTAACTTCCAGTTGTTTAGAAGCAACCTCTGAAGCCGTTTTCGCCATTTCTTTCTTAGAACCAATAACTCCGCCATCCCAAATAGTTTGGTTTACATCCAGAGTTACACCATACTGATCTTTACTCAATGGCTGAATATCTACACCTGGTACGGAAATAGGAAGATGTGGGACATCGGATTGATAGGTAGCCTTAGCTGTCATCGAAAACTGAGGCAAGTATCCTTTATTCGCATTCGACAAGTTATACTCTTTTGTTTTCTCGATCAAGCCATAACGCTTAATCAAAGGATAGTTCTGCTTGGCTTTCTCCTGACAAGCCTCAATAGTCAATTGTGCCGATGCCATAAAACAACTACTGAGCAAAACACACAGAACAATTATTATTCTTTTCATATTTTCAGATGACGTTTTCATTCCACAAACATTATCACTTAACAATTTTGTTAGTTACAGTCTAAAAAAATTAAACACTCAACCCATTTATAATAAATTGGATATTATTTTCCCTCCTTTGTAGTAGAAGCTTTTCAACCTCTTTGTCATTTCTCCTTATAATCTGCAACAAAGGCATTGCTAAAAATGTAATCGCATTTAGAGCAATTATATTCATCAACAATTCAGTAGGACGGATAAAACGCATAGAGCCATTCTCGACCTCAATATCGATTCTCTCCTTTAGTCTTTTTATTATACCTTTTAGTTTAGGGAAGACACTCCTTACAAGCATTTTCTTCCTCTCATCGTGAGTAATTATTTCTCCGTAAATAAAAAAGAGTAATCTGGGATTGGCAGCAACAAAATCGTAATGGCTACCAATAGCCAATTTCAACTGCTCGAAAAAAGGTAAATCTTGATTAAATGACTGTGAGAAAGATTCAGCTAGAGTCTTTATTTTTTGCTGATAAACCATAGAGAACAAATTCTCCTTTGTTCTGAAATAGTAATGAATCATTGCATGATTTACTCCCGCACGTTTTGCGATAGCAGTAGTTTTAGCACCAGCAAATCCCTTCTCTAGAAATTCATATTCGGCAGCTTCTAATATTGTTTGTTCGGTAGTTATATCTTTCTTTTCCACTATCAACTTATTTGTTTAACAATTTTGTTAACAATACAAATATAGGAGAGATTTTATGAAATACAAACATTTACTTAAAAATTAATCTTTAAACGTTTATCAAACTTATCCATATAGTAGTATATCCTATCACCCAAAATACGTTTTTGCTCCAACTTGGAATTCTGCTCCATTTGAGTATAATTAGAGCGATTCCCGGCATAAGAATAATTATAGTGACGAGTATTAATTTGCACCAATATCAAGCTTAAGGTAATAGTCGCAATAGATATAGTGCATACTCTAGATCTAATTCTAACATATTTTGAAATTGCAGGCAGTAATAAATTTAAAATGACACAAAAAAGGATCAATAAGAAAATATCATAATTATTCCACCACCAAATCTTTCCATATCCTCCAACGTAATTATCCGAAGGCCAAAATAAAGATATTCCACCCCACACCGATGAAGGAGTGGGTAAATCGCCGGCGAGATGTGCCCAGTAACCTAAAACAAATGCAATAAAAAAGACAGAGGATGCCTTGAAATAAGCAAGTAAAGGAATCGTTTTATACTTCCTCATTACTATATAAATCAACAGAAGGAATAATACAGCAACCAATAAACTTCCAATCAATGAGTGAAAAAATGCATGATGCGAATACCAAAATTTACTGCCATAAATAACACGAGCTGAATGCTCTAAATTAAATAAAGAGCCTAAAGTCCGATCAAACCCAGACCACATACTTATTGCATCAATATCGGGAAATGTACCCCCAACTGCTCCTGCTAAAACAGTCTTAGCTTTACGAGATGAGCTCATCTGGTTATAATTGGCTACAACTGTACCTATTGCGGCACCAGAAAGAGCATGGGTAAGAATATCCATAAATGATATTTAAATATTTAGAATAAAAAAAATCTGACACCTTAAATACAAATTTATACTTTATAATCTAGAATAATAAATTAAATTCGTGTCCTAACAGGTTTTAAAGTTATAATCAGACAAAAATACTGCACCTGTGATTTTTCGGTTCAATGAGCTACTAACAATTAAGCAACAACACCTAAATAAAATATGATATACCTCGAAGTCAGAAATATTATAAAGCAATATGCAGGTCATAGGGCTCTTAATGATGTGAGTATAAAAGTTCCTCAAGGGAAAATTTACGGATTACTTGGCCCCAATGGAGCAGGCAAAACTACATTGATACGAATTATAAATAGAATTACAGCTCCTGATAGTGGCGAAGTATTTCTAAACGGTCATCTATCCGCTCAATCCGACATTTACAATATTGGCTATTTGCCGGAAGAAAGAGGTCTTTACAAAAAAATGAAAGTGAAGGAGCATGCATTATTCTTGGCTGAACTAAAAGGTCTAAAAAAACAAGAAGCCAACCGAAGGATAGATGAATGGTTCGAAAAATTCGATATTACCTCGTGGAAAGACAAGAAGATAGAAGAACTGTCCAAAGGTATGCAACAAAAGATACAATTCATAACAACTGTTATCCACGATCCTCACTTATTAATTCTCGATGAGCCATTTAGTGGATTTGATCCGGTTAATGCTGAGCTTTTGAAAAAAGAAATTCTTGAATTAAAATCAAAAGGAAAAACAATTATTCTTTCAACCCATAACATGGAATCGGTTGAGGAACTTTGCGATGAAATCACTCTGATTAATAAATCTCAGGTTGTATTACAAGGCAATGTAAAAGAGATACGTAATAAGTATAAAAAGCACATTTTCACCGTAATTGTAAATGGCAGTGATTTTGACTTATCTTCCGATTTATTTTCGTTGGAATCGAAAGAATCACATACTGAAACGACTAAAGTAAAAATCAAAAAGCTGGGAGGCTCTTCAAATTCACAGATTCTAAGAGAAATAACCGACAAATACGAAGTAGTCTCTTTTGAAGAAGAGTTGCCCTCTATGAACGAAATATTCATCCAAACAGTCACAAACCTATGAATGCATTAAGCCTCATTATAAAACGAGAATACCTATCACGAATAAAGAAAAAATCATTTGTGATACTTACCTTATTAATGCCCATCCTTATGGCTGCGTTAATAATTGTACCCTTATTATTATCCAATATTCAAGATTCGGAGATTAAGCGAATCTCTGTTATTGATAATACAGGAAAATACGCCTCTCATCTGAAATCGTCAGAACATTATTCATTCGAGATAGTAGGTGAGGAACAAAACGATCAATTAAAATCAAAAGTAGGAAAAGATATCTTCGGAATATTACAAATAACAGGAGACTTATCGGAAAGCCCCACAGCAGCCACATTTGTATCAGAAAAACAAATTCCTCTCGATCTACAAGGCTACATAAACAACACTCTTTCGGAAGTTGTAAAATCTGATAAAATAAATAGATTGGCACAAGAAGCCGATATTGACACAAAAATCATAGTCGATATCAGACAAGTTATTGAAACCTCGGGCAACATAAAAGTTACAACCAAAAGATGGAGCGATGATGGCTCTGAGAAAGAAACTTCATCTGCTATTGCCGCAGGAATAGGAGGAGTCTTCACATTCATCATGTATATGTTTATACTTATGTATGGCACTATGGTAATGCAAGGTGTAGTAGAAGAGAAAAGCAATCGCATTGTGGAAGTGATGATTTCATCGGTAAAACCATTCGATTTAATGATGGGAAAGATTATAGGGATCGGCTTAACAGGTATTACACAGCTATTCATCTGGTTTGGTATATTCGCTATTATCTTGGGTGCGAAAAGCACACTCTTCGCAGAAGCTGACATGGCAGGATTATCATCACAGATAGCAAGCATCGAGATGTTATTCTCTATTAACTGGGCAGAAATTATTATATATTTTCTACTGCTATTCATCGGTGGATACCTTATTTATGCTTCACTCTTTGCTATGTTTGGAGCAGCGGTGGATAATGCACAAGATACTCAGCAATTTGTAATGCCTGTAACTTTAATATTCATATTCTCTTTTTATGTAGGCATATATAGCCTTCAGAATCCTGATGGACCTCTCGCCTTCTGGTGCTCGATGATTCCATTGACATCACCTATTGTAATGATGGTTCGCATTCCTTTCGAAATACCTCTTTGGGAGAAAATTCTCTCCATAGCTATATTATATACAAGCGTTTTCTTCACAGTAAAGTTTGCAGCAAAAATTTACAGAGTTGGTATTCTCATGTATGGAAAAAAGCCTAGTATAAAAGAACTCATCAAATGGTTTTCCTATAAATAAGGTATAAGAGTTTATCTTATTCTAAATTAGAGTTGCCCGACAATAATTGTTCGGGCAACTTTCTGTTTGAAAAGAATTTTTTAAATATATCTTTGCAACCAAATAAGACCCAGATCTATTTTGATGTTTTGCGAGCATTATGGTCATAAGTCTGTTGCAACACTAAAACATAGCGTTAAACATTTTCCGTTCTAAAGTAAAGTAATGAATATCAAAAAGATCAAATCGTACATGATGCCTGTATCCATGATTGGGGGAGCCTTATTTTATCCCTATCTGGCACAGCTGGCATTTATTACTCCATATCTGATCTTTTTTATGCTGCTCATCACCTACACTAATATCTCGCTACGAGCCGTTCGATTTACAATGCTTCACTTCTGGTTGTTAGTCATTCAATTAGTAGGCAGCATCGTTGCTTATGTTGCCATCAGAGGTATAGACCCTATTATTGCACAAAGTGTGATGATATGTATTTTGGCTCCCACAGCAACTTCCGCCGTTGTTATTACAGGAATGCTAGGCGGAAATACGGCTAGCTTAACAGCATTTAGCTTACTTAGTAATTTAACAGTTGCAGTAGTAGCACCTCTTATGTTTACAATTATAGGAGAGTACTCCGAGTTTTCATTTTGGGAAGAGCTACAAAGTATTACTCAACGAGTTTTTATTCTACTCTTACTTCCTTTTGTATTAGCTATTCTACTCGGAAGATTTCTCCCTAAAATTCAGAATAAGATAAGAACTTCTCAATCCTACTCATTCTATTTATGGAATCTTGCTCTCATGATAGTAACAGCACGCAGCATAGACTTTCTTCTCTTAGAGGGTAGTACTCATTTCTATACAGCACTAACAATCTTCGGACTCACCCTATTCATTTGTGCTATTCAATTTTATATAGGGCGACGATTGGGACGGCATTATAGTGATACTATTGCAGGAGGGCAAGGATTAGGACAAAAAAACACCATATTATCTATCTGGATGGCTCAGACTTATCTCAACCCGATTTCATCAATTGGACCAGGAGCATACATTTTGTGGCAAAACATAATCAATTCAACTCAAGTATGGCATAAACAGAGACGAAATTAGCACTGTTTCACAGAGTTAACAAAATTCTATTTTTTATCTCAAAGATTTGTGTTAATTTTGTGCGTTCCAAGATGGCTAAAACATATCGTTTTACCAAGCACACTTTACTTAAGGAGACCTTTAAAAGGATCAGAATGTGTTGCTATTTTTAACAGAAATAAAAAAGAAGATGAAACTCTCAATAACCCTTGTTCTGCTTGCCATAGCATCTTATGCTTTTGCACAAAGCAACAACTCGAATTCTCGCAGCACTAAAATTGACGAGAATGAGAAGAAGCGTCTCGAAAATCAGTTTAAAGCTCTCAATACTTTCTACATAGATGATGATGGACTAGTGGTTTATCAAAAACAAGAAAGCGGAGCACCCCAATCGCAGGAAGAAACTCCTGTGTCCACAACAACCAATGCTTCTCCGACTTCTAAAAATGTTAAATCTCAAGAAAGTGAAGAGAAACATTTAGTAAAAGAAGAGAACGAAAGACCTAGAAGCGTTCCAGTGGAAAGAACAATACAAAACTCTAATCATCAAGCAGCACCTGCAAGCGAAGTGCAATCTCCAGCAGCACACAGAGCACCAGTCTTATCAGGAGTTATAAAAAAAGAAGCTCTCAGACCAACAGAGGCTACTGTAAGTACAGCTAGAGTGAGTGAAGCAACGGAAACTAGATCTGTAAAAAATTCACCTATTGAATTTCAACAACGAGAGGAAGAGTTACCGCAACCGGAAACGAAAGTGGTAGCAACAAAAACAAAGGATACAACTCCAGCTAAATCAACCAATAAAAAATCATCCGTATTCGACAAAAAGAATAGAGCTAGTCAATACAGAACAATGGAAGAGGCAGCATTAGCAGTGGAGGCTCTATTGGAAGATCTCCGTAAAGAACAAGCACAAACAACAAGTGCAGGTTCTATGTCATCTCGTTTATCGGGAGGAGCCGGACGATCTACTTTAAGAAAGAAACCAACAACAAACCCATCCTATAATTCAAGCAATTCGTATAATTCCGCTCCTAATAAGAGTCAGACAATTGTTGAAGAGGAAGAGTCTCCATTTGGCGACGAACCGACTTATTATATAAATGGGAAAGAAGTTGACAGAATAGAAGTAAACCGATTAAGAAGAAAAGAAATTATCTCGAAAGAAGTACGCACAAGAAATACGGTATCAGGCAATCCTAACGGAGAAGTATGGTATGAGGTAAAATACGACAATTGAGATAATACAATAAGAATATATTATAAGAAATGGCGAGAAAGATAAACTTCTCGCCATTTCTTATGCTAGTAAATAAAGATATAATACCCTTTCTTATTTCTCAATTGTATCGCTTAAAACCTTATCTATGATTTGAGGGAAATGAAGATATTCTAATTGATGTACTTTTTCTGCAACATCTTCGTAAGTATCTGTAGGTAAAACATCACATTTTGCTTGATAGACTACATTACCCTCATCGTAATTCTCATTAATATAATGTATAGTTATACCAGACTCTAATTCTCCAGCAGCTACAACAGCTTTATGTACATTATCACCATACATTCCTTTTCCACCAAATTTAGGAAGCAATGCCGGATGAATATTTACTATTTTTTGAGGATATGCCTCTATTATATTTTGAGGAACTTTCAATAAAAAACCAGCTAAGACAATAAAATTTATCTCATGTTTCGCTAAACAATTTAGAACTTCATCGGTATTTTCGAAACTATTTTTAGAAAAAGTGACCGATTCTATTCCCACTTTTTCAGCCCGCTGATGTACATAAGCATCCTTCTTATTGGAGATAATAAGCTTTATTGAAACATCTTTTCTTTCCTTAAAATAATTGGTAATATTCTCAGCATTAGAGCCTGATCCGGAAGCGAAAATAGCGATATTGAACATAAACGGGTTTTATATAATTTTGCACACAAAAACAATAAATGTGCAGTTTTAACGAATTTTCTGGTCAAAATATTTGTTTCGTATTAATAAAATACGCTTACTTTGCATCGACAAAATTAGAAATAAAATTTAATTATTCATTAAAATCAAAAAGTTATGTCTGACGTAGCATCAAGAGTTAAAGCAATTATCGTTGATAAATTAGGTGTTGAAGAAACAGAAGTTACAAATGCTGCTAGTTTTACAAACGATCTAGGAGCTGACTCACTTGATACAGTAGAACTTATCATGGAATTTGAAAAAGAATTCGGTATTTCTATTCCAGATGATCAAGCTGAAAAAATTTCAACAGTAGGAGACGCAGTTTCTTATATTGAAGCTAACGCAAAATAAAAATTTCCACAAATAATTTATGGAATTAAAAAGAGTAGTAGTAACGGGTTTAGGTGCAATAACACCGTTGGGTAACGATGTGCAATCCACATGGGATAATGCAATCAACGGAGTTAGTGGAGCTGGGCCCATTACTCAATTTGATGCGTCGAAATTCAAGACACAGTTTGCCTGTGAAGTGAAAGAGTTTGACGTAGCGAAATATCTTGACAGAAAAGAAGCACGCAAGTGCGACAGATATACGCAGTTGGCTATAGCTGCATCAGAAGAAGCAATTGCCGATTCTGGAATTAAGTTCGAAACTGAAGATTGTGATAAGATAGGTGTAATTGTATCTGCTGGAATTGGAGGTATAAAAACGTTTGAAGAAGAAGTTGGATACTATTTCCAGAATAAGGAAATGGGCCCCAAATTCAATCCGTTTTTTATACCTAAAATGATTGCTGATATTGCATCAGGTCACATCTCAATGAGACATGGTCTTCGCGGACCTAACTTTGGAACAGTTTCTGCTTGTGCATCATCTACTCATAGTGCGATTAGCTCTTTTGACCTGATTCGTTTGGGCAAAGCTAGCGTAATGGTAGTTGGTGGAGCTGAAGCCTCTATTTGTGAATCTGCTATAGGTGGATTTAATGCAATGACTGCACTGTCGACAAGAAACGATTCCCCAGAAACAGCATCACGCCCGTTCAGTGCGTCTCGTGATGGCTTCGTGATGGGTGAAGGAGCAGCTTGTCTTATTTTTGAAGAGTTAGAACATGCATTAGCTCGTGGAGCTAAAATATATGCCGAAGTTGTTGGTGGTGGAATGTCTGCTGATGCATATCACTTGACATCATCTCACCCTGATGGACTTGGAGCAAAGATCGTTATGAGAGCAGCCCTTGAGGATGCAAACATGAAACCTGAAGAGATTGACTACGTAAATGTTCACGGAACATCTACACCCGTAGGAGACCCCTCAGAGATCAAAGCTATCAAAGAAGTATTCGGTGACTCTGCTTACAAATTGAATATCAGTTCAACTAAATCAATGACCGGACACCTCTTAGGAGCTGCCGGAGCAATGGAATCTTTGTTTTGCGTACTTTCTGTACAAAACGACATTGTTCCTCCAACAATCAACTTCACTGAAGGAGATGAGGATAGCGAAATTGATTATAAATTGAATCTTACATTCAACAAAGCTCAAAAAAGAGAAGTTAGAGCTGCCTTATCAAATACATTTGGTTTTGGTGGACACAATGCATGTGTAATCGTAAAGAAGTTTAATAAGTAAGTATAAATAAGTGCTTAAAAAACTATATCGAACTATAAGGCTTTTTCCTAAAAGAGGGAGAGAGCCTTATGTTTCGTTTTACAAGATACTAAATTTCTATCCGTACAATATAACATTGTATGAACAAGCTCTATTGCACAAATCCTCGTCAATCAAACTTAAAGACGGTAGATGGATTAACAATGAGCGTCTCGAGTTCTTAGGAGATGCAATCTTGGATGCGATAGTAGCAGACATTGTATTTAAGGAGTTCGAATACAAAAAAGAAGGGTTCCTTACCAATATGAGGTCGAAGATTGTACAACGCGAAACACTAAATAAACTAGCGCTTAATTTAGGACTTGATCGCCTTATAAAATCTTCTGCCAAAACAGGCAATCATAAAACCCATATGTATGGCAATGCTTTAGAAGCATTAATCGGTGCGATATATCTTGACCAAGGATACCGAATTGCCAAAAAATTTGTACACGAAAGACTCATCGTGGAGCACTTAAACATAGAAACAGTTGCTCAACAAGAAGTAAACTTCAAATCTCGACTCATCGAATGGAGTCAAAAAAATAAGATCCCCGTAGAATTCAGACTCATTGAATCGTTTACTGACGACAATAATAATCCAATATTTTATACTGCTGTTGACATCTACGATTTTAAATCGGGAACCGGAAGAGGTTATTCGAAAAAAGAATCACAACAAAGAGCTGCTGAGGAAGCTTTAGATAAAATAAATATGGATAAAGAATTCATAAAAGAAATACTCATTCTTAAAGAAAAAGAATCAGAGCTTCCTATACTAGAGGAAAGCCCTGAGCAACCCCCTTTGACAGAATACAACACAAACAACGAGACCAAAGAAGTCTAAACCTTATAATTTATTGCAAAGACTTATTTGCATATCTACAACTCAACAAACACGTCTTTAATCAACTAGAACAAAGCCTTCTAATGAATTGTTATAATTAAATATCCTATTAGTTATAAAATATAAATGTAAGATCATGTTCACACTTCATGAGATAGAAGAGATCCATTCAAGAGTAAAAAGCGGAGCAGATTTCCCCCATTACATTCAAGAATTGATAGAAGTGGGAGTTACCAGTTATAGTATTTATGTAAATGACGGACACACCGATTATCATGGAAAAGATAATTTCCATATTACATCCGATGCAAAGTACCCTACCCTACCAATTGCCGAAAAAGGCAATATTGAAAGACTAGAACATGCTTTATCAATACATCAGCAAGGTCAGACCGACTACACAACCTTTTGCAAGCATTCTGCTGAAGCCGGAGTTTACAAATGGACAGTTGATATCACCAATATGCTTTGCTCCTATTATGCCAAAAATGGCAACACAATGCTTGTTGAACAAATACCACTACCTCAAAAAAAGCATTGAGATAACATTTTCATTCTTTATATGAGAAGATAGTTATTTATATTGATAAGGTTGCTCTAAGATTAATATCTTTGCAAACTAACGATTTAAACGCACTAAAGAAACTTCTATTATGACAAAGTATATTCTTACAACATTTTTATTATTAGTTGGTCTACATTCTTTCTCTCAAGAAAATAATATAATTATTGATGCAGATAAGTTCTCAGAAGAGCAATTGAGCAACATCGCAAACATTGCATCGCCAGATGGATGGGTTTTATTAAAATACGAAGGAGAAAATCATTTAAGTAATTTTTCTAATAAAGATTACATCTTATATTTTTCAATCAAATGTACAGAACCTTCTCAAAAACCTCTATTCTTAATTGAGTATTCTAATAACTACAGGGATGGTGATTATGGAGGTATTGATTTTGTAAGTTCTAAAGATGACCACAGAGAAGTTATATTTTTGTTGGATGGTAAAGAATTTAAGAACCCATTTAAGAATCCTGATGAAATTCAATTTGAAGGCTTTATTGAAGCTTTAAAGAAAGCAACAGTACTCACGATCAACATCTATGATTATACTGCCAGCAATGAGCTAGAATTAAATCGCTCACTCGATTTCAAACTAGGAAATGGAGAACTTTTGGAATCTACTGTAAATTGTTATTAAATCTCTCTTCACAGTAACCTTTTGATTAAATTTAAAACAAATAGCAAATCTTACTAAAACACTATTTGTTCAAACAAAAAAAGAGTTACATTTTCATGTAACTCTTTAATCTTAAAACCTTTTAAAGTGGTGCCACCAAGAATCGAACTAGGGACACAAGGATTTTCAGTCCTTTGCTCTACCAACTGAGCTATGGCACTCATTGATAGCATAAATCATTAGTAATATAGAAGTTACAGTTTATATTTTCTCTACATCTATTCTTCTGACTTCTTTGGTTTAACGGATGGTTTAACTTTGTGATCTAATTCAAGAGTGATTAATATTAATTTAAATTACCTGTAAGCTTATAAATATCAACTACTTATTGAATGATATATTTAAAATAGTCTCTAACATTGGTTACTTTTTTTTATACTTCAAGCTTACCAACATATCTAAATGGAATTGATTCTGATTCATCTATATGAAAAACAAACGACTCTAATTCCTTCCTTCCATTGCCTATTGAAACAACAATTTTTTCTATAGAATCTTTATCTAAATCAATACAAGACATCTGGATGTAGTACCCATCATTGAGGTAACCATATTCATCAAAAAAATTGAATCTGGCATTGGGTAAAATTGAGAATATTAAGTTCTCTTTATGATTCCCTTTTAGAACTTCAATTCTTGTACCATTGGGATAGTCACGACCTAATCTTAGCATTATGGAATCATTGTATTTTGGTAAATAGATTTGAATTGATTTTTCATGCTCCAACTCCTTAGCTGAACTTAGAATATAATTATTAGAGTTCACTTCAAATAGGAGTTTAGTTTGCTTTTTCGATTCTGAACATGACCACAATATGAGAATTGGTATTAGTAATAGTAAAAATTTCAATTTATCATTCATTATACTTTAAATTTTAATATTGAAGGATATTATATGAAGGGGACTATAAAAGTATTATTTCTCAGAAAAAATCCCCCGTTTTTTTTACAACCTTGCTATTAATTGAAAAGCTGCATCTCCTTTTTGTTTAACTTCTATTGCTTCAAAATACTCACGAATTGTCTCTGCTGTTATTTTCCCTTTGGGTTTGATCTCAAATATTGAATAAATCCGACTCAATTCCTCTTTTATGAATTTGCGAGTATATTTTTTTCCTATAACAAATGAATTTGAAAGCAATTCCTGAAATCCTAAACCAGAAACTCCATCCTTATATTTTTTTAATATCATAGCTTCTCTTATTTTCGGTCTCGAATAATTAAGTTTTATAATTCCTTCCTTTCCAATAACTTCGTATGCTTCAACGTATAACTTGTTATATTTATAAAGTTCGTTTCTATATTCTTGTATCGTTTCAGAGTTATAATCTCCACTCTCCATTAAAAGGTCGAGTTGTCGAACTGTTTCTATATTTCTTTCTCTCAGACTTTTACTATCTCGCTCTCGTTGTAATCGCTCAAAGTCTCCTAAAGGAAAGGAAGCTGGCTGATAATTAATCTCAAATCGATTACTTGATTTATAAGCTTCTAGTAGAAATCGGGAATTGTTATAAAACCTCTTAACCATCTCTTCATCTATATAGTTATCTAATGCGAAATAGTTCTTTTTTCCGTTTTTATCTATATATTTTGAATAGGGTATTACAGCTAATGCAGCTTTATAAGCTTGTCTATAACTTAAATCAGAGGTTGTATTGTGTAATTCATTTATTTTATTGTATATAGATTCACTACAATCAAGATATAGTTGCAGCTCTTCCCTTGTTCGTACTGACAAATCGGACTTTAGGTTGGTAATATGAACAATATTTGTAACTCCATTTTCTTTTCTGAATCTCCCGATTATCTGAGGAGCTTCGGTATTAGGGTCAATCATCGAATGTTCTGCATAGTACAAATCGCTTATCATTACCAAGTCTATCGCTTCATCAAGTTCAATATCGAGTGCTGAATAAAAACGACTAGTAAAGAAGTTGTATTTCTTCATCTTCTTTTTATCCCAATGTTCATATGCTGATTTAAATCCTCGCTGATTTAATTTCTTAACACTCTTCTCGGAACAAAAAACGGTAGATTCGCTTGTTATTTCTAACTGCTTAATGATAGCTTCAATTGTATCTGTTGAATTTAAGAATATACAGATATCCCTTTCTTTGTCTTTAGAGCAACTGTTTTGGCAAAGCGTTTTTAAAACCGTCTTTCGTGCCTGCAATACATTATTTGTAGTAACGAGATACATTTGCTTTTTAAAATCAAATGTTGGTTCAATCTCTATTATCTGAAAGCCTTGTTCTTTGAATCTTGGGTCTTTTGGGTATATCGGTGTTGCAGAGACAAATGCTTTATTCTCAAATTAAAAAAAATCATCTATTGGTAAGGCTATATCCTGTCTGTAAAAAACATCTTGAACTATTTTCTGACACTCATCGAATAACAAGAAACATTCTTTGTAAATATTCATACCAAATTCGAGAAAAGCATCTTTGACTTTTCTTAAGCTCTCAGGAGTTGTCAATATTTTAAACTTATGCTTACCAACATTTTTCTCTAGATAATTTAAGACATCTTCTGCATATATTCCTTCATAAACCCCCAAAATATTTTCATGCTTTTTATCTTTCATCTTTCCGACTATAACTGGGACGTTGGGTTCTATTATTATAGAATGCCTACCGGACTTCAGTTCTCCGTATGTTGCACCTAATCCTGTTAGGGTTTTATTTAAAATAGTATTGGTGGGAATTTCTGGTAAAACATCTGTTAGATATTGACCTTTATTTATTTTTATAGGATCTGGTTTTATCATTATTTTATTTTTGTATGGTTAAAAAATTAATGGGGGAGCTTGTTGCTCCCCACTTTTATTAAATAAGGTTCTTTTCCAGAAGATAACCTTCAAACTCTTCGTTTCGCTCTAAGTTGTAATGGATTTGCCCTTTCTTATGATTTGTCATTGCTTTTAAATACTTGCTTCCTTTAAACGCGGATACTGTATTGACTCGGATTCCATTTTCAACTTCTGCTTTAAATAATTCTAAAGAGAAGTTTATTTCTGTTTTACTTTTCTCATAGTCTCCTTCTACAAAGTTTATTTCTGCTATAGTTCCTTTGCGGAGGTACTTATAAACAGTTTGCATAATTAAGTCGTAAGCTGGAACTGAGAATGTATCAGTTCTTTTTTGATGAATAGCTTCAATCCAAAAAGTAGGATAACCTTTTTTATCTGTGTAAGCCTTAATTATCAATCGAGCACCCTCTTCCATCACCTCTTGTAGCTTTTTACAAGATTCTTCATTTCTATTTACGGTAAATAATTCAGAAGCAGCTACAAAATTTAAGTTTAAAGAAAAATTATTTGTTGTCATATAAATTTATTTTTTAATGTTTATAAAATTGTATTTGTAGTTAGCTTCAAACTTTGGCGCCTTCTCGTTCTTAGCTGATTTGTTGCACCGATGGAGTTTATTCTGAAAAACTCGATGCCAATTTTTCAGAAGTTTGTTTTTGTTTCAGTATTTCAAAGAACGCTGTAACCTTTTTCGTTTTGATTACGATACAAAGGTGCATGACTTTGAAAATTTTGTTAGGAAAACAACAATCGTTAAAATGAGATTAGTTTTCTACCTTATTTCTAATTTGATACTTGAATAGGAAAATAGACAATACGTCAAAGAGCACTTGCATTCAGTATTTTTTTCTGAAACGCAGTGCAAAAGTGTAGTAATAGAAAAGGGGATGCAGGAAAAGAATTGATGCTAAAATGAGAGTTGTTTTTTATATCACTAGAAGTAAGCAATTTATTTAAACAAAAAAACGAGAAGATTTAGTCTTCTCGTTACCAGGATTCAAATGCATATGGTAGATTATTTTCATCTATCCAATTAGCTTTATAGTCTAATTTTCGTAAGTATCGAATTCTTGATCTTATGTTTTTTATATCATCTTCATGATCAAATTCTTCTTCTGAGATAGGCATGTCCACATATTTCAAATAATCCTTTACAAATCGACATTGCTCATTACTTATTTCAGTAGTATTTGTTAAGTCTTGGAATAACTTGTCTATTCCATTAATTAGTATATTCTGATATTTATTGGATTTTCGACCTGTTTTCTTTGAATAATTTTCTTCTAATTCTAATTGAGCTTGCTCAACATTTTTAATTCCTCTCAGGTATTGTTCTAAATGATTATTTATTGCAGTGAACATCCAATTCGATTTATTGTCTAGTTGCAACTTCTTATTGCCACAAATTAGGGTAATGGGAGGTTCTGTTGGTGTTTTCTTCCAATCATTAATGAAGCTATAGAGTTGAAGCATATCTGGGCGAACATGGTGTTTATAAATATCTCTTTCTTCCATGTAGATACTTTCCAAATCATTATCTTCTAAACTTGGGGTATTAGTAATTTGAATATAAAAGTGAGTTGCGATTATTATTGCAGTAGTAAATTCAACTTTTTCTGTAATATTATATATTTTAAGCCACTCACTTATTATTTGTGGATTATAGACTTCAAACTCTATTTTTAAATCATGTTTTATTAGAAACTCTAAACGATCTTGGTTATAGAAGTCTTCTGATGGTATTTGTTCGGAGAATTCTGCTACTGCTGCAAATATCTGTTTATTTATACTTCTTCTTTCAATATTAAAATATTTATTTAGATAGGGTTCCGCTATGTGATAATAACTTGCAGGAATGGGTAGTTCATAGATCGGTTCGGTTAGAGCCTTCATTTGGTATATATTTCAATATTCGTTAAAAAAATATCAAGAAAAGAAGATACTGTATTTTAGGTAACTAGTTCAACAGACTTGACTCTAAATCCCAATATATTCTTTGTATTATTAACTGTATCATAATGTTTTAATAAATGATCTCCATATAATGTGATCGATATATTGAGGGAAAAATTTGAAGATGGTATATAAAAGTGTTATTTGGAAAATAATATCCTAATTGTATTATTCAATCAGTTTTTAAAATTTGACCGATATATTCGTTTTTTTGTTCTAATTGAAATAAAACATTGTTATTATTAAACTCTAATCTATCAATTCCTTTAGCCCAATTAATATCCTTAAATCGAGTATTTGATATAATGTACGAATCTAGAAATATATTATCTTTTTCAACTTGTGATTGGATTCTATCTTTTAAAACACTATGAAACTGTATTTTAGGATCATTCAATCCTTTCGAATTTCTTATACCTTTAGGATCGATAAATTTGATATATTGGTATTCTCCTTTAATAATCCATAAAATAAAGTCAGGATAAAAATTATTACCACCTGCAAAGAAACCAAATCCTTTTTTGCTTTGATTTCTTAAAATGTATACCTCTTTATCTATCAAATAATCTTCATTATTCTTCATATAAGAAATCAGGTCATCTAAAAACATTTTTTCGAATTGATCTAAAGCTACAGGACTAACTTGTAAAAAATTTGAATAAGCTTTTTTGTTTGCTTCCGAATCTATATATATCAAAGGCTTATATAAGTGAAGTTTATTATCAAAAGCTTCAAATCCAGAATTTATGCCAATCTTTTCAAACGCTTCTTCATAAAGCTCTGTTTTTAACTGCTCTAATTTCTCTTCATATAAATCTATATCTTCTAAGGTATTTAGCTGTATATTATATTCTGAAATAAAGTTATCATTATCAGAAGTCAACACTATTGTCTCTACTTGATTTGACAAAAACTCATTTTTATAATATAAATAATACTTATCAATATATTTTTTCAATAATGCAATAGACAATTCTTCCCAAAGCCTAAATTGAGAATAACTGCTATGTCGAATATCTTTTTCTGGTATATACAAAGTATACCAAGTGCTATTCTTTAATATGATCTCAAGATCACTTTTTGAGATTATCAGATTATTATAAGACTTGTCTTTTTTATAGGCTAAAAGCTCTAAATAGATTTTATCCCAATCTAAAAACACAAGATGTTGGTTCGTTAAAATTGTTTCGTTTTTTGAAATAGAGACTTTAGAAGAATTTTTATCTATTGCTTCTATTGTTGGATACCTATCTAATTCAACCAATCGAGATAAGAATATTTGTTCTTCTAGCTTTAGACTTATTGGCTTCTGCTTGAATGTATTTGTCTTTTTAATCGATAATACTTTCAGTCCATTATCCTTTAGTATTTTCTTTTTAATGACAACAGGAATTTGAATGTTTTTCCAAGCTGAATCATTGGTTGGTAAACCTTCTTCTTCTAAGAAGATTTTAAACTGCTCCATATAATTAGCCTGTACTCCAAAAATATAAAGCGTTTCTAAAGGATTTAATATTTTTCTAATACTTGCCAAATTTGTAGGTTGCTGATAAGAATCTAATTCTGTTGATCGTTTTAGACTAAAATTATATCCTTTGAGCCTAACACCACGTCCAAATAACTGAATTATTTGTGAGCCTTCGCTTTTCCCAACATTCATCAACCCCATAGAACTAACACGCCAAGACGACCAACCTTCGGTAAATTTTTTTGATCCTATGAGTAAATTAATAGTCGAATCATCATTATTAATAGTCTTAAATAGAGAATCTGAAAAGTCTTTTTCACTACCAAGAACATCATTATTGATCGCTAAATCAAACAGTTTCTTTTCGTCGCCAACATTAATAACTCCAAAATATCTTTCAGAATTTCCAACACGCAAACCTAGTTCACCATAAGCACCTTTCAGATTGTCTAAGTAAACATTTGCTCCAATAGTGGTATTATTGAATACCAATTCGTTGATTTTTGCAAATATTTCATCAACGGACAATGATTGTTTTTTAAGGTAATTAAAAGCTCCATAAAAAATTGGATAGCCTGCTGAATCAATCAAACCTGCCTTATCTTCCAAAATTAGCTGAATATCGTCTTTTGTTTGTTTCCCGTTTTTAAGAAAGTCTGATATAAAATAAATGATTTCTAAAACATCTGATACTTCTTTTTTATTCTCAGAGCGAACAGCATTAACTTTCCCACCAACAAACACCCACAAGGGTTTGTGAATATTAAAATCGCAAGCTAATTTATCATTAGCACTAAAGATCAAAAGTTGTTGAAAGAATGAAAGAAGATTAGCTGTCAAATAAAGCCTTTGATAATTAGAAGTATCATCTTTTAAATTCAGAATCCTATAATCTTTTCCATACCCATCTCCATAAAAGAATTTATAAGAATAATCAAACAAAATACTTTTGCCATACTCTTGTGTAAATTCTTCTTTTGTCTGTTTCTTAGATATTGCATTGATAGCTTGACCAAAAGTTGCTGAATATTCAAAGGCAAAACCTGTAGCACTCAACTGATCTCTATACTTTTTCCAACTATCGCCACCCATACCTCCATGACCTTCGTCAATCAATACCAGATTATCAGTTTCGAAGCTATCTACTGCTACAGCTTTATCCCCTCCACTATCAGCCAGTTTTGTGATTTCTAGTATTTCTACTTCTTTTGAAGTATATAGACTTGGAGTATTCTTTTTAAATATATTAGCAGGAATATTGGATTGCTTAAATTCGTCTAGGTGTTGTTTCGATAAGCCTTCGTTTGGTGTTATCAGAATGATCTTGTTTTGATGCTCTATATTATATTTTTTAGCATAATACAAATATTGCTTTATGTTGATGTGCATAAGCAATGTTTTTCCTGATCCCGTTGCATTCCAATATGCAAGTTTATTCAGATCATTTAGTCCAAATGGTTTTATCTCAAAGTAATTCTTATTCTTTTTATTTATTTCTGCTTGTTGACTATTATATAACTTGAGATATTCGTTTAGTTCTGCTACAAATTTCGTTTTGTTTTCAAAATATCGGTCAAGATAGATTTCGGTAAATAATAATGACAGATATTGAAAATATTTCCATACTATAATATTTTCTCTATCTTCTGAAATTTCTTTATTATGTCTTACTATATTCTGGTCATACTCTTGCAACTTATTACTTGTTAAAAGTGGGATTAAATGTTTGTCATTTAAAAGACATTGTAAAAAATGAGTATTACCATCTGCTGTATAACCTTCGTTATTAGAATCTTTAAGCTCCGTGTAGATACTGTTGCCCTTGCCATCTAGAATAGTCTTGCCTAAACTTTCTATTCCTAAAAGCGACAACATATATTTTGAAAGGACTAATTTATCGTGAAATTGTGCCATTATAGTTCAGAGATATTAAACATTTTATTAAAGAAAGCTTCCTCTATTGGTTTCATTTTAAATCTGTCAGACTTAGCATTGTATAGGTCTTGATTATAATCGCCATTGATATATATTTGAGACAATGTGGTGGATTTATCCGTTGGATAAAACTTTCTAAATACAGATTCAGTCATACCGTCATCTATTGTTTCCAGATTTCGCCAAATCACTAGTGTCCTTATTCCTTCACGTGTTTTGCCTTCTACTAGTTTCACATCTCCTTCTCTGCGTATTTGTTCTACATACAAGCCTATTAGATAATTAAATGTCTCTACTAAATCTATTGTTGTAGAAATCATTTCGTTGTCTTGTGTAACATTCAGTTTATACGAAAACGGATTCTGGAACATTTCGATATTAAACAAATGTCCTTTCGATTCCACATCGAGCATATACGACAATAGATATTCCTCTTTAAAAATATTATTAAAATCCAAAACTTGCATTTGCTCGTTAGTAAGTTTTAACTCTAAATTGTTGAGCGTGTCTTCGTATGATTCTAATATTTGATATTTAAACATTTGCGAAATACCAACTTTGTCTTGTGGTTTTCCGTTTTTCCAATTGTCGGAATAGATTACCTTCTGAATACGTGGTTTGGTTACCGTATCAAAATAAGTACCCATCTCTACCAGAATATATTTTCGTTTGCCTCCATCTTCTCTGTTTAGCTTTATGGTAGCATGACCTGTTGTACCTGAGCCTGCGAAATAATCAAGGATAAGAGAACTTTTATTAGAACTAACAACTAATGTGTCATATACAGTATATATTGATTTGGGATAGCTAAAACTACTAACAGAATTAAATAATGCTTTCATGAGCATTATTCCATTAGTAGATGCATCATATCTAGAATCATGCCAAATTGTTTTTGGTTTTTTTCCCTCTCCTGTGAATCGTCTCTTTTTTTGTAATTTCCATTCTCCATCAGTAAAAGAAACTAATATCTCTGTATCTTTTTTTTCTAGAAAAGTTTCCTCTCCCCATCTCCATACTTTTTCTTCTTTTTCATTGTTAATAGGCAAGATTTCGACTGAATAATTATCATCTTTATTTAGAGATAGTCTTTTTGTCTCTGGATCTACATATATTGAGTAATACAAATTCGGACGTTCGTGCCTGTTTGAATTATTTCCTGTTCTCATATAACCTGTTAAGGTATAGTTAGAAATTTGATCAGTCTTGTTGTATTGTTTTAGATCCTCTTCGGTAGCTTTGAAATTATTTATCTCAGCGATCTCACTATTTTTCGCATAAACAAGCATATATTCATGTGAAGTTCCATAAAATTTATCATCATTTCGACCTCTTGGATTGTGTACGACAACAACATTAGAAATGAAATTTTCTCGACCATAAATCTCATCTAAAGAGAATCTAACACTATCAACTTCATAATCATCTATAGCAACATTTAATAATGATTTTGAAGCTAGGATTTGTTTACTTATCTCTATTCGGTCATATAAAAAACTTAAAAATGATGAGTGTTTATAAGTGTTTTTATAAATAATTTCACTTGACTTTGCATTATAAGGAGGATCTATATAGCAAACATCAATAGCACTATCATACTTTTCTTGCATCAAATTTAGTGCTTGAAAATTTTCGGAGTTTATAAGCAAACCATCTGTTTGTTCATCCAGGTTATCAAATTCAGCAAGTAGTCTGTCTTTGAATTCTTCAGTAAAGAGTTTTGTATCTAGTAGCAAATATTGTTCTTCCTCTAGTTGCTCTTTATTTGTAATGGTAACATCAAACAGTTTTTTCCATTCATCTACCTGTGCTTTATTTGAGGCTATTTCATCGTAATATGACGTAGGAATACGATCTAATGTAATACAATAGTTGGTACTAGTGACAAACTTCTTTTTCAGCCATAGTTTTTTCTGGAAATCTTCTATTTGTGCTAAAAATGTAATGATTTTATCAGCAACTAATTTCAGAGCTTGTATTTTTGCTATTTGCGATGTAAATTGATCGATATTGCTCGTTGTTCCAATATCATCAATAGCTAACACTTCGTTTTTGATATAAAAATCCAATTCGCGACGAAGGAATTGCCCTAAATCTTTATGTATAAAATAATCGAATGTATTGCGTGCGACAAAACTTTCGATATGCTTCTCTAGCATTGTCCGATTTTTGTTTGTAGCTGTTGGCACTAAATCAAGTATAGATATAAATTCTGTTGGTATATGCTGTACCAATAAATTTAGTCCATCCTTCATTAGGTCAGATTGCTTTGTAGCTTTAGGATAAAGTTCGTAAGTAAAGTTTATAAATAGTATGTCGCCTTCTACATCTACAGGTTTTTCGGTATAGATAGCAAAACGACGCTCCATATTGTTTTGAGCCTTATTATTATTCTGTTCAGTAGATGCTTCTTTTAATTGAAATTGAACTTTCTTCTTATCCGAAAGAATGAAACTGTAATTTTTCAGATATTCCGATGTTTTAATATAATATTGATCTGCATTAGCCCAATGTAGTTTAACTTCCTCACCTTCGTAAGGAATAGCATATACATCTTTTTTGTATCTGCGCAACGAGATGAAATCTCCACCTTCGTAATATCTTTTAAAGAAATTAGTCAAATGAGAAAATATATCTTGCTCAAGACTTGCTATATCTGTTGTTTTCAGCTTATTTTGGAGTTCTATTATTGCAGGAACAGTATTTGGATCAATACCCAAACTTGATGCTCCCTTTGTTTTTTCATCTAACTCTTTTTGAATAGTTGCAGTATCAAAGCCCTGCGCTTGAATCAATATCTTTTTTATATCTGATGGTAATATTTTATCGACAAATTCTTCTACTTGTTTCCTCTTTTGGTTCATAATGCGATAGATTCCAAAATCTAGATCCGCCTTATCCATCTCAAATATTTCTGTCAAAGTATCTTGAAGTTTTTTATAATTATCCATATATTTATGTGTCGATGCAAATTATCTAATTTCTTTTCTTGTCAAATTTAGTGATTTTATTCTATCGAATAAGCTTATCTTAAATTCAATTCTAGTAAATATTTAATACAAAGAGGATAAAATTTGAATAGGGTATATAAAACATACTTTCCTCAAAAAATATCCTCCTTATAATATTAGCAAGTTAATTAATTTCTACAATAAATTTTTCATCGCTTCATCAATCTGACTATTTTCAAAACTATCTAAATAGATTTGAGTGATTTTTTCTGAGCTATGCCCCAATGATTCACTAATAATAGAAGTATTAACACCAGAACGTTTTAAAACAGTTGCATAGGTGTGGCGTGCCACGTAGGTAGTTAAATCAATTGGCAAGTTTAGTTCCTCTCCAATACCTTTCAATCCTTTATTGATTATGGCTAAGACTTTATGAATCCTATTCGCTTTCTGTACATCCGTCTTATGAAATGTTGATAGTATAGGGAATAAATAAGGATTATCCTGTTGCTTGTATTTCAGAACGATTTCAGAAGCTTTATCCTGTATAGGTATTTTAATTAATTTCTTAGTCTTTCTACGAGTATAAACCAACCGTTGATCTATAATATTACTTTCGGTTAGATAGGATATATCCACAAAGTTAATCCCTCCTGAGAGGTAAGAGAAGTAAAATAGGTCAATTGCTAGTTGGGTATATGCTCTATCAGTCTTATAGCTGATTATTCTCTCTACATCTAGTTTTGTGATTGATCTCTTTACTGTTTCTTGATGCAGTTTAGAGACTTTATAAGTTTTAAATGGATAATACTCTGGTTTGACTATCTTTTCTTCAATAGCAACATTATAAATTGCTCTTAAAGTTCTAAAACGAATACCAATTGTATTTTCGGCTAAACCTTTCTCTCTTAGATGAGCTTCATAACGTTTTAACCATGATAAATCAATATCTGAGAAGTAAATATCAAGATGTCCATTAAAGATCAAAAGGGAATTCAGCACTTGTATATTAGACAATGCATAACCTTTCCTTTTTTCTTTTTCCAATCTACTTATTTGAACGAGGAAAAGCTCATTAATAGTCTTTGCATTGAGGGGAGAATTGACTTTATCAACTAAGCTAGTAGCCGTAAATTCTTTGCTTGTAGTTTTAAATTCAAATATTTGCTCTGAATATTCTTTCGTTTTTTCATTAATCAAATTTAAAATTTGTTCCCTTCTAGGACAATTCCGTTTAGGTTTGCTTTTCTCAAAATCCCAATAATTAGGATGAACTGAGATTCCTAAACTTTTATATTTTTTCTTGTTGTCTTTGCATATCCGTATCATTAACGGATGTTCGCCATTTGAAAGTGTCTTTGATTTGAACAAAACCGCATTAACAGTAGCATTCATGATGTTTTTTGGTTTAACTCTTGGTTTAACTCACATCATTAAAACCTCCATTTTACCCAATAAAAAAAGGTAGCTATATTTCTATAACTACCTTATTACCAGTGGTGCCACCAAGAATCGAACTAGGGACACAAGGATTTTCAGTCCTTTGCTCTACCAACTGAGCTATGGCACCTTAACCGTTTTGCGATTGCAAAGGTATAACAATTTTCTATATCTGCAAGCGGAAGCTCATTTTTTTTATTTATTTATCGCATTATAGATAACCGACTGTATGCGCGGACGGATATTCAGACTAGATAGTTTCTTGTGTGTACGAGAGGGATTCACTCTGTTAGACAAGAAGATATAGATCATATTATTATCGGGATCAACCCAAAAACATGTACCTGTAAAACCCGTATGTCCATACACACTTATTGGGGCTTGCGGAGCTGTTGGACTCGATCTGTTATTACGTGGGTCGGGTTTATCAAACCCTAGTCCTCTCCTACTGTTCGGACTTTTAGCTGTAGTAAACAAACGTGTTGTCTCTTTACTCAAATATCTTTCGCCTCCATAAGTTCCCAGATTAAGCCACATTTGATAGAGCTTAGCTAAATCATTAGCATTCGAAAACAATCCTGCATTACCAGACACTCCACCTAAAAATGCAGCACCCTCATCATGAACATAACCTTGCAATAATTGCTTCCTCAAAAAGTCGTCCTGCTCGGTTGGAGCAATTCTGCTTTTATCAAACTTTGTCAATGGATTATACATAGTAGTTGTAGCACCCAGCTTCTGATAAAGATTTTGTTGCAAAAATGTACTCAGATCTGTATCGCTCACCTGCTCTACAACCTCTTTTAGCAACATAAAATTGAGACAACTGTAAAGATACGATTTATTAGCTCTTAATTTACTTTCGGCTATACGATATAAAATTGTATCCTGATAAGTATCGCTTATATATAAGTTCTCTGAAACCCTTTTGGTAAAACCGGGCTTCGACACTTCTGATATTAAATTCGATTTATACTTGAAATCGGTCCTAGCCCATGCCCCATTATCAATCAAAGCAGGGTAAGAGTTTTCTTGCTTATAACTAATCAATCTGCCTGAGTAGCTATCAGCATCAATTGCAGGCATATAGTATTGAATAAAAGATGGCAATCCTGTTTCGTGAAACAAAGCTTGTCTTATTGTTATATTTTCCTTATCAGTATTCCTTAATTGAGCAACCGATTTGCTCAGTGGAGATTGAAGGGTAATCTTCTTCTCATCATACAACTTCATTATAGCAGGAATAGTGGCAGAAGCCTTAGACATCGAGGCTATATCGTACAGATCGTCATTGGTCACCTCTTGTGCTTTATTGTATTCGAAGGAACCGAATGATTGGTTATAAATAACAACTCCATCTTTCGCAACCAAAACCTGACAACCGGGAAAAGCTTGTTGAGCAATTCCATCTTTTACAATCTCTTCAATTTTATCTAGATCTGAAGATTTTATTCCGACCTCTTCTGGAAGATTGTAGGCTAGTCGTGTTTTTGCAGTTTCCATCCCTTCTCCTACCTCATATAAGCCTTTTACAGAGACTGGCAACTTACCCGAGATATTATTACCACCAAAAATAGCTTGAGCAGCGTATTCTTGCGCAAAAAGAGTATTTTCGTATCCAACAACAACAGCATCGGTACTCTTTATGACAGAATTGAAGCGAGCCATACTATAAGGTGACGTAAAGAAGGTCAGAACGCTTTGTTTCCCCTCAACTAAACTCTGTATATCTGCACTCGAAAAAACTCTGTTAGAATGAACAGAAACCAATATTGTATTATAGCCACTCAACTCTGGTTGCAATTTCCTTAGTTCACCAATACTCATTACATTAAAACAAGTAACATCTCCATACAGCTTTAAAGTAGTATGGAATGGATTATTGCGAGATGCCCCCAAAGAGACTGCTGCTATCTTCTTTTTGTCCAAAGATTTTAGAGGAACTATTTTATCCTCATTCTTCAACAAAGTAATAGCTTCTTCATTCAATTTTCGACAAAGCCATTCTGCAGAAGTAGTATTTAATCTAGCTAAAAGATTATTTGTATCAACGGGCTTTAATCTATTGAGACCTAAAAGGTATTTATACTCTAATATTTTTCGACATCTGACATTTATTATAGAGTCGCTTAACACCCCGCTCTCAACAGCAACTTTCAAAGCCTCAAATTCTCTTCTTGCATTTACTGGCCCCAACAACAAATCGTTACCGGCTAAAATGGCCCTTACACTCATATCTTTTTCAACAGACACCCCTTTCATTGCAAGCCCATCCGTAAAAATAAGCCCGCTAAAGCCCAATTCAGTTTGAAGCAGGTCAGTCACAATAGGTTTAGATAAAGAACTTGGAGCACCTGTATTATCCAAAGCAGGTATATTCAGGTGTCCTGTCATTACACTTGCCAAACCAGCATCTATATATTTTTTAAAAGGTAATAATTCCACATTTTCAAGACGATCTTTATCGTGACTTATAAGAGGCAATGTTTTATGAGAATCCGTAGAAGTATCGCCATGTCCGGGAAAATGTTTTGCTACGGGTAATACTTTTCCCGACTCCAAACCACGAGCATACGCAATTCCTAGCCGAGCAACTCGTTTGGGATCTTCTCCGAACGAACGGATACCAATCACAGGGTTAGAGGGATTACTATTGACATCTACATCCGGAGCAAAATTGACCTGTATACCCATTATCCTGCATTGGCGAGCCATTTCCCGTCCATAATAGTAGATAAGAGAATCATTTTTAACGGCTCCAAGCATCATATTTTTTGGAAAGCGAGTTGTATTGTCCAAACGCATAGACAAACCCCACTCTCCATCGAAGGTAATCATCAATGGCACACGAGCATTCTCCTGAGCCAGATTAGTTAAGATTGCTTGGTTTTCGGGAGTCCCCTTAGAAAACAACACACCTCCAGCATACTGATCCCTAACAAGGCTAACTAAGTTCTGGCGATTGGCTGCACCATTATCGCCTTTTACGTGGATAATAATCAGTTGTCCGATACGTTCATCTAAAGACATCTGATTATAAACAGAATCAACCCATTGCCGCATTTTCAGCTTATCAGCATTCTTCATCATCAAAGGTTCTATCTTGTCTTTCGCAAAGCACGAGAATACAGATAGAAATATATATGCTACAAAGCTAAAAATGATTCCCTTCCCCATTATTTTTTAATTTTATCCAGTTCGACCTCTATTTTATTTACATATGCTCCATTTTTTCCGGTCTGAAAAATCATAACCTCTTTTCCATCCAAATTCTTACGCATATCGGGTTCTTCCATATAAGTATGAGAGTGTCCACCTATAATTATATCCACATTCTTCGATTGCTCTGCTAATTGTATATCTGAGTTGTAGCCTACATGAGATAAACAGATAATCAAATCACATTTTTTTGAATCTTTAAGAATCTTAGCATAGAAGTTCACACTACTTATGATAGGCTTAAACTCCATTCCATCATATTTATTCTTTTGCACAAGACCTTCGGGGTCTACTCCTACACCTAGAACTCCTATTTTTAGTCCAAATCTATTCAATACAATATAAGGCTTTATATCATCTTTAAGAACTGTTCTGGAAAAGTCATAATTACAATTAAGAATTGGAAAATCCAACCGATCAACAATCATCTTCAGCGTATCTAATCCATAATCAAATTCATGATTTCCTAAAGTTCCGGCATCGTATTTCATGAGATTCATAGCTTGTGTTTCTACCCTTCCATGAAAAAGATTAAAATAGGGTGTTCCCTGAACAAAGTCACCCGCATCAAACAATAACACATTCGGGTTTTGCTTTCTCACTTCAGCAATAAAAGCTTCACGCGCCACAACACCACCCATACCACCATAACTCTTGTCACTTTCGGGCAACGCCTCTATACGACTATGAGTATCATTTGTACCCAAAACCACAATCTTCTTTTGAGCACTTACCATTAATCCTGCACAAAGCAGGGTAAACAATAATATATTTTTTAATCTCATCTTAAATTCTCTCTTTTTATTAAAGCAATTCCAACTATATCTTGTCATTTTTCAAAGTCAATCGAATTGAATACTCACCCAAACAACAAAAGTTAGCAATCCTACTTCTCAATAGTTATTCTTCCATCTAACACCGATGATATTTCTTTACCACTCGCAGTCTGATCTTTTACATATTGCATCATGGCATCACGAAGCGTTATTCCCGGCTCTATTACTTCGAGTGAGTTTTTAAAGGCTTCTAATCCATCATTACCGTCTGCCAAATAATCGAGAGTAATAATTGTATATACTTTATCCTTATCAACCGGCTGCCCTTTTACAGTAGCCGATTGCAGTTTTCCATCTTTGATTATTAACTTCACTGTTGATGATATTCCTGCACCTCCCATTTTAGCATAAGATTCAAAAGCATCCAACAAATCGTTACCTTTGAGCTTTATTAAGACAAGCGTATTTTCGAATGAATATATCTCGAAGATATTACCTACTGTTATATCACCCTTCGCCAGATTAGCACGATGCCCATGTACATTCATACATGCCAAATCACATGCTCCGCTTGTATACTTTTCGCCATAAGCCTCCATTACATCCGAAGTCAAGTTTGTCAACAAACTCTCAGGACGCGCATAAGTCATATCTTGCGTCGATACTCCTATCACCTGATTCATTTCATTATCAAGCTTCACCTTATATTTTTCAACAAGAACTTCTACTTCTCCCCCAGCTTGGAGATAATCAGCCGCAACAATTGGTTGTCGTTGAGCTTGTAAATTTGTCACAACATACTGTTGTCGGGAGCAGGAAAAGCACAATGCAATCAACATCGCACCTCCAATCACTTTTTTCATAAATATTCTTAATTACAGTTTTAACCACAATAGTTAAAGTATCCAAATCGGCAGTATCTATTTAGTAACAGAAACAGAAGCAACGAATTAAATATTTGATCTTAAAACAAAGCGGTTTTCGTTTAAAATCCAAATTTAGCTAATAAATAATTTTTAGCTTATTCTGAAGATTTAATAATTCGTAAATGTAGAGATATTGCGAAGGTTCTACAAAAAAATACAAAAAAAGAAGATTTAGAATTAAACCTTTTAATAGAATCTTGGTCTGATGATGTTAATGATACCTATCGATCAATAATAACGCCTTTTAGTCAATGAAAAAAATACTGCTTACATTTACCTTGGCAATAACATCTCTATTGTCTCTTGCTGCACAAAACAATATACGAATTACAGGAACTGTTTTAGACAAAGCAAACAACGACCCTATTGAACAAGCGGGGATACGAATATTACGAGAAAAAGACAGCACCTACGTTCAAGGCTTAGCAACTGACGATGCCGGCAAATTTATTATCAGTATTAGCCCCGGTAAATATATTATAAGCGTATCTTACCTGGGATACAAAGAAGCATTCGTAAACGTAGACGCAAGCAAAAAGTCTGTTGTAATGGATGATATATTTTTAAACGCAGACGGCATTATGCTTAGCGAAGCTGTTGTTACAGCTAAAGCTGCCGAAATTGCAATAAAAGGTGATACAATTGAATACAATGCCGACTCTTATAAAGTGCAACCAAGTGCAGTAGTAGAAGACTTATTAAAGAAGATGCCAGGAGCAGAAGTTGACTCAGAAGGAAAAATTACAATCAATGGTAAAGAAATCAAGAAAATCTTAGTTGATGGTAAAGAATTTTTCTCCGACGACCCCAAAGTTGCATCAAAAAATCTGCCCGCAGCAATGGTTGATAAGCTACAAGTATTAGATCGAAAATCGGATATGTCGCAAATGACGGGCTTTGATGATGGGGATGATGAAACAGTTATCAACTTAACTATAAAGAAAAATATGAAACAAGGATTGTACGGAAGTACGACCAGTGGATTAGGTAGTGACGACAGATACGGTCTTAGTGGAATAGCTAATTACATGCACAACGACAATCAATTTACATTGATGGGTGGATCAAACAATACAAACAATGAAGGTTTCACAGATAATGCGGGAAATACATTCAGAGGGTTTCGCCCCAGCGGCATCAACTTTGGAGGTGGCAATGGTATCATTAAATCGACCAGCGGAGGCTTCAATTTCTCTATGACGCCATCCGACAAGCTCAAATGGGGAGGAAACTCTCGTATAGGCAGAACAGAGAATGATGTAATTACCAACAGACATGTAGAACGATTTACTCCCAATGATCCAAGGGGTAACTTATTTCAGAATACAAACAGTACAGGCATAAACAAAAGTGATAATATAGGTGTAGATTTTCGTTTCGAATGGACACCTGACTCTTTAACCAAGGTAATCTTTTCTCCTAATTTACAATATGGACAAAATAAAGCTTCTAATATAAACGACTTCCTTAGTACTTATGAAAATACTAATGACAGTATAAACTGGGGTAAATCAACCTATTTCTCTGAAGGAGAAAGTAAGTCAGTAAATGCAAGGTTAGAGGTAAGCCGCAAGTTAGGTAAAAAAGGAAGGGTAATTAGCTTTAGCCTATCTGGGGGATTTAATAAGCTGGACAATGATATAGAAAATTGGTCTAAGAAAACAACTAGACAAAGTGCCAGCCCTGACTCCATCTCTCTTATCGACATACGCACAAACCAAGATAATCATGGGCATAATTGGAGAGCATATTTATCTTACGTAGAACCTATCGGAAGAAATAATTTCATTCAATTTAATTATAGCTTTAGAAAAAACTACTCGGTAGCAGATCAGAATACATATAAAAATGATGGTTCAGACAATTATACAATCGTCGATTCTACAGCTACAAAAAATTTAAAAAACGACTTCATAAATCAAGAAATAGGCATTAACTTCAAATCGGTTAGAGCCAAATACAATTACACCCTTGGAGTTATGCTACAACCCTCGAAAATGGACAACTGGGTTATTACTCCCAAGGAAAGTGCCGAGATATCTAATAATGTACTTAATTATGCTCCAGTAGCACAATTCAATTATCTATGGGATAAGAGACATAACCTCCGCGTTGATTATTCGGGAACAACCTCTCAACCATCAACTACACAATTATCAAGTGTAAGAGACGAATCTGACCCACTAAATATTAGCTATGGTAATCCAAATCTAAAACCGACATTTACCAACCGATTCAGACTCCGCTACCAGAAATTCAATCCAGAAAAAGCTAGCGCAATTATGGTATTTGGAGGTTTTGATTTTGCATCAAATGATATTGTTGCCAGAACCTATTCTTTTGAAGGAGGGAGACAAGAAAGCACTTTTGACAACATAAATGGAAATTGGAGTACAAATCTAAGATTGATAATGAACCGCCCTTTAAGAAATAAGAAATTCTCAGTAAACTCTATGACTTTCGGGAACTACGCTCGAAAGAATGGATATATTGATTCTGGAAAAAACACGGCAAATACCCTCAATCTAGCCGAGAGTTTAGGTCTACAATATCGATCTGATCTATTCGATTTCGGGCTTAGAGGAAATATTAGGTATACTACAACTGACAATAGCTTAGGAAATCTTCAAGATCGTACAATTTATAATTATGGAGGAAGTTTTAATACAACATGGTATTTGCCCTATAATTTTGTCGTGGATACAGATTTAAACTATTCCGCGAATGCTGGAACAACTCAAGGATTTGAACTAAATGAATGGCTATGGAATGCATCTATGTCAAAACAAATATTTAAAGCAAAAAATGGCACAATCAAATTTAGTGTTTACGACATATTGCATCAAAAGACGAATATATCCCAATCATTCCAAACTGAATCTGTGAGTGAAAGTATTACGAATGTTTTAGAAAGCTACTTCATGGTAAGCTTCATTTATCGTTTTCAAATATTCAAAGGTGGAGCCAAAATGACTGATATGAATAACGACTCCGGCCCTAGATTTGGACCTCCCGGAGGAGGTGGACGACCTTCTCGTCGACTATAAAAAGAATGCCAGAAATGAAGAGCAAAATAATATTTTCATAAAATATTTCCTAATCGCTATTGGATATATAATTTATTATACTACCTTTGCACTCGCTTTCAAGAAAAGCAAATAGGTAGATTCCGTAGCTCAGTTGGTAGAGCACATCACTTTTAATGATGGGGTCCTGGGTTCGAGCCCCAGCGGGATCACAAATTAGACAAGCAAACAGAAGTAAATTCCTGATTTTCAATGAAAATCGGGAATTTTTGCTTTAATACTTCCGGTAAAAAATGGCAGTTTAATGCATATTCCACAAGGTTAAATCGTGGGACTTGGGAATCCATAAAAAAAGCCCAACAGCTTAGCTTTCTTCTCACTGATATACAACGTTTTGCATAGGTTTATTTTGACAGGGATTGAGTAATTTTAAATCCTTAAAATGTAAACAA
>NZ_JADCLR010000015.1:0-658 GCF_015233815.1 Dysgonomonas sp. GY617
ATTCTGAACAGCTAGAAATACAATCAAGCAGATACCCCTGACTAATTTGATACATCTTTGTTGAAATATACAAAATATATATTATCTGTATTTCTGCTTTATGGGTTTAATATGAATTTCAATTCTACCATCGTTAATAATGCTAACCAGGCTTTTATACATCGGTAAATTCTCAATTCCGGCTATTTTTAAAGCCTTCAAAGTCATATGATCTTCAAGTAATGTCAGGTAATCTTTTTCAGTTAAACTGACAAATTGATTAAGTTCACTTTTTAGTTTTGCCATAATATATCACAGGTGTTAATATCAGTGCCTTCTAACTTCACAGAAAGGCACTGATCTAATAATAAAAGGGTACTGTATGATGTACGCCGTGATTGTAGAGAGTTCTGTATCTGTGGCGATTCCAAGAGTTGTCCATTTCATTCGAAATCATACCCGTCTGATTTCATCCTACGGATTACCTCTTTAGCCAGTACTCCGAATTCCAGAATAAGATTCTCTAAATCATCAATATCCTTTCGAATGGCCAATGCCCTGATTACCCCGTCAATGGTACGGCTAGAAGGAGATTTACCATCTTTAGGGTCAAAGTAGATTGTTTTATTGCCGAATGATATTTTGACCTGATATATGTCCTTTGACACTAATACTGTCT
>NZ_JADCLR010000016.1:0-927 GCF_015233815.1 Dysgonomonas sp. GY617
AGTCAGAAACTCAGGATCAGTTTCATCAAACTTGAAACGGTAAGTAACAAAAGGGTCTTTCTGCATCCAGTCATTACTAAATGCAATACGAGTAATCTTCTTTAAATTCTTTAGTCGGGTAATAGCTGAGTTCTGGGCACAGTTCTTTTCCACTTTAAGGAATACATCAAACTTACGGATAAAGGCGAGATCAAGTTCTTTTAAAGCTATATCGGACAGATTATATTCCGCCTTAATAAACTCGGATAGATAGCGAGCAGTAGTTTCAAAACGCTGAACGGTTTTATCCACATACCCTTTACCTATTAAAGAGCGTGCTTCGTTGTTATGTTCGGTAAATACCTGAAGGAGGGTTTTGTTGTCGCTATCAATGCCGTAGAACTTATTTTTGATAGTTTCCGCATTGACTGTTTTTCCGTCTGTCTCTAATTCTCTGTGGATTTGATAAATCTTGGAACGGATAGATTCGATATACAGGTTCAGTTCATAGGCTTCCTGTCCTCTGCCTTTGGAACGCTCTTTGGATTGATCCCAGAGTTCGACTGCAATACTTCTTTTAATCTGAATGTCGCACATGGAACGGTCTGCGGTTATACGCATACAAACGGGTGCTTCTCCGTTTTTCAATAATTTCTTCTTTCTCAGGAAGAATAACACACTAAAACTTTTTCGTTTCATCTTGTTTACATTTTAAGGATTTAAAATTACTCAATCCCTGTCAAAATAAACCTATGCAAAACGTTGTATATCAGTGAGAAGAAAGCTAAGCTGTTGGGCTTTTTTTATGGATTCCCAAGTCCCACGATTTAACCTTGTGGAATATGCATTAAACTGCCATTTTTTACCGGAAGTATTAAAGCAAAAATTCCCGATTTTCATTGAAAATCAGGAATTTACTTCTGTTTGCTTGTCTAATTTGTGATCCCG
>NZ_JADCLR010000017.1:0-1005 GCF_015233815.1 Dysgonomonas sp. GY617
CTATGGAAGAGAACGAAGTAATCCTGTTTTATAGCTGCAAGGCTTGGCATAACAGGGATAGCATGGATTTAGGTGTATTTACTGATAAAAATGCATTTGAGCAGTATCTCAAAGACATGAAAAAAGACAAGAAACTCTCTAATGATGATATCAAGGAGTTGGAAAACATAGGGCAAACTCAAGGGCGCAGACTCAACTATCAGATAATGAAAGAATTTCTAAATCCTGTTTATAAGCAAACTTAATATAAAATCCTACAGAGAAGAATTCTATAAATGGCTTAAGAAATGATGCAAAACCTTTTCAATCCCAATATTACATGTACTGACCCCGACAATCTCCAGTTCTGTCTCAAAATATCAGATCGTGAATTCTGGTATTGCGAACCTAATATCTACAACGAAAAGTGCATGCCTGATTCCGATGCCAGTGAGGTTGAATTATTCGAGAGATACAAGAGTAATCCTAAAAAGTTGCTCCAGGATGCCCAAACAGATGAGGAAGTAAAAGCTTTAGTCAACAATCGTCAGCTATGGCTTACCGCAAGCAGCGAAATGAATGACTTTACCCAAGCAGAACAGATTGAACTTTTGGATGACTACGGCTATAAATGGGATGATTTCAAATCTGATGTAGAACGAAATCAAATTATCTGTGAAAACTTTTCCGAACAAAACCCGATGGACTTTCGGAATGATATCTAGTGAAAAATCATGCAACTTTTATAGTTGCATGATTCATACTTAAAACGGCGACGACCTACTCTCCCATGTTTCATAGTACCATTGGCGTTACAGGCTTTAACTTCTCTGTTCGGAATGGGAAGAGGTGGATATCCTGCACTATAATCACCTTAATAAATCCAGACTGGCGGAACACCCGTATAGTGTCCTCACGGGAGGATGTTTCGACCTATTATCCTCCTAGCATACTATCGTATACTAACCGTTGTACGGACGCTAGTGGAAGGCAATTAAGCCAACGCTATTACTAGAATACTTAGCC
>NZ_JADCLR010000018.1:0-1096 GCF_015233815.1 Dysgonomonas sp. GY617
TATTATTTTCTTCATATTATTTTTCACTTTTTAATAATTTTATCAGAAGTTGATTTGTTATTAGCCTCAATTCTTAGAATATACGTCCCTTTAACAAGGCTACTACAATCCATATACTCCGTATGTATACCTTTATCTAGTTTGCCAATAGACTGATTCTTTACCAACTTACCATCCATTGAATACAAGCTAATATTGACCGTTGTTGTATTTTCCAGATAATATTCTAGAGTCAATTGAGATTCTACAGGATTAGGATAAAAGTTATAAGACAGCTTAACTTCATTTTCAGGATTTACAATAGGATTATCAATATCCTTATTATGCTCTATATTCCATAGACTATCTAAAACAGCCAAATTATCTTTATCATAATCTAGATATAGATGCTCTTGGGGAGGAAAGAAGAAAGCCGTTTGATACTCCTGAGTATTTAAAGAATCCGTTGTATTTATAGCCCTGATCGTTTCAAAAATAGGATAACGGTATCCTTTCGAATACCATTTATAAGTCTCTACCACCATTTGCAAAGAGTCATTCAGTGCAGGATTAATACTTCTTATAATTTCGGAGATTGTTTGCACAGTCTTGATACGTAAGACATGGCTCAAAGTATCACCCGTAGGTAGTATAATTGCTCCATACGCATCAGCCTGAGTAGTTACATCACCTTTAGTGTCAAAAGAGATTCTTCCAGAATAGATTCCTTCAGATTGATAAGAACTAATTTGGTTTTGCTTATAATTAGTAGGATAGGTCGCAGACACTATAGGTTGAATGTAGTGCAACAAGTTAGTAGGATTCTCATGTCCCAGTAATAAGAGTTGATTCTCTTTTAGTTGGTAATAATACATCGTATTGTGTTCAGTACCAATAATCAGCGAATTTTGAGCTGTATTCTTTACTTGTATAGTATCATAGCCCATAACATAAAATGACTTTTCTTGTAGTACAGGAGAGCTGTACACAAGAGAATATTCATCATTGACAGACTTTAGCTTGCCAAAATCCCATATAACATTTTCACCAGATCTTCCTGGATCTTTGTAGTCGACTTGTTGTTTGATGATTTCATCGCCGGAGCGGAGTCCATTGT
>NZ_JADCLR010000019.1:0-1098 GCF_015233815.1 Dysgonomonas sp. GY617
TTATAATTTTCGGGCACCATCTTTAATAATGACATCGTACACTTTAGGCTTGATCTTGAACTTTTGTTCGTAGCTTTCGGTAGCACGTTTAATAAAGCCATCGTGTAATTCATCTTTTACAAGGTTGATGGTACAGCCACCGAAACCTCCGCCCATAACACGAGAGCCGGTTACTCCGCACTGACGGGCAACATCGTTTAAGAAGTCCAGTTCGGGACAGCTTACTTCGTATTTACGGCTTAAACCGATATGGGTTTCATACATCTTTTTTCCTACTGTTTCGTAGTCTCCTTCTTTAAGGGCTTGGCAGGCATCTAACAGACGTTGAATTTCTTCGATTACAAATTCTGCTCGTATGTAGTCTTCGGCGCTTACTTCGTTGGCTACTTCTTTGAGCATATCAAGTGTTGCGTCTCTTAGAAACTCTACTTCGGGATGGTATTTACGGATGTATGAGGCTGCGTTTTCGCATGATTCTCTGCGTTTGTTGTAGGCTGATGAGGCTAGCTCGTGTTCTACGCAGGTATTTATGAGCACTAATCGGTATCCTTTGGGATCGAATGGTACGTATTCGTATTCTAAGGAGCGACAGTCTAAACGGATGAGTGATCCTTCTTTTCCGAAGCAGGATGCGAATTGATCCATGATTCCGCATTTTACGCCTACGTAGTTATGTTCGGTGGCTTGTCCTATTTTGGCTAGTTCGAATCGGTCGAAACCTAAATTGTACATATCGTTTAGTGCGAATCCGAAACAGCTTTCGAGTGCTGCTGAGGATGACATGCCTGCGCCTAGTGGTACGTCTCCTGCAAAGACTACGTCGAAGCCTTGTATTTTGGCTCCTCGTTTGATCATTTCAAGGCATACTCCGAAGATGTATTTTGCCCATTGTTTGATGGGTACGTCGTCTAGTTGGAATTCGTCCATTTCTTCGAGGTCTAAAGCGTATGCTTTTATGGTGTCTGTTGTTCCGTTTGGTTTGATCATGCAGTACATGGCTTTGTCGATGGCGCCGGGTAGTACGAATCCGCCGTTATAGTCGGTATGTTCGCCGATCAGGTTGATACGTCCGGGAGCAGTGTAAAGTGCGCCGCCTTC